>NZ_JAUYAW010000010.1 GCF_030693405.1 Phenylobacterium sp.
GTTTCGTTGACCTGGTGGTTATGCCGAGAGGTCCCCACCCGATCCCATTCCGAACTCGGTCGTTAAGCCTCTCTGGGCCGATGGTACTTCGTCTTAAGGCGCGGGAGAGTAGGTCGCCGCCAGGTCTACCAAACGGATGAATTCATCAGATCACTCCCTTGCCAGCACATAAGGCGCACATCCACGCGCCAAACCATCTGCCGCGGGGTGGAGCAGCCCGGTAGCTCGTCAGGCTCATAACCTGAAGGTCACAGGTTCAAATCCTGTCCCCGCACCCATATCATCTCAAAGCCGCCGTACGCATCCCGTCCGGCGGCTTTTTGCTGTCTGGCCAACGCCTCAGCCCAGCACCGCCCAGCCGACCAGGCCGATCGCGGCGACGCCGACGCTGAGGGCGACCAACACAACCGCCCCGTCCCGGGCCGTCAGGCCCAATCCAAAGACCGTGATCGTGGCGGCCGGTATGGCTGTCGAGAACGGGATGAGCTCCAGGGGCGGGGTCATCAGCCCGACAAGGATGCAGATCACCGCCACACCCTTTCGACCAGCACCTTGCGTCATGCTCAGGAGCCGGGGTCGTATCAGGCGATCGAGCGCCTGCGCCGGGCGCCGCACGCGCTGCGCGCCTTTCTCCAGGCTGGCGGCCTTGACCTTCAGTCTGAGTAACCAGCGCGGCAGCCAGACCTGATCGCTCCCCACCAGCATCTGGCCGGCGATCAGAATGACGGTCAGGGCCAGGAGGGACGGGACGCCGGGCACGGCGCTGACCGGAGTCATGGTGATCACGCCGGCCATGAACAGCAAAGGCCCATAGGCCCGGCCGCCGATGGCGTCGCGGATCTCTTCCAGGCTGACCTTGCCGTCGGCGGCCGCGGCGGTTTCGCAGACGCAGAGAACGACGTCATCTAGGGTGCGTGGACTGTCAGGCATGAAGGCTCCCGGGGCGTGGCCTGAACAACGCCCCGGACCGCCATTGGCGCCGTCGTCAGGACCCTAGAAGGCGTTTTCGCCCGTGATGGCGCGGCCCAGGATAAGGGCGTGGACGTCGTGGGCGCCTTCATAGGTGTTGACCGTCTCCAGGTTCGCGGCATGGCGCATCACATGGTACTCGCCGCTGATACCGTTGCCGCCGTGGATGTCGCGGGCCTCCCGGGCGATGGCCAAGGCCTTGCCGCAGTTGTTGCGCTTCATCAGGCTGATGGCTTCCGGCACCCAGGCGCCTTCATCAATCAGCCGGCCCAGGGCGAGCGCCCCTTCGAAGCCGAGCGCGATCTCGGTCTGCATGTCGGCCAGCTTCTTCTGCACCAGCTGGCGGGCGGCCAGGGGCTTTCCGAACACCTGGCGGCTGGCCACATAGTCGCGGCTGGCGTGCAGGCAGAATTCCGCCGCGCCCATGGCGCCCCAGGCGATCCCGTAGCGGGCCTTGTTCAGGCAGGAGAAGGGCCCGCGCAGGCCGCTCACGCCAGGCAGCATCTGGTCCTCGGGCACAAAGACGTCAGAGAGCGCGATCTCGCCGGTCACCGAGGCCCGCAGGGACAGCTTGTTGTTGATCTTCGGCGTGGTCAGGCCCTCTGAGCCGCGGTCCACCAGGAAGCCGCGGATCACCCCATCGAGCTTGGCCCAGACCAGGGCCACATCGCTGATCGGGCTGTTGGTGATCCACATCTTGGCGCCGTTCAGCACGAAGCCGCCGTCGATCTTCTTGGCCACCGTACGCATGGAGGCGGGGTCAGAGCCGCCATCGGCCTCGGTCAGACCAAAGCAGCCGATGATGTCGCCCTTGGCCATGCCGGGCAGGTACTTCTGCTTCTGGGCTTCGGAACCGAAGGCATAGATCGGGTACATGACCAGAGAGGACTGCACGCTCATGGCCGAGCGGTAGCCGGAATCGATCGCTTCGACTTCGCGGGCGATCAGACCATAGGCCACGTGATTGACGCCGGCGCCGCCGTATTCTTCGGGAATGGTGGGGCCGAGGAAGCCCAGGGCCCCCATCTCCGTCATGATCTCGCGGTCGAAGCGCTCCTCGGCATAGGCCGAGACCACCCGTGGCAGCAGCTTGTCGCGGCAATAGGCCCGCGCGGCCTCCCAGACCATCCGTTCGTCCTCGGAGAGCCGGGCGGCCAGATCCAGAGGATCTTCCCAGCGAAAGGTCTTCTGAGCCACTCCGGTGTCCAGGGCCATGGCGCGCCTCCTATGATCTGCGGCATTGGTTTTGTCTGCTGCGGTTATGGACCCAAACCGCGCCGGCATACAGCCCAGCGGGCGAGCGATGTTCGGGGTGGGCGGAGGAAAAGAGCGGCTCCGCCCGGCGGGGGCCGGACGGAGCCAGGGCCTGGCGGGGAGGAACGCCATGCTGATCGCAGGTCAGCGGAGAGGGGACCCGGCCGACTTGCGAGTCATTCTTATAATGGGTCGCGCCCTGCTGCAATGCGAACTGTTCGCAATAAGCCGCGCGCAAGCCTCGGCCTGCAACCAACGACCCCCGCGTGGGTTCAACTCTCATGGAACCGCAGCCGAGCCACCTGGTCGATCCCGTCGCAGCCCTCACCTGGCTGGGCGTTTTCGCGTTCTTTGTCGGCTTCGCCGGCTATCTGGCCGTCTCTCTCGCCCAGCCGGCCGCGGGCCGCAGCCGGGCAGCCGTCGAGCCGACCATCGCGGCGTTTGCGCCCGCCCGCCTGGCGCCGCCGCAGGACCCCTGGGTCTTCGAAAAGGCTATCTAGAGCCCCTGTTCACGGCCGGCCAATCACGCCAATCTTGCGGCGATGACCGACACCGCGCCCCTCTTTCCATCGCCCCAACCTGAGGCCGATCCTGTCGGCGCAGCGCAGATCGCCGCCTTCCTGGCCGCGCGAATGTGCCATGACTTCATCAGCCCGGTCAGCGCCATCGTCTCAGGCCTTGATCTGCTGGAGGATCCCGACGCCCAGGACATGCGCGAGGACGCCATGGGCCTCATCGCCGCCTCCGGACGGAAGCTGGCGGAGATGCTGTCCTTCACCCGGGTCGCCTTCGGCGCCTCGGCCTCGGCGGAGGTGTTCGACCCCCGGGAACTGGAGCGGCTCGCCCAGGGGGTGTTCAGCCATCAGCGGGCCGAGCTGGCCTGGGCGGTGGAGGCCGATCGCCTGGACAAGGCCGCCGCTCGCGCCGTTCTGAATGTCGCCCAGATGGCCGGCGCGGCCCTGCCCCTGGGCGGGGTGGCGAGGCTGCGGGCCGCCCGGGACGGGGACACCACGGTGATCGCCGTCGAGGCCACGGGCCCCAAGGCTCGGCTGCGCCCCGAAGTCGCCGCCGGTCTGCGTGGAGAAGACCTGCCCGCGGGCGCGCTGCACGGCCACTGGGTCCAGGCCTATTATGTCCACCTCTTCGTGAGCGACGCCGGCGGCAAGATTTTCGCTGAGGCGGGCGAGGAAAAGGTGACCTTGGCCGTGACGATCCCAGCCGGCTGAGCCCAAATCGGGGCTTACCCGCCGCCCATCTGGCAAAATCAAACGGCTCCTTAACCAGCAGGCCCGACAACAGAGGGCCTCAGGTTGGGAGTGTTCGGTTGAGGACTTGCCTCATCGTCGATGACAGCCGGGTGATCCGAAAGGTCGCCCGCAGGATCCTGGAGGACCTCGGCTTCGATGTGGCCGAGGCGGCCGACGGGGCTGAAGCCCTGGCCTGGTGTCGCACCACCATGCCGGAGGTGGTGCTGCTCGACTGGAACATGCCGGTGATGAACGGGCTGGAATTCCTGCGCGGCCTGCGGATGGAGCCCGGCGGCAAGGCGCCAAAGGTGATCTTCTGCACGGTCGAAAACGAGGTCAGCGCCATCCGCGAGGCTCTCGAAAGCGGCGCGGACGAGTACATCATGAAACCCTTCGACAGTGAGATCGTGGCGGCAAAGTTTGCCCAGGCTGGGCTGGCATGAAGGCGGAAGACCGCGAGCTTGTCGCCCAACTCTGCGCGGCCCGGTCCGGCCAGAAGGTCGATCCGGCCAAGGACTATCTGCTGGAGACCCGCCTGGGTCCGGTGGCCCGGCGCGAGGGTTTCGACAGCATCGCCGAGCTGATGGCGGGCCTGCGGGCAAGGCGGGAGGACCGCCTGATCTGGGCGATCGTCGAGGCCATGGCGGCCGGGGACACAAGCTTCTTCCGCGACAAGGCCGCCTTCGACCACTTCCGCGATGTGCTGGCGCCGGAACTGGTCGCGCGGCGCAAGGATCAGCCGATCCGCATCTGGAGCGCGGCCTGCGGGACGGGGCAGGAAATCCACTCCCTGGCCATGCTGGTCGACGACATGGCGGGCCAATGGCCCGACGCCCGGTTCGAACTGTTCGGTTCCGACCTGTCTGAACGGGCCCTGGAGAAGGCCCAGAGCGGACTCTACACCCAGTTTGAGGTCCAGAGGGGGCTGCCGATCCGCAGCCTGGTCCGGCACTTCGACAAGGTGGACGAGATGTGGCTGATCTCCCCCCAGATCCGCCAGTCGATCCGCTGGCGGCGATTGAACCTGATCGGCGACATGTCCAGGGTCAGGGGCTTCGACCTGATCTTCTGCCGCAATGTTATCTCCTCGATGATCGAGCCCGCCCAGCGCCAGGTGGTGGAGAACCTCGCCGCCGCCCTGAACCCGGGCGGCCGGGTGCTGTTCGCCGCCGACGAGGATCCGGTGGCCGGCGATGAGCCTTTGAGCGCCGTGGATGATACGCCGGGCCTTTACGTCCTGCGCGCCGCCGACCGGGCGGCTGCCTGACACCCCTCAACTCCCCCCTCAACTCCCCCCTCAACTCCAGCCACGAAAAACCCCGCCGCGGCGGGGCCGGAGCGGGGCTCGATCGTCAGAGACCAGCCCAGCGGCCGGTCGGCTGTCGGTCTTAGTTCTTGGCGTCTTCAGCGGTGCGCGTGACGGCGTCGCCGGCCGCGCCCACGTCCTGGCCAGCGCCGGAAATGGTGTTGCAGGCGGTCATGCCGAGGCTGGCGGTCAGGGCGGCCAGAAGGAAGAGCTTACGCATTTTTGGGTCTCCGTTTTGGAAGGGAAGGCGGCGTCGCCAAGCTTAACGGTCAGGCGACCTGCTGGTTCCCTTCCGAGGGCGCGGACATCGCGGGGTGGGGTGTCGGGAAGGCCAGACGAACGGTGACGCCCCCTGCGGCGTTGCGGACCAGCTCCGAGCGACCGCGCAGCTGGCGGGCGAAGGCGGTCATCAGGGTGCGGCCCACACCGGTTCCCGCCAGGGCCTGATCGCTGGCGTCGCCGTCGTCGGCGATCTCCAGAACGGCCTCGTCGCCGCCGACCCGGAAGTCGACGCTCAGCGTGCCGCCGCGACCGGCGAAGGCGTGCTTCTGGGCGTTGGTGATCGCTTCCACCGCAAACAGGGCCAGAGGGGCCAGGCGGTCAGGATCGATCATCAAGGTATCGGCGTGCAGCTCCGTCCGCACCGCTGGCCCGTGCATGGATTCGCCGGCCACCAGCTGGGCGGTGAGTTCCTCGAGGAAGGGGCGCAGGTCCACGCGCTTGAGATCGGGGCCCTGGTACAGGGCGCGATAGACGAGGGCCAGGGCTGAAATCCGCTGGCGGGTGTCGGACATGGCGGCCCGGGCGCCCGGGTCGGTCAGGGCCCGCTGCTGCATGCTGAGCAGGCTGGAGATGACCTGCAGATTGTTCTTCACCCGGTGATGGATCTCCCGCATCAGGGCGTCCTTCTGGGCGAGGGAGTCGCGGAGCGAGGCGTCACGGCCGACGATGGCGTCGGCCATAGTCTCCATGGCCTCGGCCAGGTCGCGGATTTCCAGCGGCATGTCGCCAGCCTGGGCCGGTCTGACCGTCAGGCGGCCCCGGCCATAGAGGGCGGCGATCCGCTGCAGATAGATAAGCCAGCGCACAACCACCCGGTCCACGGCGATGAACACTGTCCCCAGCACGACGGCGAAGGTCAGAAGCGGCAGGATGAGCCCGGTCAGCGGGTTGAGGCGCGCCCAGGAAAAGAGCCCCGGCGAGTCCGCCGACAGGATGACGAACAGGCTCTCGCCCACCAGAGGGGCGGCGATATAGACCCGGCGCTGTCCGTCAGTGCGACCATACCAGACATAGGACCCTTGCGCGTGGGTGCGCGCCTGCCAGCCGACCGGGGGCGGCGCGAAGGCGTCTGGGTCTGTCAGGCTGAGATATTCGCCGGCGGCGTCCAGCAGGGCCACTTCGGAGCCGGGGGGCAGGGCCGCCACGGTGGAGTTGGGTTGCAGGCTGGCCAGGGCGATCACCGCCGCCAGGGCGCCGTCGAACTCGCCGGCCGAATTGTAGGCAGGGACAACGGCCATGAGGGCCGGCTTATCGGAATAGACTGCGCCGGGATCGCGGGTGATGACCATTTCACCGCCAGTCTGCACCTGGTTGAACCAGGGGCGTTCGGCCCGCGCGGGGTCGGAAGGGACGGTTCCAGCCGCGCAGGCGACCCGGCCGTTGCGGTCAAAGCGGATCAGATTGTCATAGCCGGGGATACGTTCGGCGATCTCGGCCAGTCGCTGAGCACAGGCGAACCCCACCGAACCCGGCGCCAGGGTCTCAAGCAGAATGTCGGCGGACTCCATCCGCGCCCGGGCGTCGGCCGCGCTCCGCTGCGCCGCCGACCCCAGGGTTTCCCGGACCCGTTCAGCCTCGTGGTTGAAGGCCATGCCGCTCTGAATGGCCCCCAGGGCCAGAACCGGCAGCAGGGCTGCCGCCATGGCGGCGATCAACCGGACGCGTATGGTGCCCAGAGAGGCCCAGGGATCCCCATTCATGACCTGGCCCCCCCGGGCCGTCAGCGCGCGGTGCTGAGCCGTTCGGCGTCGGCCAGGATAGACCGCATCGCGTCGCCGGCCGCCCCGCCATCGCGGTCATAGGCGCCGGCCTCGAGAATGGCCTGCAAGGCGCGCCGCGCGCGGCTCACACGGCTTTTGACCGTGCCGACTGCGACGCCGCAGATCTCGGCGGCCTCTTCGTAGGCGAAGCCGCCGGCGCCCACCAGGATCAGCGCCTCGCGCTGCTCCGGCGGCAACATGCCAAGGCTCAGGCGGAGTTCGTCCAGCGCCACGGGCGCCTCGGGATCGTCCACCGCCACCAGAGTGCGTTCGGCGGCCTCCTGGTCGAGCTGGCTCTGGCGCCAGGACCGGCGCTTCTCGGAATAGAACTGGTTGCGCAGGATCATGAAGGTCCACGCCTTCATGTTGGTGCCCATCTGGAAGCTGGCGCGGGCGTCCCACGCCTTCATCATGGCGTCCTGCGCCAGGTCATCGGCGGCCGTGGCGTCGCCGCACAGGGTGCGGGCGAAGGCGCGCAGATGGGGGATCAGGGTGACGATTTCAGCCTTGAAGGCGTTGTCGAGGGCGGGGTCCCGGGGGCTGCGGTCGACCATCAGCCGTTCTCCGCCGACTTGTCGGCGCGGCGCAGGATATCCAGAAATTCGTCCGGGACCGGCTCGTTGACCACCTCGTCGAACATCTGTCGCAGGCGCACGCCGATGGCCTGCTGGCGCAAGCGTGCTTCATCGAGGGCCGCGGCGTTCACGTCTGGCCCCGCCGAATGCTGTTCGGATTGGTGTTCGATCATATCCCCGGCGTCTCGCTCAGGCGGCGAACGCCCCTTCTTGCTGTCATTCTGATCGCTCAAACGCCCGGCCCCCCGTCGAGTTCCATCAGCCCAGCCATAGCCGCCTGATCTCAGAATGTCGAAAACGTCAAACATGGGGAACCGGTTCCCTCCAGCGACGTTTTGTGCGGTTGATGGATCAAGCGCGGCCGCAATCGATGCAGTCGCGTGTTCATCCTTGTCTCTACGGGAGGGGTCATTGAGTCTTCTAGCCCGACTGGCGCCGCATCTGCCTTATGTCCGGCGCTATGCGCGTGCGCTCACCGGCGATCAAACAACTGGCGACCATTATGTCCGCGTGGCCCTTGAGGCCCTGGCTGCGGGCGAAAAGGTCCTGGAGGCGGGTCTGACCCCCAGGGTCGCGCTCTATCACGTGTTCCACACCATCTGGTGCTCCACCGGAGCTCAGCTGGAGTCGCCAGCGACCGACGGCGCCGACGACGACGCCAACTCACGGCTGATGCGCATTGCGCCTCGGTCTCGTCAGGCGTTCCTGCTGACCGCTCTGGAAGGCTTCACTCCCAGCGAGACCGCCCAGATTCTTGGGGCGAGTTTTGATGAGGTCGGCGCCTTGATCGCCGAGGCCCAGTCGGAGATCGATGCTGAACTGGCCACCGACGTGCTCATCATCGAGGACGAACCGGTGATCGCGGCCGACATCGAGGCCCTGGTCAAGGAGCTGGGCCATACTGTGGTGGATATCGCCGCCACCCGGACCGAGGCTGTCGACGCCGTCAGCCGCAATCGCCCGGGTCTTGTCCTGGCCGACATCCAGCTGGCGGACGGGTCCTCTGGCATCGACGCGGTCAAGGACATCCTGGCCGAGCTCGATGTGCCGGTGATCTTCATCACCGCCTTCCCGGAGCGCCTGCTCACCGGCGAGCGCCCTGAGCCCACCTTCCTGATCACCAAGCCCTTCCAGCCGGAGACGGTGAAGGCGGCGATCGGCCAGGCGCTTTTCTTCCATCCCCGCCGCAAGGCGAAGGCCGCAGCCTGACCCTAGCCCGCCGCCGGTCCCGTGAGGCGCCGAGCGGCGGGCGGAACAGCCCAGCTCATCAGACGTTCACAGACCCAGGCGGCGCCTCGCGCCGTTCTGGATCCACGGACCTGAGGAGCATGTCATGCTGGGTTGGGCGATAGTGTTTGCGGTGCTAGCGGTTGCAGCCGGATATCTTGGTTTCATGAGCCTGGCAGGCTTGGCGGCCACAATCGCCAAGGTGCTCTTCGTGCTGTTCCTGGTCCTGCTGGTGGCGAGCTTCGTCGTGCGCGCCATTCGGGGTCAGTCCGTCGTTTGAGCCGCAGGCTCTTCGGGGCAAGACAAGAGGGCCGGAACAGATGTTCCGGCCCTCTCTTTGTCTCAGAACATCAGTTCGGTGCGTTCTGCGGCGGCTGAGTGGTCGGGCCGTCAGCGCCATCGGCTTCGGGGATCCGCGGGGCCGGCGCGTCCTGATTGAACTCAACCGCGTCGCTGGCTTGCCGCCCGGCATGGACATCGCCCTCTGCCAGGTCATCGGCGCGGAACAGCCAGGCGGCCATCAGGCCGACAAAGGCCAGGGTCACCGAGATCACCAGCACCAGCAACACGGGCCTGCCCAGGGCGCCCTGGCGCGCCGGCGTCGCCGGCATTTTCGGGGCGTTGTTGTCTTGAGGTTCGGCCATCAGGTGTTCCTTGGCTAGAATCGAATGAGATGCAGCGGGCTCGGCGCAGGCGGCGCGCCCGTGCCCGAATGGTCGGGCGCGGTAAGCGCGCCCAGAAGGGAAATGGCGCAGGCCATGCTCGCGACCGAGGTCAGAGCCACCATCCGGCGGCGTGTCCGCTGGGCGCGACGGGAGACGGTCTCCACGTAGGCGAGGCCGCCATGTGCGGCCATGTATCCCCTGATCATCCTCGGCCCCGAGATTGGCGCAAAGCCAGGCTTTGCTGTTGGGGATAGAACGTCGGCGAAGCTTCTCCGTTCCGCCTCAGACCCGGCTCGAGCGGCCGGTCTGAGGAATCTGAAAAAACTTCGCAGCCAGTGGGAACGGGTCTCGATCAGGCGAGTTATTCAACCTGCGGAGGCGGCGACGCCCCCCCCGACTTGAGGCTGGCGGTCATTCGTCAGCCTGCCGCCTCCGCACCCCCCTTTTCTCGATGATACCCACTTCGGCGGACCCTCCCGGGTCCGCCTTTCTCTTGTGGGCCAGTCTCTCTCGTGGGTCAGTCCGGCGTCGACAGGCGAAGCCGGATGTCCACCCGGCGGCGCATGGGCCGGTCAACGCCGTCCGGTCTCACCGCGTTCAGCTGTCCAGCAGCCTGCGTGTCAAAGGCCGCCTCAGGAAGGCCGGCCTCGGCCAGGGCCTGGGCCACCGTGGCGGCGCGGGCCTGCGACAGGGCCATGTTCGGCTCAGGCGCGCCGGTGGCGTCGGCCAGGCCCAGGACATCCACCCTGTCGACCGTGCAACCGGCCGCCTGCTGCGCTGTCGCCGCGATCAGGCCGCGCGCCTCGGGCCCCAAGTCCGCCGAGTCTGGTTCAAAATAGATCTCGGCAGAGACCAGATCGCAGCGGGAGTCCCGCGTCAGACTCTCCCGCCAGGTCTGGCAGCCACTCAGCACGAGTACCCCCGCCATGCAGACGCTCGTTGTAACCGCGGATTTCGTTGTCAGTTTCATTCCCAGCACCCCTCAGTTCGCCCCTGGTTCTCCAGGGCGCGCAAAAAGGGGCGGCCAGCATGCTGACCGCCCCTGAAATCACTTTGCCTTGCCGCGCCTGTCAGTAGCGGGGCTGGCCGTCTTCCCAGTAATAGCGCTGGCTAGCGGAGTCATAGAAGTAGTAGCGACCCGCTCGCTCATCATAGTACTGGCGGCGATTGGGGACATCGGCGCCGCAGCCGCCGTCCTCACGGCACCCCTTGTAGGCGCCCGCCGCGCCGCCGGCGACCGCGCCGATGGCGGCGCCCGTGGCAGCGCTGCCCGAGCCGACATTGTTGCCAATGACCGCGCCGGCCAGAGCGCCGAGGGCCGCGCCGCCAGCGGCGTTACGTTCCACCGTGCCGGTAGAGGTGCAGGCCGCGGCCAGGAGGCCTGCGCCCGCGACAGCGATAAGAGACTTCATCATTTCCAGGCTCTCCTTGAGCTTGTGCCGACAATCAAACGCCCCCCGCCGTGTCGGGTTCCCGTCCCGGGCGCCCCGCAGGCTCCGCCGCACCTCCGCCAAGGGAACCGCCATCGCGCAATACCGTTAGCTTGGCCGCAGAGATCATGATGGAGCGCCTCAAATGTGGCCCCGATTTGGAAGACCCCGCCGCGATGGCGCGCCGCTGAACGTGGCGCCTCCCACAGCTCCCCTGGCTGTCGATCCGCGTGAGGTGGACAGGGCCTATGAACAGGGGCTCGCTGAGGGTCGCAGGGCAGAGCGCCGCCGTCGCAGTCATCCCATACGCAATCTGTTGATCGGCCTTGTGGCCCTGGCTGGCGGCGCCATGCTTGGCGTGGCGGCCTGGCACGGGTCGTTCGGCAAGGGGGGCGAAGTGGTGGATCAGAAACTGGCGGTGGCCGCAGATCGCGCCGAACCGACCTTCCGGGCCGCAGCTGGAGAAGCCGGGGCCGTCCTCAGCGGCGCCGGACGTGAGCTGCAGCCTGGCGAAGGCGCCGGCGAGCCCGCCGATCCCGACCTTAGCGAACCAGCGCGTTAGGCCGCGACTGTGATCGAGGGCGTGCGCAAGATCGAAGTGGTTCTGAATCTGGCCTCCGGCAGCGTTTCGGCTGATGCGCCACAGCAGGCTGAGGAAATCCTCGCCCAGTACGGGGTGAGCGCGCGGGTCTGCGCCTCATCCTCCGGCGACCTGGAGCAGTGCCTCCGGTCCGCCCTAGATGCAGGTCCCGATCTGCTGGCGGTGGTGGCCGGCGACGGCACAGCCCGCAGCGCCGCAGAGATGTGCGGTCCTGACGGCCCCCTGTTTGCGCCCCTGGCGGGGGGCACCATGAACATGCTGCCGCACGCGATCTACGGCGCAAGGCCTTGGCAGGAGGCGCTGGTCGACATTCTTGACAGCGGGGTCGAGCGTCCCCTGGCTGGTGGAACGGTGGACGGGAAGTTGTTCCTTGTGGCCGCCATCCTCGGCGCTCCGGCCCTCTGGGCCCCGGCCCGGGAAGCCATGCGCGAGGGCAAGGCCCGTCTCGCCCTGGAGCGGGCGCGCACGGCCTGGTCGCGGGCCTTCTCCAGCCGCCTTCGCTATGTGATCGGGGCTGGTCCCAGAGAAAAGGGTGAGGCCGTGATCTTCATGTGCCCCACCGCCAGCCGGCGTCTGTCCGACGATGAGCAGGCGCTGGAGGCCGCCGGCCTCGATCTCAATGGCGCCCTGGAGGCCTTCCGGCTCGGGCTGCACGCGGCGGTGGGCGACTGGCGCGACGACCCCGCGGTGGATCTCGGACTTTGCCGCGAGGCGCGGGTCTGGGCGCCGCGCGGCATACCGGCCTTGCTGGATGGCGAGAGCGTCCAGCTGGGCGCCTTCGCCCAGGTCGCCTTCGTGCCCCATGTGGCCCGGGTGCTGGCGCCTCGCGATGAACCGGCCGGCGCCGAGGGGGAGATTCTGGACGCCGCCGTCAACCCGGCGGCCGCATGATCCGCATCGCCCAGCTTTCGGACATCCACTTTGGCGACGAGAACCTGCCGGCTGTAGAAGCGGCGACGACGCTCTTGCAGGAGACGCCGCCTGATCTCGTCCTGATCACCGGCGACATCACCCGCTTTGCGGAGGTCGGAGAGCTTGAGGCCGCACGGGCCTGGCTCGAGCGGCTGCCGCGGCCGTGGCTGGTCACGCCTGGCAA
Organism: Phenylobacterium sp.; assembly: GCF_030693405.1. Taxonomy (GTDB): domain Bacteria; phylum Pseudomonadota; class Alphaproteobacteria; order Caulobacterales; family Caulobacteraceae; genus Phenylobacterium. Next base: position 12,413 of record NZ_JAUYAW010000010.1, read on the forward strand.
TCACGACGCGCCCTATCTGGCCTGGCACGAGCGGATTTTTACGCCTTTCGCCCGGTTTGAGCGGATCATCGGTCCGGCCTGGAGCCAGTCGCATCTGGATGAACAGGTGGCCGTGGCCGGCGTGAACACCGCCCGGGGCGCCCAGTGGCGTCTGAACTGGTCGAAGGGCCAGATTTCTCGCGACCAGGTGCGCACCGCCGTCAGCTTCCTGGACACCGCCCCTGCGAACCGTCTGCGGCTGGTGGCGCTGCATCATCCGCTCACCGAGATGATCGCTGGCCCCATGACCGCCAAGGTCTGGGGCGGGGTCGACGCCGCCCGGGCCTTCAGCGAGGCGCGGGTCGACCTGGTCCTTTCGGGGCACGTTCACGCGCCGTTCGCCCTGCCTTACCCGTTCGCCGATGAACGCACCTATGCGGTGGGATGTGGCACCCTGTCGGTGCGAGAGCGCGGCGTTCCCGCCAGCTTCAACATGATTGAGGCCGACGATGAGGCCATCCGGATCAAGGCCCTGACCTGGTCGGGCAGCCAGTTCGAAGCCCATCGGACCTGGTCGCTGGATCGCCGGCTCTAGTGGAGCCCGGACCCCGCGCCGGCCCCTCCGATACGAAAAATCCCGCGCCTTTCGGGCGCGGGATTTAGACGTGGCTGACTATTTCGACCCAGACCGGCTCCGGGGATCAGGCGGCCGGAACGGGATGGCGCCAGGCCTGCCCCTTGCCACGGGCGGCGTCGTACTGGGCGGCGGCGAAGGTCCAGTGGGGCAGGTTGTCGAACCAGGCTTCCACGAAGGCCTTCCGATCATTCTGGTGGTCCAGATAGTAGGCGTGTTCCCAGACGTCGCAGGTCAGCAGCGGCGTCAGGCCCTGATGGGTCAGCAGGTCGTCAGCGTCGTGAGTCGACAGCACCTTCAACTTGTCGCCCTCGGCGGCCAGCCAGCCCCAGCCCGAGGCGAAGTGGTTCACAGACTCGGTGACAAAGGCTTCCTTCAGCTTGTCCAGGCCGCCGAAGTCCCGGTCAATGGCCGCGGCCAGGTCGCCCTGCGGCTGCTGCTTCTCGCCGATCATGCAGGTCCAGAAGAAGGTGTGGTTGTAGGTCTGGGCGGCGTTGTTGAAGAGCTTCTTCTTGGCCGGATCGCCGGCGGCGGCCTTGACCACCTCTTCCAGGGAGGCAGGGGTCTCGCCTGAGGCCTTCAGCAGGTCGTTGAGCGTGTCCACATACTTGGCGTGATGCTTGTCGTGGTGAAACCGCATCGTCTCGGCGGAGATCACCGGGGACAGGGCGTCATAAGCGTAGGGAAGGTCCGGAAGCTTGAACATCATAGGTCCTCAGGCAGGCTGATACAAAAAAGGGACGCGCCCGATCAGGGGCGCGCCGTGAGGGATCGGAGCCGGTCCGTCTCCGGCGCGAGCCAACAGAGCTCTGGATGAGCCTGGCCGCGCCGGAGTAACCAGATCTAGTGACGTCCTGAGGACCGGCCCGCGAGGTAGGCGCTGAGGGCGGTGGCGATCACCTTGGGATTCTTCACCGCCAGGACGCCAGCCGCCAGGGTGGCCAGAAGCGCAGCTCCCCCCGCGGCCATGGGATGCTGACGGGCCAGATCAAAGGCCCGGGCCGCCAGGCTGTCGTCCTGCTGCAGGGCAGGCAGGGACGGACCCTTACCGCGAACCGCCAGAACAGCGCCGCCCAGGATCAGGATACAAACCAGGGCGAGCACCCCCGCCGCGCCTGCCGCGCCGAGAAGCGGCGTAAGCACAGCGAACAGGGCGAAACCGGCCGCCGCGACGCCCATGAGCGTCAGGGCGGTCAGGGCCGCCAGGCCGATGACCGCAAGAAGCGCCTTCTCGATCAACGGCGGCCGCCAGCGAGCAGCAGGCCGATCACCACGCCGACACCGACGGCGACGCCCGTCGCCGCCAGCGGACGTTCACGCACGTGTTCGACCACGTAGCGCTGAGCTTCTTCAATCTGCTCGCCGGCCGTGTCGGCATAGGCGCGCGACTGAGCGCGAATTTGTTCCACGCCTTCCTGAACCGCCCGTTCGAAATGCTTGGCGGCGTCACGGAAGGTTTGCTGTGCGTCCTCGGCCAGGACCTGAGCGGAAGTCGCCGCGGAGGTGGCGGCGGCCTTGGCTTCGTTCACGGCTCGGTCAGAAGCGTTCGACATGCAGTATCTCCAGAGGTTCGAGGTCCCCGCACGCCTCGCACAGGGCTCCGCCAGAACGTCACATAGGCCACAGCGGTTCCAGGTTCCAGGTCAGGGTGCGTCAAATCTTCGCAGGTTCTGCACGGTTCTTGTCGCATCGCTGCGCGGCCGGCGTTAGGCTTTGACCATGGTCGATGACCCGAGGCGCGCGCGCCTGAACATGGAGCATCTCGAACTGGCGCTCCAGACCGCGGGTCTGGGGGAGTTCCAGTATGATGTGCCTGGCGATTTCTGCATCGTCAGCGACCGAATGGCGGCCATCACCGGCGGGGCGGCCGGCTATCTTCCCGCCGACGGCGGTCGCGCCCTCCTGCCGCGAATCCACCCTGACGATCTGGAAGACACCCTGCGGCAGATGCTGGCGGGCTTCGAGGCTGACGACCGCTATGAGGTGGAGTGCCGCGCCGCCCCGCGACCGGACCATGGAGTGGTCTGGCTTCGGGTCGTCGGCCAGCGGATCCGTGACGCCCGGGGCGAGATCCAGGGGGTCATCGGGATCGTCGAGGACATCACCGCCCGCAAGCTCGAGGAACAGCAACGCCACGCCCTGATGGCCGAGATCGACCACAGGGTGAAGAACGTCCTGGCGACGGTCCAGGCCCTGGCGGTGCAGACCGCCAAGCGAACCTCCTCCATGGAGGGGTTCCTGCAGACCTTCCTCGGCCGCCTGAAATCCATGGGCTCGGCCAACGAACTGCTCACCGCCGCCCGCTGGCGTGGCGCGGCCATCGACCATCTGGTGGCCGCCGAACTCGGCGGGCTGGCGCCAGGTCAGACCCGGTGGGAGGGGCCGGAGCTGTTCCTCACCCCGCGCGCCGCCAATGCGGTCTCGCTGGCCCTGCACGAACTGGCTACCAACGCCCTGAAATACGGCGCCTTGTCGGTTGAGACCGGCCACGTGGACGTGGTCTGGCGCGCGGCGCCTTCGGGGGGCTTTTCCCTGGACTGGACGGAGTCGGGCGGGCCAGTGGTCGCCCCGCCTGGCCGGACCGGGTTTGGCTCCACCCTGCTCAGCCAGGTGACCGGCCGGGAGCTCAATGGCCATACCCGTCTGGACTTCCCCCCCACGGGGGCCCGGGCGCGTCTGGAGGCTGGGGCCGCGGCTGTGGTCGCCCGTCCGGAAACCGTGCCGGACGCGCCCCTCGGCCGCGCCCCCGAGGCCGCCGCCGGGCCTGCCGGTCCGGTCAGTCTGGCCGGCGCCCGGGTGCTCATCGTCGAGGACGCCGCGCTCCTGGCTATGGAACTGGAAACCGGGCTTTCGGAGGCCGGCGCAGTGGTGGTGGGCCCTGCCTATGAGCTTGAGGAGGCCCTCGCCCTCCTGGACCAGCCTCTCGACGCCGCCGTCCTGGACGCCAATCTCAACGGCCTTTCCGTTGGGCCGGTGGCCGATATCCTGGCCGAACGGGGCGTCCCCTTCGTTTTCGCCACCGGCTATGGCGATGCGGGCGGCGCCCCCAGCGGCTTCGATGCGCCGGTGATCCGCAAACCCTATGACGTCACCCAGGTGACCGCCGCGGTCGCCGATCTGCTGGCGCCGCGGACTTAGAGCATTTGCCGATAAGTGAGACGCGGTTATCGGATCAAAAATGCTCTAACTTTTTGATTTAGAGCACTTTTTATCCGATCTGATTGCTTCAATCCGATCGGAAAGGGCTCCAGGGCTCAGACGACGCCCCGCGACCGCAGGCCGGCGATGGCCTCGACCGACAGGCCGGCCACATCCTTCAGCACCTCGTCCGTATGGGCGCCGAGGTCGGGCCCCGGCCAGCGGACCTTGCCCGGCGTCGCCGACAATTTGGGGAAGGCGTTCTGCATCCGGACCTGACCAAAGACCGGGTGCGGCACGCTGACGATCGCCTCGCGGGCTGTGAAATGAGGATCCTCGATCATGTCCGGCGCCCGATAGATGCGACCTGCCGGCACTCCGTGCGCTTCCAGAAGGCTCAGCAGGTCGTCTAGGGCCAGGGTCGAGGTCCAGGCGCTGATGATCTCGTCGAGCTCCCCCTGGCGCTCGCCGCGGGCGGCATGGGTGGAGAAGCGGGGATCGGCGGCCAGGTCTCCGCGGTCCATCGCGGCGCAGAGCCTGGCGAACACGGTGTCCCCATTGCCGCCGATCACCGCCATGTCGCCGCTGGCGCAAGGGTAGGCGTTGGACGGCGCGATCCCGGGCAGGATGGAGCCTGACCGCTCGCGGACATAGCCGGTCAGGTCATATTCGGTGACCAGGTTCTCCATCACGCCGAGCACGCTCTCATAGAGGGCCGCGTCGATCACCTGGCCCTTGCCGGTCCGATCCCGGGAATGAAGGGCCATCATGATCCCCATCACCGCATGCATGGCCGCCAGGCTGTCGCCGATGGAAATGCCGGCCCGCGCCGGCGGCCGGTCTGGCTCGCCGGTGATGTGGCGCAGGCCGCCCATGGCCTCGCCGATGAGACCATAGCCGGCGCGGGTCGAGAGCGGACCCGTCTGGCCGTAGCCGGAGATGCGGGCCATCACCAGGCCGGGATGGGTTGCCGAGAGGGCCTCATAGCCCAGGCCCCATTTCTCCATGGCGCCGGGACGGAAATTCTCGATCACCACATCAGCCTTGGCGATCAGGGTCCGGGCGATCTCCTGGCCCTCGGGCTGACGCAGGTCGAGCCCCACCGACTTCTTGTTGCGGCCGATCACCGGCCACCAGGGGGACAGACCCTGCGGCAGGCTGCGGCCCCACTGCCGCATGGGATCGCCCTTGCGGGGATCCTCGATCTTGATCACCTCGGCGCCGAAATCCCCCAGGATCTGACCGCAGAATGGCCCGGCGATCAGGGTGCCCATCTCGATCACCCGGAGTCCGGCGAGGGGGCCAGGGGCGGCGGCTTCGGTCATCGGGCTCTCCGACTTTCTGGGAACAGATCACGACGGCGTGAGTTTTGACGGCAGCCGCATCGTTCGGATGCGTCGTCTGAAGTTGTCAACGTCCCAGGAGTTCACATGACTCGCCACCTGCTTATCGCGGGCGCCGCGATCGCCGCGCTTTCGCTCGCCGCTTGCGGTCAGCCGGCCGACCAGTCCGCCACCGCCCCGGCCGAGAGCGTCGTGCCCGACGCCAACCCGGCCGCCACCATTCCGACCATGGCCGACGAGACGTCGGCGGCCGACTTCACCCGCTTGGCGGCGCAGAGCGACATGCTGGAAATCCAGTCCTCGCAGCTGGCCGTTGAGCGAGCCCAGGATGCCGAGGTTAAGGCCTTCGCCCAGATGATGGTCGAGGCCCACACCCAGACCACGCGGGATCTGAAAACCGCTGTCGAGGCCGCCGGCCAGCCCATCACCCTGCCGACCGCCGCCGATGAGGACGTGACCGACGAACTCAACGACCTGCGGGAAGAAGACGCCGCCGACTTCGACAAGGAATATATCGACCTGCAGGTGGACACCCACCAGAAGGCCCTGAACCTGATGCAGCGCTACGCCGCCGATGGCGACATCCCGGGTCTGCAGGCCTTCGCCGCGGCTACCGCCCCGGCCATCCAGCAGCACCTGGACCAGGCCAAGGCCATCCAGGACCGTCTGGCCAACGCCCGCTAGGCGTCCAGGACGTTCAGCCTGAGCTGAAGATCAGGCTTCCGCCTCCCCGGCGGAAGCCTTTTCTTTGGCCAGCGTCGGGAGTAGGGCCTTGACCATGACCCAATACGCCCTGGCCCCGCCCCCCGTCCCGGTCGTCCCCGTGCTTGGGGAAGATGTCGTCTTTCCGGTTCGCCGGATTCTCTGTGTCGGGCGCAACTACGCCGCCCATCGCGCCGAGATGGGTGGGGATGATCGCGATCCTCCCTTCTTCTTCGCCAAGCCGGCCGACGCCATCGTGACGCCGGGGGCTGATGTGGCCTTCCCCTCGGCGACCGCAGACCTTCACCACGAGATCGAGCTGGTGGTGGCGCTGGGCGCTGGCGGATCAGATGTGCCCGTCGATGAGGCCCTCGACCTGATCTTCGGCTACGCCGTGGGATTTGACCTGACCCGTCGGGATCTGCAGGCGGTCGCCAAGGACAAAGGCCACCCCTGGGACGCCTCCAAGGGATTCGACCAGTCCGCCCCCATCTCGGCCATCCGCCGCTGGCGCGGGCCGGCCCCTCAGGGACGGATCACCGCGACGGTGAACGGCCAGTCCCGTCAGGACGCCGTGGTCTCCGACATGATCTGGAACGTCGCCGAGATCATCGCCCAGGCCTCGCGCCTCTGGCGCCTGGCGCCCGGGGACCTGATCTTCACCGGCACGCCAGAAGGCGTCGGCCCCATCGCCCGGGGCGATGTGGTCCAGGGTGCGGTCGAGGGCGTCGGCGAACTCAGCTTCAAGGTCGCCTGACCATGGGACTGACCCTCTACAGCTATTGGCGGGCCACCGCCCCCTACCGGGTCCGCATCGCGCTGGGGCTCAAGGGCCTGGACTATGACTACATCCCCGTCAGCCTGCCCAAGGGCGAGCAGCGGGCCGCCGATTATCTTGAGCGCAATCCCCAGGGCTTGACCCCCATGTTGGTCGTTGGGGAGCAGGCCATGACTCAGAGCCTGGCCCTGATGGAGTGGCTGGAGGAGACCCATCCGCAACCGCCGCTCCTGCCCGCTGATCCCGCCGGCCGCCAGGTGGTGCGCGCCATGGCCGGGATCATCGCCTGCGACATCCACCCGTTGAATAATCTGCGGATCCAGCAGCAACTGGCCGCCTTTGGCGTCAGCGAGGCCGACCGGCAGGTCTGGGTCGCTCGCTGGATGCACGAGGGGTTCGATGCTCTGGAGCCGCTGATCGCCCGGCACGGCGCGGGCTTCGCCTTTGGATCGAGCCCGGGCCTGGCCGACTGCTGCCTGGTCCCCCAGGTCTATTCGGCCGAGCGCTACGGGGTGGACCTTTCGCCCTATCCGGCCATAAGGGCGGCGGCTGCGGCCGCCCAGGCGCTTCCCGCCTTCGCCGCGGCCCACCCCGACCGACAGCCCGACGCCCCGGCGGCGGCCTGAACCCGGACTTGTGTAGCGTAGGGCGAGGGACCTCAAGATGCTCGACCACCTGAAGGACAACAACCGCGCCTGGGCGGAAGGCAAGCTCGCGGTTGATCCCGGCTTTTTCCAGCGCCTGGTGGGCCAGCAGAGCCCGGAGTACCTCTGGATCGGTTGCGCTGACAGCCGAGTGCCGGCCAATGAGATCGTCGGCCTCGATCCCGGCGAGCTGTTCGTCCATCGCAATGTGGCCAATCTCGCCCCGCCCCAGGACGCCAACTACCTGTCGGTGCTGCAGTTCGCCGTCGATGTGCTGAAGGTGAAGCACATCATGGTTGTGGGCCACTATGGCTGCGGGGGCGTGGTCGCCGCCATCGATGGCCAGCGGCGCGGCCTGGTGGACCACTGGCTGCATCCGATCCGTGAGGTCTACGCCGCCAACCGGGCCGAACTGGAAGCCATGGACGAGCACGCCCGCCATGACCGCCTGTGCGAGCTGAACGTCATCCGCCAGGTGCGCAATGTGGCCTCGGACGTCTTCATCCGGGAGGCCTGGCTGCGGGGCCAGCCGATCAGCGTGCACGGCTGGGTCTATGCTCTGTCTGACGGCCTGGTGAACGACATGAACGTCACCTGCAGCGGGCCTGAGGACCTGGCCCGCCTCTACTAGGCGCGTCTAGCCGCCGCGGATGCGCACCTGGGCGCGGGCGGCGCGGCCCTGGCCGTCGACCACATTGAGATCATAAAAGCCTGGACCCTCCGGCCGCCAGAGCACCTGCCCGCTCAGCGGATCGGGGCTGAGCGGTTGGCCGGCCACGTACCAGGCCAAATTGTCCCCGCTGGCGGCCAGGACCAGGCCCCGGGAGGCCGGGCCATAGGCGTCCACCTGCACCACCGCCCCGTCCGGCGGGAAAATCAGTCGCGGACCCTCGGTGGCGCGGACCTGGTCGTCTAGGGCCACCGGGGCGTTGCGCGGCGCGAGCGGCGCCGGCGCGGCGGGAGGCGCCTGCAGCAGGTCGGCCACCTCGAACAGCAGGGGCAGGGCGGAGTCCCGCCCCGTCAGACCGGCCCGCGCGCCGCCATCGGCCCGACCGCTCCAGACTACGATCACATGTCCGCCGACGATGCCGGCGGCGACGGCGTCCCGGAAGCCGTAAGAGGTGCCGGTCTTGTAGGCCATCAGCGGGCGGCCGCGGCTCAGGGCGGCTGGCGTCACCCCGGCCGGCGGCGGGGTTTCGCGCAGAATGGCCAGAACCTCATTGGCCGCCGCCTCGCTTACCAGCCGCACTCCGCGCTCTTGCCGCCGGGCCTCCGCCTGGGTTTCCGTCCAGGCCAGGGGGCGGGCGAGGCCCCCATCTCCGAGGGCGCCATAGAGCACAGCCAGGTCCCGCAGGGAAATGCCCACGCCGCCCAGGGCGATGGCGAGGCCGGCGTCCCGGGTCTCCGACCTCGGCCGCCACAGCCGCACCCCGGCGGCCGCCAGCCGCCCCTCGAAGGCCGCCGGGCCGAGCCGCGCCAGGGTATCGACGGCCGGCACGTTCAGGGAATGGACCAGGGCTTCCCGGGCGGTGACCTGGTCGTGAAAGACGCGGTCGAAGTTCTCGGGCTGGTAGTCGGCGTACCTGCGGGGCGCATCAGCCATGCGGGTGTCGGGCGCCGCCAGGCCCCCTTCGAAGGCCATGGCGTAGATGAAGGGCTTCAGGGCAGAGCCGGGCGACCGCAAGGCGCGGGTCATGTCGATCCAGCCGCCGGCCCGCTCAAGGCCCGCCGAGCCCACCGAGGCCCGCACGGCTCGGCCGTCCAGCTCCACCACCAGCACCGCGGCCGTGGCTTCGGCCCCTTGCGCCCGGGCGGCCCGGGCCACCAGGGGCTCAAGCCTCGACTGCAGGCCGGCGTCCAGGGTTGAGATCACAGACGCCTCATCGGCCCTGGCGCCCCGGGCCAGCTCGCCCGCGGCGTGCCAGGCCAGGGCCGGAAACGGCGCGCGACCCGGCATGGGCTCCTGGCCGGCCTCATCCGCTTCCAGAGGACTGAGCGCGCCGGCCCGGACCATCTTGTCCAGCACCTGGTTCCTGGCGCGGCGGGAGGCTTCGGGCCGCCGATCGGGCCGCCGCGCCTCCGGCGACTGGGGCAGGGCGATCAGGAGGGCCTGTTCGCCCGGCGTCAGGGTCGAGGGCTCATGGCCGAAATAGGAGAGGCTGGCCGCCCGCACCCCCTCCAGATTGCCGCCATAGGGCGCGAGCGTCAGATAGAGAGCGAGAATCTCCCGCTTCGACAGCCGCGCCTCGATCTGCACCGCGCGGATCATCTCCACCAGCTTGGCCGGCAGGGTCCGCGGTCGCGGCGTCAGCAGTCGGGCGGTCTGCATGGTGAGCGTCGAGGCGCCGGAGCTCACCTCGCCGGTGATCGCCGCCGATCCCACGGCCCGGACCACCGCGAAGGGATCGACGCCTGGATGGCGCCAGAAGCGGGCGTCCTCCACCGCGATCAGCCGGGCGACGAAGCTCGGGTCGGTGCGGTCGAGATCGGCCCGGATGCGCCAGCGGCCATCCTCCACCGGCAGGGCGCGCAGCCAGGCCCCGCGCCGATCCAGGGCCACGGGGGAGGCCTCCGCCCCCCGGGACAGGTCCGGCGGCAGGGCCGCGTCCAGGGCGACCACGGCCACCTGCAAGACCAGAGCGCCGATCAGGCCCTGGGTCAGCCGCCGAACGACCTGGGCTGAGTCCGCCGCCTGACGCAGCCTCGCCTGTAAGGACGTCAGTCCCTTCACTGGCCGGGCGCGATCACCGTGCGGCCGACGCTGGTGCGGGCGTTGACCGCCGGACGGTACATGTCGCGGGCCTGGGCGCCGGGCAGCAGGAAGTCCCCAGGAGTCACCGCCCGCGCCACATAGGCGAAGGCGAAGTCTTCCCGGCCCGGCAGGTCCATGGCCGCCACATAGCGGTCGTCCCGGGCCTCCTGCACATCGGCCGACGACAGCTCGCCCAGGAAGCGGAAGGGCCCGCTCTGAGCGTCGTCGGGGCCGAGCACCGTCTCGATCTCGAAACCGGCGGGCAGGGGGTCGTCGATCACCAGGGCCATGGAACGGGCCTGCTGGGCGCGGCCGGAGACGACGATGATCACCCGATCGCCCTGGGTCAGGCTGGCGGCGTCCACCGGCCCGCCGGTGAAGCTCAGCAGGCGCTTCTGCAGGGTCAGGCCATTGCTGGTCGCCGCAGGAGCTGCGACCGGCGCACCGGTGACCGTCACGGTGCGCCAGACCGCGCCCTGTCCGGCGTTGACGAAGCGGGACTCCGCGAGCTTGCCCACCGCCCAGCGGGGGCCGCCGGCCACGGCGGCCAGGGGGATGGCGCCGGAGCCTTCGATCTTCAGGGGGCCGGCGGCGGTCATCATGGCGTTGGCGGCCTGCAGCAGCCGGGCCTGTTCCTGGGTGTTCAGCGCCTCGGGATCCTCAACCGAATTCTCCAGCCGGCCTTGCAGCTCGCGGGCGATCTCGGTTTCGCCGGCCTCATAGGCGAGCGCGATGACGGCGGCCAGGTCTCGCAGGGGGCTCTGATACCAGTCGCTCTCCTCGCGGTAGCCCAGGGCGCGGCCCGCCTGGCGGAAGGCCGACCGGGCCCTCGCCTTGTCGCCCATCAGGGCGAGACCTGCCCCCACATGGGCCTTGGCCAGCGGCGAGGTCTCGGATTTCATCTGCACATCGTGCCACCAGCGCAACCGGCCAAGGTCGCCCCGCCCGCCCTTGGCCAGGACATAGAGGGCGTAGGCCGAGGCCCGGCGGCGCATGGCGGCGGTGGCCGCCTCCGAGGCCTGGGGCGAACCCGCCCACCAGCTGGGATATTCCAGCCGATAGGAGATGTTGGCCCAGCCCTCCGGACGGGAGATGTGCCGCATGGCGCCGAGCGCCCGATCCAGGGCCGCGGCTGGCACCGGGGCGCCGGCCTTCTGGGCCTCGATCAGGAAGTCGGTGGCGTAGGCGCCGAGCCAGGCGTCGGCCTCGCCGTCGCCCACCCGCCACAGGCCGAACGCGCCGTCCAGAGTCTGACGATCCAGCAGGCGGATGACCGCCTGGGTCAGGCCCGCGCTGGCCCGTCGCGCCTTGGGATCCTGGGAGACATTGCCGGCATAGAGCAGGGGATAGGCCGCCGAGACCAGCTGTTCGGTGCAGCCATAGGGATAGCGCAGCAGAGACACCGCAATCGGCCCCGGATCGAAGCCGCGGAAGGGCGAATAGCTGACCTGCAGGGTCGCATCCCCCGCCGCCAGTCCGGCCAGCAGGTCAGGTTGCGGCGTGAAGGCCGCGCCGGGCTGCTGCAGGGCGGTGGTGGTGCGGGTGATGCGGCCCCAGCCCAGCCGCGTCTCCATCGGATAGTCGCGGGTGGACGAGAAGCCCGGGCCGGTGACCGCGAGGCTCACCTTGCCGATGCCCGCGACCCGGGGTGCCTCCAGGGGCACCCGCTCGGCCAGCCGGCGGCCCACCGCCAGCTCATAGGCCTTGCGGAAGGGGGCGAGGATGCCGCCGTCGCCGGTCAGTTGGGCGATGTACTCGCCCGCCCGGCCCTCGATATTGTGCAGCTCCAGGGTGGCGAACGCGGTGTCGCCCGGCGCCAGGAAGCGGGGCAGGGCTAGTTCGGCCACCACCGGCTCGCGGACCACCAGGGGTTTGGAGGCCGAGCCAACGGCGTCGTCGGTCCAGGCCACCGCCATCAGCCGCAGCTCGCCGTTGAAGTCCGGCGCCGGCAGCTGGATGGTCGCCTTGCCGTCCCGGCCGGTCTCCACCACCCCGGACCACAGGGCCACGGTCTTGATCGGCGTTACCGTCAGGCCCTCGCCGCCGATCTCGTCGCCGCCGAAGTTCACATTGGCCGGGGCCCCGAGATTGGGGTCGAGCAGCCGGCCATAGTCGTCGCGATAGTCGACGCCGAGCGCCCGTTTGCCGAAATACCACTTGGCCGGATCAGGGCTCTCGAACCGGGTCAGGCGCAATATGCCTTCGTCCACAGCGGCCAAGGTGACCCGCACCCGCTGACCAAGGCCCGCGCCCTTGACGGTGACCGGCACCGACAGGGCCTCGCGGGCGCCGGCCTTTTCCGGCGTGCCGAGATCGACCTCCAGCTTGCGGCCCTTGGGGTCGAGGGGGACATAGACGAGGCCCAGCGCCCGCCGGGGCTTGGGCGTCTGCACCGGATCCCGCGGCTGGACGACGGTGACCATCACATAGGCCCCGCCGCCCCAGCTGGCGTCGCTCTGGAAGCGGACAGTGGCGCCGTTGGCCCCCACAGTCAGGGTGCGGAAGTCGAGCACCCGGTCGGTGGCCACCGCCACCTGGACCTCGCCCGCATAGGGGGGCTTCAGGGTGATCTCGACGGTGTCGCCCTGGGCGTAGGTCTTGTCGCCGGCGCTGACGCGGACGATATCGGGCGCCTCGGCGTCCTGTGCGGGCGCGCCCCAGCCGGAGGTGAAGCGGATGACGCTGGCCGCGCCGTCGGGACCGGTCAGTTCAAGCCGGTAGTCGCCCCAGCCCAAACGCTTTGTCAGGCGGGCGGCCTCTGCGGCCGACAGATTGACGCTCCCCTGGTCAACCAGGGCGTCGCGGCTGGTCCGCCGCCACTGCCAGCGACCATCCTGCTGGAACCAGTCATAGTCCCAGTTCTCCGACACCAGCCTCCAGCTGACGCCGGGCGCGGCGATGCGCCGGCCCGTGGGGTCGACGGAAATGAGCTCGAGGCTGACCGTGGGGTCGCCGCCCCGGGCGGCTTCAGCCTGGCTGACCTTGACCCCCAGATAGGTCGATCGGGGGCGGATCTTCAGGTCCAGGGACTCGCGCACGGGCCGGCCGCCCGGCTCGAAGACGCTGACGGTGGTTGCCGCCACCAGGGGCTGGGCGCTATCGGCCGCCTGGGGCGGCAGGGTGATGACGGCCCGGCCCTCCCCATCGGTGACCGTACGGCCCAACTCGACGAAGGCCTCCTGGAAGGGCTCGCGCTGGTCGCCCCACTGGTAGGCCTCGAACGCTGGGAAGGGGTTGGGATCGACGCGCAGGCGGGCCTCGCCCTCGGCCTGCAAGCCAGAGCCTGGCGCGCCATAGAGGAAGCGGGCGCTGACATCGAGATTGCGGCTCTGACCGGCGGCCACGGGGGTCGCCTCCTGGCCGGTGAGGCTGACCGCCAGCCGCTGCGGGGCGAAGTCCTCGACGGCGAAGACCACCTCGCCGGCCGGGTCCTTCAGGCCTTCGATCTCTACCGTGGCGCGCCAGCGGCCCCGAGGCGCGCTGCGGGGGAGGGCGATGTTGGCGGCGGCGGACCCCAGGGGGGCGCCGTCAAAGGCGAACCGGCGGTATTCGACGCCGGATGGCCGGCGCACGACGATGGCGCCCTTGCGGTCCTTCACCGCCCGGGCTTCGCGATCGCGCAGCAGGGCGTTCAGATGGACCGTCTCGCCGGGGCGATAGACCCCGCGGTCAGTATAGAGGTAGGCGTCCACCACTGTGGCTGCGGCGCGGCCGGCGGTGCTGGCGGCGGGGGTTTCGATGCGACCGCCGACGCCCAGGCGCGACAGGTCGGCCGGCGGCCGGTCCAGGTCCAGGATCGCCAGATCGCCCTGCGGCCCGTAGGCCATGATCATCTTGGCGCGCAGGGCGCCTTCGCCCTTGGTCAGGGCGGCGGCGAAGCGGGCCCGGCCCTGGCCATCGGTGCGGGCCTCGGCCAGGTCCTCGCCGTTGGCGGCCACCAGGGCCACGCGGATCCCGGACTGCGGACGGGCGCTCTTGAGCGAGCGGACCACAACATCGGTGGCCTCGGCGCCGGCATAGGCGCTCAACGCCATGTCGGTGAAGATGATCCAGCGCCGCGCCTGCGCCGGGGGATTGGAATCCTCGCCCGCTGTCAGGCTGCGGCCGCCCGAGGCGTCGCGGGCCTTGATGACATAGCCGCCGGGCTTCATTTCGCGCAGCACCGCGCCCAGGGGGAAGACGGTGGTGGCCCGCCGACCGGCCTCGCCGGCCACGGCGACCTCGCCGCTCCAGACCTTCTGGCCCTCCTGGTCGGGACTGTCAGAGCCCCAGTCATAGGGCCATTCCCCCTCGGCGGTAGGCTCCGGGGCGCTGACCGAGGTGCGCACGAGATTGCGGTCGGCGACGCGCCAGACCTCGATGGCCAGACGGGTGACATTGACCGTCTCGATGCCGACCCCGTCGGAGTCCTCGCGGGGCAGGATCACGCCGTCCCCGGCGAAGCCTACGAAGGGCGGCTTCTCGCCGAAGGTGAAGTCGATGTCCGCATTGGCCGCCAGCGTCTCGCCGCCCATGGCCGGCAGGCCTTTCAGCAGGGTCACCCGGCGCTCGGTGAACCCCAGGCCCGCCAGACATAGTTCTGAGCCTTCCACGGCGATGGCCGGGGTTTCGCCCAGATCCGGGGAAATGAGGACGTAGTCGCCATAGGCGGCCTCCGGATCCAGCGGCCGGCTCAGCTCGATACAGGCCCGCGGCTGGGCGGTGGAGGTGTCGACGCGGGTCCGCCAGACGGCGAAGCCCTCGGGCATGGGGGCGCCGCGGCGGGGGGCGTCGGCCGATCTCGGGGAGCCGAACAGCGACCAGCTGCCGGGGACCACGCCGTCACCGGAGACCACCGCCCGCGGGATGCTCAGGATGTCGACACCCTTGGCGGTGAGAAAGCCGCCGCCGAAGGCCGCGACGATCAGAACGCTGGCCAGAACCACCGGGGCCCGACCATGGCTCATGCGATCCTTGAGGCTCCGCCACCAGGGCGTCTTGGCGACGTCTGGACCCTGGGGGGCGGGCTCAGGGGCGGCCGGTTCCGGGGTGAGTCCGTTCGGCGTCTCGTCGCTCGGCGTCATCAGAAGTCCCCCACCCCGTCTCTATCGCCGGTTTAGAGGAGCCCCAGCTATCCGTCCCCGTCAATCATCCCGCCGCCTCAGCCCAGCGCCAGGGTCAGGGATTTGATCTGCAGGTAGTCGTCCACCCCATAGACCGAGCCCTCCCGCCCATAGCCGGACCGCTTGACCCCGCCAAACGGGTTGGCGGCCGTGGAGACGAGGCCGGTATTGACCCCGATGATGCCGGCTTCCAGGCCCCGGCCGACCCGCATGGCGCGGGCCTGGTCGCGGGTGAACAGATAGGCCGCCAGGCCGAAGTCCGAGGCGTTGGCCCGGCTCAGGGCCTCTTCCTCGGTGTCGAAGCCGAAGACCGGGGCCACCGGGCCAAAGGTCTCCTCGGCGGCGAACAGGCGGTCATCGCCGCCTTCCAGCACGGTGGGCTGGAAGTAACGCCCGCCCAGGGCGTGCCGATCGCCGCCGGTCAGCACGCGCCCGCCGCTGGCCTTGGTGCGGGCGATATGGTCCTCGACCTTGTCCAGGGCCTTTTCGCTGATCAACGGTCCGATCTCCACGCCCGCCTCCAGGGGAGGGCCAACTTTCAGGGCGGCGACCCGCTCGCTCAGGCGCGCGATGAAGGCGTCCAGGATCGAGGCCTGCACATAGAGCCTGTTGGGACAGACGCAGGTCTGGCCTGCCGCCCGGAACTTGCCCGCCACGGCCCCCTCGACGGCGGCGTCGAGATCGGCGTCCTCGAAGACGATCAGGGGCGCTGCGCCGCCGAGCTCCATGGACAGGCGCTTCAGAGTCGGGGCGCAGTCGGCCGCCAACTTGCGCCCGACCTCGGTGGAGCCGGTGAAGGAGAGTTTGCGGATCAGCGGCGAGCCCGTCAGCCGGGCGCCGATCTCGCTGTTGGCGCCGGTCACCACGGAGAAGACGCCGTCGGGGACGCCAGCCTCCAGGGCCAGCTTGGCCAAGGCGAGCGCCGTAAAGGGGGTGGCCGAGGCCGGCTTGAGCACCACGGTGCAGCCGGCGCAGAAGGCCGCGGCCGCCTTGCGGGTGATCATGGCGGCCGGAAAATTCCAGGGGGTGATCGCCGCCACCGGGCCGACAGGTTCGCGGAAGGAGAGGATCAGGTCCTCATCCTTGGGACTCTCGATGGTCCGTCCATCCAGGCGTCCAGCGAGTCCGGCGAACCAGCTGATGAAGGAATTGGCGTAGCGCACCTCCCCCAGGGCCTCCTTCCAGGGCTTGCCGTTCTCAAGTGAGATCAGGGCCGCCAAGCCCTCCTCATTGGCCTTCACCAGAGCGGCCCAGCGGAACAGGATCTCGCCCCGGGCCTGCCCCTTGCGCGCCGCCCAGTCTGGAAAGCTCCGCGCCGCCGCGGCGATGGCGCGCTCCACCTCCTCGCCTGACAGGCTCGGCGCATGGCCAAGGAGGCTTCCGTCGGCCGGGTTGTCCACGGCGATGGGCTTTGCCGACCCGCTGATCCAGCGGCCGTCCACCAGCGCCTGCTTAAGGATGAGGTCGGCGCCCAGTTTCGCCAGAGTGTCGGGGGATGGCTGTTCGGCCATGGCGGTCTCCTTGAATCTGCGCTGCCCACCAAACGCTTAAGTCGCCCAGCGGCGCCGGAACCCCGGCTGCGGCGGCGAAAAGCCCCGCCTGTTTACCCTGTTCTGCGGAGGGTTCGTTTACCCTGAGGCCGCATCATCAGCCCCTGAACGTTTAGAAAGAGCGGGGCGCAGACGTGCGAACCTCTATCCTTAAGGGCCTGACCGCCCGGCTGAAGACCGGCGCCCGGGACGAGAGCGGGGCGGCGGCGATCATCTTCGCCGTGGCGCTTGTGCTGCTCGCTCCCCTGACGCTCGGCGTGTTCGACCTCTATATCGGCGCCAACCAGAAGCAGAAGCTGCAGGACGCCTTGGACGCGGCCGCCCTGTTCGCCGCCCGTTCCTCCGCCCAGACCCAACAGGAGATCAATGAGGTCGGCCAGCGGGCTCTCATGGCCAATCTCAGCGCCTTCCCCGGTTCGGCCCTGGTGACGTCCAGCTTCGTCCTCGACGGCCCCAAGGTGGTGGCCTCGGCGGAGATGACCCCCATGGCCGTGGCCACCGGCTTCTTCCAGCACGGCAACGTCAAGGCCGGCGCCGAGGTGTTGCGGGCCATGGACAGGCTCGAAGTCGCCCTGGTGCTGGACAACACGGGCTCGATGGCCGGCACGAAGATGACGACCCTGAAGAGCGCGGCCAAGGATCTGGTGGACAAGCTGGACGCTGCGGGCAAGCGAAGCACCGCCAAGGACCCAATACAGATCTCCCTGGTGCCCTTCTCCAGCACGGTGCGGGTGGCCGAGAACGTCAGCGTCAAGACCTACAACACAACCACGCGCACCGGCCCGGGCATTCCCAACTGGCTCGACAGCCGGGCGCTCGGGCACAACGCGGCTGGTACGCCTGGCGCAGGCGGCGACATCTTCAACACCGCCAACACCGACCGCTTCGCCGTCCTGAAGTCTATGAAGGACAATCAGGTCTGGGGCGGCTGCGTGGAAAGCCGTCGCCAGCCCTTCGACGTCCAGGACACCGCGCCCTATTCGGCGAATGTGGACAGCTATTTCGTCCCCTATTTCGCCCCCGACGAGCCAGATCAGCTCAACTGGTGGACGGCGAAAAACCCGAACACCTACATCGACGACGGCTCCAATGGGGACAATTGGGCGCGGCAGGGGAACGTCGCCAAGTACAACAACGCCAAGCCCAGCGGCGGCGGTCCCAACCAGGGTTGTGACCTTGAACCGATCATGCCGCTGACCACCGACATGAGCGCCCTGAAGAGCGCCATCGATTCGATGAAGGCGGTGGGAAACACCAATATCCCCATGGGGCTGGTCTGGGGTTGGCACACCCTGTCGCCCAATGCGCCCCTGGCCGACGGTGTCGCCTATGGGACCAAGAACCACCGCAAGATCATCATCCTGATGACCGATGGCGACAACGTCTTCGGCAGCGCCAGCAACCACAACGGCTCGCCCTATAGCGGCTTGGGCTATATCTGGCAGGGGTTGCTGGGAATCACGTCGGGCTCGAACAGTCTGCGCGCGCAGAAGATGGACGAGCGGCTCGCGCTCTTGTGCAACAACATCAAGGCCAAGGAGATCGTCCTCTACACGGTGCGAGTGGAGGTGACGACCGGATCCAGCGATCTGCTGCGTAACTGCGCCACCGATCCGGACAAGTTCTTCGACGTCCAGAACGTGTCGCAGCTGGGCGCGGCGTTCGACGCCATCGCCGGCTCGATCGACAACCTCCGCCTGACCAAGTGATCCCCTGATTGAACGGACGAGGCGGCGCTGAGTGTCGTCTTCGTCGCGGGGCTCAGGTTCAGGCGAGCTTTGCGGGGCAGGCGACCTCGTCAACTGACGCCCGCGCCGACCAGACATCGTCCACCGCCATCAGCAGGCGCTCGGCCGTGACCGGCTTGGTCACGTGGCCATCGGCGCCGGCCTCGGCGGACGCCAGGCCGTGTTCGGGCATGGCGTTGGCGGTCAGGGTGTAGATCGGCGTCCGCTCACGCCCTTGGGCCTGTTCGCGCCGGCGGATTTCACCGATGGCGCTCAGACCGTCCATGACCGGCATCTGCATGTCCATCAGGACGAGATCATAGGCTCCGTCCTCCCAGGCGGCCACCGCCTGGGCGCCGTCCTCGACAGAGGTCAGGAGGACACCCGCGGCGCCAAGGATCAGTTCCACGACCCGACGGTTGGTCGGATGGTCTTCGGCCAGGAGGACCCGCATTCCGTCCAGGGGCGCCGGCCCCCTGGCGGCGTCGGCGTCGCGCCTCCAGGCCTCAGCAGCGCCTGCAGCCCGGGGCAGGTCTAGGGTGAGGGAGAAGACCGAGCCCGCGTCACGTTGGGAGTCTGCTGAAAGGGTTCCCCCCATGGCCTCGGCGAGGGAGCGGGAAATGGCCAGGCCAAGGCCGGTGCCGCTGAAGCGGCGGGTGATCGAACCGTCGGCCTGCTCAAAGCGCCCGAACAGACGCTGGCGCGCGTCCTCATCGAAGCCGATGCCGGTGTCTGCGACACGGAAGACCAGGTGAGGTCCGGCCGCCCCCTGCGCGCTGGTCACCTCAAGGCGCACGGAGCCCTGGGTGGTGAACTTCACCGCATTGCCCAGCAGATTGGAGAGAATCTGCCGCAGTCGCGCGGCGTCGCCCTGGTACTCGCCCTCGGCGTCCGGGTGGATGACGACCTGGAAGTCCAGGCCCTTGGCCTCGGCGCTGGGCTGGAACAGAGCCGCGCAGGCGGCCACCGAGGCGCCCAGGTCGAAGGGTTCAGGCCGCAGCTCCAGCCGTCCGGCCTCGATGCGGGCCAGATCAAGGATGTCTGACAGCAGGGCCTCGAGGGTCTGGGCCGAGGTTTCGATCAGCCCGACCATTTCCGCCTGTCGGGGGGCGAGCTGTGTGCGCGCCAGGGCGCCGGCGACCCCCATGACCCCGTTCAGGGGCGTGCGGATCTCGTGGCTCATATTGGCCAGGAATTCGCTCTTGGCGCGGTTGGCGGCCTCGGCGGCCTCCTTGGCCTTCACGAGTTCGAGTTCGTCCTGCTTCTGGCGGTCGATGTCGCGGATGACCCCGACCACACGCTCGATCCGTCCGCCGGCGTCCTTGAACGCCCGCGCCGCCGAACTCGTCCACCTCGCCGGGCCGCCGCCGGGGGGCACCAGGCGGTAGGTTTCGTGGAACGGCTCATCATGACGCACATGTCGGTCCCAAGCCGCCATCAGCCGGGGGCGATCGGCGCGGTGGACCGCCTCCCAGATGCCTTGTTCGACGTCCTGGAACGTCGCCCCTTTGTGAAGACCCCGGGCGCCCGCCGCCGTCAGCACGCTTCGCCGGTAGTCCATCTCCCACATCTGCAGGTCGCCGATCTCCAGGGCGAACTTGAGACGCTCTTCGGACCTTTGGGCCTCCTCCAGGGCGGCTACGGAGTCGGTGATGTCCACCGACATGATCAGGAGGCCCGCCACCGCCCCGTCCCCGTCGCGCCAGGGGGTGATCTCCACCCGCAGCCAGCGCTGCTGGCCATCATCATTCTCCACCGCCAGCCGCTCGTACTGGGCGGTGTGGCCCTCAAGGCAGCGTTCATAGACCGCCCGCCAGCGCTTGGTGCGCGGGTTCACGTCGTAAATGATCCGACCGATCGGGTCATCGATGCCCCGCTCGGTGCGCCACCGCGGACTGGCCTGGATGACCCGCATGTCGGCGTCGGTCAGGCACAGGGCGACCGGCGCGGTCTCCACAAAGGCCGCCATCAGGGTCTGGGCGGCCTGAGCCTTGAGATGGGCCTGGGCGAGGTCGTTCACCGCCTGATGGCGACTGCACTCTCCGGCGGCCATGGCGGCCAGATCCCGCAGGCACGCCGCCAGGCTCTCATCATAGGCGCAGGCCTCGGCCCCGGCCACGACGACCGCGCCGACCGCGCCCCCGTCGCCCAGGCGGATGGGCGCGCCGGCGAAGAAGCGGACAAAGGGCTCGGTGGTCACATAGGGGTGGTCGGAAAACCGCGGATCGGCCCGGGCGTCGGGGATCCACATGACGTCTTCTGCCTGGGCGGCCAGACCCGCAAAGGAGCGGTGGGCGGCGATCTGACGGGAAAACCCGTCATCAGCGCTGGCGTGCCAGGTGTGATCCCCATCGATCAGGATCACGTCGCCCAGGCCCCCGCCCACCAGGGCCCGCGCCAGTCGGCCAATCCGTTCGAAGGGCGTCTTCAGGGCGGACAGGTCCAGCGCGCTCATCATCGCGATGCGACGGGCTCTGGCCTCTATGGCGGCTGGAAAGTCGACCATGGCGCTGACGCGTCTGCCCTCCGATGACTGGGCAGACTGCCGCATGGCGGGTTAAATTTTGGTGGTCAGTGTAAAAAACCCGCGGTTGATCAGAGCAGTTTGATTTCCCGCAGACGTTGCTGGAGGTAGCCGTCGGCGGTGATCGGCTCGGGATAGCGGTCGGGGTGGGTCTCATCGACACAGCCCGCCAGGGTTCTGATTTCGTAGTCCGGATTGAAGTGCAGGAAAAACGGCGTGGAGTAGCGCGCCACGCCGCGGCGCTCCGGGGCGGGATTGACCACCCGGTGGGTGGTGGACGGCAGGCGGTGGTTGCTCAGCCGCTGCAGCATGTCGCCGATGTTGCAGACCAGGGAGCCGGCCGGCGGGTTGATGGCCAGCCAGCTGCCGTCCCGGCGCAGAACCTCCAGCCCGGCCTCCTCGGCGCCGAGCAGCAGGGTGATGACATTGATGTCCTCATGGGCCGCGGCGCGGATGTGCGGGCCCTCGCCTGAGGTCGGTGGATAGTGCAGCAGCCGAAGGACCGAATTGCCGTGGTCGACGGTGGGCGCGAAGAACTGGCGATCAAGACCCAGATAGACCGCCAGGGCCTCCAGCACCTTCAGGCCCATGGCGTCCAGCGCCCCATAGAGCCAGCTGACCTCATCCTGGAACCCGGGAACCTCGCCTGGCCAGACATTGGGGGGCATCACCTGGGCATAGGGATGGCCGGTCGGCAGGTCCCGGCCCATGTGCCAGAACTCCTTCAGATCGTGGTGGGTCTCGCCCTTGGCGGTTTCAACGCCGAACGGGGTGTAGCCCCGCTGCCCGCCCTGGCCCACCACATAGGCGCGCTTGGCGGCCTCCGGCAGGGCGAAGAAGGCTTTGGTGGCGGCCAGCGCGCCCTCGATCCTCGCCTGTTCCAGGGGATGATCGCCGATCACGGCGAAGCCGTAGCGCGTGAAGGAGTCCCCCAGGGCCTGGGCGAAGCCTGCAAAATCGGTGTCATAGGCGTCGAACGAGACGGGAATGATCGTGTCGGTGGTCAATTTGAAGCCTTCAGGTCGCGGAGCGGCGTCACGTGGCGGACTTAAATCCGCCATATCGGAACTTCGTAAGGGGGCCTAGCGTTGCTGTAGCCATAACAACTCCCGGAGAGATCAAATGCGTCACCTGACCGCAGCCTCAGTAGGGCTTATCGGCGCCTTTGCGCTGGCCGCCTGCACCACCACCGATGGCTATACCGGCCAGCAGGTGCGGAACAACACCGGCACCGGCGCCCTGGCCGGCGCGCTCGGCGGCGCTGCGCTGGGCTACCTGACCAACACCAATAAGAGCTCGGAAGGTCGCAAGAACGCCCTGATCGGCGCCGGCGTCGGCGCCCTCGCGGGCGCGGCCGCTGGCAACTACATGGACCGTCAGCAGGCCGAGCTGCGCCAGCAGCTGGCCGGCACCGGCGTGGATGTCATCCGTCAGGGCGACAACATCATCCTGAACATGCCGAGCGACGTCACCTTCGCCGTCGACCAGTCCGACATCCAGTCGCGCTTCTACCCCGTGCTCGACGATGTCGCGCGCACCCTCAACGCCTATCCCCAGACGCTGGTCGACGTGGTCGGTCATGCCGATTCCACCGGCGCCGACGCCTATAATCAGGCCCTGTCCGAGCGCCGGGCCGGTTCGGTGGCCGGCTACCTCGTCAACCGCGGCCGGGTGAACCCCGACCGTCTCTATGTGGAAGGCCGCGGCGAGAGCCAGCCCCGCGCCACCAATGCGACGCCTGAGGGCCGCGCCCAGAACCGCCGGGTGGAGATCATCCTGCGGCCCCTGACCAACTGATCTGACTTAAGACCTTGAGACCGGCGGCTTCAGCGGAGGCCGCCGGTTTTCCGGACTTTCCCAATTGCTGCGCTGCGGCGTAGTATGGGGCATGGCAAACAAGGTTCGCAAAGACGCCGCCGAGGCCCTGGATGGGCTGCTGTTCGACGGCATGACCATCATGGCCGGGGGCTTTGGCCTCTGCGGCATTCCTGAGAATCTGATCGCAGCGATCCGCGCCCAGGGGGTGAAGGACCTGACGGTGATCTCCAACAACTGCGGGATCGACGGCTTCGGCCTCGGCGTCCTGCTGGAGAACCGCCAGATCAAAAAGATGATCAGCTCCTATGTGGGGGAGAACAAGCTGTTCGAGCAGCTCTATCTCTCCGGCGAACTGGAGCTGGAGTTCAATCCGCAGGGCACCCTGGCCGAGCGCATCCGGGCCGGCGGCGCCGGCATCCCCGCCTTCTTCACCAAGACCGGCGTCGGCACCCTGGTGGCCGAGGGCAAGGAAGTCCGCGAATTTGACGGCGAGCTCTATGTGATGGAGCGGGGCCTGACCGCCGACCTTTCCATCATCAAGGCCGATGTGGGCGACAGCGCCGGCAATCTGGTCTTCCGCAAGACCGCCCGGAACTTCAACCCCATGATGGCTACGGCCGGCGCCAAGACGGTGGTCGAGGTGGAGCGGCTGGTGGCGACGGGCGACCTGGACAAGGATCATATCCACACGCCGGGCATCTATGTGGACGCCATATTCGAGGGCGCGGCCTTCGAGAAACGCATTGAGCGCGTGACCACACGGCCCAGGGCCGTCGAGGGCGCTGGCGCCGGAGGGGAAGTCTGATGGCCTGGACACGGGACCAGATGGCCGCCCGCGCGGCCCGCGAGCTGCAGGACGGCTTCTATGTGAACCTGGGCATCGGCATCCCGACGCTGGTGGCCAACTACATCCCTGACGGGGTCGAGGTGACCCTGCAGAGCGAGAACGGCATGCTGGGCATGGGCCCCTTTCCTTTTGAGGGGGAGGAGGACGCCGACCTGATCAACGCCGGCAAGCAGACCATCACCGAGCTCGACTCCTCGTCCTATTTCTCGTCGGCCGACTCCTTCGCCATGATCCGTGGCGGCCATATCGACCTGTCCATCCTGGGCGCCATGCAGGTGGCGGCCAATGGCGACCTGGCCAACTGGATGGTGCCGGGAAAGATGGTCAAGGGCATGGGCGGCGCCATGGATCTGGTGGCCGGCGTCAAGCGCGTGGTCATCGTCATGGAGCACAGCGAGAAGTCGGGCGCGCCCAAGCTGGTCAAGGCCTGCAACCTGCCCCTGACAGGCCAGGGCGTCGTCGATCTGGTGATCACTGACCTCGGCGTGTTCGAGGTCAACCGCGGCCGCTCGCCCCTGCGTCTGGTGGAGCTGGCCGAGGGCGTCACCCTCGATGAGGTTCGCGCCCGCACCGAGGCGTCCTTCGAGGTCGCGTTTGCGTAACCCTTCCAGAGGGGGCGACGAAGGGATGGCTAAAGGCCCTCTCGCCCCCGCTGAAAGGACGCCCATGAAGACCTCGACCCTCGCGGCCATGGTGCTCGGCCCGCTGGCCCTCCTCACCGCCGCCGCCGCGCCAGCGAAGACCCCGCCCCCCGTGGCGCCTGGCCAGGCGGTCGCCGTGCTGGCCGGCGGCTGCTTCTGGTCGGTGGAGCATGAGCTGGAGCAGATCCCCGGCGTCGTCGATGTGGTGGTCGGCTATGCCGGCGGGGCGAAGGCCAATCCCACCTATCAGAATCATGAGGGGCATCTGGAGGCCGTGCGGGTCGTCTATGATCCGGCCAGGCTCAGCTATGAGCAGCTGACCCGGGGCTTCTTCCGCCGCATCGACCCCACCGACCCCAACGGCCAGATCTGCGACCAGGGCCCCTCCTACCGGACCGCGGTCTTCTATGCCTCCGGCGCCGAGCGCGACGCGGCCCTGAGGGTGAAGGCCGAGGTGGCCAGGACGCTGGGCAAGCCGGTGGCCACCGAAATCCGCCCCGCCGCCCGGTTCTGGATGGGCGAGGCCTATCACCAGGATTTCGCCGAGAAAAACCCCGGCCGCTACCAGGCCTACAAGGTCGGCTGTGGCCGCGAGCGGGCGATCAAGGCCGTATGGGCAGGCCGGTGACCGGGTCTCGCGGTTGAGGCGCGAAGCCCTCGCCGACAAAGATCTCCGCCCGCCGGCTCCGTTCGCCATCCAGCCAGACATTGACGAACTCGTTCTCGCCGGCTGAGGCGAAATCGGCCTTCATCTCCGCGGTGAAGTCCGGCTCCAGGCTGAGCGCCAGGATGCGGTCGCCGTCCGCCGCCGTCAGGGGCGTCTCGGCCTCGGCCTGGTTCTGCGGGCTTGCGGTGCGCACCCACATGCGAAGTGGCGCAGCGTCCGGCCGGGCGAAATAGTCCCGCCCGTAATAGGCCGCGGCGTTGAACATGAACCGGTCGTCCACTGCGATGGCGCTCACCCGCAGATCATGCATGGCCCGGTCGGTCAGCGCCTCGGTCATCTGCGACCAGCCCTTGGCCCGCTTGAAGCCGTTGGCCATCCCCGCCCGCTCGGCCAGGTCCGGTGAGATGACGAAGGCGAGGAAGGCCGCCGCCAGCAGGCCCTGGGTCGCCAGGGCGGCGATGAACCACCCCTTGGCCCGCCAGCGCAGCAGCCAGGCGGCCACCAGGATCACGCCCGCCACATAACCCGCAGCCGTCCAGTTGGCGTTGGCCCGGCTGAGCAGGGCCTGAAAGGTGACGATCAGGAAGGGCGGAAGGGCGAAGCAGAGCAGGGTGAGGTCGGCCGCCGTCAGCCGGCGCCGCCAGGCCAGCAGGGCGGCGCCGCCCACCAGGACGGCGAAGGGGATGGGGCCGAAGACGCCGAACTGGGAGCCGATGAATTCGACCATGGCCCCGGGATGGAACAGGTCGCCCGCGCTCCAGTTGGCGTTGGCCGCCGTGTGCGTGACCGTGGAAAAGCCATGCCGGGCGTTCCAGATCAGATTGGGCGCCATGACCGCCGCTGTCGCGCCGGCCGCGGCGACGATGGCGCCTGGGGTCCAGACCCGGCGGGCCTCCCGGCTGATCAGCAGGTGCAAGCCCACCCCGACCAAAGCGTAGATGGCGGCGTACTTCGACAGGAAGGCCAGACCGAGCAGGGTCCCGGCGCCGGCGGCTGCGACCCATCGCCGCCGTCCCTCCGTCTGCGGAAGATAAACATAGAGCGCCAGGGCCCAGACCAGGGCCGCGAGCAGGGGCGCGTCGGTGGCCACCACCGCTGCGGACAGCTGGACGCCGGGCATCAGGTGGTAGAGAGCGCAGGCCGCCAGGGCCACCTCAGGTCCATAGAGCCGCCGGGCGAGCACGAACACCCCGAGCGCCGTGGCCGCCTGGAAAAGCGGCGCCGACAGCCGCACGAACGGCTCGGCGTCGCTGCCGAGCGTCGTCGCCCAGATGGCCCAGGCCACCATGGGGGGCTTTGAAAAATAACCGAAATCCAGGGTCCGCGACCACAGCCAGTACTGGGCTTCATCGGGATAGAGCTCCAGCGGCGTGATGAAGATCGCCGCCAGCCGCACCGCGGTCAGGGCGACCGTGATCCACAGGGCCATCCGCCAGGCGGCCATGGCGGGATCAGCAGGCGAGGGCGTGGCGGCGTTGGACAAGGGCGGCTCCCGAAACGGTGCGGACGTTTGCTCGCCCAGGAGGCGCTGTAAAGGTCCAGGCGCCTTGCGGTGTGGCGCCGTCACAACAGGTCACCGCCGTCATAAATCCATCACCTACAAGTGGCCCACTTGGCTGTATAGAGCGCCGGACTCGGGGCGATTGTGCGTACGCCCGCTCCGGGGCTCGATGGAGAGGGGAATCTCACAATGACTTCTATGAAGCGGCTCGCCGGCGGCGCAGCTCTCACGGCGCTCGTCTGCGCCATGGGCAGCGCGGTCTACGCGCAGGAAACCACCGCGGCGATCCGCGGCGACGTAATCACCGAGGCGGGGGCCCCGGTCGGAAACGCCACGATCACCGTGGTCCACACGCCGTCCAACACCCGGTCGGTCACCACGAGCAACGCCCAGGGCGTGTTCGACGCCCGCGGCCTGCGCGTCGGCGGTCCCTACACCATTACGGTGGTGGCGCCCGGCTACGGCCAGCGCACCCAGGAAAACGTGTTCCTGACGCTCGGCGAAACCACCCGCCTGAGCTTCGACCTCTTCTCGGAAGTCTCCGAACTCGTCGTCACTGCGACCCCGGGTGAGGCCAGCACTGGCGTCCGCCGGGTGCTTGACGAGACCGCGATCGAAAGCGTCGTCTCGGTCACCCGCGACATCCGCGATCTCGCCCGCCGCAGCCCGCTGGTCACCCAGAACACCCGCGGCGACGGCGGCATTTCCATCGCCGGCTCCAATCCGCGCAACAACCGCATCACCATCGACGGCGCTCAAGCCCAGGACGACTTCGGCCTGAACACCGGCGGCACGCCCACCCGCCGCGGCCCGATCTCGCTGGACGCGGTCGAGCAGTTCACCGTCGACGCAGTTCCCGTCGATGTCGAGAACGGCGACTTCTCCGGCGGCGCCCTCGACGTCGTTCTGAAGTCCGGCGGCAACGACTTCAGCGGCAGCCTGTTCGTCAACTACCTCAATGACGGCATGGTCGGCCGCTCGATCCGCGGCAATGACATCCCCTCGCAGGTCAGCCAGAACAACTGGGGCGCCTTCCTGTCCGGCCCGATCTGGCAGGACCGGGTCTTCTTCGCCGCCTCCTACGAAATCTATGAGTCGACCGACACGACTTCCACCGGTCCGGAAGGCGCGGGCTTCGCCAACTCCGTCCGCGGCGTCAATCAGGCCCTGATCGACCAGGTCACCGGCATCTTTGACGCGAACTACGCCACTGAATTTGACGTCGGCACGATCGCCCGCACCAAGCCGATCCTGGATGAGAAGTACTCGTTCAAGATCGACGCGAACCTGACCGATCGGCATCGTCTGGCCCTGACGGCGCGCTACGCCCTGTCGGAAGTCTATCAGCGCACCAACATCACCACCTCGACCGCGGGTCTCGACTCCCAGTGGTACCTGACCGGTGAAGAGGACTATTCCTACACCGGTGAGCTGAACTCGGACTGGACCGACAACTTCTCGACCCAGCTGCGCGTCACCTTGCGCGACTATGAGCGCCGCCAGCTGCCCCCGTCGGGCCAGGAGTTCTCCGACGTCCAGGTCTGCCTGGCGCCCACCAGCGGCGGGTCGGCCACCACCTGCGATCTGGCCGGCGCCGCCAACCCCTCGATCCTGCGCTTTGGTCCCGACGAGTTCCGTCACGCCAACGAACTGGCCACCGACAACCTGACGGTCCAGCTCAAGGCTGAATGGGCGCTCGGCGAGCACCTGCTGAAGTTCGGCTTCTCCACCCAGGAGCAGGAGATCTTCAACATCTTCATCCCGACCCAGGATGGCCAGTACTACTTCGACTCCATCGCCGACTTCGCTGCCGGCCGGGCCAGCCGCCTGCGCTACACCGACGCCATCGGCAGCCTGAGCACCCGCGACGCCGCCGCGGCCCTGAAGTACCGCCTGAACTCGGTCTTCTTCCAGGACACCTACGACATCACCCCGGACCTGACGGTCTCGGCTGGTCTGCGCTACGACTGGTACACCAATGACGAAAAGCCGCCGCTGAACGTCAACTTCCTGGCCCGCAACGGCTATTCCAACCAGACCACCTATGACGGCCGCAGCGTGATGATGCCGCGGGTCTCCATCGACTGGCGGGCCACCGACCGGCTGAAGGTTCGGATCGGCGGCGGTCTGTTCTCCGGCGGCGTGCCTGACGTGCTGGCCTCCAACTCCTACGGCGGCGGCGCGGGCTTCCTGACCTCGGGCGTGGACATTCAGCGCACCGCCACCGGCTTCATCGAGACGACCGGCACGCCGGGCTTCAACCAGACCATCGGCTCTGCTGCCCTCGACCTGGCGCGCGCCAACCCCCAGACCTTCTATGACATCCCGGCCGCGGTCCGGGCCTTCCAGGGCGGCGGCTCGGCCTCCCCCACGACGGAAGTGGCCGCCTTCGCTCCGGGCTTCCAGTTCCCCTCGGACTGGAAGGTGTTCCTGAACGCTCAGTATGAGCTGTGGGACGGCTGGAACCTGGGCCTCGACGTGGTCGGCACCCAGGTGCGCAACGGCCTCTATGTCCGCGACACCCGCGCCAATCAGCTTGTCGTGAATGGCGTCGGCCAGTTCACCCCGGACGGCCGGATCCGTTATGACGGCGTCGGCGGCACGGCGGCGCAACGGGCTGCGGCGGGCATCTCTTCGCAGAACCTCGGCTCCGCCCGCGACCTCGTCATCTTCAACACCGACGAGGGCAAGGGTCTGGTCGCTGCTGTCTCGCTGCAGAAGTCCTTCGACTTCGGTCTCGATGTGGTGGGCAGCTATACCTACCAGAACATCGACGACTTCTCCTCGTCCCTGCGGTTCAGCTCCACCCAGAGCTCGAGCTACCAGTCGCCGGCGGGGCAGGACCCGAACGAGCCGGCCTACGGCTCCTCGTACGAAGAGATCGAGCACAGCTTCAAGTTCCAGGCGAGCTACGCCCGGTCCTTCCTGTGGGATCTAGAAACCCGCGCCACCCTGTTTGCTGAAAAGCGCTCGGGCCGCGGCACCACCTTCACCATGGGCGATCTGTCCTCGGGCCGCGGCCCGGTGTTCGGCGTCAACCGCGGCTCCAACCACCTGCTCTATGTGCCGGACATGTCGGGCAATGGTGGCGCCAGCGGGCTCGACTATGGGCTGGTGCGCTTCGCCGATGTCTCCACCCGCGACAACTTCCTGCGGGCGGTCAACCAGTTCGGCCTGCCGCAGAACCAGATCGTTCCGAAGGGCTACTATCAGAACGACGACATTCACCTCGTCGACCTGCAGCTCAGCCAGGAACTGCCGTCCTACTTCCCGGGCCACAAGTTCCGCCTCGTCCTCGACCTCCAGAACGTTCTCAACATGCTGAACGACGAGTGGGGCATCGTGGAGGAGTACACCGACGTCAACAATCTGGTCAGCGTCAGCTGCGCCAACGCCGCCGGAACCGCGGTGGCCAGCGGCGACCCGACCTGCGCGCGCTACCGGTACTCGAACTTCAACGCCAATGGCCTGCGCGAGAACATCGACAACAACGGCAAGTCGCTCTGGGCCGTCCAGGTCGGCCTGCGCTACGAATTCTGATCGATCCCGATCGGAACGAGACCTGGGGGGCGGCTTTCGAGCCGCCCCCTTTTTCGTGGGCGCGGGCTTCAAGGCGACGCTTGACCTTGCCGCCCGCGACCCCCATCTGCGCGCGTTCTGTCTGACCCACGGGCTCGCGCCCGTGAGAGGGAAATACTGATGAGCCTTGTCGTTCCTGCCGAATGGGCGCCGCACCGGGCCATGTGGCTGGGCTTTCCCAGCCATGAGGATCTTTGGGGAGAGGACTATGCCCAGGCCCAGGCCGAGGTGGCCGCCCTGGCCCGCGCCCTGGCTGGCCCCGGCCAGGAGCGGGTGCGCCTGATGACCGGCTCTCCCGAAGGCGAAGCTGACGCCCGGCGTCTGCTGGACGGCGAGGCCGGGATCGAAGTCATCCCCGGCGCCTTCGGCGACATCTGGCTGCGGGACACCGGGCCCATCTTCGCCCGCCAGGGGGACGGCTGGAGCGCCCGGGGCTTCCGCTTCAACGGCTGGGGCGGCAAGTATGTCTATCCCCACGACGAGACCGTCGCGGGCCAGATCGCCGGTCATGCCGGCGTGCCGCTCGCGTCCAACGCCTTCATCCTGGAGGGCGGAGCGCTGGATCATGACGGGTTTGGCACAGTGCTCACCACGGGCCAGTGCCTGCTGAACGCCAACCGCAATCCGGGCTGGAGCGCAGACGTCGCCGAGGCCGCGCTCGCCGCAGCCCTGGGGGTGCGCAAGACCCTGTGGCTGGGGGATGGTCTGCAGAACGATCACACCGACGGCCATGTGGACAATCTGGCCCGCTTCGTCGCGCCGGGCGTGGTGGTCTGTCCGGTCGCCTATGGCCGGGGCGACCCGAACATGGACGCCTATGACGACGCCGCCCGGCGCCTGGCCGGCATGACCGATGCCCGCGGAGAGCGGCTGAAGGTGGTGCGCATCCCCTCGCCCGGCTGGATCGAGAACGCTGATGGCGACTATACGCCCGCCTCGCACATGAACTTCATCATCGCCAACGGGGCGGTGATCGTGCCCACCTATGCGCAGCGCCCCGGCGAAATGGGCGTTGAAGCCCTCAAGACCGTGTTTCCCGACCGCGAGGTCATCGGCCTGCCGTCTGCCGCCATCCTCACGGGCGGCGGCTCCTTCCACTGCATAACCCAGCAGGAGCCCGCCTGATGGCCCGTATCATCAAGGTCGCCGCGATCCAGACCAGCTACTCCCTGGATCTCGCCGCCAACATCAAGAAGACCGCAGGCTTCATCCGGGAGGCCGCCGGCCAGGGCGCCCAGGTGGTCCTGCCGTCCGAGCTGTTCCAGGGTCCCTATTTCTGCGTCACCCAAGAGGAGCGCTGGTTTTCCACCGCCCATCCCTGGCGCGAGCACCCCTGCGTCACCGCGCTCGCTCCCCTGGCGGCCGAACTGGGGATCGTGCTGCCGATCTCGATCTATGAGCGCGAAGGGCCGCACTATTTCAACAGCGTGGTGATGATCGACGCCGACGGCTCGCCCATGGGGGTCTATCGCAAGAGCCATATCCCCGATGGGCCGGGCTATCAGGAAAAGTACTATTTCCGCCCCGGCGACACGGGCTTCCGCGTCTGGGACACAAGGTTCGGCAAGGTGGGCGTCGGCATCTGCTGGGACCAGTGGTACCCCGAAGCGGCCCGGGCCATGGCGCTCATGGGCGCCGAGGTGCTGTTCTATCCTACCGCCATCGGGTCTGAGCCCCATGACGAAACCCTGGACACCGCCACCCCCTGGCGCCGGGCCATGCAGGGCCATGCGGTGTCCAACGTAATCCCGGTGGTCGGCGCCAACCGCACCGGCTTCGAGTCTTGGGCGGACTATCCCGGCGGCGGCCAGCGGTTCTATGGCTCGTCCTTCATCGCCGATCACCGCGGGGACCTGGTGGCCGAGTTCGGCGCGGACGAGGAGGGCGTGCTGGCGGCCGAGTTCGACCTGGACTTTCTGACCACTCACCGGGCCGCCTGGGGGTTCTTCCGGGATCGCCGCACCGACCTCTACGGCGACCTGACCGGCCCGCGACCGGCCTGAGCCCTGGCGCGAGCCGGGCCTGCGGCCTAGGTTTGCGCCCATGATCGAGACCGAGCGGCTCATCCTGCGGCGCTGGCGCGACGACGACCGGCCGGCCTTCCACGCCATCTTCGCCGATCCGCAGGTGATGGACTGGCTGGGCGGGGTGCTGAGCCCTGAGGTGGCCGACGCCCGGCTGGCGCGGGTCGAGGAGACGTTCGATCGCCTGGGCTATGGCCGGTTCTGCGTCGAGCGGCGCTCGGACGGCGCGGTGCTCGGCTGGTGCGGGGTCATGCCCGCCCATGAGAGCCAGCCGATCGCCGGCACGCCGGAGATCGGCTGGCGTCTGATCCCGCAGACCTGGGGCCAGGGCTACGCCACAGAGGCCGCCGCCGCGGCCCTCGCCGACGCCTTCGGCCGCCTGCGCCTGCCGGAGGTCTGGGCCTATACCAGCCCGCACAACCTGCGCTCACAGGCGGTCATGGAGCGGCTTGGCCTGGTCCGCCGTCCCGATCTCGACTTCGAAAATCCTAATGCGCCGGCGGACGATCCCTTCCGGCCTTCCTGGGTCTGGGTCGCGACCCCTTAGAGCGCGCAGCCGCTCGGCGGCGCCTTGAGGCGGGCCACCTCGCGGCGGGCCTTTTCCATGTCGGCGCGGAAGGCGGGATTGGCGCGCATGCGGGCCACCATGGCCGCGGCCAGGTCACGCCCGGCCTCCACGTCGCTGGGATAGTGCATGCCGCAGATGACCCGGGATTCCCCCATCTCCTTACCGGCCTCCAGCAGCGGCCCGGCCTTGTCGGGCGCCAGTTCCACCAGGATCAGCGCCCAGGCCCAGCCTGTCATGGAGTGGCCTGAGGGGTAGGAGGCGTTGATTTCCATCCAGGGCGCCCGGGGAACGCAGATGGGCTTGTCATTGCCGATCAGCGGCCGAAGGCGGGCATAGTGGTCCTTGGCCGGGGTGCTCACCGTGCGGACGTCCTGCTCGGCCCGCTCCAGGATATGGGCGGTGACCGGGGTCGTCTGCGGGCTGATGTCCAGGCCTGAGGCGCAGGCATAGCCCTTAAGCGCCTTGCCGCCCCAGAGGTCGGCGTCGGCCGCGGCCTTGGCCCAGCGGGCTGTGCCTTCCAGGGATCTTGTCTCTTCAAAGCGCTGGGCGTCGGCCCGGCCGCGGGGGCTGTCAGGCGCCGGCGGCGGCCCGATCAGGCTCACGCCGTCCAGGTCGTTCGCGGTCAGATAGCCGTCGATCTCCGGCGGGACGAACGTCGGGCTGTTGGCGTCGGCCAAGGGCGCTGGCGCAGTCGTCGGGGCGGCGGCGCAGGCCGAAATCCCGGCGGCGAAGGCGAGGGCGGCGAGAGCGGGATGCATACGGATCATCTCCCCTCTCTAGAACGGCTCCCCCTGAGGGGGAACCGTTCCGAGATGGCTTTGGCCTAGCGCAGGACAGCCAGCCCGTTTTTGATCACCGTGGCGTTGCGATCCTTCACCCGCGCCTCAAAGCTGATCTCCTTGCCGTCCTTCCAGATGTCCACCGTGATGGTGTCGCCGGGGAAGACGGGCGCGGAGAAGCGGGCCTGATGGCTCTTGATCTGGTCGGGATCGAAGTCGGTCACCGCCTGCAGAATGGCGCGGCAGGTGATGCCGTAGGTGCACAGACCATGCAGGATCGGCCGCGGGAAGCCCGAGCGCTTGGCCGAGTCCGGGTCCGAATGCAGCGGGTTGCGGTCGCCGTTCAGGCGGTAGAGCAGGGCCTGGTCTTCACGGGTGGTGAAGTCCACCGACATGTCCGGCGCCCGCTCGGGCACCTTGTGCGGCTCCGGCGCGCCCTCGGTGGGACCGCCGAATCCGCCGTCGCCGCGGGCGAAGGTCGACGAGGTCAGGGTGGCGACCTTCTCGCCATTCTCATCGGTCCAGACCGATTCATTGATGACGACCGCGCCCTTGTCCTTGCCCTTGTCATAGGCGCCGACCGTGCGGCCCTCGACGGTGAAGGTCCCCTTGGTCGGCAGGGGCTTGTGCAGCTCCACCTTCTGCTCGCCATGGACGACCATCAGGAAATTGATCTGGCTGGGGCGGTGGCCCTCGGGCATCTGCGGGGCGGGGCCGGCGTTTGCCGAGGCCCGGGCGCCGGCCGCCAGAACGGTGGCCGCGGTCGGAATGACCTTCAGGTTCTTCTCATAGACGAAGGGAAGCTCCGTCTCGTTCATGGGGTCCTGACCCATGCCGACGCCGAGGGCGTAGAGCATCACGTCCTTGTCGCCATAGGTGAAGGTGCGCGGCGCCGTACGCTGGTCGAGAATGTCGGGATAAAAGATAGGCATGTTAAAATGTTCCTCCGGAGCCCGTTCAAGGATGGGGCTGCTCTTCTATGGCGCTGATTGAACCGGCACAGAGGCCGCGACGCAAGCATCTGTCCTGGCATTTGCCGCCCTTGCCCTGATCGGCTAGAAGCGCCCGACCGCTCCGCGCGCGGGCCTTCCGGGCCCCGTCGGGCCCCCGAATCCTCGAAGGTTTCTAATGACCGAGACGACCCCATCGGCCACGGGCCAACTCACCGGCAATGTTCTCTATTACAACCAGCCCGAGCCGCTGAACCCGACCACCCACAAGGGTATGGGCGTCAAGCGCATCGACGGGCCCTTCAGCTTCGCGGCCAAGCACAATCTGGTGCCGCTGACCGTTTCGGAATTCCAGCTGGCGGTGCTCAATGGCCCGATCATCTTCGTGGGCGAGGAAAAGACCCCTCTGCAGGTGATGGGTCTGAACCATGACGAGAACATCTTCGTCCTGCCCACCGGCGTGTTCGACGCGGGCGTCTATGTGCCGGCCTATGTGCGCCGCTACCCCTTCGTCTTCGCCAACGACGCCCAGGCTGGCCAGTCGATCCTGTGCGTCGACCGTTCGGCGGCCTTCTTCGCCGAGACCGACCCGGAGCTGCCCTTCTTCGACGAAAAGGGTGAGCCGACTGAGTACACCCAGAACTGCCTGACCTTCTGCAACAACTACGAGATGGAGCGGCAGAAGACCCAGAACTTCGTCCAGCTGCTCAAAGCCCTGGACCTGTTTGAGTCCAAAGAATCCTACTACACGCCCGTCAATGAGGACGGCACGCCGGGCGAGGCCCAGAAGCTGGCCGACTATTTCGGCGTCTCCGAAGAGCGCCTGCGCGCCCTGCCGGCCGAAAAGTTCATGGACCTGCGTCAGTCGGGCGCCCTGAACCAGATCTTCGCCCACCTGATCTCCCTGGCCCAGTGGGACCGGCTGGTCGCCCTGTCGATGAACCGCCAGTTGCAGCTTCAGAATCAGGCGCCCCAGGCCGCCAACAGCTAGGCCAGACGGCTTGTCTCTCTCCCGTTGGACGTCGCCCGGCGTCTATCGGGAGAAGATGCTTCGGGTCAGGCAGGAAAAGACCAGCCGCCCGGCTTCGTCCAGCAGGTCGTGCTGGGCGATGATGATGCCCTTGCCCTCGCCCACCGGGTCCTTGCCCATGATTGTCATCCGTGCGCGCAGCAGCTCGCCGGGCGGCGGATTGCGCACCCAGCGCAGGGCGTCGACCCCCAGACGCTTGGTCTGGGGCCAGCCCACGGCGGCCTGACCGTCCAGCCTGGCCCAGATAGCGAACACCATGGCGTCGGGCGCGCCCCGATCGGCCGTCCAGCCGGGGGTGAAGGCTGTGATGAAGGCGTCCAGCGCCCGGGCGTCCACCGCCGCGGCGCCCAGGGCCACCACCTGTCCGATCTCGATATCGTCGAATGACCCCGGCATGGCCGCCCCTCTGCTGACCCGCGATGAAACCATCCGGCCCCAAACCCCGTAAAGGCGAAAGGGACGGGGCTCGCGAATCGCATGTTTGCGGGCCGCGCCCATCTGGCCTCATATTGCGCCGACCCCAAACAGGCACGGACCCTCTGATGACGCCACGCTTCGCCGGTCTGATCCTCGCCCTGCTGGCCCTGGCGGCTCCGGCCGCCCAGGCGGCCCCGGTGGACACGGGCCACCTGAAGGCCGAACTGATCGCCCAGACGCAGGCCATCGCGCCGGGCCAGACCATCCAGGTCGCCCTGCGCCAGGAGATCGACAAGGGCTGGCACACCTATTGGCGCAATCCAGGCGACTCCGGGGAGGCCACCAAGATCGCCTGGACCCTGCCGCCGGGCTGGAGCGCCGGGGACTTCGTCTGGCAGCCGCCAGAGCCCCAGCCCGCCGGTCCACTGGTGAACTATGGCTATTCAGGCGAGGTCCTCCTGCCCATGACCCTGACGGCGCCGGCGAACGCCCCGGTGGGACAGACCATCACCTTGAAGGCCGCCGCCGCCTTCCTGGTCTGTGAAGAGATATGCATTCCCGAAGACGCCCTGCTGGAGCTGACGCTGCCGGTGCAGGCGCAGCCTGCCCAGCCCTCGGGCCGCTGGGCCGCCCCCATCGCCCGCGCCCTGGACGCCGCGCCCCGCCGCGCTGATCTGGTCGCGACCTTCCAAAACAACGATCAGGGCCTGCGGCTGGCGGTGACCGGCGCGCCGCTGGCGGGCGCCGATCTGGCCGACAGCTACTTCTTCCCCTTCGACGGCGCCGTCATCGACCATGCCGCAGCCCAGACCATCGAGCGCGGATCGCAGGGGATGACGCTCGGCCTGACCGCCAGCTACGCCTTCCAGGGGCCCGAGCCCCCGCAGGTCATGGCCGGGGTGCTGAAGGCGGGTGACGCCTATTACGAGATCGAGGCCCAGGCGGGTCCGCTCGCGCCGGAGGCTTCGGGCCTCGGTCCGCCCGCCGCCCGCCCCAGCGGTCTGTCGGCGGCGGGGCTTGGCCTGCCGCTGGCCCTGGCCTTCGCCGTCCTGGGCGGGCTGATCCTCAACCTGATGCCCTGCGTCTTCCCGATCCTGGCCATGAAGGCCGCCAGTCTGGCCGGCCACGCCCATGAGGCGAGCGGCGCCAGACGCCAGGGCCTGGCCTTCCTGGCCGGCGTCCTGGTCACCTTCCTGGCCCTGGCCGGCGTGCTGATCGCCGCCCAGGCGGCGGGCGCGGCGGTGGGCTGGGGCTTCCAGCTGCAGTCGCCGCCGGTTGTGGCCGCCCTTTGCCTGCTGATGCTAGCCGTGGCGCTGAACCTGTCGGGCGTGTTCGAGATCGGGACCTCCCTGCAAGGGGTCGGCTCGGGGCTCGCCACCCGCGGCGGCCTGGCCGGCGCCTTCTTCACCGGGGTGCTCGCGGTGGTGGTCGCCGCCCCCTGTACAGCCCCCTTCATGGCCCCGGCCCTGGGCTGGGCCCTGACCCAGCCGGCCGCCGCCGCCCTGCTGGTCTTCGCCGCCCTGGGCCTGGGTTTCGCCGCGCCCTTCGTGGCCGTGGCCTTCGCGCCAGCCCTGCTCGCCAGGCTGCCCAGGCCCGGGCCCTGGATGGATCATCTGCGCAAGGTGCTGGCCTTCCCCATGTACGGCGCGGCGGCCTGGCTTCTGTGGGTGCTGACCCTGCAGGCCGGTCCCATGGGCCTGGCCAGGCTGCTGGCCGCCGCCATCGTCCTGGCCCTGGCCGCCTGGCTCTATGGCCTGTCCCAGGGGCGGTCGCGGGCGCTCGCCCTGCGCGGCGGGGCCGCCGTCCTGGGGGCGCTCGCCCTGCTGGCGGCCCTGATCCCTGCCTATCAGAGCGCCGCGATCGCGAGCCCCGAGGCCAGCGGCGCGGTGGCCGAGCTGCCCTATGAGCCCTATAGCGCCCAGCGCCTGGCCGAGCTGCGGGCGCAAGGGACGCCGGTCTTCGTCAACTTCACCGCCGCCTGGTGCGTCACCTGCCAGGTGAACGAACAGGTCGCCCTCGCCCGTGAAGGCGTCGCCCAGGCCCTGACCGAGACCGGGACGGTCTATCTGAAAGGCGACTGGACCCGGAAGGACGATGTGATCGCCGCCGAGCTCGCCCGCCACGGCCGCGCCGGCGTGCCCCTCTACCTGGTCTATGACCGCGCCGGCGCCGAGCCGGTGATCCTGCCTCAGATCCTCACCGAAGGCCTGGTGGTCCGCGCCCTGGAGGCCGCCGCCGGCTGAGGTCCCGTTCCCTACCGCCGCTATCAACCCGCAGGAGACGCCTATGACGACGCCATCCTTCCCCCGCCGCCCCATGCTCGCCGGGATCGCCGCGATCGCGGCCCTGATCGCGGCGCCGGCCCTGGCCGCCCCGGCCATCGGCAAGCCGGCCCCGGCCTTCAGCGCGGTCGATTCCGCGGGCAAGACCCGCACCCTGTCGGAGTTCCGGGGCAAGACCGTGGTCCTCGAATGGACCAATGACGGCTGCCCCTATGTCCAGAAGCACTACAACGCCGGGGCCATGCAGGACCTGCAGAAGCGCGCGGCCGGCGACGGCGTCGTCTGGCTGAGCGTCATTTCCTCTGCGCCGGGCAAGCAGGGCTATAAGACTGCAGCCCAGGCCAACGCTTGGAAGACCGAATCCGGGGCGGCGCCAAGCGCCATCCTGCTCGATCCCAAGGGCGAGGTCGGCCGGGCCTACGCCGCCAAGACCACCCCGCACATGTATGTGGTCAATCCCGCCGGGACGATGGTCTATATGGGCGGCATCGATGACAAGAACAGCGCCGACCCCGCCAGCCTCAAGGGGGCGACCAACTTCGTCGTCGCTGCGCTGGATGATCTGAAGGCCAGCCGCGCCGTGGCTCGCCCGGTCTCCGCGCCCTACGGCTGCAGCGTGAAGTACTGAGGGCTCAGGTCGCGTCGCCGGCCGGGATTCCAGACGCCGGGCCGGGCGGCGCGACCAGCACCTCGACATTGTCGTTGAGCAGATAGATCAGCTCCCGCAGGGCGCTGTCGCGGGCGCCGGCGTCGCTGGCCAGCTGCAGGGCCGCGAGCTTCACCGGCAGGTCCTCGGCGATGCCGCGCAGGATGCAGGCCAGGTCCCCGTCATTGCCCCGGTCACGCACGATCTGCTGCCCCTTCATGTCGAGGGCGGCCAGATCGGCGACGCCGGTTTTGAAGGCCTCGGTCGCCGGCGCCCCCGTCTGACGCATCGCCTCGGCCTCGGCCTTCAAGGCGCCGGCGCGACTGACGATCTCGGCGAACAGGGGCTCCAGGGCCACGGCGGGCGGCGGCGTCGGCGGCTCCGCCTGGGCCGGCGCGGGGCCTGCGGCCATCCAGAGCAGGGTCGAGGCGGCGAGGGCGGCGCAGGGCATGAATTGGCCTCCAGACACAAACTGGGCGGTTGGCGCGCCCTGCCTGTCGGCGGAACGAAGACGGGACGCTCGGCTTTTGCTAACCGGCTTTGCCCCGGCGCGTACAGTCGGCTTGTATGGCGCCGCTTGAATGGGGGATGAACCATGTCTGATCACGAGGCCGCCTGGCGCCGACTGCGCGCCGCGGGCGCGGCGGCCGCCGCCCGCCCCATCACAGGTCTGTTCGACGCCGAGCCCGACCGGCTGGCCCGACTGAGCCTGGAGGCCTGCGGCCTCTATCTCGATCTGTCCAAGCAGCCCTGGTCGGCCAAGGATCTGGCCCTGGCCCTCGACCTCGCCCGGGCGGCGGACATCGAGACCGCCCGCGACCGCCTTTTCGCAGGCGAGATGGTCAACCGCTCGGAGGGCCGGGCGGCCCTGCACATGGCCCTGCGCGCGCCCGCCGGAGCGGCCTTCGCCGCTCTGGGAGAGCCGGTGTCCGCCGAGGTCGAGGCGACACGGACCGCCATGGCCGACTTCGCCCGGGCCATCCGCGCTGGCGAGCGGAAAGGCGCCAACGGCCAACCCTTCACCGCGGTGGTGCATATCGGCATCGGCGGCTCGGACTTCGGCCCGCGGCTGGTCTGGGAGGCGCTGCGCGCGGCCTCCCCACAGATCGACCTGCGCTTCGCCGCCAATGTGGATCCCGCCGAGATCACCCTGGCCCTCGCCGGGCTCGATCCAGCCAAGACCCTGGTGGTGGTGGTCTCCAAGACCTTCACCACCCAGGAGACGATGGCCAACGCCGCCATCGCCCGAGCCTGGCTGCGGGACGCGCTTGGCGAGGCCGCCGATGCCCACTTGGTGGCGGTCTCGGCCGCCCCAGAGGTGGCCCAGGGCTTCGGCGTCCGTCCCGACCAGATCTTCGGCTTCCGCGACTGGGTCGGCGGGCGCTATTCGATCTGGTCAGCGGTGGGTCTGTCATGCGCCATCGCCCTTGGCCCCGAGGCGTTCGAGGAACTGCTGGCCGGGGCTGCGGCCATGGACGACCATTTCCGTCAGGCGCCCCTGGAGGCCAATGCGCCGGTGCTGCTGGCGCTCGCCCACATCTTCAACCGCAACGCCATGGACCGGCCGGTGCGCGCCGTAGTGCCCTACGCCCAGCGCCTGCGGCTGCTGCCCAACTTCCTGCAGCAGCTGGAGATGGAGTCCAACGGCAAGCGCGTGCGCGCCGATGGCCTGCCGGTGGCCCAGGCCACAGCCGCCACCGTGTTCGGCGACGCCGGCGCCAATGTGCAGCACGCCTTCTTCCAGCTGATGCACCAGGGCAGCGACATCATCCCCGCCGACATTCTGGCGGTCGCAGAGAGCGCGGACGGCCATCCGGACTCCCAGACCAAGCTGCTGGCCAATGCGCTCGCCCAGGCCGAGGCCCTGATGGTCGGCCGCAGCGAGGCCGAGGTCCGCAAGTCCCTGGCGAGCGAGGGACTCTCGCCCGAAGAGATCGACGTCCTGGCGCCGCAGAAGACCTTTCCTGGCGGCCGCCCCACCAGCTTCATCCTGATGCAGGCCTTGACGCCAGGCGCCCTGGGCGCGCTGATCGCACTCTATGAGCACAAGACCTTTGTCGAAGGGGGGCTCTGGGGGATCAACAGCTTCGACCAGTGGGGCGTGGAGCTCGGCAAGACCCTGGCCGGCCGTATCCTTGAGGACCTGCAGGGCGACGCCCCCCGCCCCCATGATCCCTCGACCACCGCCCTCATCGCCAGGTTGCGGGGGGAGGGCTGAAGGCTGGCCTTGCGGCCGCGCCTCGGCTATAGGGCCGC
Organism: Phenylobacterium sp.; assembly: GCF_030693405.1. Lineage (GTDB taxonomy): Bacteria > Pseudomonadota > Alphaproteobacteria > Caulobacterales > Caulobacteraceae > Phenylobacterium. Next base: position 53,291 of record NZ_JAUYAW010000010.1, read on the forward strand.
CCATGACCTTCGCCCTGCGCCATCACGGCCACCACCACCATCCGATCTCCTGCGGGATCGGGCGGGGTTGCGCGGCCTGAGTTCAGGACGACGACCACGGCTCGAGCCCCCGCAGCGGACGGGGCTCGCCGCTGGATATCCCCGTCCGTCGCGCCCATGACCTTAGGAGCGACGTATGACCTTGAACGCCTTTCTCACCTTCGCCAGAGCCCGCCGCGTCCTTGTGGCGCCCGGCTCCTTCATTTAAGCGCGCCCCATGACCGACGAGACCGCCCCCATCCGCCCGGAGGCGCGCAGCCCGCGCGGCTTCATGGACCGCCGCGCCCGCGACCTGGTGGCCGAGCGCCAGATCCTCACCGCCGTCTCGGCGGTCTATGAGCGCTATGGCTTCGAGGCCCTGGACACCGGCGCCTTCGAATATGCCGATGCGCTCGGCAAGTTCCTGCCCGACGCCGATCGTCCCAATGAGGGCGTCTTCGCCCTGCAGGACGACGACGAGCAGTGGATGGCCCTGCGCTACGACCTGACCGCGCCGCTGGCCCGTTTCGCCGCCCAGAACTGGGAGACCCTGCCCAAGCCGTTCCGCCGCTACGCCTTCGGTCCGGTCTGGCGCAATGAGAAGCCGGGCCCCGGCCGCTTCCGCGAATTCACTCAGTGCGACGCCGACACGGTGGGCTCGGCCCGGCCCGAGGCCGACGCCGAGATCATCGCCATGGCTTCAGAGGGCCTCGCTGCAGCTGGCCTGCCGGCCGGTTCGGCGGTGATCCGCATCAACAACCGCAAGCTGCTCAATGGCCTGCTGGCCACAGCCGGGGTCACCGACGAGCGCCAGAAGCTCGGCGTCCTGCGGGCGGTGGACAAGCTCGACCGCCTTGGCCCCGACGGGGTCCGCCTGCTGCTGGGCGAAGGTCGCAAGGACGAGTCCGGCGCCTTCACCAAGGGCGCAGGGCTGAATGCGGCGGCGGCTGAGGCCGTGCTCGCCTTCACGGCCGCAGGCGCCGGGGGCGGAGATAGGTCCAGCGTGCTCGCCCGTCTCGCAGACATCATCGGTGGTTCGGCCGAGGGGGACGCAGGCCTGGCCGAACTGGCCGCCATCGACGGGGCGCTGAAGAGCCTGGGGGTGTCCGAAGCCCAGGCCGTCTTCGAGCCGGCGATCGTCCGGGGGCTGGAATATTACACCGGCGCAGTCTTCGAGGCCGAGCTGCTGCTGGAGACCACCGACGAGAAGGGTCATCCGGTCCGCTTCGGCTCGATCGGCGGGGGCGGGCGCTATGACGACCTGGTCGCCCGGTTCACCGGCCAGACTGTGCCGGCCACAGGCTTCTCCTTCGGCGTCTCGCGCCTGGCCTCGGCCCTGCGTGCGGCGGGCCGGGACATGGCCGCGGACGTCCGAGGGCCCGTGGTGGTGATCGCCTTCAGCCAGGACGACATGGCGCACTATTTCGCCGCCGCCGGCGAGCTTCGCGCCGCCGGGATCGCCGCCGAGGTCTATCTGGGATCCTCGGGCATGAAGGCGCAGATGAAGTATGCCGACCGCCGCCTGGCCCCGGCCGCCGTCATCCTGGGCGGGGACGAGATCGCCGCGGGGACCGTGACGATCAAGGATCTGGACCTGGGCCGTGAACTTGCCGCCGGGATCACCGATAACAGCCAGTGGCGCGAACAGCGCCCGGGCCAGATCAACTGTCCCCGGACAGAGCTTGTGGCGACCGTGGCCAAGATCGTGAGGGGCGGCTGATGCGGGTTGAGCCGTCCCTGCCGCCGGCCGCCCTGGCCGCTATCCGCGCACCGTTCGACGGATTGGGCGCGACCCTGGCCGACGTGCCCCTGGTCCAGCCCCTGAACCTGATCCTCGATCTGGCGGGGGAGGGCCTGCGCTCGCGGCTGTTCGTCGTCCAGGCTGAGGGTGGAGCCGAGGCCTGCCTGCGCCCGGACTTTACCGCGCCCGTGGCCCGCAGCCACATCGAGTCCGCCGCCGCCGAGGGGCTCTATTTCTACCAGGGCAAGGCCTTCCGGGCCGCGCCCGAGCACACCGGCCGCTCCGAGGAATTCCTGCAGCTGGGGCTTGAGCGGTTCGATCCGCCCGGTACGGCCTCGGCCCTGGCCGATGTAGAGGTCGCCGCCCTGGCCTGGCGGGCGGCCTGCGCTGGCGGGCGGGATGATCTCACCCTGTGGCTGGGGGACGCGGCCCTGTTCGCCGCCTTTGTCGGAAGCCTCGACCTGGCGCCGATCCTGGCGGCGCGCCTGATCCGTATCGCCAAGCGTCCGCGGCTCATCCAGGCGGAACTGACCCGGGCCGGCGAAGGGGCGACTGAGGCCCCCGGCGACGGCCAGTTGGCCGACCTGCTCGCCGACCTGCCCGGCGAGGGCGCCGCCACCCTTCTGCGCGAGGTCTGGAGCCTGGCCGGCGTCGCCCCCGTCGGCGGTCGCGGCCCGGCCGAGATCGCCGAGCGCCTGGTGGCCAAGGCCCATGCCCGTCGCACCCCGGCCCTGACCGAGGCCCAGGCCGCCGCCGTGGCGGGCTTCCGCGCGGTGGAAGGTCCGCCCGGTGCGGCGCTCTCGCAGATCCGCGCCCTGGCGGGACGTTCGAGCAGCACCCTCGAGGCGGCCATCGCCGCCTGGGACGAACGTCTCTCGCGGCTGGCCAAGCTCGGTGTTCCTGAGGCCGCTCTGCGGTTCTCCCCCGCCGTTGGCCAGGCGTTCGACTATTATGACGGCCTGACCTTCGAAGTTCGCAGCCAGGCGCTCGGCGCAGACCGGCCGGTGGCCGCGGGCGGCCGTTATGACGGCCTGCTGGCCCGTCTGGGCGGGTCGTCGCAGGCCCGCGCCGTGGGCTGCATGGTTCGTCCCTGGCGCGCCTACGGGCAGGGAGAAGTCTGATGACCTCACCACTGATCATCGCCCTGCCCTCCAAGGGGCGGCTGAAGGAGCTGGTTGAGGCCTGGCTCGCCGACTGCGCCTTGAAGCTGGAGGCTGACGGCGGCGCGCGGGGCTATAGCGGCCGGCTCAAGGGGCTCGACGGCGCCCAGGTGCGGCTACTGTCGGCCGGCGACATCGCCGAGGCCCTGGACACAGGCGAGGTGCATCTGGGGGTCACCGGCGAGGACCTGATGCGCGAGCGGCCTGGCGATCTGTCGGCCCGGGCGCTGCTGTTGCGGCCGCTTGGCTTTGGCCGCGCCGATCTGGTGGTGGCGACGCCCAAGAGCTGGCTCGACGTGGCGACCATGGGCGACCTGGAGGAGGTGGCCCATGACATCCTCGCCCGTACCGGCCGGCGGATCCGGGTGGCCACCAAGTATATCCTGCAGACCCGGGCCTTCTTCGCCCGGCACGGCCTGGTCGACTACCGGATCGTGGAGTCCGGCGGCGCCACAGAGGGCGCGCCGGCCGCCGGCGCCGCTGAGCTGGTGGTGGACATCACCACCACCGGGGCGACCCTGGAGGCCAACGGCCTGAAGGTGCTGGACGATGGGGTGATCCTGAAGAGCCAGGCCCAGCTGGCCGCCAGTCTGCGGGCCACGTGGACGGCGGATCAGATGGCGGTGGCTGAGGCCCTGTTGCGACAGGTGGAGGCCCGCGCCGCGGCCCGCCGCAGCGCCACGCTGACCTGGCCAGAAATCCCGGCGGCCGCGGATACGGTTGTCGAGGCCCTCGTGGCCCGCGGCGCGACGCGTCGGCCCAACGGCCTGCTGCTGGCGGCCGACGATGTGGCCGAGGCCGGGCGAGCCCTTTCCCGCGCAGGCCTGGGGCCGGTGACAGCGGCGCAGCCGGATTTCGTCTTTGAAACAGAGTCCGCTGGTTGGACCCAGTTGCAGGCGGCCCTGAACAAAAACTGACGAAGGCGTCAATTATGCCGAGGTCGTGAGGGCCTTTCTGCGGAAATCCCGGAAAACTGAGGGGAATTTGGCCGCTTCGCCGATTTGGCGCATTGACTCGGGCATGAAATTGCCGTTTTCTCCCTCTTGCGAGAGACAAGACGGCGGCAAGTCCTGAAGTCTCCCGGCGTTTCGGGGAGGAAACGCCCTCTAAAACTGAGCGGCAGCTCACAATAAGAACAGGCCCGTTGCGATTATCCCCCGCAACGGGCCATTTCTTTTTCGGCCTCAGCAAAAAATTGACAGTAGAGTCAAAAAGGGGCGGGTCCATCGGGCCCACCCCTCATTGGCGTCACCAGATGCGGACCCGCGCGTCGGGCGCCACGTACATCGGATCCTCCGGGCTGACCCCGAAGGCGTCGTACCAGACGTCGATATTGGTGATCGGGACGTTCACTCGGTAGTGGGGCGGGGAGTGGGGACCGGCCACCAGCTGCCGACGCAGGGCGTCCTCGCGGTACTTGCCGCGCCAGACCTGCGCCCAGCCCAGGAAGACCCGCTGCTCGCCCGTGAAGCCGTCGATCACCGGCGCCGGCTTGCCGTCTAGCGAAAGGTTGTAGGCGTCGAGGGCGAGCAGCACGCCCCCCAGGTCGGCGATGTTCTCGCCCATGCTCAACTGGCCATTGATCGGCAGGCCCGGGATCGGCTCGATGGCCGAATACTGGGCGCCAAGCTTCTGCGCCTGGACATTGAACTTCTCCGCGTCCTCGGCGGTCCACCAGTCGGTCAGCTTGCCGTCGCCGTCCGATTTGCGCCCCTGGTCGTCGAATCCATGGGTGATCTCGTGGCCGATCACCCCGCCGATGCCCCCGTAGTTGATCGCCGGATCGGCGTCGGGGTCGAAGAATGGCGGCTGCAGGATGGCGGCGGGGAAGACGATCTGGTTCTTGGTCGGGCTGTAATAGGCGTTCACCGTCGGGGGCGTCATGCCCCACTCCTTGTCGTCCACCGGCTCGTCCAGCCGTCCGACCCGGAAGGCCCAGTCGAAGGCCGAGGCCCGCTGGACATTGCCGTAGAGGTCGCCCGGACGGATCTCCAGGCCGCTATAGTCGCGCCACTCTTCCGGATAGCCGATCTTGACGGTGAACTTGGACAGCTTCTCCAAGGCCTTGGCCTTGGTTTCATCCCCCATCCAGGTCAGCCCCTTGAGGCGAGCTTCCATGGCCGATTTGATGTCCCCCACCAGGGCCTCCATCATGGCCTTGCTCTCGGGCGGGAAGTAGTCGGCCACATAGAGCCGGCCCAGCGCCTCGCCGGCCTGGGAGTCCACCAGGCCCACCGCCCGCTTCCAGCGGGGCCGCTGTTCGGGCTGGCCCGACAGGGTCTTCTCGCGGAACTCGTGGTGCGCCTGGACGAAGGCGCCCGACAGATAGGGCGCGGCCTGATCGGTCAGCGTGTAGGCCGCCCAAGCCTTGCGCACCGCAAGCGGCGTGGCGGCATAGATCTCAGCGATCTTGGGGAAGGCGGTGTTTTCGGCCGCCACCAGCTTTGTGGCGCCCTGAAGGTCCGCGCCCTCCAGAAAGGCGGTCCAGGGGAAGGCCGGCGCAAAGGCCGACAGCTCGGCCACCGTAAAGGGATTATAGGTCTTGTCGTCGTCCCGGCGATCGGCCCTTGCCCAGGAGACCTCGGCGATCTTGGTCTCCATCTCGACGATGGCCTGGGCGTTGGCTTCGGGGTCGGCCCAGCCGGCGAGGGTCAGGAGCTGGGCCACATAGGCCTGGTACTTGGCCTTCTGTTCGGCGAACCGCTCATCGAGATAATAGTCCCGGTCCGGCATGCCGATCCCAGCCTGACCGAGATAGACGGTGTAGCGCTCCGGATCCTTGGCGTCGTCATAGACATAGGCGCTGAAGATCGAGCCGCCGAAGCCCTTCATGGTCTCGCCCATCAGGCGGGCCAGGGCGCCATCGCTGTCCGCGGCCCGCACCTTGGCGAGGTCGGCCGCCAGGGGCTTTGCGCCCTGGGCCTCGATGGCCGCCTCTTCCATGAAGCTGCGATAGAAGGCGCCGATCAGGGCCTCATCGCCGGAAGCCTGCGCGTCAGCGGCCGAGCGCTCCAGCACCACCCGCATCCGCTCCACCGACAGCTCGTGCAGGGCGTCGAAGGTGCCGAACCGCGAGCGGTCGGCGGGGATCTCCAGGGCGTCCACATAGGCGCCGTTGGCGTGCAGGAAGAAATCAACGCCCGGACGGATGGAGGGATTCATCCCGGTGCGGTCAAAGCCCCAGGTCCCCATCCGCTGGGCCTGGGCGGCGGCGCCGCCGCCAACCGGGGTCGGCGCGGCGCTCGGAAAATGGACGGGACGCCAATCGCGGGCCGCAGCCGGCGCCGCGGCGGTGATCAGGGCGGCCGCCGCAGCGGCGCCGAACCAGAGGGTCTTCATGTGCAATGATCAGCCTTCAAGGGTCTGGGATGGGGGCGAACATGCCCCGCCCAGACCCTCGGGCGCTCATTACAATTTTGTTAAGTCCCGACCGCGGTCAGGTCTTGGCGCCCAGAGCGTCCAGGGCCTGGGCCCGCACCAGCTTATAGTCGAGCTTGCCGTTGGGCGCCCGGACGACGGGCGCGAAAACCAGGTCCCGGGGAACCTTGTAGTCCGCCAGATTGGCCTTCACGTGGGCTTGCAGGTCGGCGAGGGACGGCTCGGCGCCGCCGGCCACATCCACCACCGCGCAGATCCGCTCGCCGAACCGCGGGTCGGGGAGGCCGACCACGGCGGCGTCGCGCACGCCCGGGAAACGCTTCAGGGACTCTTCCACCTCTTCGGGGAAGACCTTCTCGCCGCCGGTGTTGATCACCTGGCTGCCGCGGCCGAGCAGGGTGATGGCCCCGTCGGCCTCCACCGTGGCCCAGTCGCCAGGCACCGACCAGCGCTGGCCCTCGAAGATGCGGAAGGTCTTGGCCGACTTTTCCTCATCCTTGTAGTAGCCGAGCGGGGTGTGACCGCCGACCGCCACCAGGCCGCGCTCGCCCGAACCCGGCGCCACCCGGCGGCCGTCCTCGGTGAAGACCGCGGCATTGGGGCCGGTGGCGAACTTGGCCGTCGCCGCCGAAACGCCGCCGCCCGAGGCCGAGGAGGCGAGGCCGAGGGCTTCGGACGAGCCGAGGCTGTCCATCAGCATGATATTGGGCAGGTGCTTCAGCAGGCCCTGCTTGTTCTCCGCCGACCACATGGTGCCCGAGGAGACGATCCGCTTGAGGCTGGGCATGGTCCAGCGGCCGGGATGGGCCTCCAGGCATTCCAGCATCGGCGCAGCGAAGGCCAGGCCCACGATGATCAGCCCGCTGACGCCCAGACGCTCGACCTCGTCGAACAGGACGGCCGGCTCGAACTTGCGCGAGGGCAGGGTGGCGATGGCGCCGCCGCTGATCAGCTGGCCAAACGAGATGAACTGGCCGGTGGCGTGCATCAGGGGGGCCACCGGGATGGTGATCGCCTGAGGCTCGGGGGACTCGGCGTTGGCCTTGGCGCGGACGCCGGCCTCTTCGACGGTCTCCAGGGGCGGCAGGCCGAGCAGCAGGTTGGCGCCGCCGCCGAGGCCCTTGAACAGGTCCTCCTGGCGCCACATCACGCCCTTGGGCATGCCGGTGGTGCCACCGGTAAACATAAAGAGCAGGTCGTCGGCCGACCGACCCCAGGACGCTTCAAAGCGCGATCCGTCGCCGGCGACGATGGCGTCGTAGTCCTCGGCCCAGTCGGGGACAGCGAAGCCGTCTTCGGCGACCGCGATCCAGACCTTCACCTTGGGCAGGCGGGCGCGAACCGAGGCGGCCGTCTCGGCGAAGGAGGCGTGGAAGACCACGGCCTCGGCGTCGGCGTTGTCGAACAGATAGACCAGCTCGTCGCCGCTGTAGCGGTAGTTGGTGTTGAAGGGGACCAGGCCCGCCTTGAAAGCCGCGTAATAGCTCTCGATGTACTCCGGCCCATTATAGAGATAGGCGGCCACCTTGGACTGGTGGGTCAGGCCCTTCTCCACGAGCCGGCGGGCCAGGGCGTTGGCGCGGCCGTCGAACTGGTCCCAGGTGAGCACCCGCTCCCCATGAATCAGAGCAGGCCGGGCCGGTGTCGCGCGCGCGACCGATTCCCACAGGTTGGCGTAATTCCAAACCTCCACAGGACGTCCTCCATTCTTAAAATATGGGCCGCATAAAGAGGACGGGCCTGGGTTAAGTCAACTTCGCCGCGGGCAGGTTGCATCCGAACCGCCACAGGGCGCGCGGGAAGGTTCACCCCTGGCCCGACGCCTGCCATAACCAGTCGACAGACGCGCGGGGGCGGCATGGACGGACACGGCTCGACCGAAGGCTATAAGGACATCGTTCTGTTCCTGGCCACGGCCGGCGTCGTGGTGCCCCTGTTCCGGCGCTGGAAGATCAGCCCGATCATCGGTTTCATCCTGGCCGGGGTGGCGCTGGGCCCCTTCGGCCTCGCCCGCCTGGGGGAGTTCGCCCCCTGGGTCGCCTATTTCACGGTCGGCAATCCCGACGACATCGCCCAGCTGGCGGAGCTGGGCGTCGTCTTCCTGCTCTTCATGATCGGCCTGGAGCTGTCCTGGGAGCGCCTGCGCCTGATGCGGCGGCTGGTGTTCGGTCTTGGGGCGGGCCAGGTGGGGCTAAGCTTGGTCATTCTGGCCGGGATCGCCATGCTGTTGGGCATGGAGATCGCCCCGGCGGCGGCCATCGGCGCAGCGCTGGCCCTGTCCTCCACCGCCATTGTCATGCCGGTGCTGATCGAACAGCGTCGACACCACTCCACCACCGGGCGCGCCACCTTCGCCATTCTCCTCTTCCAGGACTTGGCGGTGGCGCCGATCCTGGTGACCCTGGCGGTCCTGGGGGCCCAGGGAGGCGAGGAGCTGTCGCCGGGCCTGCTGCTCGCCTTCGCCCCCGCGGTCCTGGGCATGGTGGGGCTGGTGGCCTTCGGCCGGCTCCTGCTTCGGCCCCTGCTGAGATCGGTGGCCCGGGCCAAGAGCGAAGAGCTCTTCATGGCCGCCTGCCTGCTGGTGGTGATCGGCGCAGGCCTCGTTAGCGCGCTTGCCGGCCTGTCCATGGCGTTGGGCGCCTTCATCGCCGGCCTGCTGCTGGCCGAGACCGAGTTCCGCCACGAGGTCGAGGTGACCATCGAGCCCTTCAAGGGCCTGCTGCTGGGTCTCTTCTTCCTGTCGGTGGGAATCGGCCTGAACCTGTCCCTGGTCGCCGCCCGGCCCCTGGAGGTCCTGGCCTTTGCGGGCGGTCTGCTGCTGGTGAAGGGGGCGGTGATCTTCGTCCTGGCGCGCCTGTCGGGGATGACAGGCCTGGGCGCGATCGAGATCGCCCTGCCACTGGCGGCCGGCGGCGAGTTCGCCTTCGTGATTCTCGACCAGGCCATGGGGCTGGGGGTCATGCCCCGGGAGGTCGGCGAGTTTGTGATCGTCTCGGCCACCCTCACCATGGCCCTGGTTCCGGTTCTGGCCTGGCTCGGTCAGAAGGTCGCCCGCCGCGCGCCGCCGCCCTCCGTGGCGGAGTCCCCGGAGGAGGGGGGCGAACCCGCTGGCGTCCTGATCGTGGGCTTTGGCCGGGTCGGGCAGCTGGTGGGCGACATGCTGACCCGTCACGGGGCTAGCTGGGTCGCTGCCGAGCGTGACCCGCGCCTGGTGGAGCAGGCCCGCCGCAATCGCCTGCCCTGCTTCTTCGGCGACGCCGCCCGCAGCGAGTTTCTCATGCGCTGCGGCCTGGGGGAGGCCCGCGCCCTGGTGGTGACCATGGACAATCCTGAGGCGGCCGAAACCGTGGTGGCGGTCGCTCGGCGCATCCGGCCCGATCTGGTCATCGTGGCCCGGGCGAGGGACGCCCGCCACGCCAAGCGGCTCTATGAGATGGGCGCCACCGACGCCGTACCGGAGACGGTGGAGGCGAGTCTTCAGCTCTCGGAGACGGTGCTGGTCGAGATCGGCGTGCCCATGGGGCTGGTGATCGCTTCGATCCACGAGCGGCGGGATGAGTATCGTCAGGACCTCAATCGACCCGACTCCCTGGGGGGGCGCGGTCGTCGCGCCCGGGCGACGGACAAGACCTGAATCCAGCCCTGCTGTTCAGGGGCGTGCTGCGACGGGCTCCACTCCTGAGAGAACGTCGTTGCGAATTTCTCCTTCGGGCTGCAACATCATCGCAGTAGAAGGCGCTCAGGCTGAAGCGTTCTCCAGGCGGACGATTTTTTTTGGGAACCCCCGTCCAGGATCAGCGTTAGAGCCCCCGACGTCTCGCCTTGCGACGTGTCCGGCGCCTTGGCCGGCGGGTCGCGGAACTGGCGTCGTCTCGGCGGAAGGGGGGAAGAGCCCTCGTCGGGATCTAGGTGTGTTTGTCGGCCCGGCGGCCGAGAGGGCGGCGAGAGCCCTTGAGCCATCCCCCTGTGCGGAGGATGCGCGCGCTGGGGTCAAGGGAGGGGGACGACCAGGACTTTCTCGCGAAATTCGACCAATCGGCTGAAGGATTGCGCAAGGGTGTTGCTCTGGCGACACTTTCGCATCCTGTCGGCCTTGCTATAACGCTGCTGGGTCATATGGCCGCAGCAGAGGGCATGAAGAGGGCTCAAATATGAAATTCAAACTCCTGGCAGGGGCCGCAATGGCCGCGGTTTTCGCCGCGTCTGGCGCGTCTGCCCAAGACGCCGGCTGGTACGGCGCGATGGACCTGGGCTATCACTGGCCCGAAGGCCTTGAGACCGGCTCGTCCAACAATGGCCCCGGCGGCGCCCCCTATAACTGGGAATTCAATCAGGACGACGACTGGGCTGGCTTCGCCCGTCTCGGCTATCGCCTGAATCCCAACTGGCGCGTTGAGCTCGAGGGCGGCTATCGCCCCGGCGACATCGCCAGCGTCCGCGGCGCCCCCGGCTCGTTCGCCGGCCTCTGCACCCCCGGCGTGGTCCGCACCGCGGCGGCTCCGAACTGCGGCTCGCCGAACGGCGACGTCGAAGCTTGGACCCTCATGGGCAATGTCATCTATGACATCGCTCCGGGCGCGGTCATCAATCCGTTCATCGGCGCCGGCGTCGGCGTCAATCACGTCAAGATGAACGTGGTCGGCCAGTTCGCCACCATGAATGGTCCGTTCACCGCGGCCAATCCGGCCATCCAGAACCTCACCATCGACGACGATGACACGGCTCTGGCCTACCAGCTGCTGGCCGGTCTGGCCTGGCGCGCCACCGATCGTCTCGACGTCGACCTGACCTACCGCTATCTCGGCGGTTCGGATCTCGACTTCGCTTCGACCGGCAGCGCTTCGGCTCAACCGGGCGTCTTCTCGGGCGATTACCGCGATCAGTCGGTGACCGTCGGCCTGCGTTACTCCTTCGCTTCGCCGGCCGCTCCGCCCCCGCCGCCCCCGCCGCCCCCGCCCCCGCCGCCTCCCCCGCCGCCGCCCCCGCCGCCTCCGCCGGCGTATGAAGCCCGGCAGTTCGTGGTCTACTTCCCGTTCGATCAGTACATCCTGACGCCGGAAGCTCAGGCCGTGGTCTCCGAGGCCGCCAACTACGCCCGCGGTGGCTCCGCCACCCAGGTCGTCGTGATCGGCCACACCGACTCCTCCGGCTCGCCGGCGTACAACGTCCGCCTGTCGGAACGTCGCGCCAAGGCCGTGGCTGACCAACTGGTCGGCATGGGCGTCAACCAAGGCGCGCTGCAGGTCGACTGGAAGGGTGAGAGCCAACTGGCTGTCCCGACCGGCGACGGCGTGAAGGAACCTCTGAACCGTCGTTCGACCATCGACATCAACTTCTGATCTCGATTTCGAACCGACTGATCAGTCGATCGATGGGGAGCCCGGCCGCAAGGCCGGGCTCCTTTCGTTTGGGGTCATCCGAAGATCAGGATCCAGATCCCGATCAGGGCGAAGGCCAGGGCCGCCAGGCTGCGAATGAGCTTCAGCGGCAGGCGGCCGGCCGCGGCCTGACCAGCCAGCACCACCGGCGCGTTGGCCAGCATCATGCCGAGCGTCGTGCCCGCGGCCACCTGAAGAACGTCCTGGAACTGCGCGCCGAGCGCGACCGTGGCCACCTGGGTCTTGTCCCCCATCTCCACCAGGAAGAAGGCCACGGTGGTGGTCCAGAAGATCGAGGCGCCGGGGCGGGCGGTCGGCGCCTCCTCGTCCTCCAGCTTGTCGGGAATCAGCGCCCAGGCGGCGAAGGCCAGGAAGAGGCCCCCCAGGACCCAGCGCATCCAAGGCCCCTGCAGCCAGGCCGCTGCGACCGCGCCAAGGCCCGCAGCCAGGGCGTGATTGGCCAGGGTCGCCACGAAGATGCCGCCGATGATCGGCCAGGGTCGTCGAAACCGGGCGGCCAGCAGTAGGGCCAGCAACTGCGTCTTGTCGCCAATCTCGGCGACGGCCACCAGTCCGGTGGAGATGAGGAAGGCTTCCAATGTCATGTCCCGGCGGGGTCGGACGGCATACCTATGGCGATCGACGCCCCCGACCCCGCATGGTCGACGCGCGAACGCCAAAGGTCTTGCCAAGTCGACTGACCGGACGCGCCATGCCCATGGGACTGACGCCCCGCCGGCAAGTGTGTTGACGCGCCCCCCGCTGGAGATACGGGCGGCTACTCCCCAATGACCGGGCCTGTTTAGCGGTCGTTGCGGCAAAGACAAGCCGGGCGCCTTGTGAAAATGCAGCGGCGCCGCCCAGCCCCGGACCAATTGTCACAGTCTCGTGAGCCCTGAGGGAGAGGCGGGCCGGAAAGATCAGCAGGATCAGCGCCCGGGCTCTTGCTGTTAAGACCTCGTTAACGAAAATCCCTGGGGGCGAACCGCCTCACCCCGTTGACGAGTCATTAGGCACTGTGGGCACATATTGTGGTGCCCAGGGGGTTGGGCGACCACTAGATATAGCGGGTGGGGCGATTTCCGGACATGGGTCCGAAGCCCCTTGAAAGTAATAGGTTTTGGCCATGAGCGGCAGTGAAGCGGCGATGTTGAAGGTTTCTGAGGCGGCTTCGGCGGCGCAAAACCGCGCTGAGCGGCCTCAGTTGCAACTGGTCCGGAAGGTGGAGGTTGATCGCAGCCGCGACGCCCTGCTGACCGATTTCGGCAAGACCACCCTGGAAGACCGCTACCTGCTGGCGGGCGAGTCCTATCAGGACATGTTCGCCCGGGTGGCCACGGCCTTCGCCGATGACGCCGACCACGCCCAGCGCATCTACGACTACATTTCGAACCTCTGGTTCATGCCCTCGACGCCGGTGCTGTCCAACGGCGGCGCCGATCGCGGTCTGCCCATCTCCTGCTTCCTCAACGCCGTGCGCGACAGCCTGGACGGCATCCAGGGGGTCTGGAACGAGAATGTGGCGCTCGCCTCCAACGGCGGCGGCATCGGCACCTATTGGGGTGGGGTCCGCTCCATCGGCGAGAAGGTCAAGGGCGCCGGCCAGACCAGCGGGATCATCCCCTTCATCCGGGTGATGGACTCCCTGACGCTGGCCATCAGCCAGGGTTCGCTGCGCCGGGGTTCGGCTGCGGTCTATCTGGATGTCCACCATCCGGAGATCGAGGAGTTCCTCGAGATCCGCAAGCCGTCGGGGGACTTCAATCGCAAGTCGCTGAACCTGCATCACGGCATCAACATCACCGACGAGTTCATGGAGGCCGTCCGCGCGGGCGAACAGTTCGGCCTGCGCTCGCCCAAGACCAATGAGGTGATCCGCGAGGTGGACGCTCGCTCGCTCTGGCAGAAGATCCTCGAGATCCGCCTGCAGACCGGCGAGCCCTATCTGATCTTCTCCGACACCGTGAACCGGGCGATGCCGCAGCATCAGCGGGAGCTGGGCCTCAAGGTCCGCCAGTCGAACCTGTGCTCGGAGATCATGCTGCACACCGGCGTCGATCATCTGGGCAAGGACCGGACCGCCGTCTGCTGCCTGTCCTCGGTGAACGCCGAGAAGTTCCTGGAGTGGCGCGACCATCCGACCTTTATCGAGGACGTGATGCGCTTCCTCGATAATGTGCTGCAGGACTTCATCAGCCGGGCGCCCGGCGAGATGGACAACGCCGTCTACGCCGCCATTCGCGAGCGTTCGGTGGGCCTTGGCCTCATGGGCTTCCACACCTTCCTGCAGGCGCAGAACGTCCCCTTCGAGAGCGCGCTGGCCAAGTCCTGGAACATGCGCCTGTTCAAGCATCTGCGCCGCCATTGCGACGCCGCCAGCCGCAAGCTGGCCGAAGAGCGCGGCCCCTGCCCGGACGCGGCGGAGCGCGGCGTCATGGAGCGGTTCTCCCACAAGTTGGCCATTGCGCCGACGGCCTCGATCTCGATCATCTGCGGCGGCACCAGCGCCGGCATCGAGCCGATCCCGGCCAACATCTATTCGCACAAGACCCTGTCGGGCACCTTCGCCGTCCGGAACCCCTATCTGGAGCGTCTGCTGGACGAAAAGGGCCTCAACACCCCCGCGGTCTGGGACACGATCCTGGAAAACGAGGGCTCGGTGCAGCACCTCGACGGACTCACCGACGACGAGAAGGACGTGTTCAAGACCGCCTTCGAGATCGATCAGCGCTGGGTGGTCGAGCTGGCCGCCGACCGCACCCCCGACATCTGCCAGTCCCAGTCGGTGAACCTGTTCCTGCCTGGCGACGTGGACAAGTGGGACCTGCACATGCTGCACTGGATGGCCTGGGAGCGGGGGTGCAAGTCCCTGTATTACCTGCGCTCCAAGTCGGTGCAGCGGGCCTCGCACGCCGGCGCGGCGGTGGCTGAGCTTGGCCTGCCGGCCATGGCGCCGCCGGAACATGAGCGCACCGACTACGAGGAATGCCTCGCCTGCCAATAGGCGTCACACCCACCTGCAAGACAGACAGGCGCCCCCAGCCAGGGGCGCCTGTTTCCGTTTCAGCACCCTGGCCCCCGCAGCCATCGGCCGCAGGAGGGGAACTCGCAGTATCTTCACGACATTGAGCCTTCATGGAATGGTGTCATGTGAACCTGCAACATGGCGGGGCTGGAGAGGGACCAATGAGACGTTCGGCTGGGATCATCATCGCCATGGGACTGGGCGGCGCGATTTGCGCCACCTCGGCCGCGGCTGAGGACCAGCTGGCCGCCACCGCCCAATTCACCCACTCGGCCTACGCCCTGATGGATGCCGCCTTTGCGCCCAAGCCGCTTGGCGCCGATCCTGATCCCATCCAGACCCTGATCGACCAGGAGGCCTATGCCGCTGGCCAGGGTCCCGTGCGCTGGCGCACGGGCGAAACACCCCTTTCGGTTTCCGCAAGCGGGGCTGTGGTCGACAGCCTGCGCGTCAGCGTCGGTGGTCCCCTGCGCGGCCCTGGCGGTCTTCCGCTCAATCCTGAGCGCGCGGAGTTTGACGCCCAGGCCTATGAGGTGGCCGTGGTCCGCAACTGGCCCCGGGCCGTCCAGTTCGCCGCTGGCCCCTATGATGTGGACGTGTCTCCCCATGCGGGGCTCGGTTTCGGGGCCGGTGGCGGCCAGGCCGAGGCGGGCGCCGAACTTCGCCTGGGCCAGAACCTCGACGGTAAGGTTGAGGACCGGCTGAACGCCATGGGCGTGCGTGATGGCGAATCCTTCGGCCAGACGGGCCGGTGGTACGTCTTCGCCGCCGCCAGCGGCCGGGCGGTCGGCCTGAACATGCTCCGCAGCAGCGATGGCTGGGATCAGGGGGGATGGTCCACCGATGACTCCAGCGCTCTGATCGGCGACGCCCATGTGGGCGTCGGCTGGCGCAAGGGGCCCGTCCAGGCCTCCCTCGGCTATGTCCACCGTGAGGTGAAGGGCCAGCACATGATCTGGGGCCAGGAAACCCGGAACGACCAGGTGCTCGCCCTCTCCTTCGCCATCAAACCCCAGAACTAGCGGCTCAAGCGGCCCGTCTGAGGCCGCTGGTCGATCCCGCATATAGTGGGACGGTCTGCGTCATTCACAACATCTTGGGTCTATGCGTCGGTTTGCCTCTTAGCGGGCGGGCTTGGGGCTGGTATGGTCATGACCGATCCCAGCCCTATCGACCCAGGGGAAGTCCTGCCGTGACCGACGCCGCCCACAGCTCCCTGCCCGGACTCCTGACGCCTTCCTATGCGTACAAGCCCTTCCGATACCCCTGGGCCTACGACTATTGGAAGAAGCAGCAGCAGGTCCACTGGATGCCCGAAGAGGTGCCCCTGGGCGAGGATGTCAAGGATTGGGCGGCCAAGCTGAACGACAAGGAGCGGGCCCTGTTGACGCAGATCTTCCGCTTCTTCACCCAGTCCGACGTCGAGGTGAACGACAACTACATGGAGCGCTACGGTCGGGTGTTCAAACCCACCGAGGTGAAGATGATGCTGGCCTCGTTCTCCAACATGGAGACGATCCACATCGCCGCCTATGCCCTCCTGCTCGAAACCATCGGCATGCCGGACTCGGAGTTCACCGCCTTCCTGGATTACCAGGAGATGCGCGACAAGCATGACTACATGCAGAAGTTCGGCGTCGATTCGAACGCCGACATCGCCCGGACGCTCGCCATGTTCGGCGGCTTCACCGAGGGGCTGCAGCTGTTCGCCAGCTTCGCCATGCTGATGAACTTCCCCCGCCACAACAAGATGAAGGGGATGGGCCAGATCGTCTCCTGGTCGGTGCGCGACGAGAGCCTGCACTGCGAGGGGATCATCCAGCTCTATCACGCCTTCAACGCCGAGACGAAGGTGGTCACCAAGTCTGTGGCCGACGATATCGTCGACTGCTGCAAGACCGTGGTGGGCCTGGAGGACAAGTTCATCGACCTGGCCTTCGAGGCCGGCGAGGTCCAGGGCATGACGCCGGCCGACATCAAGGCCTATATCCGCTTCATCGCCGACTGGCGCCTGCGCCAGCTGCACCTGCCCGAGGTCTATGGGGTGAAGGAAAACCCCCTGCCGTGGCTGCAGTCGATGCTGTCGGGTGTGGAGCACGCCAACTTCTTCGAGGCCCGCTCCACCGAATATTCCAAGGCCGCCACCAAGGGCCAATGGCATGGGGACGCCGGCGTCTGGTCGGAGTTTGACCGCCTGCTCAACAAGCGCACCGAAAACACCCTCCCGGCGGAATAAATCGGCCCGACAAGCCGCGCGCCGAAATCTGTGAACGCCGGTCAGGCCGACCGCCAGAAGCCTGACCGGACCGCGCGGCCCGAACGCCTCGCGCTCAACGGTTGCCACCGGCCCCTCACTCCGCATACTCCGCGCCAAAGTCGATCAAGGGAGTTGCGCCGTGAGTGAAGGCGAGATTTTTCCGGTGCCTGAGGCCTGGGCCAAGCGTACGCATATGGACGCCGCCGCCTATGAGGCCGCCTGCCGGCGGGCCGAGCAGGACCCGGACGGCTACTGGCGCGACGTGGCCGGCCGTCTGGACTGGTCCAAGCCCTTCACTCAGGTCAAGGACGTCTCGTTCGACGCGTCGGACTTCCGCATCAAGTGGTTCGCCGATGGCGAGCTGAATGTCAGCGTCAACTGCATCGACCGTCATCTGGCCACCCGCCGCGACCAGGTGGCGATCATCTGGGAAAGCGACGACCCCGACCTCTACGACACCCTGACCTACGGCCAGTTGCACGCCGAGGTGTGCCGCATGGCCAATGTGCTCAAGGCCAAGGGCGTCAAGAAGGGCGACCGGGTCACCATCTATCTGCCGATGATCCCGGCCGCGGCCGTGGCCATGCTGGCCTGCTCGCGGATCGGCGCGGTGCATTCGGTGGTGTTCGGCGGTTTCTCGCCCGACAGCCTGGCCGGCCGCATTCAGGACTGCGACTCCCGCCTGGTCATCACCGCCGACGAGGGCGTGCGCGGCGGCAAGATCGTGCCGCTGAAGGCCAATGTGGACGAGGCGCTCAAGTCCTGCCCCGACGTGACCGACGTCATCGTCGTGCGCCGCACCCGGGCCGATGTGCCGATGGTCGAGGGCCGCGACGCCTATTTTGGCGAGCTGAAGAAGACCGTCGCCGACACCTGCGATCCCGAACCGATGAATGCCGAGGATCCGCTGTTCATCCTCTACACCTCCGGCTCGACGGGGAAGCCCAAGGGGGTGCTGCACACCACGGGCGGCTATCTGACCTGGGCGGCCCACACCCATGAGCTGGTGTTCGACTATCGCCCTGGCGAGGTCTTCTGGTGCACCGCCGATGTGGGCTGGGTCACGGGCCACTCCTATGTGGTCTACGGCCCGCTCGCCAATGCGGCGACCACGGTGATGTTCGAGGGCGTGCCCACCTATCCGGACAATTCCCGCTTCTGGCAGGTGGTGGACAGGCACAAGGTGGAGATCTTCTACACCGCGCCGACGGCCATCCGCGCCCTGATGCGCGATGGCGACGCGCCGGTGAAGAGCACGAGCCGGGAGTCCCTGCGCCTGCTGGGCACGGTGGGCGAGCCGATCAATCCCGAGGCCTGGCTCTGGTACCACCGGGTGGTCGGCGATGGCCGCTGCCCGGTGGTCGACACCTACTGGCAGACCGAGACCGGCGCCTGCCTGGCCACCCCCCTGCCGGGCGCCACTCCGGCCAAGCCTGGCTCCTGCGCCATGCCCCTGCCCGGGGTGAAGTTCCAGCTGGTGGACGCCGACGGCAAGGTGCTCGACGGCGCGACCAGCGGCAATCTGTGCCTCACCGACTCCTGGCCAGGCCAGATGCGCACGGTCTATGGCGACCATGAGCGCTTCATCCAGACCTATTTCACCACCTATCCCGGCAAGTACTTCACCGGCGACGGCTGCCGCCGGGACGAGGACGGCTATTACTGGATCACCGGGCGGGTGGACGACGTGATCAATGTGTCGGGCCACCGCCTGGGCACGGCCGAGATCGAGAGCGCCCTGGTGGGCCATGAGGCGGTGGCCGAAGCCGCCGTGGTCGGCTATCCGCACGACATCAAGGGGCAGGGCATCTACGCCTTCGTGACGCTGAAGTCCGATGTGGAGCTGACCGACATCCTGGCCGCCGACATCAAGGGCTGGGTCCGCCGGGAGATCGGCGCCTTTGCGGCCCTGGACGCCCTGCAGTTTGCGCCCTCTCTGCCAAAGACCCGGTCGGGCAAGATCATGCGCCGAATCCTGCGCAAGATCGCCGAGAACCAGACCGATCAGCTGGGGGACACCTCGACCCTGGCTGAGCCCGGGGTGGTGGACGACCTCGTGCAGAATCGCGTCGCGGTTTGAGCCCCGACCTTCCCGGCCCCCTGCGCGGGGCCATCGAGGCCAGGCTCGAGGGCGTCTCCCGCCGCGATCTCGCCGAGCGGGCGGCCCGGGTTTCGGCGGCCTATCGCGGCGGGGCTGGCTCGTCTGGGGTGGTGCTGACCCTGGACGATGCGCTCGCCTATGCCCTGGCCCGCCTGCCGGCCACCTATGCCGCCGACATGGCGGTCTTTTCGGCGCTCGCCGAGGCTTGCCCGGACTTCTCTCCGGCCACCCTGCTGGACGCCGGCGCCGGTCCCGGCACGGCCTCCTGGGCGGCGCTCGAGGTCTGGCCGCAGATCGAGGCGGCCCTGCTGCTGGATGAAAGCGGCCCCTTCCTCGACCTCGCCCGTATCCTCGGCGAGGCCGGCCCCCCCGTCCTGTCCGGGGCGGAACGCCGCCGGGCCAATCTGACGGCGACCCAGGCCGAGGCCTGGCCGCGGGCCGAGCTGGTGGTGGCCTCCTATGTCCTGGCGGAAATTCCGCTTCCGGCCCAGGCGCCCCTGGTCGAGCGACTCTGGGCGGCCTGCGAGGGCGTACTCGTCCTGGTGGAGCCGGGCACGCCAGCCGGCTATCAGCGCATCCTGTCGGCGCGAGCCCTGCTGATCGAGGCCGGCGCCCGCCTGGCGGGGCCGTGTCCGCACGCCCAGGCCTGTCCTCTGACCCAGCCCGACTGGTGCCACTTCGTCCAGCGCCTGCCCCGCTCCCGCGACCACCGCCTGGCCAAGGGGGCAGATGCGCCCTTCGAGGATGAGAAGTTCATCTGGCTGGCTGCGACCCGGGACAGCGTTGCGGTGATACCCTTCGAGGCCCGGGTGCTCAGCCCCCCGCGTCAGGCCAAGCCTGGCATCGATCTGAAGCTCTGCGTCGACACCGGCGCGCTGGAACAGCGCTTCGTCCCCCGCCGCGACAAGCCAGCCTACGCCGTGGCCCGCCGCCTCGACTGGGGCGATGCGATCTGAGGGGGGCCGCCTCTCCCAAACCGACACGGCCTGGCTTGACCGGGCCATCCATGAACAGCGACGCGAGGCCGTGCAGGGACCCTCGGATCAAGTCCGAGGGTGACGGACTTTGGATTTAGGTCCGCCCTACATCACGCCCAGTCGCCGCAGCACCCGCAGGTGCAGGTCGCGTTCGCGGGTGTGGACGCCCGGGGCGCCGGCCACGACGATGAGCGCCTTCCAGAGCGCCCAGGCCTGGCCGCGGAGCCAGGTGGCGTCGTCGAGGCCCAGGCGCTGGCGGAAGGTGTCGCGGGCGGCCTCATTCAGGAAGGTCCAGGCGAAGGCCAGGTCGCAGGCGGGGTCGCCCACCCCGCAGGTCCCGAAATCGATCACCGCGGCCAGCCGACCGTTCCGGACCAGCAGATTGCCCGGCGCCACGTCCCCGTGGATCCAGACCGGCGGGCGGTCCCAGCGCGTGGCGAGCGCCTCATCCCAGAGGGCGAGCGCCGCTGCGCCATTGATCTGGTCGCCGAGGGTCTCCGTCGCCGCCCGGGTCTGGCCGTCATAGACCGCCGGATCGCCGCCCCGGTGGAAGTTGTGCGGGCCGGCCGGCGGACCGCCAGCCGGATCGATGGCGTGCAGGGCCAGCAGGAAGTCGGCGAGGTCCTGGGCCAGGGTCACGTGGTCCAGGTCTTCGGCCGCAGCCACGGTCTCCCCCTCGATCCAGGCGCAGATCGACCAGGGAAAGGTATAGCCTTCGCCGGGCGCGCCCACCGCCACCGGCGCCGGGATCGGCAGGGGGAGCTGCGCGGCGAGTCTCGGCAGCCACGTCTGCTCCTTCTCCACCTGGGCGAGGTAGTGCGCTGCGGCCGGCATGCGGACCAGCAGGTCGGCTCCCAGCCGGAAGGTGCGGTTGTCCCAGCCCCCGGGTCTGACCCGGGTGATGGGAAGGTCCGCCCATTGGGGAAACTGGTCGGCCACCAGGGCGGCGACCGTCGCCTCATCGATCTTGACCCGTTCGGTCATTGCCTCATCCTTCCCTAGGGTCAGGGTTGAAGCCCCCGATCGGCGCGGTCCATGGTCCGCCCATTGTTTTCGCCCATTCGAGACACATAAGGGAGGGCCATATGCCCATCAGCCGCGAAGTTCATCTCATCACCCGCCCGCACGGCATGCCGCAGGCGAGCGAATTCGAGATCGTCGAGACCAACGTCCCCGACGCCGCCGACGGCCAGGTGCTGGTCCAGAACCTCTACATGTCGGTGGACCCGGCCATGCGCCCGCGGCTGACCTCCGGCCAGGCCCTGAACGAAGCCATGATGGGCGGGGCGCTGGGTCGGGTGGTCCAGTCCAAGAGTCCCGACTTCGCGGTCGGCGACCTGGTGAACAACCGCCTGGGCTTCCGGGAGTATTTCGTCTCTGACGCCAAGGGCCTGTCCAAGCTGACGCCGGCCGAGGGCCTGCCGCTGACGGTCCACATGCATGCGCTCGGCATGACCGGCTTCACGGCCTATGGCGGTCTGCTGTTCATCGGCGCGATGAAGGAGGGCGAGCAGGTGTTCGTCTCCACCGCCGCCGGCGCCGTGGGCTCCATCGCCGCCCAGATCGCCAAGATCAGAGGCGGCTATGTGGTGGGCTCCACCGGCTCGGACGACAAGGCCGCCTGGCTGCGCGACGAGATCGGCCTGGATGCGGTGATCAACTACAAGACCCAGCCCATCCGCCAGGCCCTGGAAGAGGCCACGCCCAAGGGGCTCGACGTCTATTTCGAGAATGTCGGCGGCGAGCATCTGGAAGCTGCGCTGCGCCGGATGAACACGCTCGGCCGCATCGCCGTCTGCGGCATGATTTCAGGCTATAACGAAGGCCAGGCGCCGGTGCGCAACCTGTCCAACATCATCTATTCGCGGGTGATGCTGCGGGGCTTTGTGGGCACAGACTTCATGCACCTGCAGCCTGATTTCCAGCGCGACATGGCCGCCTGGCTGCGCGAGGGCAAAATCAAGTACCAGGAGACGGTGATGGACGGGATCACGTCCGCGCCCAAGGCCCTGATCGGCCTGCTGGAAGGCGCCAATTCCGGCAAGATGCTGGTCAAGCTCGCGGACTAGGTCGCGTTTGACCTGACGCCTGAGACGAAGACGGGCTCAGGACGC
Organism: Phenylobacterium sp.; assembly: GCF_030693405.1. Lineage (GTDB taxonomy): Bacteria > Pseudomonadota > Alphaproteobacteria > Caulobacterales > Caulobacteraceae > Phenylobacterium. Next base: position 75,440 of record NZ_JAUYAW010000010.1, read on the forward strand.
GACAGGTCCTGAGCCTCGATCGTCCGCCGCGAGACTAGCCCCAGGGACCGTCCTTGGAGCGACGGGTGATCGGCACCGCGGTGCCGACGGCGCGGGCCGCCCGCTGGACGGGGGCGGCGACCTTGCCGGCCATGTCCATCAGGGCCTTGACCCGGTTCTGGGTGGCCGGGTGAGTGGAGAACAGATTGTCGGCCCCACGCCCCGACAGGGGATTGATGATGAACATCTGGCCGGTGGCCGGGTTGCGCTCGGCCGGCAGGTTTACCGTGCCGCGGGCATAGTGCTCGATCTTCTGCAGCGCGTCGGCCAGGGCCTCCGGGTCGCCGCAGATCTCGGCCCCCCCGCGGTCGGCCTCATATTCCCGGGCCCGGCTGATAGCCATCTGCACCAGGCTGGCGGCCATGGGCGCCAGGATCATCAGCGCGATGGTCCCGATGATTCCGCCCGGACGCTCCCGGTCATTGCCGCCAAAGAACAACGCGAAATTGGCGAGCGCTGAGATGGCGCCGGCCACGGTGGCGGTCACCGTCATGGTCAGGGTGTCGCGGTTCTTCACATGGGCCAGTTCATGGGCCATCACGCCGCGCACCTCACGGCGGTCAAGCATCCGCAGCAGACCCTGGGTGGCCGCGACGGCGGCGTTCTCCGGATTGCGGCCAGTGGCGAAGGCGTTGGGCTGGTCGGTGGCCATCACATAGACCTTGGGCCGGGGCATGCCGGCGCCGTCGGCCATGTCGAAGACGTCGCGCACATAATTGCGGATCAGGGCCTCGGGGTGGGTCTCGTCCACCGGCTGGGCGCCGTGCATCTTCAGCACGATCTTGTCTGAGTTCCAGTAGCTGAACAGGTTCATGCCGCCGGCCAGGACGAGCGCGATCAGCATGCCGCTGGCCCCGCCGATCATGAAGCCGATCCCCATGAACAGGGCGGTCAGGGCGGCCAGGAGGGTGAAGGTTCTCAGGTGGTTGTGCATCTTGCGTTCAGCAGTTGTTCCAGGCACCAGATATGGGGAGGCAGGCGGGAATTGCGCAAGATCGCAGTGTGATCTGGCATCTCGAAACCGTCGCCGAGCGGCGCTATGATCGCCCATGACAATGACGAATGATCCCGCCGCCATCGTCGCGCGGCTCACCGAAGAATACCTGGCCTCGGTCAAGGCCCTGCGGGGCGCCCTGCAACGCTTTCTGGACCAGGGTGAAATCCCCGATCCCGCCCTGCGGGCGAGCGGCGCCTTCACCTATCCGGAGCTTCGACTCAGCTGGCCCCGCGGCGAGGCCTTTCCCCGGCTCGCCCGCGCCTATGCCCGCCTCTCGGCGCCTGGCGACTACGCCGTCACCGTGACCCGGCCCGACCTGTTCGGCGACTATCTGGTCGAGCAGCTGACCCTGCTGATGGCCGACTTCAATGTCACCGTCGAGGTCGGGCGCTCGGTCCAGGAAATCCCGTTCCCCTATGTGCTGGACGGCACGGTGGACTTGGCCAAGGCCGATGTGGGCGCCGCCGAGATCGCCCGCCACTTCCCCACCACCGAGCTCGCCCATATCGGCGACGAGATCGCCGATGGCTTCTGGACGCCGGCCCTGGAAGAGGCCCGGCCGCTGGCCCTGTTCGATGGCCTGCGCACCGACTTCTCCCTGGCCCGCCTGGCCCACTACACCGGCGCGCCTGCCGAACACGTGCAGCCCTACATCCTGTTCACTAATTACCACCGCTATGTGGACGAGTTCGTCGCCTGGGCCTGCGCCCAGCTGAAGGCCGGCGGCCCCTATACCGCCCTGTCGGCGGCCGGGCGGGTCGTGGTGACGGCGGAGACCGAAAATCCGGAGATGGTGGTGGCCGAGGCCCCCTGGCGGCGTCACCAGATGCCGGCCTACCATCTGATGGCCAAGGACGGCCGAGGCGTCACGCTGATCAATATCGGCGTCGGCCCCTCCAACGCCAAGACGATCACCGACCATCTGGCGGTGCTGCGGCCCCAGGCCTGGCTGATGATCGGCCATTGCGGCGGCCTGCGCGGCAGCCAGACCATCGGCGACTATGTCCTGGCCCACGCCTATCTGCGCGACGACCACGTGCTGGACGACGTCCTGCCGCCGGAAATCCCCATCCCGCCCATCGCCGAGGTGCAGGTGGCCATGAACCGGGCCGCCGAGAAGGTGACGGGCGAGTCCGGGGATCTGCTCAAGCGCCGCCTGCGCACCGGCACGGTGGTCACCACCGACGACCGGAACTGGGAGCTGCGCTATTCGCTGTCGGCCCTGCGGTTCAATCAGTCCCGGGCCGTGGCCATCGACATGGAAAGCGCCACCATCGCCGCCCAGGGCTACCGGTTCCGGGTGCCCTACGGCACCCTGCTGTGCGTATCGGACAAACCTCTGCACGGGGAGATCAAGCTGCCCGGCCAGGCCAACGCCTTCTATGAGCGGGCCATCGGCCAGCACCTGCAGATCGGCCTGGTCACCCTCGACCTGTTGCGGGAGGAGGGCGCGGCCCTGCACTCGCGCAAGCTGCGCAGCTTCGACGAGCCGCCGTTCCGGTAAGGCTCAGGCCGTCAGGAACCGGACGACCGCGTCGCCTAGCTCGGGCGTGGCGGCTGCGGCCCGGTGGTCGCCGGGCACGATGACCAGTTCGCCATGCGGCAACAGCTCGACCAGCTCGTGGGGCGAGCCGTTGTCGCGGTCGGCGTCGCCGCAGACCACCAGGGTCGGGGTGGCGATCGCGCGGATCTGCGCCTCGGTCGTTTCCTGGAAGGCGGCCAGTACGCCAAGCATGGCCTGGGGGTTGAGGCCCATCTCGGCCATCAGGGCCTGGATGAACTTGCCGGCCCGGGGGTCACGCGCGTTCGCCCCATTGCGGATGGAGTCCTCGAACATCGCCGCCCGGGCGCCGGCTTGCATCACGCCCGAAGCGCCCATGCCGCCCAGGGCCATCCGGCGGGGGCGAAGGCCGCCGATCACCGCCCGCACCGAGGTCCGCGCCCCGAGCGAATAGCCCACGAGGTCGAAATCGCTGAGCCCCAGATGGGCGATCAGGGCGGCCTGGTCCCTGGCCAGCACGTCCTGCGGCCAGGCCTCGGCTTCCGCCGGCGCGCCGGACTCCCCGTGGCCGCGCAGGTCCGGCGCAATCACCTGGAAGCCGGCGGCCACCAGCCGCTCGGCATGGCCGGGCAGGAACCAGTTCTGCTTTCCGCTGGAGAAGAAGCCGTGCAGCAGCACGACGGGGCGGCCAGCGCCGGCGGTATGGACGGCGATCTCGACGCCGTCGAAGCTCTGGAATCGGGTGGTTGTCGGCTCTGTCATGGGCGCCAAACTGTGGCGCCGAAGGTCCGGCGTCCAGGCCCTGGATTTCCCCGGCCGCCGGGTTTAGAGCCTGCCGATGCAACGACATATGGACTTCGAAGGTATCGAGAACTTCCGCGACTTCGGAGGCTACGACACCGCCTGCGGCCGCGGCCTGCGGTCTGGACTGCTCTATCGGTCCGCCAATCATGGCCGCGCCACGCCCGCCGATCTCGCCCGACTGCGGGAGCTGGGGATTTCGGTGGTGGTGGACCTGCGCCGGCCGGCCGAACGGGTGCGGGAGCCCTCCCTGCGGCCCGAGGGTTTCATGGCCCATGTGATCGAGAACGACCTGGGCGAGCCCGGTGATCCGTGGCTGGCGGCCCTGAAGGACTCCGACATCAGCGCTGACTTCTTCCGGGCCGACGGGGTCCGGTTCTACCGGGAAGCCCCGTTTGAAGCCCGTCATTTGGACCTGTTTTCGCGCTATTTCCGCGCCCTTTCGGCCTCTGAAGGGCCAGTTCTGGTGCATTGCGTGGCGGGCAAGGACCGCACCGGCATGCTGTGTGCGCTCACCCACCACATGGCCGGCGTCCATGACGACGACCTGGTCACCGACTATCTGCTGACCAATGACGAGACCCGCATCGCGCGGCGCATTCCGTTCATGATGGAGTTCGTCGCCGAGCATGCCGGCCGGGCGCCGACCGAGGAAGCGGTGCGCACGGCGCTGAGCGTGCACCCGGAGTATCTGCAGGCCGCCTTCACCGTCATGCGCGAACAGTGCGGCTCCCTCGACGGCTATCTGGAGCAGGCGCTCGGGGTCGACCGTCCCATGCGCGAGGCCATCGCCGAGCGGATCCTGGCCTAGCCCATGCGTCGGGCCGACCGGCTGTTTCAGATCATCCAGATCCTGCGCCGCAGCCGCAGGCCGGTGACCGGGGCGGCGCTGGCCCGAGAGCTCGAGACCTCCCTGCGGACGGTCTATCGGGACATGGCTGATCTGATCGCCCAGCGGGTGCCGATCCGCGGCGAGGCCGGCGTCGGCTATGTCCTGGACGACGGCTTCGACATGCCGCCCCTGATGCTCACGGCGCAGGAGCTGGAGGCGGTGCTGCTGGGCGCCCAGTGGGTGGGCGGCCGGGGCGATCCGGATCTGGCCCGGGCGGCCCAGGACGTGGTGGCCAAGATCGCCCAGGTGATCCCGGAAAACCTGCGCCCCTTTGTCAGCTCCTCGCCTCTGACCGCCGCGGGGGGGCCGAGCGCGGTTCGTGATGCGCTCGACATGTCCCAGCTGCGCGCCTGCATGCGCGACCAGCGCAAGGTGGCTCTGGACTATGCCGACGAGGCCGGCGCGGTGACCCGACGGGTGATCTGGCCGGTGACGGTGGGCTATTTCGACACCACAAGGGTGATCTGCGCCTGGTGCGAGCTGCGCCAGGCCTTCCGGCATTTCCGCACCGACCGGGTGGTGGCCGCCGAATTCCTGGATGAGCGCTATCCCGGCGCCCGGGCCCAGCTGTGGGCCCAGTGGCGGCGCACCCTGCCGGATGCGAGGGCGGCTAAGCCTGATGGGGATTGCGCGGGGGAGGCGAGGTCAGGCGTCCGGCGATGACCTCCACGTCTGCGCCGGACGCCTTCCAGGGACTGAACCTCCGACAAGGTTCAGCGACAAGATTTGCGCTCGGGCGCCGTCTCGGCCTAATCACCTCCCCGTGAAATCTGGCCCATTGGTCGGGCCGACAGTCGGAGAGCGCCATGCAGAGCTTTCAACCCCCACGCCGGGTCCTGATGGGGCCGGGCCCCTCTGACGTCAGCCCCCGCGTGCTGGCGGCCCTGTCGCGGCCGACCATCGGCCACCTGGACCCGGCCTTTCAGGGCTTGATGGAGGAGATCAAGGCGGCGCTCTCGCGGCTGTTCAATGCGCCTGATCACATCTGCGTGCCCCTGTCGGCGCCGGGCACGGCGGGCATGGAAGCGGCCCTGATGAACCTGCTGGAGCCGGGCGACCTGGCGGTGATCTGCGTCAATGGCGTGTTCGGAACCCGCATGGTGGACATGGCCGGCCGGGCCGGCGCCGAGGTGATCGCCGTCGAGGACGCCTGGGGGACCCCGGTCAGCCTGGACAAGGTCGAAGCCGCGCTTTCCGGCCGCCAGGCCAAGGTGCTGGCCTTCGTCCATGCGGAGACCTCCACGGGCGTGCGCAGCGATGCGGCCAGCCTCTGCGCCCTGGCGCGCAAGTATGGGGCGCTGTCCATCGTCGACTGCGTGACCTCGCTGGGCGGCATCGCGGTGGATGCCGCAGCCTGGGACGCCGATGTCCTCTATTCCGGGACCCAGAAGTGCCTGTCGGCGCCCCCTGGCCTGTCGCCGGTGGCCTTCTCCAAGCGCGCCGTGGCCTCCATCGCCGCGCGCAAGGAGAAGCCCCGCAACTGGCTGTTCGATATCGGCCTCTTGATGAGCTACTGGGGCGGGGAGGGCGGCCGCACCTATCACCACACCGCCCCGATCAACGCCCTCTACGGCCTGCACGAGTCCCTGGTCGCCCTGTTCGAAGAGGGCCAGCAGGCGGCCTTTGTCCGCCATGCGCGGATGCACGAGTCCCTGGTGGCCGGCCTGGAAGCCCTGGGTCTGGAGATGCTGGTGGCGCCGGAGCATCGCCTGCCGCAGCTCAATACGGTGAAGGTCCCGGCAGGCGTCGATGAGGCCGCGGTCCGCGACTATGTTCTCACCCACTGGAACCTGGAGCTGGGGGCGGGCCTGGGTCCGCTCAAGGGCCAGGTCTGGCGGATCGGCCTGATGGGCGCCTCGGCCACCCCCTGGCATGTGCGCCTGTGTCTGACGGCTCTGGGCGAAGCTCTGGCGACCCAGGGCTATCAGGGCGACCGGGCCGCGGCCCTGGCGGCGGCGGACGCCCGCCTCGCCTGATCGCTTTCCAGCCGCGCCATAGGGGGCTATGGCGCAAACATGCGTCGTGTCGTCCAGATCGAAGCCCCCTGGCGGGAGCCGGCTACGGCCCTAGGCGCCCTGGCGCAGGAGGCCTGGAGCCTTTGCCTGCTGTCGGGGGGCGGCGGCGCGCGGGGGCGCTGGAGTTATCTGGCGGCGCGACCCCTGCGGACTCTGCTTATCGCCCCGGCCGATCAGACCGACCCGTTCGCCGCCCTGGCCGGCCTGATCCCGGACGGCGAGGTCCTGGCCGACGGCCCGCCCTTCCAGGGGGGCGTGGCGGGGCTGGCTGCCTATGAGCTGGGCGGGCGGGCCCAGGGGCTGGGTCTGGCGCCCCACCCGGACTGGCCGATCCTGGCCTGCGCCCTCTATCCCGCCATCCTGGCCTTCGATCATCAGGACCGCCGGCTGCTGGCCGTCGGCCGGGGCGAGGACTCCGCCGAGGCGCTCGCCCGGGCGCAGGGTCTCCTGGACGCCCTCGGACCTGATGGGACGAAAGCGAGCGCAGGGCCCCAGGTCCTGGCCGGTCCGATGACCGCCTCGTCGGGGGCGGCCTATGAGGCGGCCGTGGCCGAGGTGGTGGCGCGGATCGCGGCGGGCGAGATCTTCCAGGCCAATGTGGCCCGGCGCTGGACCGGAACGCTGGCGCCAGGCGCTTCGCCCTATGACCTGTTCGCTCGGCTGGCCCAGGACTCGGCGGCGCCCTTCGCCGCCTATCTACGCCTGCCGGGTCTGGCGGTGGTGTCCAATTCTCCGGAGCGGTTCGTGGCTCTGCGGCGCATCCCCGAGGGCCTGATGGCCGAGACGCGGCCGATCAAGGGCACGCGGCCAAGGGGCTGCGACGGCGCCCAGGACCAGGCTCTGGCCGCCGAGCTGCTGGCCAGTCCCAAGGACCGGGCCGAGAACCTGATGATCGTCGACCTGATGCGCAACGACCTGGCGCGGGTCTGCCGGCCCGGCAGCGTGCGGGCGCCCGAGCTGTTCGCCATCGAGAGCTTCGCCAACGTCCATCACCTGGTCTCCACCATCACCGGCGTGATGCAGGCGGGGCTGGGGGCCGCCGACCTGCTGGCGGCTGCCTTCCCGCCGGGCTCGATCACCGGGGCGCCGAAGATCCAGGCCATGAAGGTGATCGAGGGGCTCGAGCCGCCCCGAGGGCCCTATTGTGGCTCGATCTTCTGGGCCGGCGCGGACGGGGCGTTTGATTCCAGCGTGCTGATCCGCACCGCAGCCTGCGTGGAGACCCCGGATGGCTGGCGGCTGGAGGCCGGGGCAGGGGCGGGCCTGGTGGCCGACAGCACGCCCGCCGCCGAGCGAGCCGAGACCGAGGCCAAGATTTCCGCCCTGCTGCGGGCGCTGTCCGCCGATCCCCGGAGCGCCCCATGAGCCTGCCCCTGAACGATCGCGGCCTGCTCTTGGGGGACGGGCTGTTCGAGACCCTGCTGGCGGTGGACGGGGCGCCGCGCGACTGGGCTGCGCATATGGCGCGCCTGGAGCTCGGATGCGCAGCCCTGGACCTGCCGGCGCCCGATGCGGCCGCCGCCCAGGCCGTCGCCCTGGCGGCCCTGGTGTCAGCGGGCCTGGAAGCTGGCCGCGCGGCCCTGCGGATCACCTGGACGGCGGGTTCCGGGGGGCGGGGCCTTGATCGGCCAGAGCCCTGCGCGCCGGTTCTGTTCGCGACGGCCAGCCCGGCGCCGGCGCCTGCGGGACCCCTGCGCCTGATCACGGCGGCCACCCGGCGCAATGCGGGCTCCATCGCATCGCGGCACAAGACCCTGTCCTATCTGGACAATGTGCTGGCGAGGCGCGAGGCGTCCCTGGCCGGCGCTGACGAGGCGGTGATGCTGAACAGCGACGGGCAGGTGGCCTGCGCGGCGGCGGGCAATCTGTTCTGGGTCGCGGACGGCCGGCTGATGACCCCGGCCCTGGACTGCGGAATCCTGGCCGGGGTGACCCGCGCCAAGGTGCTGGCCTGGGCGCGGCAGGCGGGCGTCCCGGTGTCGGAGGTCATGATGGGCCCGTCGGCCCTGGACGAGGCCGAGGCGGTCTTCGTCACCAACAGCCTCGCCGGCGCCCGGGCGGCCCAATGCCTGGACGGGCGACCCCTCAGGGAATGGAGCCTCAGGGCAAAGCTATCCTTAGCCCTCGACTGAGTCTCAGGATCGCCGATCAGCAGTCAGTGCAGTTGACCATGTCGATCTTACGCGGCCGGAGATAGTATTTCTCCTTGAAGACCATGGCGTTGGGCAGCGCGTAGTTGAGCGTCGAGTTGAAGCTGTAGTTCATCTCGCTCATGATCAGTGTGTCGAAAGGTTCCATGAGATCGGCCGGCAGGCCGCTCACGGTGGCCCCCTTGCCAAAGGCGCTCAGCCCCTTTCCGTAGCTCCAGACCACCTTGGGCGAGCCATTGACGTCGGCGCGGATGGCGGTGACCCGCGCGCTCATGCCCGATCCTGAGAAGGGGGCGAGAATTTCCTCGGCGATGGCGAAGGTGTCGCTCAGTTCGGCCTTGGTGGTCAGGGTGTCCTGGGCGATCAGGTCGGCGATCACCGCAGTGGCGTGGCCCGCGCGGCGGTCGGCCATCAGGGCCATGGTGACCTCGGCCAGGCCCATATAGAGCAGGATCAGGACCGGGGCGATCAGGGCGAACTCCACCGCCGCCACCCCACGTCGATCCCTGAGAAAACGGATCAGGCCCATCAGCACTTGGCTCCCGTCGGCGGGGCGTCGCTGTAGGGCTCGTTGCGGAAGGCCTCCACGGCCGAGACCATGCGCTTGTTGTTCGGAGCGTTGACCAGGGCGCTGGAGATCAGCGGCGTGAAGATGGTCCAGTTGTAGTAGGTGCGGACCAGGACGATGTCGGTGGGGCCGCCCGGGGACCAGCAGGTCTTGGCCGGATCGAAATTGCCGCCGGTCATGGCCGGATCATCCCGCAGGCTGGTGAAGTCGGCATAGGTCCGGACGTCCACCTGCAGGTTGCCGACGCAGGTGGCGCCAAGCCAGCTCATCCGGGCGCAGACGGCCTTGGCGAATTCGGTCTTGTTGGCCGTGCCGGCCGTCTGCATCTCGCCGGTGCGCAGGGGCCGGGCGGCCGCCGCGGTGGCGCCTTCCAGGGTGGTGGCGACCATGAACACCATGGCCAGCTCCAGGACGCCGAAGATCAGCATCAGCAGGGGGCCAGCGATGAAGGCGAACTCCACCGCGGTCGCGCCCTGCCGGGCGCGGGCGAAGCTGCGCAGGGTCTGGATCATGGCTCTGGCGGCGCGCGGCATTCTGCGGGTCCATCCGGTTACCGGCGGACCCTAGCCTTTCGAGCCTAAGCGATGCTTAAGCGATCAGGGGGTGGGGCGCTGCGGATCGTCGGCGCCGATCCGCTCGCACCGGGGGGCGCAGGCGAAGGTGCGGGCCTCGCCGCCGCGGATGTAGGAGACCTGGCCGTATTCCGGGGCGCTGACCACGATGTCGCGGTCGAACAGAACGCGGCCGGCGACGTCGGTGACCACCACATTGGTCACCCCATAGCCCTTGCCGATCACCACCAGGTCCTGGGGACCCAGCAGATTGACGTCGGCGATCTTCGGATTGGCCACGACCACATTGCGCGCGGCGCCCGGCAGCCGGACCTTGGCCCCCTGATCCAGACGCACCGAGAGGGACGAGGCGGCCGCCGGCGTGGCGACCAGGAGGCCGATGAGGGCGCAGACGGCGAGGCGGCGCATGGCGGTGTCCAAAAAAACGAAAATCCAGGAACAGACCGCAAGGGTCGGTTGGAATGGTCAAGAAACCCTGAATCGAGCCGACTCGCGCGCGTGTGTGAATCATAAAGGGAAAACAGCGGATTCTGACGAAATCGAGCGTCGTGGTTAATGAATGCTAATAGTAAACACAAGTAAACCAAAAGAAAAATCCGTCGAATACTCTCTGATTTACTCGCCATTAAGCCAGCCGCGGCATTGTGACCCTGCAATTCGGGGCGAGCAGACCACCAAGGCCTGATCCCCGATCAATCTGCTCGCCAACAAAGGAGATCGAGCAATGTCGAAGTTCGTCACGCGCTTCCTGAAGGATGAATCCGGCGCCACCGCCATCGAGTATGGCCTGATCGCCGCTCTGATCGCCGTCGTGCTGATCACCGCCCTGAACACCCTGTCGGGCAAGATCGCCGGCACCTTCACCAAGATCGGCACCGCGATGCCGCAATAGGTCATTCGCCGCGCTCCAGCGGCGAAGACAACGACCAGACTTCGGGGGCCGCGGCGGAAACGCCGCGGCCCCTTCTTCATGGGTCCTCTTCAGGATCGGGAAACCAAGCGTTCACCCGCGGTCGTCACACTGGCGTCCTGACATCGCCGCAAGAGCCTCCCATGATCGCCCAAGCCCAGGCCGTCCTGCTCGTCATCTGCCCGGCCCTGCTGATCGTGGCGGCCCTGAAGGATGTGACCACCTATACGATCCCCAACTGGATCTCCCTGGCCCTCATCGCCGCCTTCTTCCCCACAGCCCTGATCCTTGGCCTGCCGGCCGGCGCCATCGGGTTCCATGCGGCGATCGGCGTCGGCGCCCTGGTGGCCGGCATGGCGATGTTCGCCCTGGGCTGGATCGGCGGGGGCGACGCCAAGGTGTTCGCCGCCTCGGCCCTGTGGCTCGGCTGGCCGGCCTCGGCCACCTTCCTGCTGGTCACCGCCCTGGCCGGCGGGGTCCTGGCGATCACCCTTCTGGCCATGCGCTCGATGCTCCTGCGCCGCTACGTGTCGGCGGGTCCGGCCTGGCTGAGCCGGCTGGCGGAGCCGGGCGAGAATGTCCCCTATGGCCTGGCCATCTGCATCGGCGGTCTGGCCGCCTATCCGGCCAGCACGCTTGTGCGGGCGCTGAGCGCCGGGGTTCCCCTTTAGCGGCTGTTAACCATGGGCGCGCCAAAACGGGCACGCCGCCAGAAGGCGCCAGCAGAAATTGAGTCGCGGCTGATCGCCTGAACCGGCGCGTCGCCAATCCCCTTCAGTGGGAGCGTATCGGGAAGTTCATGGGCGCCGTCCGTATCGCCATCCTGGCCGCCGCCGCCGTCGCCGCCATCCTGCTCGCCTTCATGGTGCGCGGGATGATGACGCCCGGCGCGCCTGCCGAGACCGCCGCTCCAGCGGAGGCCGCCCCCATGGCCCAGGTCCTGGTGGCCAAGCAGGACCTGCCCATCGGAACCCGTATCACCCCGGCCATGATCGGCTGGCAGGCCTGGCCAGTGGAAGCCCTGAACCCCGCCTTTGTCACCGATGGCGCCACGGCGACACCCGCGGCCGAGGGCGCCGACAAGGTCGCCCAGAAGGCCAGCCAGGTCGCCGCCGACACCCTGGGCGCCAGCCCGATGCAGGCCTTTGACGGGGCCATCGTCCGCGAGGCCATGGCGGCCGGCGAGCCCATCATCGCCCGCAAGGTGATCCGGGGCGGGGAGGGCGGCTACATGTCCGTCGTCCTGGCGTCTGGCATGCGCGCGGTCTCTGTGCCGGTCTCGGCCGACACCGCCGCAGGCGGCTTCATCCTGCCGGGCGACCGGGTGGACGTGCTGCAGAGCCGCGAGACCCCCGATGGCTCGGGCCGCGTCACCGAGACCCTGATGCGCAATCTCCGCGTCCTGGCCATCGACCAGTCCACCGAGCCGGCCGAGGACGCCAACACCATGATCGGCGCCGTGGTCACCCTGGAGGCGCCGGCGTCTGACGTAGAGGTCCTGGTCCGCGCCAAAGCCGAGGGCGAGATGATCCTCGTCCTGCGCCCCTATACCGATGTCGGCGGCCCGGTGGGCCGGGGCGGCTCGGCCGAGCCGCAGACCGTGCGAATTTTCCGCGATGGCGAGATGTCCGAGGTGTCCGTCCGATGAGGATCCCAGGCCTCTCCCTGCTGATCGCCGCCAGCCTGTTGGCGGCGCCTTCCTCGACCCTCGCCCAGGACTTGGCCGGCGGGCGTTCCGATCCCCGTCAGGGCTCCACCATCCGGGTGGATCTGGCCGGCGGCGGCGCCACCCAGTCCCTGACCCTGCCCCGGGGCAAGTCGGCGATCATCGAGCTGCCGGTGGATGCCCGCGACGTGCTGGTGACCAATCCGGACGTGGCCGACGCGGTGCTGCGCTCGCCCCGGCGGATCTATGTGCTGGGCGTGGCCGCAGGCCAGACCGACGCGGTCTTCTTCGATGGCGCCGGGCGGCGGATTCTGTCCCTTGATATCCGGGTCGACCAGGACACCGGCGCGGTGGCCCAGACCATCAACCGCCTGCTGCCCCGGGCCCGGGTGCGGGTGGACGCCATGAATGACAGCCTGATCCTGTCTGGCGAGGTCATGAGCCTGGCTGACGCCGACAAGGCCATGCAGATCGCCCGCGCCGCAGTGGCCAAGCCCGAGCAGGTGCTCAACATGCTGTCCATCGCCGGCAAGGACCAGGTGATGCTGAAGGTGCGCATCGTCGAGGTGCAGCGCAATGTGATCAAGCAGCTGGGCTTCAACACCAACGCCGTCCTGAACCAGCTGGGCGAGCCGCAGTACATGTTCAGCAACGCCGCCAGCTACGCCATCAATGGCGGCCTGGTGGGCGGCCTGACCGGCGGCTACAAGCTCGACACCACCAAACAGCCGATCATGCAGCGGCCCTGCGGCTGGCCCGACCAGCCCGACGTGCTCTGCGATTTCGTTGTCCGCGACAGCGGCAATTCCGACGCCGCCACCATCAAGGACGGCCTGGCCGGCGATCCCGGCCTCAACCAGGCCGAGGGCATGATCGAGGCCTTCGAGCGGGTAGGCCTGGTGCGCACTCTGGCCGAGCCCAACCTGACGGCGGTGTCCGGCGAGGCGGCCAAGTTCCTGGCCGGCGGGGAGTTCCCCGTGCCGGTGGGCCAGGACGACGCCGGCCGTGTGACCATCGAATTCAAGCCCTTCGGCGTGGGGCTCGGCTTCACCCCGGTGGTGCTGTCTGGCGGGCGCATCTCGCTGAAGATCTCCACAGAGGTCTCCGAGCTGACCAATGAAGGCTCATTCTCCCTGTCCAATGGGGCGGGCGCCCCGCGCCTGGTGATCCCGGCCCTGACCGTGCGCCGGGCCGAGACCATGGTCGAGCTGCCGTCCGGCGGGGCGATGATGATCGCCGGTCTGCTGCGGGAGCAGACCAAGCAGGCGATCGACTCCCTGCCCGGCATGATGAACCTGCCGGTCCTGGGCGGCCTGTTCCGGTCGCGGGACTATCTGATGGGCGAGACCGAGCTGGTGGTGATCGTGACCCCCTATCTGGTCCAGCCCACCTCGCCCGACCGCCTGCAGACCCCGGCCGACGGGCTGCAGATCGCCAGCGACTCCGAGACCCTTCTGCTGGGCCGGCTGAACCGCGCCTACAAGGCCAGGCCCCAGCCTCCGGGCGCGCCGGCCTATCAGGGCCCCTACGGCTATGTGATCGAGTGAGCGCCGCCATGTCCAAGTCCCTGCGCCATCTCATGCCCCTGATCCTGGTCGCCGGCCTGAGCGCCTGCGCCTCGGCGCCGCCCCCGCGGGAGGGTGCTGTGATCGATCCGCGCACGCCGCTGGACCAGTACCGCGCCCAGGTTGTCCCGCAGGCCGACCAGGTCCGCCTGGCGATCCACGCCCAGGGGATTTCCGGACCGCAGGCCGACGCCCTGGCGAGCCTGGTTCAGGCCTGGCGGACGAACGACGGCGGCCCTATCCGGCTGCAGTCGCCGGTGGGCGCGGCGGACTCTGCGGCCGCCTATCGGATGGGCGAAAGCGTGCGGGCCTTCCTGGTCTCGCAAGGCGTGCCCTACAGCGACATCCAGGTGGCGGGCTATGACGCCCCCGGCCAAGCCAGCGCGCCCATGGTGGTGGGCTATGAGCGCTATGTGGCGCAGGTTCCCCGCTGCGGCCAGGCCTGGGACAACCTCACCAGCACCTCGGCCAACGCCGCCTCGGCCAATTTCGGCTGCTCGGTGAACGCCAATTTCGCCGCCCAGCTGGCCAATCCCGGCGACCTCGCGCGGCCCCGGGACATGGACCCCGCCGATGCGGCCCGCCGCGCCGAGGTGCTGACCCGGTATCGCATCGGCGAACCCACCGCGACCAAGGCCGACGAGCAGGCCAAGGGCGCCCTGTCTCAGGTGGTTCAGTAGGTGGCCATGCGCACACAGAGCGGACATGACCCCTTCGACCTCGACTTTGAGGCCGACGACGACTTCGGCCCGGCGCGGGACGACGGCTGGCGCAGCGCCGGCGAGACTGGCGGGCGGGGCGGCGCGCCGGTGGACCCCTTCGCCGACCTGGCGCCGGCGGCTCCCCGGGCGCGTCCGGCGCCCGATCCGTTTGAGGATGATTACGAGGCGCCCCGCGCCGCTGCGCCTGCTACTGCGCCTGCCGAAACGAACCCCGTCCATGAGATGATGGCCACGGCCGAGGCCGCCTTCGGCGACTCGACCCTGCCGCGGATCACCATCCACGCCTTCACCGAACGCGACCGCACCGCCGACGTCATCGAGCACGCCGCCAAGGATCGGCGGATGGAGCGGGCCAGCGTCACAGTCCGCGAGGGCGGCCTGGCCGCCGCCGTGGTCGCCTATCAGAACCAGCCCACCCCGCCGCTGCTGGTGGTGGAGTGCGGCGAGAGCGCCGAGCGGCTGATCGCCCATCTCGACCAGCTGGCCGAGGTCTGCGATCCCGGCTCCAAGGTGGTGGTGATCGGGGCGGCCAATGACATCGCCCTGTATCGCGAGCTGATGCGCCGCGGCGTCAGCGAATATCTGGTGCCGCCGTTCAAGCCCCTGCAGTTCGTCCGCTCGCTTTGCGGCCTCTATGCTGATCCGAGCGCCCCCTTTGTCGGCCGGCAGATCGCGTTTTGCGGCGCCAAGGGCGGGGTGGGCGTCTCGACCATCGCGCACAATATTGCCTATGCGATCACCGAGCGGCTGGCGGCCAATGCGGTGCTGGTGGATCTCGACCTGCCGTTCGGCACCGCCGGCCTCGATTTCAACCAGGACCCCCTGCAAGGCGTGGCCGACGCCCTGGGAGAGCCCGACCGCCTCGATCCCGTCCTGATGGACCGGATGATGGCCCGTTGCAGCGACCGGCTCAGCCTATTCGCCGCCCCGGCGACCCTTGACCAGGACTACGACATTTCGGCGGAGGCCTTCGAGGAGGTCACCCAGAAGATCCGGGGCGCCGCGCCCTTCGTGGTGCTGGACCTGCCCCACGTCTGGACCGCCTGGAAGCGGCGTATCCTGCTGTCGTCGGATGATCTGGTGATCGTCGCCGAGCCGGATCTCGCCTCACTGCGCAACGCCAAGAACCTGGTGGACCTGGTGCGTCGCGCAAGGCCTAACGACGCCCCGCCCCGGCTGGTGCTCAATCAGGTCGGCGTGCCCGGCCGCCCGGAGATTCCGGTGAAGGATTTCGGCGAGGCCCTGAACCTGACGCCGGCCCTGATCCTGCCCTTCGAGCCCAAGCTGTTTGGCCAGGCGGCCAATAACGGCCAGATGCTGGCCGAGGTCGCGCCCCGGTCCAAGACCGCCGAGGCGCTCAACGACCTGGCCCAGCAGATCAGCCGGCGCGAGCCCCCCGTGGCGCAGAAGTCCTCGCTGCTGGCCAGCCTGTTCCGGCGGAAATAGCCATGTTCGGAAAGCGCGCCGCCGACGCTGAGGCTCCACCGACCCGCGCCCCGCAGGCGCGTCCGGCGGCCCCCTCGGCTGCGCCGCCTCCGGCCGACAAGGCCGCCGCCCCCATCGCCACCCGGCCGCAACGGACAGAGCCGCCGCCTGCCGCTGATCCCGCCCGTCCGCGGACCGAAGGCCCCAAGACCGGCAAGAGCGACGGACCCAAGGCCACCAGCGGCTTCGAACAGCTACGCGCCGCTCAAGGACCCGCCCCGGCCACCCAGGTGGTGCGCGAGCAGTCGGACTACTATCACGCCACCAAGACGACGATCTTCAACGCCCTGATCAACACCATCGATCTGGCCCAGCTGGCCCAGCTGGACGTCAAGGCCGCGGCTGAGGAGATCCGCGACATCGTCGCCGAACTGGTGGCGATCAAGAACGTCTCCATGTCGATCTCCGAGCAGGAGACCCTGGTCCAGGACATCATCAATGATGTCCTCGGCTATGGCCCGCTTGAGCCCCTGCTGGCCCGGGACGACATCGCCGACATCATGGTCAATGGCGCGGCGCGGGTCTTCATCGAGGTCGGCGGCAAGGTTCAGCTGACCAATGTGAGGTTCCGCGACAACGCCCAGCTAATGAACATCTGCCAGCGGATCGTCAGCCAGGTCGGCCGCCGCGTCGATGAAAGCTCGCCCATCTGCGACGCCCGCCTGCCCGACGGCAGCCGGGTGAACGTCATCGCCCCGCCGCTGGCCCTGGACGGTCCCACGCTCACCATCCGGAAATTCCGGAAGGACAAGCTGACCATGAAGGACCTGGTGGAGTACGACTCCATCACGCCGGAAGGCGCGCGGGTCCTGGGGGTCATCGGCGCCTGCCGCTGCAACATCCTGATTTCCGGCGGCACGGGCTCGGGCAAGACGACCCTGCTCAATACGCTGACCGCCTTTATCGACCCCACAGAGCGGGTGGTGACCTGCGAGGACGCCGCCGAGCTGCAGCTGCAGCAGCCCCATGTGGTGCGCCTGGAGACCCGGCCGCCGAACCTGGAGGGTCAGGGCCAGATCACCATGCGTGACCTGGTGAAGAACTGCCTGCGGATGCGGCCTGAACGGATCATCGTCGGCGAAGTGCGCGGGCCTGAGGCCTTCGACCTGCTGCAGGCCATGAACACCGGCCATGACGGCTCCATGGGCACCCTGCACGCCAACAGCCCCCGCGAGGCGGTCAGCCGTCTGGAATCTATGATCACCATGGGCGGCTATGGCCTGCCCTCCCGGACCATCCGGGAAATGATCGTCGGCTCCATCGATGTGATCATCCAGGCCGCCCGCCTGCGCGATGGTTCGCGGCGGATCACCCACATCACCGAGGTCGTGGGTCTGGAGGGCGATGTGATCATCACCCAGGACCTGATGCTCTACGAGATCACCGGCGAGGACGCCGAGGGCCGGGTCGTCGGCCGCCACCGCTCCACCGGCATCGCCCGCCCGAGGTTCTGGGACCGCGCCCGCTATTATGGGCTTGAGCGGGAACTGGCCGAGGCCCTGGACGCGGCCGAATGAGCCCGACGCTGGTCTCCATCCTGGCCGCCGTGCTGGCCTTCGTCGCCGTGGCGGGGTTTGGCTTCGTCCTGGTGGGGCAGTCGCCGGGCCAGGCCCGGGCGGCGCGGCGCACCCAGGCCATGCTGGGCCGCGAGACCCGCGAGGCCAAGACCCGCCGGGGCGGCTCCAGCGCTCAGGACCAGCGCCGCAAGCAGATTCTCGACAGCCTCAAGGAGCAGGACCGGGCCCAGCGCAAGGCCTCCCTGTCGGTCAAGGCGCGCCTGCAGCAGGCCGGGCTCGGCACGACGGTGCGCACCTTCTGGATCATCAGCGCCGGGCTGGGGGTTTCGGTCTTTCTGCTGACGGTGACCCTGGGCCAGCCGGCCTATCTGGCCCTGGGGCTCGCCTTTGCCGCCGGGCTCGGCCTGCCGCGCTGGATCGTCTCCATCCTGGCCGCCCGGCGGATCAAGAAGTTCGTCGAGTCCTTTCCCGACGCCATGGACATCATCGTGCGCGGCATCAAGTCGGGCCTGCCGGTCAATGACAGCCTGCGGGTGATCGGCGCCGAGGCGCCCGAGCCGCTGGCCGCGGAGTTCCGCTATCTGACCGAGAACACCGGCATGGGCGTCTCCATCGACCAGGCTATCGACCGGATGTACGAGCGCATGCCCGCCCAGGAGGTGCGCTTCTTCGGCATCGTCCTGGCCATCCAGCAGAAGACCGGCGGTAATCTGGCCGAGGCGCTGGGCAACCTTTCGACGGTCATCCGCGCCCGGAAGCTGATGCGCGAGAAGATCAAGGCCCTGTCCGGCGAGGCGGTGGCCTCGGCCTTCATCATCGGCTCCCTTCCGCCGGCGGTGGTGGTGATGATCAGCCTGATGGCGCCGGAATATATGGCGCCCCTGTTCGTCGATCCCCGGGGCCGCATCATCCTGCTGGGCGGTGTGCTGCTGATGGCGCTGGGCATCTGGGTCATGCGCCGCATGATCAGCTTCAAGATCTGAGGGCGTCCATGGACCTGAGCGCCTTCACCAATCCGGCCAACATCCTGACGGTCTTCGTGGCGGTGGCCACCTTCGCCACCCTCGTGACCCTGGCCGCGCCGCTGATGCGCACCAACAATCTGGAGGCCCGGCTGAAGTCGGTGTCGACGAGGCGCGAGGAGCTGCGGCGCAAGTCCCGCGAAGCCCTGGCGGCGTCCAAGGGCGGCTCCCTGCGCCAGACAGATGCGGGCCTCTACAAGCGCGTGGTCGACCGCCTGCAGCTGTCGCGGCTGCTGGAGGATCCCAAGGTGGTGGACAAGCTGGCCCAGGCCGGCTTCCGCGGCCCTCGACCGGTGAGCACCTTCTATTTCTTCCGCTTCGTCCTGCCCTTCGCCTTCGCCGCCTCGGTGGCCTTCTACCTGTTCGTGATCAACGACTTCGGCCTCAGCGGCATGAACCGGCTGGCCGCCATCGTGGTGGGTCTGACGCTGGGCTACTACGCGCCGAACATCTACATCAGCAACATCGCCCAGAAGCGGCGGGAGTCCATCGTCGGGGCCTTTCCCGATGCGCTCGACCTGCTGCTGATCTGCGTGGAGTCGGGCATGTCCATCGAGGCGGCCATCCAGAAGGTCAGCCAGGAGATCGGCGGCTCGTCCATCGAACTGGCCGAGGAAATGACCCTGCTCACCGCCGAGCTCTCCTACCTGCCCGAACGGCGTCAGGCCTATGAGGGCCTGTCGCGGCGGACCAACCACCCGGGCATCAAGTCGGTGACCACGGCCATGATCCAGGCCGAGCGCTATGGCACGCCGCTCGGCGCGGCCCTGCGGGTGATGGCCAAGGAGAACCGCGACCTGCGCCTGGCCGCCGCCGAGAAGACCGCCGCCCAGCTGCCGGCCAAGCTGACCGTGCCGATGATCGTGTTCTTCCTGCCGGTGCTGTTCCTGGTGATCCTGGGCCCCGCCGTCCTGCGGGTCATGGACATGATGGCGCCCGGCGCGTCCTAAGGTCGACCCCGCGATGCGGGCTCAGGTCCGCGCCCTACTGAACCGAGCCCACCGAGTCCCAGGAGCGCCCTGACCCCCCGGTGGCGGCCGCCTGGCTGGCGCTTCTCAGATAGGCCAGATTGTTGGCCACCAGCTGCGGCGGCAGGTCCTGGCGGGCCAGAGCCTCGGCCTCGGCCATGCGGCCCTGCAGACCCAGAATCAGGGCCAGGTTCTGGCGGGTGACCGCCGTGGCGCCGGGCAGGGCGGCGGCCTGGCGCAACAGGGCCTCGGCCTCGGCGGCCTGGCCCCGGGCGGCCTGGAACATGGCGAGGTTGGACAGCACGGCCGGATTGTCCGGCGCCAGCTGCACGGCGCGGCGGTGGGCGGCCAGGGCTTCAGCGTCGCGCTGGGCCTGCTCATAGGCCATGGCCAGCAGGAAGGGCGCGCGCCAGTCGCCCGGCGCGAGCGTCTGGGCCTGCAGCGCCGGCGCTACGCCATAGAAGCCTTGGCCCCGGGACAGCTGGGTGCGGGCCAGCTCCAGCAGCACCTCCACATTGTCCGGCGCCAGGACCGCCAGACGCTGGACCGTCGCGGCCGCCTCTTCGGTCTGTCCCAGACCCCGCAGGGCGCGGGCGAGGCCAAGGCCGGCCTCCAGGTCGGTGGGATCGATATTGGTTTCCCGCGCCCAGAAGGCGGCCCGGGCCAGGGGATCAAGGCCGCCGGCCAAGGCGCGCTCCTGGGCCGAGGCCTTCCGCGCGGCCGCCGGCGCGGGGGCCGCCGTCGGGGCCTGGGGGGGCGCGGCGTCCTGGGGTTTGGCCCGGAAGGAGAAGGCCGCCGCCGGGGAGGCGCCGGCCAGGCCGAGCGCGAGGGCGGTTGCGGCGAGGACCGACATGCGACACATGACCAGGATAGCCTCCAGAGGTTCCGGCTCAGACTGGACCGGTCGCCTTAAAGGAAGCGTTAAGCATAAGCCGAAGGGCCAGCCGCCATGTCCGACCTGATCCTGGACGCCGCAGAGGGCGTCATCGTCCCCGTCCATCTCCTGCGCGACGCCGATGTGGAGGCCGCCCTCGGCGCCCTGGGCGACCAGGGCCGGGGCCTGGCGGCGGCGCAGGAGTTCAAGGGCAAGGCCGGCCAGGTCCTGCTGGTGCCGGACGCTGCCGGCGCTGTGGAGCGCGTGCTGTATGGTGTCGGCCAGGGAAGGGCGTCAGCCGTCCGCGCCCTGGCGGCCAAGCTGCCCCGCGGGACCTACGAGATCGTCCGCAAGCCTGACGACATCACCGCCGACGAGGCGGCCCTGGCGTTTGCGTTGGGGAGCTACCGGTTCGACCGCTACAAGAAGAAGCCCGATGAGCGTCCGCGCCTGTTGGCCCGGGGCGCCGATGTGGCCGCCGTCCGCGCCATGGCGCACGCCTGTTCCCTCGCCCGGGACATGATCAACACCCCGCCCAACGACATGGGTCCGCTGCAGATCGAGACCATCGCCCGGGAGATCGCCGAGCAGCATGGCGCCGCGATCACGGTGGTCACCGGAGAGGGCTTGCTGGAGGCCAACTATCCCGCCGTCCATGCGGTGGGCCGCGCGGCAGCCCCCGGCCGGGAGCCCCGCATGATCGAGATGACCTGGGGCCGGGAGGGCGACCCCGTGGTGGCGATCATCGGCAAGGGCGTGGTGTTCGACACCGGCGGTCTGGACATCAAGCCCTCGGCCGGCATGCGGCTGATGAAGAAGGACATGGGCGGCGCCGCCCACGCCCTGGCCCTGGCCCGGATGGTCATGGCTGCGGGCCTGGCCGTGCGCCTACTGGTGCTGACGCCCACGGTGGAGAACGCCATTTCCGGCGACGCCATGCGCCCGGGCGATGTGCTCGATTCCCGCAAGGGCCTGACCATAGAGGTGGGCAACACCGACGCCGAGGGTCGGCTGATCCTGGCCGACGCCCTCACCCGGGCCGCCGAGTTCTCGCCGGACCTGACCATCGACCTGGCCACCCTGACCGGGGCTGCGCGGGTGGCGCTGGGGCCGCAACTGCCCCCCTTCATGACCGACGACGAGGCCCTGGCCGCGGCGATCATGGCGGCGTCCGAGGCGACGGAGGACCCCCTGTGGCGGCTGCCTCTGTGGAAGGGCTATGCCGAAGCCCTGGAGAGCGACGTCGCCGATCTGAAGAACGATCCCGACGCCTGGGCTCAGGCCGGCGCGGTGACGGCGGGCCTGTTCCTGCAACGCTTCGCCCCGGAGGGGGCGTGGGTGCATTTGGACATCTTCGCCTGGAATCCGAAGGGGCGGCCCGGCTATCCGGCCGGCGGCGAGGTGATGGCCATCCGCGCCCTCTTCCGCCTGCTGCAGGACCGCTACGGGTGAGCCGCGATCCCCGCCTGACGCTCGCCCGTCCTGACTTCGCCGCCGCCGGACTCGAAGGCGTGGCGCCTGCTGGCCATTATGCGTCAACGGCGCCTCGGGCCTGCCGGGTCGCCGCCGCGGCGATCCGCACCGCGCCATCGCCCGGCGCCGAACAGGCCGATCAGCTCCTGCTGGGCGAGATCTTCGACGTGCTGGAACAGGCCGACGGCTTCGCCTGGGGCCAGGCGCGCCGGGACGGCTATGTGGGCTATGTCGCCCTGGAGGCCCTGGGTGAGCCCGCCACGCCGAGGCACCGGGTCGCCGCCCTGCGGACCTATGGATTTGAGCGCCCGAGCATCAAGTCGCCGGCCCTTGGCCCCTACAGCCTCAACGCGCTGGTCAGCGCTGTGGAGGTGGAGGGGCGTTTCGTGCGCGACGCCGGCGGCGCCTGGTTCGTGGACCGTCATCTGGCGCCTGTGGGGCTGGACTTCGCCCGCGATCCGGCGGCCGTCGCCGAACAGCATCTGGGGACGCCCTATCTGTGGGGCGGGCGCGAGAGCCTGGGCCTCGACTGTTCGGGGCTGGTGATGCAGGCCCTGCTGGCCTGTGGTCGGGCCTGTCCGCGGGACACCGATCAGCAGGAGCGAGCCTTTTTCCAGGACGCCGATCCGGCCGCCCTGCGGCGGGGGGATCTTGTGTTCTGGAAGGGGCATGTGGCGATGATGCTCGACGCCGACACGATCATCCACGCCAACGCCCACCACATGGCCGTGGCCGTCGAGCCGCTGAACACCGCCATCGCCCGGATCGAGGCCGCGGGCTCCGGCGAGCCCACAAGCTACCGCCGGCCCTGAGTCCGCAAGCCGATGTGTCGGCCAAAGAAAAAGCCCGGCGCGAGCCGGGCTTGATCTTGTCAGGCGTTCACCGCGCTCAGGTGGCGGCGGGCGATTCGGCCTCGGCGGCCGGGGCTTCAGCCGGAGCCTCGCCCTCAGCGGCGGGGGCTTCCTCGCCCTCGACCGGAGCTTCGCCTTCCGCGGCCGGCTCAGCCACGGGGGCCGGCGCCGGGAAGGGAATAGAACCGCCCATGGAGTGCAGATAGGCCACCACATTGATCAGCTCTTCACGGCGCTTCAGGCCGACGAAGGTCATCTTGGTGCCGGCGATGTGCCGCTGGGGCGCTTCCAGGAAGGCGCCGAGCTCGGCGTGGGTCCAGACCGGGTTGGCCGCGGCGAAGTCGTTGAAGGCGCTGGAATACGAATAGCCGGCATGGGCCGCCGGCCGCAGGCCCACAATGCCCCACAGATTGGGGCCGGTGCCGTTTGCGCCGCCCTGGGCGATGGTGTGGCAGCTGACGCACTTGGCGAAGCTGGCCTGACCGGCCGCCACGTCGGCGATCGGCAGGACCGTGCCCCAGTCGATGGCGGCTTCAGCCGGCGCAGCGCCGCCCGTGTCCTCAGGGATCGCGATCGCATAGCCCGGAGTTTCGGGGGCATGAGGGGCGAAGACGATGGCGGAGGCTTCACGAAGGCCAACTACCGCCAAGCCCGTCGCCAGCACAGCGCCGGCGACCTTGTTGAACGTAAGGTCGCTCATAGTCTTAGATTCGGCCCTTTCTCAGGCCGGTCGTCGAAACCGGCATACGCGCGGGAATCTCCCGCCCCTTATTGCGCCCGCGTCTCTTACACGCTACCGGCGCTCGTGCAACCGGCCAGTTGGTCGCTCCCCCCTGCAAGCGCTGCCGCCCACAGGCTTCCATCGAATCATGACGCCCATCGTCCTCATTCCCGCCCGCATGGCCGCCACCCGACTGCCCGGCAAGCCCCTGGCCGACATCGAGGGCGTGCCGATGATTGTCCGCGTGCTGCGCCAGGCGCAGGCCGCCGGGATCGGCCCTGTGGCCGTGGCGGCCGGTGATCCGGAGATCGTCGCGGCGGTGGAGGCGGCCGGCGGCCGGGCGGTGCTGACCGACCCGGACCTGCCCTCGGGCTCGGACCGGATCCTGCGGGCGCTGGAGGTGCTGGACCCGCAGGGCCGTCACGACGTGGTGATCAATCTGCAGGGCGATATCCCCTTCGTCGCGCCCCAGGTGGTGGCCGACTGCGCCGACCTGCTGGCCAAAGAGCCGGGCTGCGACATCTCCACCATCGTGGTGGCCGACAGCGACATCGCCGAACGGTCCAATCCCGATATCCCCAAGGCGGTGCTGGCCATGGCGCCGGACGGCCGCCGGGGCCGGGCGCTCTATTTCACCCGCTCGACCCTCTATGGGGATGGGCCGGTCTGGCTGCATCACGGGGTCTATGGCTACCGGCGCGAGGCGCTCGTGCGCTTCACCTCAGCCCAGCCCTCGCCCCTGGAGCAGCGGGAGCGGCTGGAGCAGCTGCGCGCCCTTGAGCTGGGCATGACCATCTGGGCGACCGTGATCGATGCGGCGCCGATCTCGGTGGACAACCCCGCCGATCTGGAACGCGCCCGGGCTCACGCCCGGGCCATGAGCGAGGGACTTCGATGAGCCAGGGACGTATCGCCTTCCAGGGCGAACTGGGCGCCAACAGCCATGAGGCCTGCGCCGCCTACTTCCCGGACTACGAACCCGTCCCCCATCCGACCTTCGATGAGGCCTTCGAGGCCATCAAGACCGGCGACTGCCAGCTGGGCATGATCCCGGTGGAGAACTCCATCGCCGGGCGGGTGGCCGACGTGCATCACCTGCTGCCCAGTTCTGGCCTGAAGATCATCGGCGAGAAGTTCAAGCCGATCCGGTTCCAGCTGATGGTCAATCCCGGCGTGAAGCTGGAGGAGGTGACCACCGTCCAGTCGATGGCCATCGCCATCAGCCAGTGCCGCAAGACGGTCAAGCGGCTGGGCCTGAAGGCCGAGACGGTGGGCGACACCGCTGGCGCCGCCCGGATGCTGGCCCAGACCCCGGACCGGACCCGGGCGGCCATCTCGCCGGCCCTGGCGGCCGAAATCTACGGGCTCGAGATCCTGCTGCGGGACATCGAGGACGAGCGGCACAACACCACCCGCTTCCTGGTGATGACCGCGCAGGCCGAGCCCGAGCCGCCGCCCTTCACCAGCCCCTGCATCACCAGCTTCGTCTTCCGCGTGCGCAACCTGCCTGCCGCCCTCTACAAGGCGCTGGGGGGCTTTGCGACCAATGGCGTCAACATGACCAAGCTGGAAAGCTACATGGAGGATGGCGCCTGGACGGCGACCTTCTTCTACGCCGAGGTGGACGGCCGGCCGGAGGATCGCGGCCTGGCGCTGGCCCTGGAGGAGCTGCAGTTCTTCTCCGAGCGCTTCGAGATCCTCGGCGTCTATCCGGCCGACCCCTTCCGCGTCCGGGCCTGACGGGCGAGCCCATCTGGCCAGGTTTACGGACCCTGGGTAAGGCGGGGCAGGCTCGTCCCTCAAAACCCGGGGGAGGCCGCCATGCCGCTTGATCGCAGTCCCTATGCCGAGGTCGCCGACCGGCCTGAGGCGGCCGTCGCCCTGCCTGGCCAGGCCTATGTGGACAGAGACGTGTTCGCCGCTGAGCAGGTGCGGGTCTTCCGGGCCGGCTGGGCGCCGGTGGCGCGGGTCAGCGATGTGGCCAGGCCCGGCGACTATCTCTCCGTCGACCTGGGCGGCGCGCCCCTGGTGGTCACCAATGACGGCGGGACCCTGCACGTCCTGTCCCGGGTCTGTCGGCATCGCGGCATGCCGGTGGCGGAGGGGCGGGGCTCAGCCAAGGCCCTGACCTGTCCCTACCATCTGTGGCGCTACGATCTGGACGGGCGGCTGGCCGCAGCCCCCGGCATGGAGCGCTCGACGGTGTTCGACCGCGCCGACTGCGCCCTGCCCCAGATGCGCAGCGAGGTCTGGGGCGGCTGGATCTTCGTCAACCTGGAGGGCCAGGCGTCGCCCCTGGCGCCCCAGCTGGGCGGCCTGGCCGAACGGCTGGGCGAGATCAGGCCCGAGCGGATGGTCACCGCCGATGTGCTGACCTTCCCGTCCCCCTGGAATTGGAAGGTGATGTTGGAGAACTTCCTGGAGTCCTACCACCACATCGGACCGCATCGGGACAGTCTACAGAAGTCCAATCCCGGCCTGTCCACCTATGAGGGGGTGGCCTCGGACCTGTTCACGGTGCTGGAAAATCCCCCGGCCGACGACAGCCATGGCGCTTTCGTGGTGGCGGCCATCTTCCCGCTGACCCTGATGTTCTTCACGCAAGGGGAGACGCCGCTGGGGGTCTGGTATGAACTGGCCGATATCGAGACCGACCACTTCACCCTGAAGATTCATCTGCTGGCCCCGCCAGAGTTCGCCGCCGTGCCGGAGTTCGTGGCGCTCTATCGAGACCAGGTGACGGCCATCCATCTCGAGGATGTTCCCGCCTGCCAAGGGGTGCAGCAGGGAATCGCCAGCCCCTTGTACCGGCCTGGGCCGCTCAGCCATCTGGAGCAGCCGCTGTGGCGGTTTCACCGGCATCTCGAGCAGGCCATGGGGCAGGTCGCCAGCGCTGCGGGCGCCTGAAGCCTCAGCCTTCCTCGACCCAGGCCTTCAGCAGCTGGTGGGCGATGGCGAGCGGGCCAGGGGCGAAGACGCCCTCGATCTTGCCGGCCAGCAGGTCGCGGGCCTCATCGCGGGTGAACCAGCGGACCTCCGACAGCTCGGTCTGGTCAGGCGCCGCCTGGTCGTCCTCCACCTCGGCGATCAGGCCGATCATCAGGGAGGACGGGTAGGGCCAGGGCTGGGTGGAATGATAGCGGACACTGACGGCCTTCAGCGCGGCCTCTTCGGCCAGCTCCCGGGCGCAGGCCTCCTCGATGCTCTCGCCGGGCTCCACGAAGCCGGCCAGGGCCGAGAACATGCCTGGCGGCCAGGCCTCCTGGCGTCCCATCATGCAGCGGTCGCCGAGATAGGGCAGCATGATCACGACGGGATCGGTGCGCGGGAAGTGCTCGGCCTTGCAGGTGGGGCACTGGCGCTTCCAGCCCCCGTCGACCACCACGCTGGGTTCGCCGCAGGCCGCGCAATGGCGATGGCGACGGCGCCACTCGAACATGGACTTGGCGGTCGCCGCGATGGCGGCT
This sequence comes from Phenylobacterium sp., assembly GCF_030693405.1. GTDB lineage: Bacteria > Pseudomonadota > Alphaproteobacteria > Caulobacterales > Caulobacteraceae > Phenylobacterium. The sequence goes on from NZ_JAUYAW010000010.1 coordinate 102,216, forward strand.
TCGGAGCCCGGCAGGCGCAGGGCGATGGCCCGCAGGTCCTCAAAGGAGCCGACGCCGCGCAGGGGCCCCTCGGCCGGGTCCACCCCGCCCTCGATGTCCACGGCGAAGACGGCGGTGTCCTTCCACAGGCCCATGAACAGAAGCCGTTCAATTCCGCCGGCCAGTTCGTCGGAGATGGTGGCCGGCACATAGGCCAGTTGCACGCCCCCCTCGGCGTTCTTCTCCACGAGGGGGCGGCCGTTCCACAGGACGATGGCCAGCGAGTCGGCCGAGGTCTGCATTTCGGCGAGCCAGGCGGTATCGCCCCGGCGCTCGCTGGCGCGGTCGAGGGGGTTGCCGGCGAAGGTGTTCTGGAAAGCGGTCAGGGGCATGATTTGCGTTCTATCTGCGCCCGAGCTTGCGCGCACCTGTTTCGATCGCGATATTGGGGGCGGAGATCGGCGACGGGCGGAGTCCTCGCCAACCCGGTCAGGTCCGGAAGGAAGCAGCCGTAACGAGTTTCGCTTCGGGTCGTCGTCCGGTCTCCACCCGCTTCCTCTGACATTCCCCCCATGGCCGACGAAGACATCACGCTCGATTCCGATCTGCCCGAGCGTGATCCGAATACGACGGACATGTTTGGAAACCCCGAGCCGGCGCCCGCGCCGCCTGCGGCGGAGAGCGCGGCCTATACGGTCATCGCGCGGAAATACCGGCCCAGGACCTTCGAGGACCTGTTTGGTCAGGAGGCGATGGTGCGCACCCTGCGCAACGCCTTCGCCTCTGGCCGTATCGCGCATGCCTTCATGCTCACCGGGGTCCGCGGGGTCGGCAAGACCACGACGGCGCGCCTGCTGGCCCGGGCCCTGAACTATGAGACCGACGCCATCCACGCCCCGACCCTGGATCTTTCCCAGGACGGCCGGCACTGCCGGGCCATTGTCGAGGGCCGGCACATGGACGTGCTGGAGCTGGACGCCGCCAGCCGCACCGGCGTGGCCGACATGCGCGAGCTGCTGGACGGGGTGCGCTATGCGCCGGTCGAGGCCCGCTACAAGGTCTACATCATCGACGAGGTCCACATGCTCTCGACCGGGGCGTTCAACGCCCTGCTCAAGACGCTGGAGGAGCCCCCGCCCCACGCAAAGTTCATCTTCGCCACCACCGAGATCCGCAAGGTGCCCGTGACCATCCTGTCGCGGACCCAGCGCTTCGACCTGCGCCGGGTGGAGCCGGAGGTGATCGTCAAGAACCTGGAGATGATCTGCGCGGCCGAGGGCGCGCGGGTGGAGGCCGAGGGCCTGACCCTGATCGCCCGGGCCGCCGAGGGCTCGGTGCGCGACGCCCAGTCGATGCTCGACCAGGCCATCGTCCAGGCGGAGTCGGGCCAGACCGTCAGCGCAGCCTCGATTCGCGACATGCTGGGTCTGGCCGACCGGGCCCAGACCATCACCCTGTTCGAACAGACCATGAAGGGCGAGGCCGGTCCGGCCATCGAAACCTTCCGCGGCCTCTATGGCTATGGCGCCGATCCGGCCCAGGTGATGGGCGATCTGCTGGAGCACTGCCATTCGGCCTCGGTGGCCAAGGCCGTCGGTCCCCAGGCCCTGATCATGCCCAAGGAGCAGGCCGCCCGCCTGACCGGCATCGGGGCGGCCCTGTCGGCCGGCACCCTGTCGCGGGTCTGGCAGATCCTGCTGCGGGCCCATGAGGAGGTGCGCCGCGCCCCCGACCCGGCCGCGGCCGTCGACATGGCCCTGATCCGCCTGGCCTACGCCGCCGACTTGCCGGGTCCGGAAGAGGCGCTGAAGAAACTGCAGGCCGGCGAGGCCCTGCCCGGCGGGCCGGCCCCGTCTGGCGGTGGAGGGGGCTCGAGCGGCGGGGGGGCAGGCGGCGGCGCCAGCGCGGTGGCCCGCCAGATGGCCCCGCCCCAGGCCCAGACCGCGCCCGAGATCACCCTGCGCCGGTTCGAGGACGTCATCGCGCTGATCGAACAGAAGCGCGACATCTCCCTGCGGCTGGACGTGGAGCGGTTCGTCCGCCCCATCGCCTTCCGCCCCGGGGTCATCGAGTTCGAGCCGGCCCCGGGCTCGCCCAACACCCTGATCCAGCGCCTGGCCGGACGGCTGAAGGAATGGACCGGCACGCCCTGGCTCATCGTCGCCCAGGGCGGCGGCGGGGCCGAGAGTCGGTGGGAGTCGCAGAAGCGCGAGGAGCGCGAGGCCCGGGAGCGGATCGAGCAGGATCCCTTCATCCGCTCGGTGATGGCGGCCTTCCCAGGCGCCGAGATCCTCAGCATCCGCGCCCAGCCGCAACCCGACGTCCAGCCGAGCGGCGAGGACGAGAGCGAAACTGAAGAGGACTAGAGCCCATGAAGGACCTTGGCGCCCTGATGAAGCAGGCCCAGGCCATGCAGCAGAAGCTGGCCGACGCCCAGGCTCGCCTGGCCGAGACCACTGTCGAGGGCACGTCCGGCGGCGGCATGGTTCGGCTGACCCTGCGGGGCTCGGGCGAGCTGGCTGGGGTGGTCATGGACGAGAGCCTGCTGGCGCCCGGCGAGGGCGAGGTGCTGTCGGACCTGATGGTGGCGGCCCATGCCGACGCCAAGCGCAAGCTCGACGCCATGCAGGCTGAGGTGATGCGCGAGGCCGCCGGCCCCCTGGCCGGCATGGGCCTGCCCGGCATGCCGAAGTTCTGATCGACACCCCTTGGCCGCATCCTCAGGACCCGAGATCGAGCGTCTGATTGCGCTCCTGGCCAAGCTGCCCGGCATGGGGCCGCGTTCGGCCAGGCGGGCGACGCTCGCCCTGCTCAAGCGCCGCGAACAACTGCTGACGCCGCTGGCCCAAGCCCTGGCCGACGCCGCCGAGCGGGTGAAGACCTGTTCGACCTGTGGGGCGCTGGACACCCGCGATCCTTGCGCCGTCTGCGCCGATCCCGAACGGGACGCAGGCCTGATCTGCGTGGTGGAGGAGGTCGGGGCGCTCTGGGCCATGGAGCGGGGCGGCTCCTTCCGCGGGCGCTACCACGTGATGGGGGGCCTGCTCTCGGCCCTGGACGGGGTCGGCCCTGACGCCCTGCGGGTGGGCTCTCTGGTGGCCCGAGCCAGCGCGCCCGAGGTGACCGAGGTGATCCTGGCCCTGCCGGCCACGGTGGATGGTCAGACCACGGCCCACTATCTCGCCGAACGATTGGCGCCCTGTCGGGTGACCATCTCCATGATCGCCCGCGGCGTGCCGGTGGGGGGCGAGCTGGACTGGCTGGACGACGGCACCATCGCCCAGGCCCTGCGGGCGCGCCGCCCGGCCTGAGCCTGGGGCGCCTTGCGTCCTTCGAGGCTCGCTGTCGCTCGCACCTCAGGATGAGGGACGTGGGTGGAGTGTCTCATTCCGTCCTCATCCTGAGGCGCCCTGCGCCAGCAGTGCCTCGAAGGACGAGGGCGGCCCCTGGCCCCGGCCGCCGACTCCGGCTAGGAACGGAGCATGAACCTGGATGCCTCTCTCGTCGCCGTGGTGGTCTGCGCCCTGGCCGCTATCGCCGGCTTCGCCTGGGCGCTGATGGAGCGGCGGCGCGCCGACCGGCTACAGGGCGACTACTGGAGCCTGCGCGACCAGAGCGCCAATGCCGAGGCCGAGCTGCGCAGCTTCAAGGCCCAGTCCGAGGCTCAGGCCGAGATCCTGCGCAATCAGGCCGCCCAGTCGGCCAATGTGGTGGCCGAGGCCCTGCTCAAGCGCACCGAGGAGACCTTCCGCAACCGCGAGCAGCTGGCCCAGGCCAGGCTGGAGGCGCAGCTGAAGCCGGTGGCTGAGACGCTTGCCAAGTTCCAGGAACAGGTCACGGCGGTGGAGAAGACCCGCGCCGAGGAGACCGGCGGGTTGAAAGCCCAGATCGCCCAGCTGCTGACCGCGTCCACCGCCACTCAGGAGGAGGCGCGCAAGCTCTCGGCGGCGCTGCGCCGCGGGGCCGGGGTTCAGGGCCGCTGGGGTGAGCAGACCCTGCGCAATGTGCTGGAGGCCGCTGGCCTGTCGCACCGCTACGATTTCGAGGAACAGGTCGCCACCGACACCGATGAAGGCCGCCGCCGCCCTGACGTCACCGTGCGTCTGCCGGGCGGGGCGCTGTTCGTCATTGACGCCAAGTGCTCGCTGAACGCCTTCCTGGACGCCCAGGAGGCCACCGATGACGCGGTGCGTGAGGCCTGTTTCGTGCGCCATGCCCAGAGCGTGCGGGCCCATATGCAGAGCCTGTCAGCCAAGGCCTATTGGGACCAGTTTCCCGCCTCGCCCGATTTCGTGGCCATGTTCATCCCCGGCGACAGCTTCCTGGCCGCGGCGCTTGATCGCGCGCCGGACCTGATGAGCGAGGCCATGGATCGCCGGGTGCTGGTGGTGACGCCCACCACCCTGTTCGCCCTGTGCAAGGCCGTCGTCTATGGCTGGCGGGTGGAGGAGCAGGCGGCCAACGCCCAGGAGATCTCCAAGCTGGGGCGCGAGCTCTACAAGCGCCTGTCGGTCATGGGCGGCCATGCTGCGGCCGTGGGCAAGAAGCTCGAGGAGGCCGTGGGCAAGTACAATCAGATGGTCGGTTCCCTGGAGACCCAGGTGCTGACCCAGGCCCGGCGCTTCGAGGATCTGAAGGTCGATCACGAGGGGCGCGATATCCCTGAGCTCAGCCCCATCGAAACCGCCGTGCGGCCCCTGGCCAAGCTGGCGGCGGAGTCCGGGTCAGAGTCGGCGCCGCGCATCCGGGCCGTGGGCGAGGACGGCTGAGCCGCGACAAAGGCCGACCTTGACGCTCAGGTTTGGCGCGCTTACCTCGCAACTATGGCCATTCGCGAAATCCTCACGGTCCCGAACCCGATCCTCAAGCAGGTCTCCCAGCCGGTGGAGGCCGTGGACGACGAGCTGCGCGCCCTCATGGACGACATGCTCGAGACCATGTACGCCGCGCCGGGCATCGGCCTGGCCGCCATCCAGATCGGCGTGCCCAAGCGTGTCATCGTCATGGACATCGCCGGCCCGGACGACGAGCGGCAGCCCCGCTATTACGTGAACCCGGAAATCCTCTGGTCGTCGGACGATACCGCCCCCTATGAGGAAGGCTGCCTGTCGATCCCCGACATCTATGACGAGGTCGAGCGTCCGGCCCGGGTCAAGCTGCGCTACCTCAACTATCAGGGGGAGCAGGTGGAGGAGGACGCCGAGGGGCTGTTCGCCGTCTGTATCCAGCACGAGATGGACCACCTGGAAGGCGTGCTGTTCATTGACCACCTGTCGCGGCTGAAGCGCGATCGGGCGGTGGCCAAGGTCAAGAAGCAGGCCCGCGCCGCCTGAGGCGACGCTCGGGCGTTGGCCGCCTATTCCGGGGCGGCTTCGTCTGCTGTCTCGCGAATTTCCGCGCCGGCCTCTTTCAGCGCCTGGCCAGCCTCCCCGGCGGCGTCCTTCGCCAGGACTGCGGCGTCCGACGCCACGGTCTTGAGCTCGGCGCCCGCCTCCGAAGCGGCCGCCTTGAGTTCAGTTCCAGCAGCCTTGGCCTCGATCTTGGCCTGATCTGTCTCGGCCTCGGTGCAGGCGCCGAGCGCCAGGGTCGCGACGGCGGCGATGATGGTCAGGCGCATGGACGCCTCCTTTGGGTCTGAAGCGCCCTATCAACGGTCAAGCTTGTCCTTCGGTTCCGCAGCTTTGCGCCCGCGGGGGCGGCGGGGTAAACGGCGTCCATGCGCCTGGCCTTTCTTGGAACTCCCGACTTCGCCGTCGTCGCCCTGGCCCGCCTGGTGGCGGCCGGCCACGACATCGCCTGCGTCTATTCCCAGCCCCCGGCCCCTCGCGGCCGGGGACAGGCGCTCAAGCCCTCGCCGGTCCACGCCTTCGCCCTGGAGCATGGTCTGCCGGTCCGCACGCCCGCGTCCATGCGCGATCCCGACGAGATCGAGGCTTTTCGGGCGTTGGATCTGGATGCCGCCTGCGTGGTCGCCTATGGCCAGATCCTCACCCGGGAGGTGCTGGAGGCGCCTCGGCTCGGCGCCTTCAACCTGCACGGCTCTCTGCTGCCCCGCTGGCGGGGCGCAGCCCCCATCCAGCGGGCGGTGATGGCCGGCGACGAGATCACCGGCGTGCAGGTGATGCGGATGACCGAGGGCCTGGACGAAGGCCCGGTGCTGGCGACAGCGATGGTGCGCATCGGCCCCCGCGACACCGCCGGCGACATCCACGACCGGCTGGCTGAGCTGGGCGCTGACCTGCTCGCGGAGACCCTGCCGAAGATCGAGGCCGGGGTCGCCCAGGAGATTCCCCAGTCGGCCGAAGGGATCACCTACGCCAAGAAGATCAGGCCCAAGACCGCCCGTATCGACTGGTCGAAGCCGGCCGCCCGCGTCGACGGCCAGATCCGGGGCCTCTCGCCCTTTCCTGGCGCCTGGTTCGAGGCGCCCGGGGAAAAGGGGCCGGTGCGCGTCAAGGTCCTGGCCTGCGTCCGCGAGGACGGCGCCGGCGAGCCTGGAGTGGTGCTGGACGACCAGCTGCTGGTGGCCTGCGGCGAGGGGGCGGTGCGGCTGCTGCGCCTGCAGCGGGAAGGGCGCGGGCCGCAGGCGGCCGATGTCTTCCTGCGCGGCTTTCCCCTGCCGCCAGGCGCGAAGCTCAGCTGATGCCCCGCTACAAGCTCACCGTCGAGTATGACGGACGACCCTATCGGGGTTTCCAGGCCCAGGCGGGGCTGGCCTCGGTGCAGGGGGCCATCGAGGCGGCGGTCAAGGGATTCTGCGGCCAGGACCTGAGGCTCCAGGCGGCCGGCCGCACCGACACCGGCGTCCACGCCACCGGCCAGGTGGTGCATGTGGACCTGGACAAGGCCTGGAAGCCCGAAGTGGTCCGCGACGCCCTGAACGCCCATCTCGTGCCGCAACCCATCGCCATCCTGTCGGCCGAGCTGGTCGATGATCCCCGCTGGCACGCGCGTTTCTCGGCCACCGAGCGGCGCTACATCTATCGCATCCTCAATCGCACGGCGCCGCCGGCCCTGGACTGGGGCCGGGTCTGGCATGTGAAGAAGCCCCTGGATGCTGGCGCGATGCACCTGGCCGCCCAGGCCCTGGTGGGCCATCACGACTTCACCACCTTCCGGGACCTGCAGTGCCAGGCCAAGTCGCCGATGAAGACCCTGGACGTGGCCAGCGTGCGCCGCGAGGGGGACGAGGTGGTTCTGGAGTTCGCCTCCCGCTCCTTCCTCCACCGGCAGGTCCGCTCCATGACCGGCACCCTGGCAGAGGTGGGGCTGGGGCGGTGGAGCGCCGCCGATGTGGCAGACGCCCTGGCGGCCCGCGATCGCCGGGCCTGCGGCCCCGTAGCGCCGGCTACGGGCCTCTATCTGGTGGGGGTCAGCTACGAGGGCGAGCCGAACCGGGCGAAGTAGCGGGCGATCAGGCGCTCATAGACCGCCTGGAGGTCGCGGATCTCGGCGACCGGCGCGCGTTCGTCCACCGCATGCATGGTCTTGCCCACCAGGCCAAGCTCCACCACCGGGCAGAGGGCGCGGATGAAGCGGGCGTCCGAGGTGCCGCCGGTCGTGGAGAGCTCCGGGTCACGGCCGGCCACATCCCGGACGGCGGCGGCCACCACATCGGTGAAGTCCCCGGGCTCGGTGAGGAAGGCTTCACCGCTGATGGCGGGGGTCACCCGCACGACGCCGTCGAAGCCCTCGGCCCCCGCCTGGGCCACGCCGTCGATCCAGGCGGCGAGGTCGCCGCCCTTGTGGCCGGGGTTGAAGCGGATGTTCACCCGGGCCTTGGCCTGGGCGGGGATGACATTGGTGGCGGCGTTGCCCACATCGACCGTGGTGATCTCGAGGTTGGACGGCTGGAAGCCGGTATAGCCTTCGTCGAGCACATGGGCGTCGAGCGCCGCCAGGATGCGCACCAGCACCGGGACGGGATTGGCCGCCCGGTGGGGATAGGCCACATGGCCCTGCCGGCCCTCCACGACGATCTCGGCGTTGATCGAGCCGCGGCGGCCGATCTTGATCATGTCGCCGAAGGTTTCGGCGCTGGTGGGCTCGCCGACCACGCAGTGGTCGACGATCTCGCCCTCGGCCATCAGCGCCTCGACGACCTTCTTGGTGCCGTCGATGGCGATCCCTTCCTCGTCCCCGGTGATCAGGAAGGACAGGGAGCCGGTGATTTCGCCCCGGGCCAGGCTGGCGGCGGCCGCGGCGGCGAAGGCGGCCAGCGCGCTCTTCATGTCCACCGCGCCGCGGCCGATCAGGATGTCATCGACGATCTTTGCGGCGAAGGCGTCCTGGCTCCAGGCCTCGGCGTCGCCGACCGGCACCACGTCGGTATGGCCCGCGAAACAGAGGTTGGGCCGCGCGGTTCCCCATCGGGCATAGAGGTTCTCGATCTCCCCGAACCGCATGCGACGGCAGGCGAAGCCCAGCTTGGCGAGTTCGGCCTGCAGAACATCCATGGCGCCGGCGTCGGCCGGGGTGACGGAGGGGCGGCGGATCAGGTCCTGGGTCAGGCGGACGGGGTCGAGGCTGTTCATAGGCCAAGCAGTTAGCCTCCGCCGTGGCCGGGGGCAATGGCGAGGCGCGCGCAGGCCGCGCCCAGGCTGGGCTGCTTAATGTAAAGTAATCATCTCAGTCTAGGGATGCCGAATATTTTCAGATGCTGGCACATATGTTGGTGTGGCTCCAGTAAGTGGAGCCTACATATGAATATAGCGGCGTTCTTTGGTCGAGTTGGCTCGGCCCCCGATCTCTCCAGGATCGATCTCGCCCTGCGGACCGTGAGGGCGCGCCAGCATCGGGCCCCGCCCAAGCCTTTTGGCCGACGTGCGTTCCGCCCCGACATCGCAGGTGGTGACCGGCTTTACTTCAACGTCCGCTCCCTGGGCGTGCAGGGGCGCGATCATGTGCTGCAATACGCCTTCGCCGACGATCGGGGGAATGTGGTGATGAGCGCTTTCGTACGGGCGGCGGCGCCGGGCGCCCTGATGCTGGCGACGCCGCCGGGCGATCTGGCCACCGAACCCCTGGACGAGGCCAGGTTCAATGACATCGCCGCGCGGATCTGCACCGGGGCCACGCTGGTGGCCTATCAGAGGGTGCTGCAGGGCGGGCTTCTGCCCCAGGGCGCTGCGGGTTCGGCGGCGAGTATCGACTGCGCCTGGCGGCGGTTCCAGCAGACGGCGCGCCGGCTTGGCCTGGCTGCGCCGACCCGGTCGCCAGTCACCCTGCAGGACGCCCTGGCCCTGGCCCGGTTGCCGCCCCTGGAATCTGAGGACGCAGCCATGCGCGCCTTGTCCATCAGGGCGCTCTGGCGCTGGATGGACGAGGCGGACTAAGGGGCCAAATTCAGGCCCGCGGGGCGACTGCGTCGGCGAACAGGGGCTTGAGCTCGGCGAAGAAGGTTTCCAGACCATAGCGGTCGGCCAGGGTGAAGAGGCCGTCCGCATCCCGGTGGAGATAGCCATTGGCGGCCAGAAGCAGCAGCTTGCGCCGGGCGCTCTCCCGGGGAATGCCGGTGATTTCCGACAGGCTCAGGGCATTCAGCCCCCGCGACTGGCGCGGCGCGCCGGCCTCGCCATTGATGCTGTCAGCCAGTTCGGAGAGCAGGAAGGTCAGATAGAGGACGTACTGGTCCAGGTCCCCATCGAACCGCGCCCGGGTCCGGATCAGGACCGACGAGAATTGCCCGCTCCATCGATAGAACAGGCGCTGCATATCCAGTTCAGGCGGCGCCGGACGCTTGTCGGACCATCCCCGGGGTTCAGGCGCGACAATGGGCAGAACTTCTCCACCCTCGTCTCGTACAGGCCCCGCTCGGCCAGAGGTTAACGAAAACATAACACTCGCTCCCACAGTCGGTATCGTTACAAAATCAACGACAAGTTGTCACTTTTTGGGCGAAGCGAAAGGCGGCTGTATTCAGATTTCCGTGTCGTCCTAGGCGTTAGACCTTCTTAACCAAGAATAAAGGCGTCACCGCTTCCTGCAGGCAACCTAGTCTACTCGCCCATAACGGGAAACAAGGCCCGCGCTCAAAATGAGCGGAACACCGCCCGTGCGGCGTCGCGCTGGGATTGCGTGCAGCCAGTGACGCGGAAGGCGGCGAAAGCCGCCCCTGGAGGCGGGTGTCAGTCGCGCAGGAGTTCGTTGACGCTGGTCTTCGACCGGGTCTGGGCGTCCACGGTCTTGACGATCACCGCGCAATAGAGCGAGGGGCCGACGCCGTGCGGATCGGGCAGGGACCCCGGCACCACCACAGAATAGGCCGGCACCTCGCCGCGATAGGTCTGGCCGGTCTTGCGGTCGACGATCTTGGTCGAGGCGGTGATGAACACGCCCATGGACAGGACCGCGCCCTCACGGACGATGACGCCCTCGGCCACCTCGGAGCGGGCGCCGATGAAGCAGCCGTCCTCGACGATGGTCGGATTGGCCTGCAGGGGCTCCAGCACCCCGCCGATGCCGGCGCCGCCGGAGATGTGTACGCCCTTGCCGATCTGGGCGCAGGAGCCGACCGTGGCCCAGGTGTCGACCATAGTCCCCTCGCCCACATAGGCGCCGATGTTCACGAAGGACGGCATCAGGACGACGTTCTTGCCGATATAGGCGCCGCGACGGACCACGGCGCCCGGCACGGCGCGGAAGCCGGCCTCCTGGAACTGGGGCGCGTCCCAGCCGTCGAACTTGGTGGGGACCTTGTCCCAGTAGGGGCCGGGCGGGCCGGCGTGCATGACGCTGTTGGGGTTCAGGCGGAAGGACAGCAGGATGGCCTGCTTGGCCCACTGGCGGACCTCCCACTGGCCGTCGTCGGCCCGCTCGGCCACCCGCAGGCGGCCCTCGTCCAGCAGGCGCAGGGTCTCGTCCACCGCGGTGCGGACCGGGCCCTTGGTGGCCGTGGAGATCCCGTCGCGGGCCTCCCAGGCGGCTTCAATCTCGGTCTTCAGGTCGTCGAAGGTCAGAGCGGTCATCGGCGGGTCTCCCTGAGGCGTGCGGTCGCCAGGAACGGCGCCAGCTTTTCGGTGCGATGGTGAACGAAGGGGGCGGGCGAAGCGGCCGCATGGGCGCCGACCAGCACGGTGGTCATGCCCAGGTCTGCGGCTGGGGCCAGATTGCGCTCAGAGTCCTCGAAGAAGGCGGTGGCGTCGGGCGTCATGCCATGGGCGTCGAGCATGGCGGTGAAGGCCGCCGGGTCCGGCTTGGGTCGGAATCCGAAGGAGTCGATATGGAAGACGTCGTCAAACAGGTGGTGCAGGCCGAGGTGCGACAGCACCCGCTCGGCATGGATGGCGTCGGCGTTGGTGAAGATCAGCCGCCGCCCGGGCAGGCGTTCCAGCGCCTCCAGCAGATGGGCGTCGTGGGCCAGCACCTGCAGGGACAGGTCGTGGAACAGGGCGTGGAAATCGGCCGGGTCCACCCCGTGGTGGAGCATCAGACCCCGCAGGGTCAGGCCGTGCTCCTCCAGATAGCGCTTCTGCAGGGCATAGGCCTGGTCCGTCGGAAGGCCGGTGACCTTGGCCACAAAGGTCGTCATCCGGCCTTCCACCTCGCCCATGAAGCCGGACTCGGCCGGATAGAGGGTGTTGTCGAGGTCGAAGAGCCAGGTGTCGATATGGGCGAGGTCGGCGGTCATGCTGCGGGTCAGGCCGAGATCAGCGTGCCGGCGCCGTGCTCGGAGAACAGCTCCACCAGCATGGCGTGGGGCCGCCGGCCATCCAGGATCACAACGGCCTGGACCCCGGACTCCACCGCATTGATGGCGGTCTCCAGCTTGGGGATCATGCCGCCGGTGGCGACGCCTGAGGCGATGGCCTCCCGGGCCTGGGCCAGGTTCATCTCCCGGATCAGCTCGCCATTGGCGTCGAGCACGCCGCGCACGTCGGTCAGCAGCAGCATGCGCTTGGCCCGCAGGGCGCCGGCCAGGGCGCCGGCCACGGTGTCGGCGTTGATGTTGTAGGTCTCGCCGTCCTTGGAGACGCCGATGGGAGCGATCACCGGGACATAGTCCTCATCGGCGTAGATCAGGGCCTCGATCAGCTTGGGATCGACCTTGGTGGGTTCGCCCACAAAGCCCAGGTCGACGGCCTGCTCGATCTGGCTGCCCGGGTCCTTGCGGGTGCGTACGGCCTTTTCCACCGTGATCAGCCGGGCGTCCTTGCCCGACAGGCCCACCCCGCGGACGTCGGCCTCGGCGCCGGCCAGGGTGATCCAGTTGGCGATCTCCTTGTTGATGGCGCCAGACAGCACCATCTCGGCGACTTCCATGGTGGCGGCGTCCGTCACCCGCAGGCCGTCGACAAAGCTCGACTTCACCCCGGCCTTGTCCAGCATCCGTGAGATCTGCGGGCCGCCCCCATGGACCACCACCGGATGGACGCCCAGCATCTTCAGCAGCACCGCGTCGGCGGCGAACAGCTTGGCCACCGACTCCTCGCCCATGGCGTGGCCGCCATACTTGATGACCACAGTTTCGCGGTCGTAGTGCTGGATGAAGGGCAGGGCCTCGGCCAGCGTGCGGGCGGTGGCCCAGCCTTCCTCTTCGGGGGTGTCGGTCACTTAGCGGCGGCTCCCTGATCCTGGAGCGCCCCGATAGCCGACAGCGGCCCCCGTGTCACCCGGCGCCCGGTCCTATCGGCCGATTGGGGAGGCTCTAAGGCGCCACCGCGCAGGCCGCGGCGATCTCGGCCCGCAGCTCCGGCATGCCCGCGCCGGTCTCCGAGGAGGTGGCCAGCACCCGGGGGAAGGCGGCCGGGCGCTTGGCGATGGCGGCCTCGGTCTGCAGGCGCACGGCCTCGACGGCGGCCGGCCGCAGCTTGTCGGCCTTGGTCAGCACGATCTGATAGGAGACCGCGGCTCTGTCGAAGGCGTCCATGGGCTCGCCGTCCACCTCTTTGAGGCCATGGCGAGCGTCGATCAGCAGATAGGCGCGCTTCAGGTTGGGCCGGCCCCGCAGGTAGTCGCGGCCCAGATTCTGGAACTTCTTGACCTCGCTGCGGGCCGCCCGCGCCCAGCCGTAGCCGGGCAGGTCGACCAGCCGCAGGCGTTCGTCCAGGACGAAGAAGTTGACCTCCCGGGTGCGGCCCGGGGCGTTGGAGGCCCGCGCCAGGTGCTTGTGGCCCACCAGGGCGTTGATCAGGGACGACTTGCCCACATTGGAGCGCCCGGCGAAGGCCACTTCCGGCAGGTCCGGGGCCGGCAGGCCGTCCATGGCCACGGCCCCCATCATGAATTCCGCCTTGCGGGCGAAGAGGATGCGGGCCGCCTCCAGGGCGTCTTCGTCGAACAGCGCGTCGGTGTCGCTCACTCGGCGACCTTCTTGGTCTTGAAGCGGGCGATCAGGCTGTCGATGGGGTTATCGACCTGGAACTTCCGCATGATGATGTACTGCTGGCCGATGGTCAGCACGTTGTTCCAGGTCCAGTAGATCAGCAGGCCTGCGGCGAACGGCGCCATGATGAAGGTGAACATGATCGGCATCAGCTGGAAGATGCGCTGCTGGATCGGATCGGTGGCCGGCGGGTTCATGGCGGTCGTCAGCCACATGGTGAAGCCGTAGAGCAGGGGCAGCACACCCAGGTGCAGCGGGCCGTTCAAGAAGCCGCCGATCAGCGGGGCGGTGGCCGGATCCCAGGGGATGGCGCCGAACAGGTTGAAGATGGTCGTCGGATCTCGCGACGACAGATCCTGGATCCACCCATAGAAGGGGGCGTGCCGCATCTCGATGGTGACGGTCAGCACCTTGTAGAGGGCGTAGAAGACCGGGATCTGCAGCAGCATGGGCAGACAGCCGGTCAGCGGATTGATCTTCTCTGACTTGTAGAGCCCCAGGAGCTCTTGCTGCTGCTTGGCCGGGTCGTCCTTGTATTTCTTGCGCAGCTCCTCGATCTGGGGCTGCACCTTCTTCATCTTGGTCAGCGACTCGTAGCTCTTGTTGGCCAGCGGGAAGAAGATCAGCTTCACCACCACGGTGAGCGCCAGGATGGCCAGGCCGACATTGCCGATGTGCTGGTAGATGAAGTGCAGGAAGCTGAACAGCGGCCGGGTCAGGAACCAGAAATTGCCCCAGTCCACCGCGGCGTCCAGACGGGGAATGTTCAGATTGGTCTCATAGGCCTTCAGCACCGGCACGGTCTTGGCGCCGGCGAAGAAGCGGGTGGTCTCCGTGATCTGGCGGCCGGCGGGAATGGTCCGCGGCTGGCCCACATAGTTGGCCTCGAAGATCTCGACCGGGCCTGCGCGGGTGACGCGGAACTCGCCCTTGAGCTGCTCGTCCTGTTCGGGGATCAGGGCCGCCAGCCAGTACTTGTCGGTGATGCCGAGCCAGCCGCCTGTGGAGTTGACCTCCGGCCCGCCCTCCTTGGCCCACTTGTTGTACTTCACCAGGCGCAGCTCTTCGCCCAGCCAGCCGACCGCGCCCTCGTGGACGATCTGATTCTTGCCGAGATCGGAGGGTATGCCCTGCCGCTGCACCGAACCGTAGGGGGCCAGCGTCACGTCGCCGGCGCCGGTATTGGCCACCGTGTCGGTGATGGTGAACATGTAGCGGTCGTCCACCGCGATCTGACGGGTGAAGGTCAGGCCCTGGCCGTTGGCGTAGCGCAGGGTCACCGGGGTCTCCGGCGTCAGCGTGGCGCCCTCCACCAGAGTCCAGCGGGTGTCAGGGGTGGGCAGGCCGGTGAGATTGGCCCCGGTCCAGCCGAACTCGGCGAACCAGGCGAACTCCGCGCCCTCGGGGCGCAGCAGCTCGACGGGGTCGGCACCGCGATCGACGCTGACCTTGTAGTTGTTCAGGAAGAGATCGTCGATGCGGGCGCCACGCAGGGCGATGGAGCCGGTCAGCGACGGGGTGGCGACCGGGGCGCGGGCCGTGCGGGCCACCACGGTCGCCCGATCGGCCAGCTGGGCCGGACTGGAGGGCAGGGCCGGGTCGCGGCCCACAGGATTGGTCCCAGGCGCCACGGGCGCATCGGCTGCGGCCTGGGCGGCGGCGGCCTGCTGTCGCCGGGCCGCCGGTTCGATCACCAGGAACTGGTAGACCACCAGGACGATGATCGCGCTGACCACGAAGAGGATCGTGTTGCGGGTGTTGTCATTTTGCATGGAGTCAGCGCGCTCAGGGCGAAGGAGGGGTTGCGGTCGCAGACGGACGCGCCTGCCGGTCGCTTTCGGTCGCGAGGCTTATCAGCGCGCTTTTCACATCGTCAAGCAAACGCGGCCAGGCTCGCACCGGCGCGCCGCTGCGGGCGATGATCACATAGTCGAATCCAGGGCGCGCGAAACGCGGCAACAGCTCATGGGCGGCGGCCCGCATGCGCCGCTTGGCGCGGTTGCGGACGACGGCGCCGCCAACCTTGCGGGTGGCGGTGAAGCCGACCCGGACCAGCGGGGCGTGGTCTTCGCGGTCGCGGGCCTGGACGACCACGGCGCCGCGGGCGCACGAAAACGCCCGCGCAGCAGCCAGAAAGTCTGGTCGCTTACGCAGGCGCTCGATCTTGATAGGGGCGTCGGTCACGCCGACACCTCAATTCTACCGCTCAGCTAAGGCCCTTAGGCGCTCAGACGCTTGCGGCCCTTGGCGCGGCGGCGCTGAATGACCTTTTGGCCATTCTTGGTGGCCATGCGCGCGCGGTAGCCGTGACGGCGCTTACGCACGAGTCGCGACGGCTGATATGTCCGCTTCACGTTGTTGGCTCCAGGTCAGAAAAACGAGGCGCGGAGATACGCCAACCACCAGGCCCCGTCAACCGCTCCCCTGCCGAAAAGGGCGATCAGCCTCAATTGGCCAGGGTCAGGACGATCGGTCCGTTACGGGTGGCGACCAGGGTGTGCTCATACTGAACGGCCGGTCCGCCGCCGGTGGGGCGCAGGGTCCAGCCGTCGTCCAGCTCGTCCACCCAGTCCTCGCCCAGCGCCAGGAAGGGTTCGATGGTGAAGACCAGGCCCTCGGTGATCTGCCGGCGGTCGCGGGGCTCATACCAGGTGGGAATGCTCTCCGGCTCCTCGTGCAGGGACCGGCCGACGCCATGGCTGGCGAGGTTGCGGATCAGGCTGTAGCCGTTCTTCTGGGCGAACCCCTCGATGGACCGGCCGATGGCGTTCAGGGGCGCGCCGGGGCGCACCGCCCGGATGCCGCTCCACATGGCGCGGCGGCCGTCCCGGCACAGGCGCTCGACCCTGCGGGTGACCGGCGGCACGGCGAAGCTGGCGCCGGTGTCGCCATAATAGCCGTCCAGCTCGGCGGAGACGTCGATGTTCACCAGGTCGCCGGCGCAGATCTTCTGATCGCCAGGGATCCCGTGGGCCACGTCCGGCCCCACCGAGATGCAGGTGGCGCCGGGAAAGCCATAGGCGAGCTCCGGCGCTGAGCGGGCGCCCTGCGCCTCCAGCAGGCGACGGCCGATGCCGTCCAGCTCGGCGGTGGTCATGCCTGGCTCCAGGGCCTTGCCCATGGCCTCCAGGGTCTGGGCGACCAGCCGGCCGATGGTCCGGAGCTTCTCCAGGTCTTCCTGGCTGCTGATGGTCATGGGAGGACGCCTTTGGACGGAGTTCAGAGATCGGGACGGATGACGGCCTTGCCCACCACCTGGCGCAGGGCCAGGCTGTCGAAGGCGGCGCGCCAGTCGGCCAGGGGATATTCGGCGTGGACCCGGGGGGTGACCTGGCCGGCCTGCGCCAGGTCCCAGATGGCGGCCTGGTTCTCGCGGCCCTTGTCGGGGAACTGGCGGCCATATTCGCCGGCGCGGACGCCCATCAGGGAGAAGCCCTTGATCAGCGCCATGTTCACCGGCAGCACCGGCAACCGCCCGGACGTGAAGCCGATGGACAGCAGCCGGCCGTCAAAGGCGATGCAGCGCACGCTCTCGTCGAACACGTCGCCGCCGACGGGGTCATAGATGATGTCGGCGCCCCGGCCGCCGGTGATGGCCTTGACCGCCTCACGGAAGCCGCCGGTGACGTTCACCGTGGCCTCAGGACCGTAGTCGGCCGCGACAAGGGCCAGTTTCTCGTCGGAGGCTGAGGCGGCGATGACCCGCAGCCCCAGGTGACGTCCAAGATCCACCGCCGCCAGGCCGACGCCGCCCGCCGCCCCATGGACCAGCAGCCATTCGCCAGGCTCGGCCCGGGCCCGACGCACCAGGGACACATAGGCGGTGAGATAGGCCGTGGCGTAGCCGGCCGCCTGGCTGAAGGACAACCGCTCGGGCTTGCGGCGCAGGCCAGCCGCCGGGGTGATGGCGAAATCCGAAAAGCCGCCGATGCGGGCGCCGCCGACCACGGCTTCGCCGAGCTGGAAACCCTCGACGCCCTCGCCCAGGGCGTCCACCTCGCCGGCGATCTCCATGCCGGGGATAAAGGGCAGGGGCGGCTTGTGCTGATACTCGCCGCGGGTCTGCAGCAGGTCGGGGAAGTTGACCGCCGCGGCCTTGACGCGGACACGCACCTCCCCAGGACCCGGCGCCGGGGTCTCGACCTCTTTCAGGACGCAGCCGCCATAGTCGGCGGCCAGGGCCTCAACCACCAGGGCGCGCATCAGCGGCCGCCTATCATGGGACGGGCTGCGCCTTGGGCAGGCCCTTTAGGCCCGACAGGATGAGGGCGGTGGAGAAGGCTGTGGCGCCCTCCACGTCCACCGGCCTGCGGCTGACCATCTGTTCGCCCACCTCGCGGGCGATGGCGATGCAGGCGCCGGCCAGATAGTCGGCGTCGGCGGCGGGCGCCGCGCCTCTGGCGATCTCGTCGAGAATGGCGGCGCGCACCTCGTTGAACACCGCCTCCATCTCCGGGGTCTGGCCGTGGACGTGCAGGTGCTCCTCGGCTTCGCGCCGGTCGGCCCACTGCTGGTGCTCGTCGGCCAGGAACTGGAAATAGGCTTGCAGGGCCGAGCGCACGAAGCCTTCGAAGTCGGCGTTCTGGCTGCGCAGGGCCTTGAGGATCGGGGCGAAGCGCCGGGCGCCGTCATCGGCCAGGGCGGCGAACACCTCCTCCTTGGACTTGAAGTAGTTGTAGAAGGTGCCGGCCGCGAGGCCCGTGCGGCGGATGATGTCGCGCACGGTGCACGGCTCATAGCCGATCTCACCGAACACCTCGCGGGCGGCGTCCAGGATGGCGGTCCGGTTCTGGACCTTGGTCTTGGCCCGCTTTCCGATCGGAAGAATGGCGACCTGGGACATGCGACTCCGTACGCAAAACTGACAGGCGTCATTCTAGGACGTGGTCTGGACGAGCGCCACTGCTCTGCGGGCGGAAGGTGAAGGGTCTTCAGATCCGGTCCTGGCCGCCCTTGCCCTGGGCGCCCTGTGACCCTTGGCGATCAGCTCGCCCCGCCGGCGCCCGGCCCGCAACCCAGCCGGCACTGACCCCAGGCCTGAGCGCATTCGTCCGATCCGTCGCCGGCCAGGCAGAAATAATAGGTCTGGGCGCAGGACATGCGGCAGGCCTGGGCGTCGGGCGGAATGGGTGTCGACATCAGCACCGACCCTGCCAGGGGCCGCAGGCCAAGGCTCGAGGGCGCGGGGGTTTCAGCCGCCTGCGGGGCGTCAGGGGTCGCCGCAGCGCCCTGGGGGGCCTCTCCAGCCCCGCGCAGGCCCAGGGCTGCAGCGCCCGGACGCTCCAGGGACAGCCGCCCGTCGGTCTGAGCCGTCGCAGGGGCGGCCAGGGCCAGGAGGACCGTCAGGAGCAGGGCTGGCGCAGATCGCATGTCCCTAGCCTGAACCCCAGCCGTTAAGACCCGATTAACCACGTTTTCGGCCAGCCTCCGGGTGTCAGACCGTGCGCTGGGCCCGGTCCTTGGCGTTGGTGGACTGGATCGCCTCACGGGCCGCCTGCCACTCGTCGTCGCCCCAGGCCCGCAGGCGCGAGAAGTTGCCGCCGGTGGCCTGCCAGGCGGCCCCGTCGATGGCGATGGTCTGACCGTTCACATAGGCCGACAGCGGATGCAGCAGATAGACGGCCAGATTGGCCAGCTCGCGCATGTCGCCGACCCGGCCCATGGGGTTGCTGCTCATGTCGCCATAGGCGCCGCCGCTCTCCTCGGCCTGGCCGGGATTGAGCCGCGCGCTCATCCCCTCGGTGGGGAAGGGCCCGGGCGCGATATTATTGAAGCGGATGCCGTAGGAGCCCCACTCCACGGCCAGGGACTGGCTCATGGCCGCGATGCCGGCCTTCGACATGGCCGAGGGCACGGTGAAGGGGCCGCCGTTCCAAATCCAGGTGACGAGGATGGAGACGACAGAGGCCTTGCGCCCCTCGGCGATCCAGCGCTTGCCGCAGCCTTGGGTGACGAAGAAGGCGCCGCGGAAGACGATGTTGGAAATGGCGTCGAAACCCCGGGGCGACAGATCCTCGGTGCGGCTGATGAAGTTGCCCGCCGCATTGTTAACCAGGCCGGTCAGGGCCCCGCCATCGGCCCAGATCTGGTCCAGCATGGCCTCGATGGCTTCGGGCACGCGGATGTCGCAGGCCAGGCCCACGCACTTGCCCCCATGGGCGGCCATCAGCTCGGCGGCGGTCGCCTCCACCACCCCGCCGCGCCGGCCACAGATATAGACCTCGGCGCCCAGCATCAGGCAGGCCTCGGCCATCACCTTGCCCAGGCCCGTGCCGCCGCCGGTGATCAGGATCCGCTCTCCAGCCATCAGGCCGGGGCGGAACATCAGGTCGTTCATCTCAAGCTGAGCCATGGCCGTTCCCTCTGTGTGTTTCAGTCAGATTGCCGCCTGCTGACGCCGCGGAGGTCAAGTCAGGGCGTGACCCGCCCAAAACGAAAGAAGCGCGCGGGGGGCCGCGCGCTTCGGATCGTCCTTATGGGGGAGGCGAGGAGGAGGGTCAGAACTCCTCCCAGCCCTCTTCCTCGGCCTGGGGCTTCATGGCCAGGGCGGTGGCGCCGTGGCTGACCGGCCGCTGGGCCGGCCGCGGATCGGCCCGGGGCGCCGTGCGGGCGGGCGCTGTGCTGGGCCGGGAGGGGGCCGCGGCGTGAACCGCAGACAGCTTGAAGCGGGCCACCAGGCGCGAGAGTTCGCGCGCCTCGTCGGCCAGGACCCGGCTGGCGGCGGTGGACTGCTCGACCATGGCCGCGTTCTGCTGGGTGACGTGGTCCATCTCGTTGACCGCCGTATTGACCTGGGCGAGGCCCAACGCCTCTTCCTTGGCCGAGGCGGCGATTTCTGAGACCAGACCGTTGATCTCGGTGACCTGGGTGACGATCCGCTCCAGGGCCTTGCCAGTCTCACCGACCAGGCCGACCCCTTGGGCCACCTGTTCGGTGGAGGCGCTGATCAGGGACTTGATCTCCTTGGCGGCCTCGGCCGAGCGCTGGGCCAGAGCCCGGACCTCGGAGGCGACCACGGCGAAACCACGGCCGGCGTCCCCGGCCCGGGCGGCTTCGACGCCGGCGTTGAGGGCCAGCAGGTTGGTCTGGAAGGCGATCTCGTCGATGACGCCGATGATCTGGCTGATCTGGGCCGAGGACTTTTCGATCTCGCCCATGGCCGAAACCGCGCGGCGGACCACTTCGCCGGAGCGTTCGGCGTCGGCCCGGGCCGAGGTCACGGCCTCACGGCCCTGATCGGCGCCGCTGGACGTCTTCTGAACCGTGGCGGTGATCTCGTCGAGCGCAGCAGCGGTCTCTTCCAGGGTGGCCGCCTGATGCTCGGTGCGGCGGGACAGGTCGTCGGCGCCGCTGGAGATCTCGGTGGCGCCCGATGTGATCGACAGGGTGGTGGAGGAGATGGCGCTCATCACCTCTTCCAGCTTGGCGACAGCGGCGTTGAAGTCGTCGCGAAGCTTCTGGTACTCGCCCGGGAAGCTCTCTTCGAGACGGTAGGTCAGATCGCCATCGGCCAGGCGGTCCATGGCGAGCGCCAGGGCGCCCACGACGCGGGACTGTTCCTCGGCGACGGCGGCGGCGGCGTCAGCGCTCTGGCGGCGGGTCTCCTCGGCGCTCTGACGGGTGGCCTCCTGCTCTTCGCGGAGCCGCTCCATCTGGATCTGATTGTCACGGAAGACCGTGAGCGAGCTCACGATGGCCCCCAGCTCGTCCTTGCGGGCCAGTTCGTCCAGCTTGACCTCGTTGTCGCCCCGCGACAGGCGCTCGGTGGCGCCGGCGATGCGCTGGACGGCGCCGCGCATGGTCAGAACCGACATCAGGGCCAGGGCGCCGGCGGCCAGCAGGGTGACCAGCACCGCGGCGATGGTGACGTTCTGGGACATGGCGGCGCGGGCTTCGCTGGCGGCGGCCCGCTGATCGGTGGCGGCCTGGGTGGCCTGGACGATGCCCGCCAGATTGACGGTCATCTCCTTATACTGCTCCTCGAACGGGGCGGCGAAGCTGGCGGCGGTGGTGAAGTCGACGCCGATCATGGCCATGATCACGTCCAGGGCGTCACGGGTCTCCTTCAGATCGGCGATCAGGGTGTCAAAGGCGGCGTGCTGCGCGGCCGGCGCGGCGGCCTTGGCGGCCTCGGTTTCCGCCGCGATGGCGTCCACCTCGACCAGCATCGCCTGCCCACGCCCTTCGATGGCCCCCACCTCGATGCCGGCGGCCTGCTGGGTCAGCAGGTAGTAGAGCTCGCCGTGCACATTGTTGATGCGCTCGGAGATCCGCTGGATCCGCAGGCTGTTGGGCATGTCGGTGTTGACGACCTGGCGCAGGGTGTCGGTCTGGGCCCGCTGCATGACGATCGTTCCGGCGGCCAGCGCCGCCAGCATGATCAGGGCGAAGGCGGGCGCGAAGCCGATCTTCACGATCAATGGTAAGTCTACGAGCCGAAACCGCATCTGACGCCCAATCCCCCGTGGCCTAAACATTACCCATCTGGCGGGAGCATGATGAATCGCAGGTGCTAACAGTTCCTAACCGTGGGTTGCGAAATCGTGCGGCCTCGCACGGTTCGCTGCGTACTATAGAGAGCGGCCAAGTGAAGGCCGGGGTCCGACAGGTAGTGAATTATGGTTTATTTGCGTTTACCTATATTTTCCTGCGCGGATTAGACAATTTTAACCTGAATCCCCGATGGTGTGCACACTTCCGGTCTAGAAGGAGTGGGTAGGTGAAAAACATCATCGCAGTGGGTGGGGGCGTCCTCATCAGCCTCGTACTGACGTCTGCAGCAGCGGCGTCTTCGTTTGAACAGAGCATGGCCCGTTGTCTTGCCAAGCACGCCAATATGCGTGACGCGGCGACGGTCATGCTGGAATGCAGCGCCGACGGCGGTAAGCTGTCGGGCTGTGTGGTCCTGCAGGACAGCGCCGCGGGCAAGGGTTTCGACAAGGCTGCGCTCTGCGTCGCCGAGGCCCTGCCCATGGGCGCCAAGACGGGCCAGGTTAAGGTCCCGATGCGGTTCCCTGGCAGCTAAACTCGAGAATTCGTAATTCTTGACGATCCGGCGCCCTCGCAGCCTGCTGCGGGGGCGTCTTTCGTTATGGGGCGTGAAAGCGCGTCTCGACCCTGTCCATCAGCGCCTGCGCCGCCGCTGGCGCCCGCACCTTCCCTTCGCTGATGAAAAAGGCGAACACGTCTCGTCCGGCCGCCTGGTTGGCCGCAGGCGCGATGTGCGGCAGGTCCTCGGGCGCCCCGCCCTCGGCATAGGCCTCAAGCCGCCGCGCCCAGCGCTCAAGGGCGTCCGGGGCGTAGCCCGTCTCGATCCCGTCATCGCCGGCCATCAGCCGGGCATAGACAAAGTCCGCCGTCGGGTCGGCGATCATCGGAAACTCGGCGTGTTCGGTCAGGCAGACCGCCACATTGCGCGCCCGGCACAGGTCGAGAAAGGCCTCCTGCGCGAAGCTCTCGTGGCGCACCTCGACCGCGTGGCGCAGGGGCCGGTCCTCAAGGCGCGCCGGCAGCAGGTTAAGGAAGCTCTCGAAGTCATCGCGGTCGAACCGCTTGGTGGCCATGAACTGCCACAGGATGGGCCCCAGCCGGTCGCCGAGCTCAATGAGCCCCTGATTGAGGAACTTGCCGATCGACTCCCCGGCGTCGGCCAACACCTTGCGGTTGGTGCAGAAGCGCGAGGCCTTAACCGTGAAGATAAACCCTTCCGGGGTCGCCGCGGCCCACTTGGCGAAGCTCTCTGGCTTCTGGCTGGAATAGTAGGTCGAGTTGATTTCGATGACCGGCAGGTGAGCGCTGGCATAGGCCAGCTCATCGGCCTGGCGCAGCCCCTTGGGATAGAAGACACCCCGCCAGGGTTCGAAGGTCCAGCCGCCGATTCCAGCGCGCACCTGCCTGCTCATTGATGCCTATCCTTCAGCGTCGGGCGGACGCGGTGATGTCCCGGGTGGCCTTGAACTCCGAGCCGTCCTTCCACGCCGGCCAGTCGCTGGAATTGGCCAGGGTCAGCCCCAGGCGGTAGAGCAGCTCGGCGTCCTGGGCCATGCCCTCAAGGTTCCAGTCCGGACCATATTCGTCGTCCTGCTGGTGATATTTGGACGCGGTGTAGGCCTCGGCCCAGGCCAGGCCAGCCGCAACGCCGCCATCGACCAGATCGAGGCCCGAGCGGTAGGAGATGGCGGGCACGCCGCCCCGGACAAAGGGGAAGTGGTCGGACCGGAAGAAGCTGCCGGCTTCGGGCCGCTGATCGGGTCGGAAGGTCCGCCCCATCTCGCGGCCCTGGGCGATGAGCATGTCCTGCAGGTCGGAGGCTGCATCGCCAGCGGCGGAGAAGTCCCGGGCCGGACCCGCGGGGGAGGGCGCATCCAGGTTCAGGATCGCCACGGTCGTCGCCAGAGGATAGAGCGGGGCCGCGGCGTAATACTCCGAGCCCAGCAGCCCCTTTTCCTCGGCGGTCACCAGCAGCACATTGACGCTGCGCTCGGGCGCCGGGCCGGCGGCGAAGGCGCGGGCGATCTCGATGACCGCCGCCACGCCAGAGGCGTTGTCCACCGCGCCATTATAGATCGCGTCCCCGTTCGCATCGGCGGCGCCCACGCCGAGATGGTCCCAGTGCGAGGTGTAGATCACCCGCTCGTCGGGGCGCTTGGCGCCGGTGATCTCGCCGACCACGTTCCGGGTCACGATCTGCTGCCTGTCGACCTCAAAGCCCGCCGACAGGGTCACGCCCTCCAGGACCTTCGGCTGAAAGTCGCGGCTCTGGGCCTCGGCCTTCAGCGCGGCGAAGTCCAGGCCGGCCCGCGACAGCAGGTCCACGGCCAGGTCCCTCTGGACCCAGCCCTCCAGGGGAACATGGGCCGCGGCGGGGTCGGGCCGCACGATGTCCAGAATCTCATTGGTGTTGGAGTTCTTCACCGTGGCCCAGCCATAGGAGGCCGGCGCGGTCTCATGGATCACCAGCAGGCCGAGCGCGCCCTGACGGGCGGCCTCCTCGTACTTGTAGGTCCAGCGGCCGTAATAGGTCATGGCCTTGCCGCCGAAGTCGCCCTCGCCAGTCTCGAAATCCGGGTCGTTGACCAGGACCAGGACGATCTTTCCGACCAGATCCATGCCCTTGAAGTCGTCCCAGTTCCGCTCCGGCGCCACCACGCCATAGCCGCCGAAGACGATGGGCGCGTCCTTGATCTCCACCCGGTCGGCGCCGTTGGCCGTGGCGCGGATGGCGATCTCTTCGCCCTGGCGCAGGGTCAGGGTCTCGTCGCCAGCCTTCACCGCCGCACTGACCGGGCCGCGGATCTCGAAGCGGGCCAGGGGTACGTCCTGGGTCCAGGCCCGGCCGCCGTCCTTCAGATCGCCGGCTGGCTTGAGGCCTGCGGCCTGAAGCTGTTCGACCAGATAGGCGACCGTCTTGGCTTCCGCCGGGGTGGCCGGGGCGCGTCCCTCGAAGGCGTCGGACGCCAGCACCTCGATGTGGCGGCCCATGGCGGCGCTCGAGATCGGCCCAGCGTCCTGGGCCAAGGTGGGACCCGCCGCCAGGGCGATGGCGGCGACGGCGGCGAAGAGGTGGGTCTTCATGATGATTCTGCGTAAGATTGGGGTTGCTGCGACCCTATCTGCGGCCCATGTGTCGCGCCACCGTCGGAATGCCCGGCGGCGCCCCGTCTAGTTTGTATCGTCCCTGCAATCACCGGGTCGCAGACCTGTGGTCTGGGAACCCTCGCCGCCCGGGGTCAGGGATCTGAAGCTGGGCTATGATGCCTTCTGATTCGCGGCCGAGGCCCACCAGGACTGCCATGCGTCTGCCGACTTCGCTCGCCCTTCTCACGCTCCTGTCGCTTGGCGCCTGCGCGACCCCGCGGGAGGCCCGCATCGACCTGCCGGACGCCTATCCGGTGTCGGGCGCGGCCGAGACCCAGGCCCTGGACCAGTGGTGGCTGGCCTTCAACGACCCTGAACTCACCGCCCTGGTGAATGAGGCGCTGACCCGCAGCCCCGACGCCCAGAGCGCCGAGGCCCGTCTGCGGGAGGCGCGCCTGACGGCCGCCAGCGCGCTCACCACCTTCCTGCCCCAGGGCCAGCTGACCGGCTCGGGGCGGCGGACCGAGACCGAGCAGGTGGATGGTCAGGAGATCACCATCCCGGGCTTTTCCACCTCGGGAACCAGTGAGGCCTATCAAGCCAATTTCAATGTCAGCTGGGAGCTGGACCTGTTCGGTCGCTTCTTCGCCGTGCGCCGCGCCGCCCAGGGCGATACGGCCGCGGCCCGCTTCGCCTATGAGGGCGCCCGGGCGAGCCTGGCGGCCAATGTGGCCGACGCCTATTTCCAGGCCCGCGGCCTGGCCATCCAGCTGGCTGACGCCCGGGAGAGCGCCCGCATCCAGCGCTCGCTCTATGACCTGGTGGAGCGCCGGGTCCAGGCGGGCCTCACCGCCCGGCTGGAATCGGACCGGGTGGCCGGCGAACTGGCCCAGGCCGACAGCCAGGTGGAAAGCCTGGAGGCTGAGCTCCAGGCCCAGCAGCGCACCCTCCTGGTGCTGGTGGGCCGGGGAACCGCGCCCCTGGACGGGGTCTCCACCCCGCCGCTGACCGCCCTGCCGCCGCCGGTCCCCGCCGCCATTCCGGGCGAACTCCTGGCCAGGCGGCCTGACGTCCGCGAAGCCGAGGCCCGGGTGCGCTCGGCGGCCGGCCGGCTGACCTACGCTCAACTGGCGTTTTTCCCGACCTTCAGCCTGACGCCCGGCCTAGGCCTTTCGCGCAACGAGCAGCCGGGCTATTCGGCCACCACCCAGAACTGGAGCATCGGGGCTTCGGTGGTTCAGCCGGTGCTCAACATCCCGCAGCTGATGCTGGACCTCAAGGCGCAGGACGCCCGCACCGAGCAGGCCGTGATCGCCTATGAGAAGGTGGTCCAGACCGCCTATGCCGAGGCCGAGAGCGCGCTGACCCGCCTGTCGGCCGACCGTCGCCGGGTCGACCTGCTGGCCGATGGCGAGGCGCGGGCCGAGCGGGCCTACACTTCCGCGCGCCTGGGATATGACGCCGGGCTGACCGATCTCAACACCGCGCTCAGCGCCGAGCAGGTCTGGCGGGCCACCCGGGCCCAGCTGACCAGCGCCCAGGTCCAGGCCCAGCGCAGGGCCGTGCAGGCCTACAAGGCTCTGGGCGGCGGCTGGCCGTCCCAGACCCTCCCCCCCAACACCCAAGCCCGCTGAGGCGGACGGCATGATGCAGATCAAGACCCTTCCGGCGCCCCGCCGCCTCGCCCCCGCCCTGGCCATCCTGATGGCCGGCCTGCTCGGGCTCGCCGCCTGCAGCGAAGAGGCGCCGCGGGAGACCGCCGAACAGCAGGCCCGGGCGGTCACCGTCGTACCGGTCGGCTCGCAGCCGATCACCGGCTCGGTTTCGGCCTCCGGTCCCCTGGTTCCCCGGGAGGAGGCCGCCGTCAGCGCCGAGATCGCCGGCTACCGGGTAGCCCGGGTCCTGGTGGAGCCCGGCGCCTATGTGCGCGCCGGCCAGACGCTGGCGGTCCTCGACGGCGCCCTCCTCCAATCGCAGCTCCTGCAGCAGGAGGCCGCGCTCGCCCAGGCCGAGGTCCAGGCCGAGCAGGCCGAAAGTCAGGCCGCCCGGGTCGAGGGCCTCGAGGGCCAAGGCGTCCTGTCCAACGAACAGATCGAACAGCGGCAATTCCAGGCCCGCACCGCCCGGGCTCAGGTCCGCGCCCAGGCCGCGGGTCTCGCCGACCTGCGGGCCCGCCAGTCAAGGCTGTCGGTCAGCGCCCCGGTCTCAGGCCTGGTGCTGGCGCGCAATGTCCGCCCCGGCGATCAGTCGGGCGCCGGCTCGACGCCCTGGTTTGTCATCGCCCGTGACGGGCTGATCGAGCTGCAGGCCGAGGTTTCCGAAGCTGATCTCGCCCGCATCCGCCAGGGCCAGTCGGTGCAGGTGACCCTGCAGAACGGCGAGACGGTGCTGGGCAAGGTCCGGCTGGTCAGCCCGCAGGTGAGCGCCCAGACCCAGCTGGGGACGGTGTGGATCAGCCTGCCTGCCCGGCCGTCGATCCGCGCCGGGGGCTTCGCCAGCGCCGCCTTCGAGGGCGGCGGCGGTTCCTCTCTGACCGTGCCGGAAACCGCCGTGCGCTATGACGGCGACGGCGCCAGCGTCATGGTGGTCGGCGAGGACACCCGCGTGAAGCGGGTGGCCGTCTCCACCGGCGCCCGCGGCGGCGGCCTTGTGGAGCTGGTCCGCGGTCCTGCGGCCGGATCCCTGGTGGTCGAGAGCGCCGGCTCATTCCTGCTGGAGAATGATCTCGTCCGGCCCGTCCGCAAGGGCGCCGAAGGCGCGCCCGCCGCGCCGGCGCCGAAGGCCAAGACCGAGCCCGCGAAATGAGCGCCGACCGCCCCTTAGGCCTCTCCACCTGGGCCATCCGCAACCCGGTCCCGGTGGCGGTGCTGTTCATCGCCCTGACCCTGGCGGGGCTGATTTCCTATGGGAATCTGCCGGTCAAGCTGTTCCCCAACGTCCAGTTTCCCGCGGTCTCGGTCACCGTCACCCAGAGCGGCGCCGCGCCTGGCGAGATGGAGACCCAGATCACCCGGCCGGTGGAGGACGCCCTGGCGGGCATCCCCAACGTCAAGAACATCTATTCCACCGTCACCCAGGGGGTCTCGGTCACCAGCGTCGAATTCGAGCTGGGCGAGGACCTGCAAAAGGCCACCGACGACGTCCGCTCGCGCATCGACCAGACCCGCGCCGTCCTGCCCCGGGAGATCGACGAGCCGACGGTCCAGCGGATCGAGCTCGATTCCCAGCCGATCATGACCTATGCGGTCGCCGCCCCGAACATGTCGGACGTGGAGCTGTCGTGGTTCGTGGACGACACCCTGGGCCGGGCCCTGCAGGCCCGCGAGGGTGTCGCCCAGGTGGCCCGGGTGGGCGGGGTGACCCGCGAGATCAATGTGGTCCTGGACCCCGACCGGCTGGCCGCCCGCGGCCTGACCGCGGTGCAGGTCAACAACGCCCTGCGCAGCTTCGACCTGGATGCGCCTGGCGGTCGGGTGGCCATCGGCGGCCAGGAGCAGAACCTGCGGGTGCTGGGCGCCGTGAGCAGCGTCGAGGCCCTGCGCGACCTGACCATCCCCACAGGCCAGGGGGGCTATGTCCGCCTGTCGGATATCGCCGATGTGGGCGATGGCGCGTCCGAGCCCCGGGGCTTCGCCCGCCTGAACGGCCAGCCGGTGGTCGGCTTCATGGTCATGAAGACCCGGGATTCCAGCGACGTGACCGTCGAGGATGGGGTCCTTGCGGCCCTGGCCGAGCTGGAGACCCAGCACGAGGGCGTCTCCTTCACCAAGATCTTCTCGTCGGTGGACGAGACCCGCGCCAGCTTCCACGCGACCCAGAACGTGCTGCTGGAAGGCATGGGGCTCGCGGCCCTGGTGGTCTTCGTCTTCCTGCGCAACTGGCGCTCCACGGCCATCGCCGCGGTGGCCATGCCGCTGTCGCTGATCCCGACCTTCTTCGTGATGGACCTGCTGGGCTTCTCGCTCAACATCGTCACCCTCCTGGGTCTCACCCTGGTGATCGGCATCCTGGTCGATGACGCCATCGTCGAGGTGGAGAATATTGAGAAACGGATCATCGCCGGAATGCGGCCCTTCCAGGCCGCGCTTGAGGGCGCGGACGCCATCGGCCTGGCCGTGGTGGCGACGACCGCCTCCATCGTGGTGGTGTTCACGCCCGTCTCCTTCATGGGCGGCATGGCCGGGCAATTCTTCCGGGAGTTCGGCATCACCGTGTCGGTGGCCGTCATCTTCTCCCTGCTGGTGGCGCGCCTGCTGACGCCGCTGATGGCGGCCTATCTGCTCAAGCCGGCCACAGCGCCCCATCCGCGCAAACCGTTCAAGGGCCTCTATCGCGACACGCTCGAATGGGCGCTGGATCACCGGATCATCGCCAGCATCGCCGGCGGGGTCATGTTCATCGCCTCCCTGGCGCTGATCCCGCTCCTGCCCCAGGGCTTCCAGCCGGCCGGCGACCCCGACTACCTCTATGTGAACGTCCAGGGTCCGCCCGGGGCGACCGCCGAGCACATGGAAGGGGTGGTCCGCGACATCACCGCCACCTTCGCCGACCGGCCCGAGGTGACCAACGTCTTCGCCCAGATCGGCTCCACTGTGGTGGCGCAGGGGCCGGGCGGCGGCGGGGGCGGCGGCAGCGACCTGCGCAGCGGCACGGTCACCGTGCTGCTTCAGGAGGGCCGCGACCTGACCGGCGCAGAGATCCGCCGGGAAATGCGCGAGGCCCTGCGGGAGATTCCCGACGCCCGGGTGACCTTCCTCGACGGCCAGGGCCAGGCGGGACTTCAGATCGTCCTGACCAGCGAAAACCCTGAGGCCCTTCGCGAGACCGCCCTGGAGCTGGAGCGGCAGATGCGCGAGGTGCCAGAGATCGCCGAACCCCGGCCCTCGGTTCCGCCCACGGGGCCTGAGCTGATCATCCGGCCCCGCCCCGCCGAGGCCGCCCGCCTGGGCGTCAGCGCCGAGCAGATCGCCACCGTGGCCCGGGTCGCCACCGTCGGCGACATCGACGCCAATGTGGCCAAGATGACCATCAATGAGCGGCGTCTGCCGATCCGCCTGCGCCTGCCGGTGGAGGCCCGGACCGACCTTGAGGCGATCCGCTCCCTGCGCATCCCCACCGCGACCGGCGGCGTGACCACCCTGGGCGCCGTGGCCGATGTGGAGTTTCAGGCCGGCCCCGCCCGGATCGAGCGTCTCAACCGCAGCCGCCAGCTCACCGTCCAGGCCGAGCTGAACGGGGTGGAGCTGGGCGAGGCCAACCAGAAGGTCCAGGCCCTGCCGATCATGCGGAACCTGCCTGACGGCGTGGCGCCGGCCGAGACCGGCGAGCTGGAGGCCATGCAGGAGCTGTTCGGCGCCATGGGCCTGGCGATCTTCGCCGGGGTCTCGATGATCTTCGCCGTGCTGGTCCTGCTGTTCCGCAGCTTCTTCAAGCCGCTGGTCATCCTGTCGGCCCTGCCGCTGGCGGTGGGCGGCGCCTTCCTCGGCCTGCTGGCCTTCCAGCTCTCCCTGTCGATCCCTTCGATGATCGGCTTCCTGATGTTGCTCGGCCTGGCGGCCAAGAACTCCATCCTGCTGGTGGAGTACGCCATCGAGCGCGAGCGGGAAGGGATGCCCCAGCGCGAGGCGCTGATCGACGCCTGCCGCGAGCGGGCCAGGCCCATCGTCATGACCACCGTGGCCATGGCCGCAGGGATGTTGCCCACGGCGCTCGCCCTGGAGAAAGGCGCGGAGTTCCGTCAGCCCATGGCGGTCGCCGTGATCGGCGGGCTTATCACCTCGACCATCCTGTCCCTGGTGCTGGTGCCGGTGGTCTATGAGTTCGTCGACGACTTCGAGCGCTGGCTGAAGCCGCGCCTGGCCCGCTTCATCACCCCGCGGGAGGCCCCTGGCCCCGCCGTGCCGGAGGACAGGCTCTAGAGCTCGCCGCGCAGGACCTGGGCGAACTGTTCAGGATCGACATTGCCGCCGGACAGGATCAGGCCCACGGCCCTCTTGCCGGCGACATCGATCTTGCCGGCCAGCAGGGCGGCCAGGGCGGCGACGCCGCCGGGCTCCACCACCAGCTTCAGGGTGGAAAAGGCGTAGCGCATGGCCTCGGTGATCTCGCGATCGCTGACCACGGCCACATCGGCTACGGTCTTCTGCATGATCGGAAAGGTCAGTTCTCCCGGGAAGGGCGACTCCAGCGAGTCGCACAGGGAGCGGCCGGTGGGCTTGAACACTTGGCGCTCGCCGGCCTGCAGGGACTTCAGCGTGTCATCGAAGCCTGCCGGCTCCACCCCGACCATGGCGGTCTGTGGACTTAAGCCCTTGATCGCTGTGGCCAGACCGGCCAGCAGGCCCCCGCCGCTGATCGGAGCGGCCACCAGATCAAGGGACGCTCCGGCGGCCTTCGCCTGATCGACCATCTCCAGACCCACCGTGCCTTGGCCCGCGATGATGTGGCGATCATCGAAGGCCGGCACGACGACGGAACCCCGCTGTGCGGCGATCTCTGCGGCGATGGCCTCGCGGCTGTCGGTCAGCCGGTCGTAGAACCGCACCTCGGCGCCATAGCCCTGGGTGGCGTCGACCTTCACCTTGGGCGCGTCGCTCGGCATGACGATCAGGGCCGGAATCCCCAGCAGCCGGGCGGCGAGCGCGACCCCTTGCGCATGGTTGCCCGAGGAGAAGGCCACCACGCCCCGTGTCCGTTCGTCGGCCGATAGCTGAACCAGCCGGTTATAGGCCCCGCGGAACTTGAAGGCGCCCACCCGCTGCAGGGTCTCGGCCTTCAGCAGGACCCGAACACCCGCCCGCTCGTTCAGGGCGGGGCTTTCGATCAGCGGCGTCTCGAGGGCGTGGCCGCGGATGCGGCCGGCGGCGGCCTGAATGTCGGCAAGCGTTACGCTCATTTGGCGAACACCATGCCGTCGTCGGCGAAGGCCTTGAACTCCAGCGCATTGCCCGAGGGATCAAGGAAGAACAAGGTCGCCTGCTCCCCGGGCTGGCCCTTGAAGCGCACCTGCGGGGGGATGATGAACTGTGTGCCGGCCGCCTCCAGCCGATCGGCCAGGGCCCGCCAGGCCTCCAGGGTCAGGATGACGCCAAAGTGGCGGACGGGCACGTCTTCCCCGTCCACGGCGCTGGTCTGTCGATGGCCGACCTCATCGGGCGCCAGATGAGCGACGATCTGGTGGCCATGGAAGTCGAAGTCGATCCAGTCGGGGCTGGAGCGACCCTCTGGGCAGCCCAGCAGCTCACCGTAGAAGGCGCGGGCCTCGGCCAGGTCACGGACGGGGAAGGCGAGGTGGAAGCGGGGTCGGGTCATGGATTCTGATTAGCTCGCGACTGCCGCCCGCGCGACGGTTTTAAGCGGCGCCGGCCCGTGCTTATCTGTCGTCGACCCATAGCGGTGGGTTGGGGGCGAATCACAATGCGTAAGCTTGCTGCGGCGGCCGGGGCGGCCTTGGTCCTGGCTGGGATGGGCGCTGGCGAGGCGACGGCGGCCGAACTTCTGGTCGGCGCCTACGCCCACGATGTCACCTTCATCGGCGACGCGATCGGATCAGGCGCGCCTGGCCGCGAGGAGGGCATCGACCTGCATCTTGGCCTTCGCACAGAGCCCATCGACTATCTGTTCGGCGGTCCTCAGCTGCACGCGTTTGTTTCCCTCAACAGCGAGGGCACGAGCAATTTCGTCGCCGCCGGAGTCTCCTGGCCCATCGGCCTGACCGAGCGCCTGTACGTCCGTCCGGGCCTGGGCCTGGCCTATACCGACGGTGAGGCGGGCCTGCCGCCGGTCAATGCGCCAAACCTGACGCCGGCCGAGATCGAACGGCGGCTGGAGCTCTACAACACCCGCATCGACTTCGGGTCCCAGCTGCTGTTCCAGCCGGAATTGTCGGTGGGCTATGCGTTCACCGATCAGTTCGCCGCCGAACTGTCCTGGGTTCACATCTCCAACGCCCAGATTTTCCACCAGGGAAAGAACCAGGGCCTTGACGCCGCGGGCGTGCGGCTGATTTACAGCTTCTGACCGGCCCCCGCCTTCGCGGCGTCTGAACGCCGGTTCCACAATCGATCACATCCTCTCGCCGAGCCCTGTCGAAGGGCGGGACGGATCCGCCCGGCAGGCGGAAGGATCGTATCTCAATGGCCAATGTGACGGTGATCGGCGCCCAGTGGGGCGACGAGGGCAAGGGCAAGGTCATCGACTGGCTGGCCAACCGCGCCGACGTGGTGGTTCGCTTCCAGGGCGGCAACAACGCCGGCCACACCATCGTGGTGGGAAACAAGACCTACAAGCTGTCGCTGCTCCCCTCGGGCGTGATCCAGGGCAAGCTGTCGATCATCGGCAATGGGGTCGTGGTCGATCCCTGGTCCCTGCTGGACGAGATCACCCGCGCCCAGGGGCAGGGTCTGGGCATCAATCCCGACAACCTGATCCTGGCGGAGAACGCCACCCTGGTCCTGCCCCTGCACCGGGACCTGGATGGCGCCCGCGAGGCCCGGGCCGGGGCCGGCAAGATCGGCACCACCGGCCGCGGCATTGGTCCGGCCTATGAGGACAAGGTGGGGCGCCGCGCCATCCGCTTCGCCGACCTGGCCGATCCCGAGGCCCTGGAGGTCAAGATCGAGCGCCTGCTCGCCCACCACGGCGCTCTGCGCGCCGGGCTTGGCCTGCCTGAGGCCCGCCCCGACGAAATCCTCGCCCAGCTGCAGGAGCTGGCCCCGAAGATCCTGCCCTATGTGAAGCCCGCCTGGCGCATCCTCGGCGACGCCATCAAGGCGGGACAGCGGGTCCTGTTCGAAGGCGCCCAGGCGACCCTGCTGGACGTGGACCACGGCACCTACCCCTATGTGACCTCGTCCAACACCGTGGCCGGTCAGGCGGCCGCTGGCGCCGGCGTCGGCCCCACGGCTGGCGGCTATGTGCTGGGCATCCTCAAGGCCTACACCACCCGGGTGGGCGAGGGCCCCTTCCCCACGGAGCTGAACGACGAGACCGGCCGCCTGCTGGGCGAGCGGGGCCATGAGTTCGGCACGGTCACCGGGCGGCCTCGCCGCTGCGGCTGGTTCGATGCGGTGCTGGTGCGCCAGTCCATCGCCGTCGGCGGGGTGCAGGGGGCGGTGCTGACCAAGCTCGACATCCTTGACGGCTTCGAGACCCTCAAGGTCTGTGTCGGCTACCGCCTGCGCGGCGAGACCATCGACTACCTGCCGGCCGGTCTGCGGGACCAGGCCGCCATTGAGCCCATCTATGAAGAGATGGAGGGGTGGAGCGAGAGCACCCGCGGCGCCCGCTCCTGGAAGGATCTGCCGGCCAATGCGATCAAGTATGTGCGGCGGATCGAGGAGCTGATCGGCGCGCCGGCGGTGCTGCTGTCCACCAGTCCCGACCGGGACGACATCATCATGATGCTGGACCCGTTTCAGGGATAATCGGGGGGTGCGACGTAAGCGCTTCTTTACGGGCTGATGGCAGGGTGGCCCCATAGGGGAGCCCATCTGTGTTCAATGATGACCGCAAGCTGATCGACCGAATGGCGCCCGCATTGCAGCGGGTGCTGATCATTGATCCGTCCCCGGCTGGCGGACGCATGCTGGCTGATCTCATGCGTAGTCTGACCCACTGTCAGGTCTGGGTGGCGCCCTCGGCCGGCAAGGCCATGGAGTTGATCAAGGGGGCAGACCCGCAGATCATCTTCATCGAGCACGCCGAGCGCGGCGGCGTCGACGGCATCGAATTCACCCGCCGCCTGCGCCGCAGCGAGGCGACCTGCCGCCAGGCGCCGGTGGTCATGATCCTGACCCAGCCCACCGCAGCCGCGGTTCTCGGCGCGCGGGACGCCGGCGTCCACGAATTCCTGCGCAAGCCCTTCACCACCGCCGACCTGCTCAAGCGGCTTGAGGCGGTGACCCTGCGGCCCCGGGACTGGGTCGAGGCGGTGACCTATGTCGGTCCCGACCGCCGGCGGTTCAATTCTGGCGACTATCAGGGCGCCCTCAAGCGCCGCTCTGACTCCCGGGCGACGCCGGAGCGCAGCCGCATCCTGCAGGCGGTGAAGATCCTCAAGTCCGCCGCCGGAGCCCTGCAGAGCGATCCGGCCCAGGCTCTGCGAGCCATGAAGGCGCAGGGCGCCGATCTTCAGTCGGTGGCGGTCAAGACCGGCGACATGAAGCTGGCTGCGGCGGCGGCCGACTTCCACCGTTACCTGGCCACCGTCGTGGACCCGCGACGACTGGACCCGACCGAGATCGCCTTTCATGTGGCGGCTCTGTCGGCCTTTGCCCCGGCCGAGGACGGCCCGCGCAAGCGCGTGGCCTGAACCGGCGCTCTATTTCAGGGCGTTGAGATAGGTCGAGAGGTCGAAATAGTCGCGCCAGACCTTGATCTGACCCTTCTCCATCTCGAAGACGCCGCAGCAGGGCAGATCGACGGGCTTGCCGCCGACCATGGTGCGGTCGAGCCGCTCGGCCACCACCCGGTCGCCCTCCGCCATCAGGGTCAGGACCTCCCAGTCGGTGGAGGTCCAGTCTTTGACAAAGGCGCCGATGAAGCCGGCGATGGCCTCGCGGCCATGGACCGGCCCGGTCGGCATGTTGTGGTAGCAGCCGTCTTCGCAGAAATAGCTCGCCAGCTCAGCCGGATCGCGGCGGGACCAGGCGGCGATGAAATTGGCGATGATCTCGGCATTGACCTGGGCCATGGACGTCTCCCCCTGCGTTCTCTTGAACTTTGGGGGAGGGTCCATGGCCCGGCTGTTTTGGGCAAGCCCGATCAGGCGTTGACCAGGTTCCGGTCTTCGGCGGCGGCCTGCATGGTCTTCTGAAGCTTCTCGAAGGCGCGGACCTCGATCTGACGGACGCGCTCGCGGCTGACGCCGTACTGGCCGGCCAGTTCCTCGAGCGTCGTCGGATCGTCCTTCAGCCGCCGCTCGGTCAGAATGTGACGTTCACGGTCGGAAAGCTCGGCCATGGCCTCCTGAAGGAGACCCATGCGCAGACCGCGCTCCTCGTTGTCGGCGACCACCGTCTCCTGGCTGGGGGCGGCGTCGTCGGCCAGCCAGTCCTGCCACTCGCTCTCGGAGTCCGAACGCAGGGGCGCGTTGAGCGAGGCGTCCGGGCCCGACAGGCGCCGGTTCATGGAGATGACCTCTTCGTCCAGCACGCCGAGCTTGGTGGCGATCTGACGGACCTGGTCGGGGTGCATGTCGCCTTCCTCGAAGGCGCTGATCTGGCTCTTGGCCTTGCGGAGGTTGAAGAACAGCTTCTTCTGCGCCGCCGTCGTGCCCATCTTCACCAGGGACCAGGACCGCAAGATGTACTCCTGGATCGAGGCGCGGATCCACCACATGGCGTAGGTGGCCAGGCGGAAGCCCCGGTCGGGATCGAACTTCTTGACCGCCTGCATCAGGCCGACATTGCCCTCGGAGATCACCTCACCGATGGGCAGGCCATAGCCGCGGTAGCCCATGGCGATCTTGGCCACCAGACGCAGGTGGCTGGTCACCAGCCGATGGGCGGCCTCGGGGTCTTCGTGCTCCTGCCAGCGCTTGGCGAGCATGAATTCCTCGTCCTTGGCCAGCATCGGAAATTTGCGAATATCGCTGAGATACCGGCTCAGGCCGCCTTCCGGCGACATGACGGCAAGCGTTTGCGCGGCCATGACTATCCCCTCTTGATGTGTGGACTGCCGGGCCGCTGCGCAGGTGTGCGCCAGGTCCCCCCACCCCTCGACCCTTCAGATAGGTATCGGGTTGTCGGAGCGGAAGGCCGCCGGGGAGGGCGGCTGGAAAGTCCCACTTGTGAACTCAGGTATTTGTACCCCGCGATCTGGGCGCAAGCAAGGCGCGGCCCCTCGTTGGGACCCGCCGAAAATCTCAGAGGGCGCCCAGCAGAGCTTCAAGCTGCGCCATGTCGGCGGGCAGCGGGGCCTCGAACCTCAGGGGCTCGCCGGTGATCGGATGGATGAAGCCCAGAACCTGGGCGTGCAGGGCCTGGCGGGTCAGGCCCGCCTCGGCCATGGCCGCACGCACGGCCGGCGCCGGGCTGCCGGAGCCATAGACGGCGTCGCCCAGGCAGGGCGCGCCCTTTGACGCCATGTGGACGCGGATCTGGTGGGTGCGTCCAGTCTCCAGCCGGCACCGCACCCGCGCCGCGGTCGGGCGGTCGGAGGGGCCGAACAGGGCTGTGGTCTCATAGTGGGTGATCGCCTCGCGTCCCCCGGACTTCAGCACGGCCATCTTCTTGCGGTCATGGGCTGAGCGGCCTAGCAGGGACTGCACCGTGCCCTTGCGCGGCTTGGGCGCGCCCCGGGTCAGGGCCACATAGGCCCGGTCGATATCGTGGCGAAAGAACAGGGCCGACAGACCCTGGTGGGCGGCGTCGGTCTTGGCGCAGACCAGGACGCCGGAGGTGTCCTTGTCGATCCGGTGGACGATCCCTGGCCGGGCCACCCCGCCGATCCCCGACAGGCTGGCGCCGCAGTGGTGCAGCAGGGCGTTGACCAGGGTGCGATCGGGCGAGCCCGGGGCGGGATGGACAGCCATGCCTGGAGGCTTGTCGACCACGATCAGGTGGCTGTCCTCAAACAGCACCTTCAGGGGAATATCCTGCGGCTCCGGCTCGGCGGCGATGACCGGGGGCACCAGGATCTCATAGGCGCCGGGCTGGGCCTTGGCCGAGCCGTCCCGGACGACCTCGCCGTTCCAGCTCACTGCGCCGGCGGCCAGCAGGGCCTGGATGCGGGCCCGGGACAGGTCCTCGGCGAGGGCCGCCAGGGTCTTGTCCAGGCGCCCGCCGGCGGCCTCGGCGGCGACCTGCAGCACAAGCAGGTCGCCGTCGTCTTCCGTCTCGAGGATCGTCACACGCGTCGGAGCGCTGGGGTCAGAGCCCATGCTTGTCGGCGGCGCCTTCTTCATGGCCCATGATGGAGCCGTCCTTGAACAGGTACTCCCGCAGCTGGCCGTCGAACTGCTCATCATTGCGGCGGATCCATTCCAGGACCATGGCCGCGTGCTCCATTTCCTCCTTGGCGTTGTGCAGGAGGATGGCTTTCAGCTCCGGGTCGTCGCAATCGTCGGCCCGCTGGCGGTACAAGTCCACCGCCTCCAGCTCCTCCATCAGCGAGGCGATCGCATAGTGGAGCTGGAGCGTCTTGGGGCTAAGCTTTTCCCGGGGGACGTGAAGGCTCTCGCTGGCCATAGGCATCATGCTCCTGTCGCAAAGGCCTTCTATTGCACGCGCTCGACCAAGGCGCGAGTTGGGGACAGTCAGAATGAAGATCGATCGCCGTCGGGCTCTGGCCCTTCTCGGATTCGGCGCCGCCGCGCCGCTCACCGCGCGCGCCCAGACGCCCTTTAGCGGTCCGGTGGCCTTCGAGCACGGCGTGGCCTCGGGTGATCCCCTGGCTGATGCGGTCATCCTGTGGACCCGGATCACGCCAAAGGCCGAGGGCGCCGGGCAGATCGCCTATGCCTGGCGGATGAACCCGGTGGACCGCCGGGCCGGCGGCGCCAAGTCCGGAACCGGCGTCACCGGACCCGAGCAGGACTACACGGTGAAGGTCGATGTCGCCGGGCTCGATCCGGCGCGGGCCTACACCTTCGAATTCGAGGCCAACGGGGTCACCTCGCCCATGGGCCGCACGCGCACCCTGCCGGTGGGCGAGACCCGCGAACTGGTCCTGGCTGTGGCCTCGTGCTCCCTCTATCCCAATGGCTATTTCAACGCCTATCAGGCCATCGCCGACCTGCCCCAGCTCGACGCGGTGGTCCATCTGGGCGACTACATCTACGAATATGGGGGCGAGGGGTCTTACGGCATGACCTCGGCCGTGGCCGGCGAGCGGCCGCATGACCCGCCCCATGAGATTGTGACCCTCCAGGACTACCGGACCCGTCACGCCCAGTACAAGACCGATCCCTCGCTGCAGGCCGCCCATGCGCGTGCGCCGTGGATTGTCACCTGGGACGATCACGAGACGACGAACAACTCCTGGATGGATGGGGCCGAAAACCATCAGCCCGAGACCGAGGGCGACTGGGCGACCCGCAAGGCCAATGCGCTGAAGGCCTATTTCGAGTGGATGCCGATCCGTAACCCGGCGCCCGGTGCGGCCATGACCGCCATCAACCGCAGTTTCCATTTCGGCGACCTGGCCAGCCTGATCATGCTGGAAACCCGGATCGGCGGCCGCGACCTGCAACTGGACTACGCCACGGACCTGCCGATCGTGGACGGCCAGGCCGACGTGGCCGCCTTCCGCCAGCGTCTGAACGACCCGGATCGTCGCATGATGGGCGCCGAGCAGGAGGCCTGGCTCGCCGGTGAACTGGCCAGCTCGGTCCAGTCGGGCCGGAAGTGGCAGGTGCTGGGCAACGCCGTGGTCATGGCGCGGGTCATGATGCCTGCCGCGCGCAAGACCATGGGCGATGAGGCCTTCGCCCAGGCGATCGCCAGCCTGCCGCCGGGGATTGGCGTCCTGGTCGAGCGTTGGGAGCGGCTGGCCGCCCTTGGTCTGCCCTACGGGCTGGACATGTGGGACGGATATCCGGTCGCCCGAGAGCGTCTGTACGACGCCATTGCGGCCGCGAACGCCCGGGTGGTGGTGGTGTCCGGCGACAGCCACGCCTTCTGGGCCAACGAGCTTTACGATGATGACGCCCAGCTGCGGGCGGTGGAGTTCGGCACGACCGGGATCACCAGCCCCGGCGCCGGCGACTATCTGACGGGCGTCGAGGTGGGCGAGCTGTTCGCCGCGGCCTCCAACGAGGTGGTCTTCTCGGAGCAGGCGGCCAAGGGCTTCATCCTGCTGACCCTGACGCCTGAGGCGGTGAAGAGCGAGCTGATGACCGTCTCCACCATCGTCGCCAAGGACTATGAGATCGCGGTGCGCAAGACCTTCACCGTGACGGCGCAGGAGTCGGGGGTCTCGCCGCTCAAGGCGCTCTGAGACCCTCTAGTCAGGGCGTTCGACCAGGCGGCCGTCCTCGACCACCCGGTAGAAGCACGAGCGAAAGCCCACATGGCAGGCGCCGCCGTCGCCCTGGGGCAGGACCTTGATCCAGACGCAGTCCTGGTCGCAGTCGATCCGGGTCTCCACCACCTGCTGCACCTGGCCGCTGGTCTCGCCCTTGAGCCACAGGGCGCTGCGGGAGCGGCTGTAATAGTGGGCCTGGCCGGTGGACAGCGTCAGGGCCAGGGCCTCGGCGTTCATCCAGGCGAACATCAGCACCTCGCCGGTCTCGGCGTGGGTGGCGACAGCGGCGATCAGGCCATTTGTGTCGAAGCGCGGGGCGATGGCCGCGCCGCGCTCCAGGGCGTGCTTGTCAGAAGCGGTGGGAAATTGAACGGACATGGGCAAACTATAGCCCTCCTTCCAGGGCAGGGGGAGATGTCGCAGCGCAGCTTGCGCCGCCAAGGGAGTCGAATCGCCATGAGCCTCAGCCGCCGCGCCCTCCTGTCCGCCATTGCCCTGGCCGCGCCCGCGCCAGCCCTTGCTCAATGGCCCTTCGGCCTTGGCCGGCGGGCGAGCCGGGCGCCACGGGAGGGGCGAGCCGACTATGCGGGACAGCCCCTGCGCCAGCAGCTGGGCGACTGGCAGTTTGATCAGATCCGCACGGCGGTCTCCTCGCGCCTGCAGCCGGTGATCCGCGACGCCATCGAAGAGCGTTTCCTCAGCAGGGTCGCGGCGATGCCAGGCGTCGAGGCCGCCACGGCGGCCCTGGCCGAACCGGGTGGCGCGGTCTGGACGCAAGGCTGGACCCGCGATGGGACGCCGCCGCCGGCGCAGTTCGCCTGGAACGGGCTGGAGCGAGCCTATGTCGCCACCGCCGCGACGCAGATGGTGGAGACTGGCGTCCTGACCCTCGAGGCGCCGATCACCCCCTGGGCGCCGGACCGGCCCAACGCCGCCTGGATCACCCTGGAGGACCTGCTGGCCCACACCAGCGGCCTGCCGTCAGCCGATGGGTCTGAACCGCAGCCTGCGCGCTTCCAGCCCGGGGCGGCGATGGAACTGTCCCCGGCCAATGACGCGGTCCTGGCCCAGATCCTCACCACCGTGGATGCCGCCCCCCTGGCCGACATCCTGAACCGGCGGATCGCCGAGCGGCGCGACCTGCGGGAGACCGCGTTCGCGGCGAGCGACCCGGTGACCGTCTCGGCCTCAGCCCTGGACGTGGTGCGGTTCTGGCGCGACCTGCTGGGCGAGCGCCTGCATGGGGCGCAGGCCACCCGTCGGCGATTCTACCGGCTGCACCCCCTGGCCGAGGGGCTGACCGACTATGCCGGCCTAGGCGTGAGGGTTCGTGACCTTCCGGCCGCCCAGGACGCTGCGGCCGACACCTGGCTCTATGCCGGGGAGGCCGACGCCTGCCTCGTGGCCTATTCCATGACGAGCCGGGCCACGGTGGCGATCGCCCTGAAAGGCGAGGGGGAGCCCGACGCCCTCGCGCGAAGCCTGCTCGACCTCGTGCGCGCCTAAGCTCGGGCGGTGAGCCTCAAGGACCAGATCAAGCGCCGGGTCGAGACCTTTGACGCCTGGGCCAGGCCCTGGACGCTGGGCGCGCCCTGGCGGGCCGGCGCCTATGAATTCCTGCTGTTTGGCCTGAAGCAGGCCTGGGCCTGCCTGTTCGCCGGAACCATGCTGGCCCTGCTGGTGGCCACCAGCTTCTGGTGGCCGCAGGACGCAGTCCTCGCCCGCTATGATTTTCTGGTGCTGGCGGCGGTGGGCCTGCAGGTCTTCCTGCTTGCCACCGGCCTGGAGCGGCCCCGGGAGGCCCTGGTCATCGCCATCTTCCATCTGGTCGGCACGGCCATGGAGATCTTCAAGACCGCCCACGGCTCCTGGACCTATCCGGAGGAGAGCCTGCTTAGGATCGGCGGCGTGCCGCTGTTTTCGGGCTTCATGTACGCCTGCGTCGGCTCGTTCATGGCCCGGATCATCCGGCTGATGGACATCCGGTTTGCGAACTACCCGCCGGCCTGGGCGCCCTGGATCCTGGCGGTGCTGGCCTATGCCAACTTCTTCACCCACCACTACATGCCGGACATCCGGTTGGGGCTGTTCGCTTTCTCGGTCCTGATCTTCGCCCGCACCTGGGTGGTTTATCGCCCTGACGTGCGCGACCGGCGCATGCCCCTGCTGGCGGCGGCGATCCTGACGGCCTTCTTCATCTGGATCGCCGAGAACCTCGGGACCTACGCCTCGGCCTGGGTCTATCCCGACCAGGCTGACGGCTGGACGCCGGTCAGCCTGGCCAAGATGGGCTCCTGGTACCTGCTGATGATGCTCAGCTTCGTCCTGGTGACCCTGGTCCATCCGCCGCGGCGGGCAGAACGCTCAAGCTAGCGCTTGTTGACGAAGTCCAGGAAGCGCTGGCGCAGGCTGTTGTCGGTCTTGAAGACGCCGGTGAACTGGGTGGTGATGGTGCTGACGTGGCGGTGGTGGACCCCGCGGGTGGTCATGCACTGGTGCTGGGCGTCGATCAGCACCGCCACGCCGGCCGGGCGCAGGCTGTCGGTGATGGCGTCGGCGATCTGCTGGGTCATGGTCTCCTGGGTCTGGAGACGCTTGGCGTAGATTTCCACCACCCGGGCCAGCTTGGAGATGCCGACGACGCGGTTGGTGGGCATGTAGGCCACATAGGCCTTGCCCAGGAAGGGCGCCATGTGGTGCTCGCAGTGGCTTTCCACCTCGATCTCGCGCAGCATGACGATGTCGTCATAGCCCTGCACGTCCTCGAAGGTCCGCGACAGCTCCTTGGCCGGATCGGCGCCATAGCCCTCAAACCAGTCGGCATAGGCGTCCACCACCCGCTTGGGCGTGTCGATCACCCCTTCCCGGCGCGGGTCGTCGCCGGCCCAGGCGATCAGGGTGCGAACAGCCGCCATGGCCTCTTCGCGGGTGGGGCGGGCGATGGGCTCAAGGCCGGCCGGACCGTTCAGGTTCAAGTCGCGTGTGGGAGCGTCCATGGTCTGATGAGGCTTTCTCTGGTGCTGAGTTGCGCCGGGTCCAAGAACCCGGAAGGGGCGCGCGCCACCGATTTACGGGGGAAGACGGCGCGCGGACGCGCCCCCTGTCTTCCGGCCCGGGCGATCTGTATATGGTGGCCCATCCCGGGCGGGCAACCGTTCCCTAGCGTCAGTATGGTCTATGTCCCTTAGCCTCTATGACACCATGGCCCGCCAGAAGCGGCCCTTCGTCCCCGTCGATCCCCAGCGGGTGACGATGTATGTCTGTGGCCCGACGGTCTATAACTACGCCCACATCGGCAACGCCCGGCCGGTGGTGGTCTTCGACGTGCTGTTCCGCCTGCTGCGCCATACCTATGGCGACGACGCGGTGCTCTACGCCGCCAACGTCACCGACGTGGACGACAAGATCAACGCCAAGGCCCAGGCCGAGGGCGTCGAGATCGACGTCATCACCCAGCGCTATCTCGACATCTATAATCGCGACATGGCGACCCTGGGCGCCCTGGCCCCCACCTTCCAGCCCCGCGCGACCCAGACTATGGACGCGATCATCGAGATGATCGGCCGCCTGGTGGACAAGGGCGCGGCCTATGCCGCCGAGGGCCATGTGCTGTTCAGCACGGAGTCCTATCCCGACTATGGCCAGCTCTCGGGCCGCAGCCTGGAGGACATGGTCGCCGGCGCCCGGGTCGATGTGGCGCCCTATAAGCGCAACCCCGCCGACTTCGTCCTCTGGAAGCCTTCCAAGGCCGGCGAGCCGGTGTGGGACAGCCCCTGGGGGCCTGGGCGTCCCGGCTGGCACATCGAATGCTCGGCCATGATCGAGCAGACGCTCGGCCTGCCCATCGACATTCACGGGGGCGGCAACGACCTGATCTTCCCCCACCATGAGAACGAGCTGGCCCAGGGGGTGTGCGCCGCCCACGGCTGCGAGTCCGGCCACGGGGCCGACTATGCCCGCTACTGGATGCACAACGGCTTCCTGAACTTCGGTTCGGAGAAGATGTCCAAGAGTCTGGGCAATGTGGTCCTGGTCCATGACCTGGTGAAACAGACGCCTGGCGAAGCGGTCCGCTGGGCCCTGCTGGTGGGCCACTATCGCGCGCCGCTAGAGTGGTCTGGCGAGATGCTGGAGCAGGCGCGCAAGTCCCTGGACCGGCTCTATGGCGCCCTGCGCCGGGCGGCCGACGTCACCCCGACCACTACGGCGCCGGGGGCGAAGTTCCTGGCGGCCCTGGAGGATGACCTCAACACCGCCCAGGCCATGGCCGAGCTGTTTGTCCTGGCCTCGGTGATCGAGACTGGGGATGAGGCGGCCCGCGCCCAGGCGAAGGGCGAACTGCTGGCGTCCGGCGCCCTGCTGGGTTTCTTGCAGGCCGATCCCGAGACCTGGTTCCAGGGCGGGGCCGATCCTGAGCTGAAGGCCAGGGTCGAGACCCTGATCGCCGATCGGATCGCCGCGCGGACCGCCAAGGATTGGCCACGGGCCGATGCGATACGCGATGAGCTGAACGCGCTGAACGTGGTGGTGATGGATTCTGCCGAGGGCGCCACCTGGCGGCTGAAGGAGCCGAGCTGATGATGGGCATGAACCGCAACACCAATCCCCTGGCCGCCAGCCAGCTGTCGCCCTCCTTCATGCCGGGCTTCGGGTTTGGCAAGCGCAAGGGTGGGGCGGGCCCCAAGGGGCTGAAGGTAGAGCATCGGATCGGCGTCCAGGCGCCGCCGGAGACCCTCTGGACCCTGATCGCCGATCTCCAGGCCTGGCCGGAGTGGAATCCGATCTACACCCGGGCGTCCGGCGTCCTGTCCATCGGCGCGCCCCTGGAGCTGACCCTGGCCCTGCCCGAACAGGCCCCGCGGCACATCGAGCCGGTGGTGGTGGACTGGGTGCCCCACGAGCAGCTGCACTGGCGCACCAGCGTGGCCAGCGGCTTCGGCACAGCGATCCGCTATATCGAGATCGATCAGGTGGCCGACCACGCCTGCATCGTCTCCAATGGCGAGCTGTTCCAGGGCCTGCTGGGGCCAGCCGCCGCCAAGCGGGTGCAGCGCCCGTTGAAGAAGGGCTTCGCCGCCATGGGCGAGGCGCTGAAGGCCAGGGCCGAGGCCGCCTGGCGCGGCCGGGCCTGAA
Source organism: Phenylobacterium sp. (assembly GCF_030693405.1). Taxonomy (GTDB): domain Bacteria; phylum Pseudomonadota; class Alphaproteobacteria; order Caulobacterales; family Caulobacteraceae; genus Phenylobacterium. The sequence goes on from NZ_JAUYAW010000010.1 coordinate 147,196, forward strand.
CCCCCAGATCAGGCCCATGATCGACGACCTCTATTCCGCGCGGCTCCTCAAGCTCGCCGCCAACATGCCCCGGGCCGGCCGGCTGGCGCAGCCGCAGGGCACGTCGGAGAAGGTCGCCAAGCTCTGCGGCAGCCGGGTGGTGGTGGACGTCGTCCTCGACGGCGACCGGGTCGCCGACTTCGCTCAGGACGTGAAGGCCTGCGCGCTGGGCCAGGCCGCCGCCGCCGTGCTGGGGACCCATGTGGTCGGCGCCTCCCTGTCGGAGATCGAGATGGCCCGGGACGCCTTCCGTGCTATGTTGAAGGACGGCGCAGACGCGCCGGTCGGACGTTTTTCGGATCTCTCCATGCTTGCGCCGGTGAAGGACTATCCCGCCCGCCACGCCTCCACGCTTCTGGCGTTCGAGGCGACGGTCGATGCTGTCCATCAGGCCCTGGCGCGAACTAGTCCCGCCGGCGCGGCTTGATTTGACCGCCCCCGCAACGTAATCGCTGCGAGCAATCGCAAGCCTGCGGCCGGCATGACCCCCTACGAATCCTGCGTCAGAGGCGCCCATCGCGCCTACAAGCTGACGCTTTCCCCCCTGATCGGACGCCACTGTCGCTTCCTGCCGACCTGTTCGGACTATGCGGCGCAGGCCCTGATCGATCACGGCCCCTGGCGCGGCTCCTGGCTTGCGGCGCGGCGGCTGTGCCGATGCAACCCCTGGGGCGGTTCGGGCTATGATCCGCCGCCTCCGCCGCCGGGCCGCTCCGATGAGCCGCCGGCGCGCAAATGGACGTGTGACACATGATCGAGCTCGTTTTCCCTGACGGTTCCAAACGGCCCTTCGAGGCCGGCGTGACCGGCCGCCAGATCGCCGCGGGCATCTCCAAGTCCCTGGAGAAGAAGGCCGTGCTGGTGAAGCTGGACGGCCAGCTGCTGGACCTGGAGCGGCCGCTGCACGCCAGCGGCGCCTTCCAGATCCTGACCCGGGAGGACCCCGAGGTCCTGGAGACCATCCGCCACGACGCCGCCCACGTGCTGGCCGAGGCGGTGCAGGAGCTGTTCCCCGGCACCCAGGTGACCATCGGTCCGTCCATCGAGGACGGCTTCTATTACGACTTCGCCCGCGATGAGCCCTTCAGCCTCGACGACTTCGAAAAGATCGAAGCCAAGATGCGCGAGATCGTCGAACGCGACGAGCCGATCCGCCGGGACGTCTGGGACCGCAACCAGGCCATCGAACACTTCCGGGGCATTGGCGAGGCCTACAAGGCCGAGATCATCGAGGACCTGCCCGAGACTGAGGAGATCAGCGTCTATTGGCAGGGCGCCTGGAAGGACCTGTGCCTGGGTCCGCACCTGCCTTCGACCAAACATGTGGGCAAGGCCTTCAAGCTGACCAAGCTGGCCGGCGCCTACTGGCGCGGTGACCACCGCAACGCCCAGCTGCAGCGCATCTACGGCACCGCCTGGGCCACCGAGGCCGACCTTGCGGCCTATCTGCAGCGGGTGGAGGAGGCCGAGCGCCGGGACCACCGCAAGATCGGCAAGGCCATGGACCTCTTCCACATCCAGGAAGAGGGCAAGGGCATGGTCTTCTGGCACGCCAAGGGCTGGACCCTCTATCGCGAGGTTGAGGCCTATATCCGCCGCCGGCTGACCAAGGACGGCTACGAAGAGGTCAAGACGCCCCAGATCCTCGACCGCTCCCTCTGGGAAGCCTCAGGCCACTGGGAGAAGTTCGGGGCCAACATGTTCGTCTGCGAGACCGCCGAGGGCGAGAGCCTGGCCGTCAAGCCGATGAACTGCCCGGGCCATGTGCAGATCTTCAATGTCGGCCAGAAGTCCTACCGCGACCTGCCGCTGCGCATGGCGGAGTTTGGCGCCTGCCACCGCTATGAGCCCTCGGGCGCCCTGCACGGCATCATGCGGGTGCGCGGCTTCACCCAGGACGACGCCCACATCTTCTGTCGCGAAGACCAGGTGGAAGACGAGACCAAGCGGTTCGTCCGCCTGCTCAACTCCGCCTATGCCGACTTCGGCTTGGAGCTGCACTCGGTGAAGCTCGCCCTGCGGCCTGACCTGCGGGCCGGCACCGACGAGATCTGGGATATCGCCGAGCAGAAGCTGGAGCGCGCCGCCCGGGCGGCGGTGAACATGGGAGTGGAATACCTGCCCGGCGAGGGCGCCTTCTATGGTCCCAAGCTGGAATTCCACCTGCGCGACGCCATCGGCCGCACCTGGCAGTGCGGCACCCTCCAGCTGGACTTCGTCCTGCCCGAGCGGCTGGAGGCTGAATATGTGGCCGAGGACGGCTCCAAGCAGCGGCCGGTCATGCTGCACCGGGCTATTGCGGGCTCGATGGAACGCTTCATCGGCATGCTGATCGAGAACTATGCCGGCGCCTTCCCGCTTTGGCTGGCGCCCACCCAGGTGGTGGTGGCGACGATCACCTCCGACGCCGACGGATTCGCCCGAGAGGCGGCGTTAAAGCTGAAGGCCGCGGGCCTGCGGGTGGAGACCGATTTGCGCAACGAGAAGATCAACTACAAGATCCGCGAGCACAGCCTGACCAAGACCCCGGTGATCGCCGTGATCGGCCGGCGCGAGGCCGAGGAGGGCAAGGTCGCCCTGCGCCGCCTCGGCTCCCAGGGCCAGGAGATCCTCACCCTGGAGGAGGCGGTCTTGCAGCTTGCCTCCGAGGCGCTTCCGCCCGATGTTGAACGGGAAGCTCGGGGCGAAGCGGATTCGTGGGGATCCGCCGAGGCCATGGAGGCTTGATGAACGATATCGGCGCATCGTTTGTGGCGGCGGAGGCTGTCCCGACGCCGCTAGACGTCGCGTCCCGCGCGCGCCTTTCGGTGATCATGGTCGTCTACATGACGGGCGAGGCTCTGGATCAGAGCCTCGCCTGCGTGCTGGCCGATCCGCAGGTGGACGAGTTCGTTGTCGTCGACAATGGCTCCGACCCCTGCGAGGCGGCGCTCCTCGACGATCTAGCCCGCCGCCACCCGCAGATGCGGCTGGTGCGCGGCCAGGGCAATGTGGGGTTCGCCCGCGGGGCCAATCTGGGCGCGGACGCCGCCACCGGCGATGTGCTGATCTTCCTCAATCCCGACGCCTTTCTGCAGCCGGGTTGCGCCCAGGTGCTGGCCAGGGCGGTGCTGGACGGCTGCCCCTTGCGGCTGGTCGGCGGCCGGGTCCTGAACGCTGACCGCACCGAGCAGCGCGGCGCCCGCCGCGGCGAGATCACGCCGGTGGCCGCGCTCCTGTCCCTCAGCGGCCTCACCCGCCGCTCCAAGGCCCTGCGCCGCTATGAGGTCCATTGGGAGAATGAGGCCGCGCCGGCCGCGCTTTGCCCGGTGCCGACCATTTCCGGGGCCTTCTTCGCCATCCGCCGGGCCGGCTATCTCAGCCTGGGCGGCTTCGACGAGGGCTATTTCCTGCATGTGGAGGATATCGATCTGTGCTGGCGGGTGCGTGAGGCCGGCGGCGAGGTGATGTTCCATCCCACCGCAGAAGTCGTCCATCTCGGCCACACCAGCCGCGCCAGCCCGCTGAAGGTCGAACTGTCCAAGGGCCTGGGCCTGGCCCGCTACTTCCGCAAGCGCGCCCATGGCGCGGGCGAGGCCGTCGCCGCCTGGCTGCTCTGGCCCCTGGTGGTCGGCGCCGCCGTCGTTCGCCCCCTGCTGTGGCGCCTGACCGGCCGGACGGCCTAAGCCCCTGACCTCGGAAATCCGCCGGCCCGGCTGACGGAGGCCGCAGGTGGCTTGCCCAACAGACCTGAGACCCATTGAGCGGTCTCGACCAGGGCGTCCAGGTCATAGCCGGTATGAAACCCGGCCCGTTCGAGCATATAGACCAGGTCCTCGGTGCCGATATTGCCCGTGGCGTCCGGCGCGAAGGGACACCCCCCGAGGCCGCCGCAGCTGGCGTCCAGCACGTCCACCCCGGCCTCCACAGCGGCGAAGGCGTTGGCCAGACCCGTATTGCGCGTATCGTGGAAATGGACCCGCAGGACCGCCTCAGGCGCCGCCGCGCGCACGGCGTTGATCCGTTCGCGGACAGTCCAGGGATCAGCCACGCCGATGGTGTCGGCCAGTGCGATCTCCGGCACCCCCAACTCGCCTGCGGCCCGCGCCAGGGCGACCACCTGGGCGGTGCTCACCTCCCCGTCGAAGGGACAGCCAAATGCCACCGAGAAGGTGACGCTCAGGGCCGGTCCGCCCTCGACCTGCCGGCGCGCGACGATGGCGGCCAGGGTGTCCATCTGCTCGGCCGTGGTGGCGCCCTGATTGCGGACCCCGAACCCGTCGGTGGCGCAGACCACCACATTGGCCTCCGCGCAGCCAGCGGTCACGGCCCGCTCCCAGCCTCGGGCGTTCAGCACCAGGCCGATGGGCGAGAAGCCGTCCGCGGGCGGCTGGGCGGCCATGATCTCCTCGGCGCCGGCCATCTGCGGCACGCGGCGCGGATTGACGAAGGACACGGTCTCGATCCGTCGGGCGCCGGCGGCGCGCAGCCGGGCGATGAAATCGAGCTTCTGGTCGGTGTCCAGCAACACCTTTTCGTTCTGCAGTCCGTCCCGGGGGCCGACCTCGACGATCTGGATCTTGCGGCTCATGGGCGCGGCTCCGGCGCGGCTGGCGGCGGCGGGCGCGGCGCGGCGTTCTGATAGATCCGCAGGCGCACCGGCCGGCCATTGGAATAGTTCAGTCCCGAAACCTGACGCACCATCCGCACCTGCAGATTCCGGGCGTCCAGGGCCGCGCGGAAGGCCTGCTCCTCGGCGGCCTCCACCACGGCCGGTCGGAAGGTGGCGATGGCCTGGGCGGCATCAGCGCTATCGCCCAGCAGGGTGGGTGTGCCCAGGGCGAAGACCAGGCTCGGCTCGGCATATCCGGCCACGGCCACGGGGGAGGGCGCCATGCCCTGCCGCGGCAGCAGCCGCTCGGACTCCAGGATCCGCGCCACGCGGGCCGAGGACCAGAGCGGCGCCAGGCCTGGCGCCAGGCCTGCGGCCAGCGCCCCGTGGCCGAGCACGGTCAGGGCCATGGCGGTGACCACGGCGCCGCGGGGCGCGCGGCTGGCCAGCATGAAACCGCCCACCAGGCCGGCCGCGGCGAGTAGTCCGCCGGCCGCGGCGGCGGCGGTGACATCGGCGGCGGCGCCGAACTGGGAGAGCAGAACAAAGCAGATCCCCGCCAGGATCAGGCCTGAGACCGCCGCCAGCCCAGCCCCGATCAGCCGCGGCCAGCGGCCCAGGGGCGCCTGCAGGGCCGCCGCTGACAGCCAGGCCAGTGCGCCATAGAGCGGCAGGGGATAGTGGACCAGCTTGGTGGGGGTGAGTTCGAAGACGATCCAGGCGGGGATCAGCCAGCACAGGGCGAACCGCACGCCCGGCTCGTGGCGGCGCGTCCAGCCCACCAGGAGGCCCGCCGGAATCAGCAGGGTCATGGGAAAGGCCAGCAGGCTTAAGGCGAGCAGGTGATAGCCCGGCGGCGCCCCATGGGTCTCGTGTCCGCCGGACAGCTTGGGCGCCAGGTCGCCCATCAGGGCGGTGCTCCAGAAGGCGCCGTCGGTGGCCACCGTGACGGCCCAGGCCCACGGCCCCACCAGGGCCAGCAGCAGGATCGGACCCCAGCTGAGGCCAAGTCCCTTCAGCCAGTCTATCTTCCGCTCCGAGGCCACCAGGGCGATCACCGCCAGGGCGACGACCATCGGACCCACTGGACCCTTGACCAGGATGGCCCCCGACAGGCCCAGCCAGAACAGCAGCCGCGCCCGCCAGCTCACCTGCGGCCCGCCCCGGGCGGCGCCATAGATCCGCGCGAGCGCAGCCATGGCCAGGACGATCATCCCGCACAGCACCGCATCGGTCTTGGCAATGAAGGCCTCGGTGGAGAGCAGCAGGCTTGAGGCCAGCAGCGTCCCGGCGATCAGGCCCGCCGGCGAGCCGAAAAAGGCCGCCGCCCCCCAGGCGCAGGCGCCCGCCGCCAGCATGGCGCCCAGCAGGGAGGGCAGGCGGTAGGCCCAGATCTCCCGGTCCTCGACCGCCGACACCGCCGAGACGCTGGCCGCCTGCAGCCAGTGGATACCCACCGGCTTCTTGAACCGGGGCTCGTCCTGATAGCGGATGACCACGAAGTCGCCGGTCTCCAGCATCTGGGCGGTGGCCTGGGCGAATCGCGACTCGTCGCGGTCGAGCGGCGGCATCGCGAACACGCCGGGCAGGCCGGCGATCATGGCCAGCAGGGCGGCGAAGACCGGGCCCCGCCAGCCTTGGCTCGCCCACTGAAGACTGGACTGAAACGTCATGGGTGCGGTGATAGCACGATCTTTCCCAGGCCAAGTTTTCCGCTATTGAGGGGAATGCATCCAAGTCCCGACATTTCGGTGGTCGTCCCGGTCTTTGACGAAGAAGGCGCCGCCCCGGCCCTGGCCCGGGAGATCGCCACGGCCTTCGCCGGCCGCAATATTGAGATCATCTTCGTCGATGACGCCAGCCGGGACGGGACCCTGGCCGTGCTCAGCGCCCTGAAGGCCGAGCTGCCCCAGCTGCGCGTGCTGCGCCACCGGAAGAACTCAGGCCAGAGCCGGGCGATCCGCACCGGCGTCATGGCGGCCAGGGCGGCTGTCATCGTCACCCTGGACGGGGATGGTCAGAACGACCCGGCCGACGGCCCGGCTCTGGTGGACGCCCTGATGGCCGGCGGCCCCGATCTGGCCCTGGTGGGCGGCGAGCGGACCAAGCGGCAGGACAGCCAGGCCAAGAAGGTCGCCTCGCGCCTGGGCAACGGCGTGCGCAAGCGTCTGCTGGGGGATGCGGCCAATGACACCGGCTGCGGCCTCAAGGCCTTCCGCCGCCATGCGTTTCTTGAGCTTCCCTTTTTCGACCACATCCACCGCTACCTCCCAGCCCTGATGCTGCGCGAGGGCTATCAGGTGGCCTTCCAGCCGGTGGGACATCGCCATCGCCAGACGGGGGCGTCGAAATACACCAATCTCGGCCGCCTCTGGGCCTCGGCCTCGGACCTGCTGGGTGTGATGTGGTTGCAGACCCGCTCCCGGCGGCCGGACGGCGTGGACGAGGTCTGAAAGGCGAAGACGGCGGCCTGCGCCCGCAGGACGTGCGGACGCTTCCTAGAGCCTGGACCTAGGGGTTAAGGTTGTTCCGGGCCTTTTCAGGTCCGGGGGGAGATCCATTGCGCAACTTCGCCGCCTTTCCGCTGCTGGCCCTGCCAGTGCTGGTCTACAACCTTGTCGCGCTTACCCTGGACGGCGGCTTCTCGGCGGTGGAGGCCCACGCCCGGATGACCGAGGGGCTGTTCACCATCCGCATGGCGTCCAATGTGGACTGGCCGGTGAACCTGGGGGACCTGTTCCTGGCCGCGGCCCTTGTGGTTCTGTTCATCGAGCTTTTGAAATCCACCACCAGCCGGGGGGTGGCGATCGTCAATCACGCCCTGTCGATGATCCTGTTCATCATCTGCCTGATCCAGTTCCTGCTGGCGCCGGCCTTTGCGACCTCGACCTTCTTCCTGATCACCCTGATGGTGCTGCTGGACGTGCTGGCCGGCTTCATCGTCACCATCGTGGCCGCCCGCCGGGACATCGACTTCGCCGGCGCCGACGCCTGATTTGGCGGCTGCGCCCTCAGGTCAGGGCGGTGAAGATCAGGGTCACCAGGGTGATGTCGAACAGTCGGGTGGCGATAGCCAGCATGGAACGCACCGGGGCAGGGGCACAAAAGGTTAGCCTCGGTTAAGCAAGACCGGCGCCAGTTCGGAGGTTCGTTGATCTGTGGCCCTGTTTTTCGACGCCCAGTGGTTTGACGCGCAGCTCGCGGCCCGCGGTCTGACCCGCCGGGTGCTGGCGGCGGCCGCCGGCATGAGCGAGGCCGATCTGGCGCTCGCCTACAAGGACCAGCGCGAGCTGTCGGCCGACGAGGTGGGCATATTCGCCGAAATCCTGGGGGTCAGCCCGGCGGAAATCGCCCGGCAGGCCGGCATTTCCACCCCGGTCCCTGGCGGCGGACCCGAGGCGCGGATCGCGGCCCTGGAGCGACGGGTGGCGGCGCTGGAGGCCGAGCTGGCCCGGCTTAAGGGCTAGAAGTCCGTAAAGCCTAGATGTCGGTGCGGGTCAGGCCGCCCTTGCGCGCCCGGCGGTCGGCCCGGCCGGAATATTCGGTCTGGGTATAGGCGCTGCGGGCGGCGTTCAGGGTCGGCGGCCCGCCCCGCAGGCCGCGCTTCTGCTCGCCTTCACTCATCACGTGGGCGGTGAAGATGGCCGGGCCGCCCGCGGTGATGGTCGGCGCGGGCTGGTCGGGCAGGGTCTTGGAGACCGGAACCGGCAGGTTCGGATGCTCCTCATGGGCGCTGCCTTGCGCTTGATCGGTCCGCCGACGCAGCCGGCGCAGGCGGGCGACCTGACGGATGGGATCGACGGACGAGGACAAGCGCGCGCTCCTTCTGGGGCCAGGGCGCATCACCCTGGCGCCGCCATCCTTAAGGAACGCCCAAGGGGGCCGAAATTTCCAGGCCTAGGAGAGGCTCTCATGGGCGGCCTCCAACAGGGCCTTCAGCTCTTCGGTCGGGATCTGCTCGACGGACTTGAAGTTGAAGCAGGACTTGCCCTGCATCCGCGCGCGAAGCTCTAGGCTGAGATCGGCCAGAAGCTCTGGCTTTGTATAGACCGGGAACAGGTGGAAGGAGACATAGCTCGCCTTCTCCTGCACCGCGGCGAACATCTGCGGCTTCGCCGACGACACACACTCCTCCAGATAGAGGTGGGTCGGCGTGTCGGTCTTGATGCTGTGGCGCTCGGCATAGGGCCGTAGCAGGCCCGCCAGATGCTCGAAGACGGCCTGACGGCTCATGGCCTGTCCTCCCTGGCCGCGCTGGCCCGCCCCCGCCTAATCCTTCGAGGCCAGCTTGTTGATCTGGGCCTGCATGGCGGCCAGCTGGTCCTGCAGGGCCTTGAGCGTGTCGTCGGAGGCGGCGGCCGGTTCGGGGGCTGCGTCGCTGCGCGGGGCCTGTTCCTCGCCCTTGCCCGGCGGGTAGGCGAAGGGGGTGAACATCTTCATGGCCCGGTCGAACATGGCCAGGTTCTGGCGGATCTGGTCGTCATAGGCGCCCAGCGGCGTGGCCTGGCCGATCTGGGTGAACTGGGTGCGCATCCGCTCCTGCTGCTGGGCGAACGTCGCCAGCGACAGCTCCAGATAGCTCGGCAGGAAGGCCTCCATGGAATTGCCATAGAAGCCGATCAGCTGGCGCAGGAACTGGATAGGCAGCAGGCTCTGGCCCTGGCTCTCCTCCTCGAAGATGATCTGGGTCAGGACCGTGCGGGTGATGTCGTCATTGGTCTTGGCGTCATAGACCACGAAGTCGACGCCCTGCTTCACCATGTCGGCCAGGTGCTCCAGGGTGACGTAGGAGCTGGACGCAGTGTTGTAGAGCCTGCGGTTCGCATACTTCTTGATGACGACGCGATCGCCGCCGGCCTTGCCGCCATCCTTGGTCTCGGGCATCGCGAATCCTCTCGTCTTTTCTGCGCTCGGCCTGCGCCGCAGCGGCTCTTTGCGGCGCAGTATCGCGGATGCGAGGGAAATCGCAAATCCCGCCCGTCCCGCGGTCGGCCTTGCCCAAGGCCCGGTTCGTCCTGATAGATAGCGCTGCAAGTCCAGGGAGATGTGGTTCCATGACCGAAGTGGTGATCGTCGCGGCCGCCCGCACGCCGGTGGGTTCGTTTAACGGGGCGCTCGCCAGCCTGCCCGCCCACGAGCTGGGCCGGGTGGCCATCAGCGCGGCCATCGAGCGCGCGGGCCTCACGCCCGCCGATATTGATGAGGTGATCCTCGGCCAGGTGCTGCAGGCCGGCGCCGGCCAGGGCCCGGCCCGTCAGGCCTCCATCGCGGCGGGCATTCCTGCGGCCGCGCCGGCCTGGAGCCTCAACCAGCTCTGCGGGTCGGGTCTGCGCGCCGTGGCGCTGGCGGCCCAGCAGGTGGCCGAAGGGGCCTCCAAGATCGTCATCGCCGGCGGCCAGGAAAGCATGAGCCAGGCGCCCCATGCTGCCCACCTGCGCTCTGGCCAGAAGATGGGCGACCTGAACTTCGTCGACACCATGATCAAGGACGGCCTGTGGGACGCCTTCCACGGCTACCACATGGGCCAGACGGCCGAGAACATCGCCGCCCGCTGGCAGATCACCCGGGCCGACCAGGATAACTTCGCCGTCGCCTCGCAGAACCGCGCCGAGGCCGCCCAGAAGGCCGGCAAGTTCACAGGCGAGATCGCGCCCGTGACCATCAAGGGCCGCAAGGGCGACACCGTCGTCGACCAGGACGAGTACATCCGTCACGGGGCGACCCTGGACAGCGTGTCTGGCCTGCGCCCGGCCTTCACCAAGGACGGCTCGGTCACCGCGGCCAACGCCTCGGGCCTCAATGACGGGGCAGCAGCCCTGGTGGTCATGAGCGCTGATGAGGCCAAGGCCCGCGGCCTGAAGCCGCTGGCCCGCATCGCGTCCTGGGCCCATGCCGGTGTCGAGCCGGAGATCATGGGCACCGGCCCGATCCCCGCCAGCCGCAAGGCCCTGGAAAAGGCCGGCTGGAGCGTGGCCGATCTTGATCTGGTGGAATCCAACGAGGCCTTCGCCGCCCAGTCCATCTGCGTGGTGCGCGAACTGGGCCTCGACCCGGACAAGGTCAATGTGAACGGCGGGGCCATCGCCATCGGCCACCCCATCGGCGCTTCTGGCGCGCGCATTCTGACCACCCTGCTGCACGAGATGCAGCGCTCGGGCGCCGCCAAGGGTCTGGCGACCCTGTGCGTCGGCGGCGGCATGGGCGTGGCCATGTGCGTGGAAAAAATCTGAGCCAGACGGCGTTCAAGCCTTCGGCGACATTGGGAACAGGGAAGGAAATCCATGGCCAGAGTGGCGTTCGTCACCGGGGGCACCCGCGGAATCGGTCGGGCCATCTGTCAGCGGCTCAAGACCGATGGCTTTCATGTGGCCGCCGGCTATTCCGGCAATGAGGCCGCCGCCGAGGCCTGCGCCCGGGAGCTGGGCATCATGGTGGTGAAGGGCAATGTGGGCGTCTTCGCCGATTGCCAGGCCGCCGTGGCCCAGGTGGCCGCTGAGCTCGGCCCCGTGGACGTGCTGGTGAACAACGCCGGCATCACCCGGGACGGCTTCTTCCACAAGATGGACGCCGAGCAGTGGTCGGAGGTGATCCGGGTGAACATGGACTCCCTGTTCAACATGACCCGTCAGGTGATCGAGGGCATGCGCGAGCGCGGCTGGGGCCGGATCATCAACATCTCCTCGATCAACGGCCAAAAGGGGCAGGTGGGTCAGACCAACTACTCCGCCGCCAAGGCCGGCATGATCGGCTTCTCCAAGGCGCTCGCCCTGGAGAACGCCCGCAAGGGGGTGACGGTGAACTGCATCGCGCCGGGCTATATCGACACCGAGATGGTGACCGCAGTGCCGGAAGAGGTGCTGAAAGGCATCATCAGCCAGATCCCGGTCGGTCGCCTGGGGCGGGGCGAAGAGATCGCCGACATGGTCGCCTTCCTGGCCGGGGAGCACGCCGGCTATGTGACCGGCTCCACCCTGTCCCTGAACGGCGGGCAATATATGGCAGGCTGACTGGCGCTATCGTCTCAAAAGCGCCCCAGTCGAACGTCATGTCTTTTCGTCCATGATGAGCGCTCGACCCGTGCTGCCTTTGAGGATCCTCGCTGCGGCGGCGCTCGCCGCGGCCGGGCTTGGCGTGACTGCGCCTGTCCTGGCCGCCCCGGGCTCCCTGCGCGAGGGGCTGTTCGGCGAAGGGCGCTATGACAGCCGCCGATTCTCCGCCCCGCCTGTGGCCCGCTACACGGTGGAGGACGGCGGCGGCTTCATCCTTGATCGCTCCACCCCGCGTCCCCTGGTCAAGTTCGAGGACAGCGCCGAGGTCTGGGTGTTGCAGCCCCAGCCGGCGCCGCGGGGCGACATCATCTACAAGAACGATCTGGGCGAGCCGGTCCTGCGGGCCACCCGCCTGGGCGGCCTGACGGTCTTCACCCGCGATCGGCCGTCGGGCGCCGCGGCGGCCCTGGTGGCCGACGCAACGCCCCTGCGTCTACCGACCCTGGGGCCTGAGGCGCTTCTGCAGAGGCTGGCCCAGGCCAGCGCGCGCGCAAGCCGCGCGGCGCGGCGGCTGATCCCCTTCGAGGCCGACGCCTCCCCTGAGACCGCGCCCCTGGTGGCGGACGCGGCCATGGTCGCGGCCGAGGCGGTGGTCCGCTTGGCCGAGCAACCGGCCGGTCGCCAGGTGTTGAGCGGCGTCGACAAGGTCACCCTGGTCGAAGGCCGCCGCCCCGGCGCCAGCCTGCGCGGCGGGGTGATCCTGATCACCATCACCCCGGAAGACGGTCTGGCGGGCCGGCCGTCGTCTGAGCGAATCGTAGCCGCGGCCGGCGCCCGCTGAGCCCCTTGAGCCTCAGCCTTTGAAGCTGTCCTTGGCCGCCCGCACGGCGGCGAAGGCCGCATGGTCGGGCGCGCCCACGACCCCCAGCCTGGGCGCCAGCAACGGCGCGCGCAGGAAGGGATTGGTCTGGCGCTCCAGGCCGATCGTGGTGGGCACGGTGGCCTCCCCGCGGCCGCGGGCCGCGAACACGGCCTCGGCGCGGGCGGCGACCGCCGGATCATCATCCACCGACAGGGCGAACCGGGCGTTGGAGGCGGTGTACTCATGGGCGCAATAGACGGTGGTGGCCTCTGGCAGGGCCGCCAGCCGCTGCAGGCTCGCCCACATCTGCTCGGGCTGGCCCTCGAACATCCGGCCACAGCCCAGGGCGAACAGTGTGTCGCCGACAAAGGCGATGGCGTCCTCGGCGTCGTGATAGGCGATATGCCCCAGGGTATGGCCCCCCACCTCAAGCACCGAGAAGCGCGTCTGCCCGAGCTCGACCACGTCGCCGTCTGTCACCTCCCGGTCCAGGGGGGCGATCTTGCGCACCTCGGCCGGACCGACAATCTGGGCGCCCGTAGCGGCCTGGATCTCGGCGTTCCCACCGGCGTGGTCGGGGTGCCAGTGGGTGTTGAGGATCAGGGCCAGCGTCCAGCCGGTCTTGTCCAGTTCGGCCAGGATGGCGGCCGCGTCGGGGGTGTCGACCGTGGCGGCGAGGCCGGTGGCCTCGTCCTGGATCAGGAAGCCGTAATTGTCCGACAGGCAGGGAAACTGGTGGACCCGCAGGGCCATGGACGCGCCTCGTCATGTTCGGGCCGCGGGACAAGGCCGCCGCCAACGCTTTAGGGTGGGGTGTCGAGCCTCATCCTAACGCCCAGGGCCCATGCGTCGAGACATCCTTGATCTGCGCGCCTTCTACGCCTCCGACCTCGGGCGGACAGCCCGGGCGATGATCGGCCGCAAGCTGACGGAAGCCTGGGGCGAAGCCCGGGGCCTTGATGTCCTCGGGCTCGGCTATCCGACCCCCTATCTTGGGCCCTTCCGGGATAAGGCCCGCCGGGCCGTGGTGGCCATGCCCGCCCAGCAGGGTGTGGAGATCTGGCCCGGAAGCGGCGGCGGGCTGGCGAGTCTGGTCCATGAGGAGGCGCTGCCCTTCCAGAACGCTTTGTTCGACCGGATCCTGGTGATCCACGCCCTGGAGGAGAGCCCCGATCCGCTCGCCCTGCTGCGCGAGGTGTGGCGGGTGATGGCGCCATCCGGCCGGGTGATCGTGGCCGTCAGCGCCCGCGACGGCCTGTGGGCCAATGCCGAGCACACCCCCTTCGGCCATGGGCGCCCCTATAGCCGCCGTCAGCTGGCTCAGCTGATCGGCGAGGCCGAGTTCGAGCCGGTGGGCTATACCCGCGCCCTCTACGTGCCGCCGGTTTCCTGGCTGAGGGGGCAGGCTGAGACCTTCGAACAGGCCGGCTCCCGGTTGTGGCCCCGCTTTTCCGGCGTCGTGATGATCGAGGCGGTGAAACAGACCTTCGCCATCAAGGCGCGGCCCGCGGCGGCCAAGGTCCGCAGGATCAGGCCGGTCATGGCGCCGGTCCCCGCCACCCGTGAGCCGGCCCGTCGCAACCTGGAAACCGCAAGCTTCGTTTCCAAAGGCGCCTAAGGCGAAGGCGCCTCGCCCCTATGCTGTCCGACGCTCTTGGAGCCTAGCCCGGAACGTCCTAGCTTGATGATCTGACCGTCCGGCATTTCGCCGGCCCCCAGCGGAGACCCGTCGCCATGAAGATGATCGTCGCGGTCATCAAGCCCAGCCGCCTCGACGCGGTGCTCGAAGCCGTCACCGAGGCCGGAGCCTCAGGTCTCACCGTCACCGAAGTCCGCGGCTATGGCCGCCAGCGGGGCAAGACCGAGGTCTATCGGGGCGCCGAGTACGAGGTGAAGCTCCTGCCCAAGGTGAAGCTGGAGATCGCCGTGCCCTCCGACATCGCCGATGCGGTGATCGAAGCCGTGGCCCGCACGGCCAACACCGGCAAGATCGGCGACGGCAAGGTGTTCGTGCTCGACCTCGAACAGGCCCTGCGAATCCGCACCGGCGATCGGGACGCGGCGGCCATCGCCGGCTAGGTCCAGACGCGCTCTGGTGAAGCTAACATCCTGAGATAGTAAGAGTCTCGGCGCTCGCTTCGACGGAACGGTGATTTTCGGCGCCCTATCCTCGCCCCTATTCGCCTTGGCATGGCCTAAATGGGTCCCGACTTCCTCCTCATTTGGGGGCCATTTCCGCTCTGAAATCGCCACTTCGGCGACATTGGAGGGGTGCTATGGACAGGCGATGGCTCAGCGCGGCGGCGATCGGACCCCTCCTGCTGGCGGCGGGCGCGGCCCGGGCCGAGACGGTGATCGGGGATGCGGGCACCACCCCCGTGGCCACCGCCACGGCCGCCTCCGGCGCCCCTGACGACCTCCGCATCTCCAGCGTCGGCTCGGTAAAGCCGACCGGGGGAACCGCGGTCACCCTAAACAGTGACCACAAGGTGACCATCGAGGGCGAGGTGGCGATCACCGACGCCAGTGACGCCACGGCTCTGCTGGTCGAGGGCGGCCGGCGGGGGGATGTGGCCCTGTCGGGCGCCATGCGGGTGGATGAGTCCTATACCGCCACCGACGCGGATTCTGATGGAGACCTCGACGGGGCGTTTGCGACCGGCGCCCGCCGCTATGGCGTCCGGACCACAGGCGCCGAGGCCTTTCATGGCTCCATCGTGCAGACCGCAGGCTCCATCACGGTGGAGGGTAATGATTCGGTCGGCATCCTGACCCAGAGCGCCGTGGACGGGTCGATCCGCGCCGGGGGATCGATCTCGGTGCTGGGCGACCGCAGCTACGGCCTTCGGACCGAGGGGACGGTGGGCGGCGATGTGGTCACCCGCGGCGGCGTGACTGTGCAGGGCGCCGAGGCCGTGGGCGTGGCCGTGGACCGCAATGTGGGCGGCGCCCTGATCCTCGGCGGTCCGGTGACCGTCACGGGTTATCGCTACACGACGCGGCCGACCGACGTCAGCAAGCTCGACGCCGACGACCTGCTGCAGGGTGGGCCGGCCGTGCGGGTCCGGGGCAGCGTCCAGGGCGGCGTGCTGGTCGATGCTCCGCCTGCGGACAATGATCCCGCCAACGCTGACGAGGACGGCGACGGCGTGGCCGACGCGTCGGAAACCACCGGCGTGATCACCAGCTACGGCCAGGCTGCGGGCCTCCAGATCGGCGGCGCGGACGCCCTGGTTCTCGGGACGGTCAGCGGCTCGGGCGGCTTTGGTCTGGTGGTCAATGGCACGGTCCAGGGGGTGGGCCTCTATGACGGGGTCCGCGGCCTCGGGATCGAGATTGGCGGCCAGGGGGGCGCGGCCCAGGTGACTGGCGGGATCAAGGTCGGCGGCGTGGTCTCCGCCGATGGGGTCCAGGCCGGCGCGGTGGGTCTTCACCTCCGGTCCGGCGCCAGCGCCCCGGTCCTGGCCAATAGCGGGGTGATCCGAGGGCGCGCGGTGTCCGACACCGCCGTCGATGTCCGCGCCATCCAGATCGACGCCGGCGCCAGCGCCAGCCAGCTGACCAATCACGGCACGATTTCCGCCGCCATCACCGGGGCGAAGGGCTCGGCCACCGCCGTGCTGGATTCCGCCGGAACCCTGAGACTGGTGGAGAACACCGGCCTTATCAGCGCGGCCTTTGCGCCGGCGGCTGGGGCGACCGTGGAGGGCCGCGCCATCGCGCTCGACCTGCGGGCCAACACCTCCGGCGTCACGGTGCGGCAGAGCGCCAACAGCGTGGCGACCGTCGTTCCAACCCTCACGGGCGACGTGCTGTTCGGCTCAGGCCCGGCGCGGATGGAGCTGCTGGCGGGCCAGATGACCGGCGCCCTGGCCTTCGGGACCGGCGCCGATGTCCTGACGATCAATGGCGGGGCCCGCTATACGGGCGCCCTCACCGATGCGGGCGGCGGCCTCGCCGTCACGGTGGGCGATGGCCGTCTGACCACCACCCATACGGGGACGCTTGGCCTGAGCAGCCTGACCCTCGGCTCTGACGCCGAGCTGATCCTCACCGCCGATCCCGCCGCCGGGACCGCCGGCCGCTTCAATGTGGCGGGTCAGGCGGTGGTGGCCCAGGGCGCCCAGATCGGTCTGGCCTTCACCTCCAAGCTCACCGCGCCCACCAGCTTCACCCTGATCCAGGCCGGCGACCTGCAGGTCAGCGGGGCGCTGGACGAAACCCTGCTGGCCACAGGCCCCTGGCTCTATCGCACCAGCCTGCGGGTGGATCGGGCGCAAGGTCAGATCATCGCCGACGTCCGTCGCCGCACGGCCGGGGAGGCGGGGCTGACCACCACCCAGGCGAACGCCTATGAGGCGGTGTTCGAGGCCTTCGATCGGGACGCCACCGTCCGCGACGCCCTGCTGGCCAAGACCGATGCGGCGGGTTTTGGCGGCCTCTACGACCAGTTCCTGCCCGACTATTCCGGCGCCCTCTTCCGGGTGATCGCCCAGGCCCAGGAGGCCACCGCCCGGGGGATCGATGAGACCGAGGGTCTGCTGCCCCGCAGCGGCCGCCGGGCTTGGGTGCAGGAGATCGGCGTCATCCAGCGCCAGGACCTGGACGGGGCGGCCGGCTTCGAGGCTGACGGGTTCGGCCTAGCGGCTGGGCTCGAGGGGGCGGAGACCGGTCTCGGGACCTTCGGCATCCAGACCAGCTTCCTCAATGTGAATGTAGACGAGAACGGCGCAGCGGCCCCCGAGACCCTCAGCGGCTCGACCCTGTCGGCAGGGGTCTATTGGCGGGCCTCGGCGGGAGGCCTGCAGGCCTCGGCCGGCGCCACAGGCGGCTATGCCTGGATGCAGGGCGAGCGGGCGGTGGTGGACCTGAACGGAGGGCTGTCGCGGACGGCGACCTCGGACTGGACCGCCCTCCTGGGGACCGGTCACGTGGCCCTGTCCTGGACCGCGGAGGCCGGTCGCTTCTACGCGCGCCCGATGCTGCGGGCCGACTATGTCTATCTGCGGGAAGACGGCCGTACCGAGAGCGGCGGCGGCGAGGCCATCGACCTCGTCATCGACGAGCGCACGGGTCAGCAGCTGGCGGCCTTTGCCGGGCTGGCCCTGGGCGCCACCTTCGGCGACCCGGAAGGCATGCTCTGGCGGCCCGAAGTCACGGCCGGCTACCGCGCCCTGACCGGAGACGGCGCCGGCGCCACCACCGCCCGCTTCGTCAGCGGCGGCCCGGCGTTCAGCCTGGACGCCCCGGAGCTGGACGACGGAGCCATGGTGGTGCGCCTGGGCGTCCGGGGCCTCAGCCGCCACTTCGACCTGGCGCTCGAGGGTGGCGGCGAACTGCGCGGCGACCACCAGGCCTATGACGCCCGGGTCACCGCCCGCCTGGCCTTCTAGTCAAAGAGATCGCCCGTGGTCGTGCGCTCCGGCGCGGGCGGCCGCGGGCGTTCGCGGGTCAGCAGGAAGAGCGCGGTCTCGGCCCGCCAGTTCTCGATCGGGCGGGCGGGATCGATGTTGCGGGCCGGCTGGTCGGGGCTGACCGCGGCGCAGGCCTCGATCCGCAGTCCAAGCTCGGCGCACAGCGTGGTGAAGTCCCGCAGGGTGCAGAGATGGATGTTCGGCGTCGACCACCAGGGGTCGGGCAGGGCCTTGGTCTCCGGCATGCGCCCCTGGGTCAGCAGGGCCCAGCGCATCCGCCAGTGGCCGAAGTTCGGCACCGAGACCAGAGCCCGATCGGCGATCCGCATCAGCTCGGTCAGCACATGGCGCGGCTCGCGCATCTGCTGCAGGGTCTTGGAGAGGATGGCGTAGTCGAAGGCCTGGGTGGGGAAGTGATCCAGATCCCGGTCGCCGTCCCCCTGCACCGCGGCGATGCCCTTGGCCAGGCAGGCGGCCACGCCGCTGGGGCTGATTTCCAGGCCCTGGCCGTCGACGCCCTTTTCCTGGGTCAGCAGCTCCAGCAGGTCGCCCTCGCCGCAGCCGACATCCAGCACCCGGGTGTTGGGCCGCACCAGGCGCAGGATCTCCTTGAAGTCCTCCCGAAGGGCGGTCACGCCAGACCCCGCCGCGAGGCCTGGGACTCAAAGAAGCCGCGCAGGGCCGAGTGCAGCACCGGCTCCTCCAGGAATATGGCGTCGTGGCCCTTGTCGGTCTCGATCTCGACAAAGCTCGCCCGGCAGCCCGCGGCGTTCAGGGCGCGGACAATGTCGCGGCTCTCGCCGGTGGAATAGAGCCAGTCCGACGAGAAGGAGAGCACGCAGAAGCGCACATCCCGGGCGCGGCGGAAGGCGTTGGCCAGCACGCCGCCATGGCTGGCGGCCAGGTCGAAATAGTCGAGCGCCCGGGTGATGTAGAGATAGGAATTGGCGTCAAACCGGTCGACGAAGGAGGCGCCCTGGTAGCGGAGATAGCTCTCCACCTGGAAGTCAGGCGCATCGAAGCCCCAGGACAGGCCGTCCCGCTGCAGCTCGCGGCCGAACTTCCGCTGCAGGGCGGCTTCGGACAGATAGGTGATGTGCGCGGCCATGCGGGCCACGGCCAGGCCCTTCTCCGGACGCACCCCATGGGCCTCATAGGCCCCGCCGCGCCAGTCGGGGTCGGCCATGATCGCCTGACGGCCGACCTCGTGGAAGGCGATGTTCTGGGCCGAATGCCGGGCCGCGGCGGCGATGCAGACGGCCGAATGCAGCCGGTGCGGATAGTCCGCCGCCCATTGCAGCACCTGCATCCCGCCCATGGATCCGCCAACGGCGGCGAACAGGGTCTCGATCCCGAGCGCGTCGAGCAGCATGGCCTGGGCGCGGACCATGTCGGCGATGGTTATGACCGGGAAGGTCAGGCCAAAGGGCTTGCCTGTCGCCGGATCTATCGAGGAGGGTCCCGTGGACCCCATGCAGCCGCCGACCACATTGGTGCAGATTATGAAGTAGCGGTCCGGATCCAGGGGCAGGCCTGGCCCGATCACCCGGTTCCACCAGCCAGGCTTGCCGGTGATGGGATGCACAGAGGCCGCATGCTGGTCGCCGGTCAGGGCGTGGCAGACGAGCACGGCGTTGGATCGTTCGGCGTTCAGCCGCCCATAGGTCTTGTAGGCGATCTCCAGAGGCGCCAGCGTGGCCCCGGAGTCGAGGCGCAGGGGGGCGTCGGCCGGAAGGCGCAGAGTCCCGCCGTTGGTTTCGATGGCCGGGCTCTCAATGACCGTCTGGCTCATGCCGCCTTGGACCGCCAAGCTCTGCGACTGTCAACCGCTTCGCGTCCGGGCGCGGTCGCGCTATGGGTTCGGCCCTGGGTTATGGAGTGGGAATGCAGCGGCTGATCCTCTTGCGGCACGGCAAGGCCGAGCGCGAGTCAATGAGTGGGGACGACCACGCCCGGCGCCTGACGCCCCGCGGTCGCCGGGACGCCCTGGAGGCGGGCCAGCGACTGGTCGATATGGGCTTTGTCCCCGACCTCGCCCTGGTGTCGGACGCCGCCCGCACGCGGGAGACCTGGGAGTCCCTGCGACCGGTCTGCGAGGCCTGCCAGGTCCGCATCGACCCCAGCCTCTATCATGCGGAGGCCCAGACGGTGCTGGACCGGGTGCGGGAGGCGGCGGACGGGGCCGAAACAGTCCTGGTCATCGGCCACAATCCCGGCCTGCACGAACTGGTCCTGCGTCTGCTCATCGAAGGCGGGGCGTCCGGCGACCTGCTGAATACGGCGCGTTCGCGCTTTCCCACCTCGGCGGCGGCGGTCTTCCTGTTCAACGGTCAGGGTCGCCCCGTCTATGACGGCCTGATGATGCCCCCGCGCGGAGGTCATGATTGACTAGGATCTACAAGATCCTGCCGCGCTCGGCCTGGACGCAGGCGCAGGCGGCCGGGGCGTTCGAAGGCTCGCCCGTCGACCTGGCGGACGGCTACATCCACTTCTCCACCGCCGCCCAGGCGCAGGAGACCGCGCGGCGCCATTTCGCCGGCCAGGCCGATCTGGTGGTGCTGGAGCTCGACGCCGGCGACCTGGGGACGGCCCTCGTCTGGGAGCCCTCCCGGGGCGGGGACCTGTTTCCTCATCTCTATGGCGTGCTCGATCCGGCGCGGGTCAAGGCGACGCATGAAGCGCCTCTGGACGGCGATGGCGTCCCTCGCCTGGAAGGCCTGACATGAGTCTTGTTCACGATCTGGCGGCCGGCGCCCTGCGCGGGCTGGATCCGGAGGACGCCCACGGCCTGACCATCCGCGCCCTGCAGGCCGGACTGGGTCCGCGACCTCGGGGGCCGGGCGACCCGATCCTGGCGATCCGCTTCGCCGGGCTCGACCTGCCCAACTGCGTCGGTTTGGCCGCCGGCTTCGACAAGAACGCCCAGGCTTATGGCCCCATGCTGGCGGCGGGGTTTGGCTTTGTGGAGTGCGGCACGGTCACGCCCCTGCCCCAGGCGGGCAATCCGCGTCCTCGCCTGTTCCGGCTGACCGAAGACCGGGCGGTGATCAACCGGATGGGATTCAACAATGAGGGCCTGGAGGCCTTCGCCGGACGGCTCGCCCGCCGCCATGGCGGGGTGGTGGGCGCCAATATCGGGGCCAACAAGGACTCCGAGGACCGGGTCGGCGACTATGTCACTGGCCTGCGGCGGCTCTGGGGCCTGGCCTCCTATTTCACCATCAACATCTCTTCGCCCAATACGCCGGGCCTGCGGGCGCTCCAGACCAAGGACGCCCTGGAAGATCTGCTCGGCCGCCTCACCGAGGCCCGCGACGCCCTGCCGCCAGAGGGCAAGGTCCCCATGTTCCTGAAGGTGGCCCCAGATCTGGACGCGGCCGAGGTGGAGGCCATCTGCGACGTGGTGGCGGCGGCTGAGCTGGATGCGGTGATCGTGTCCAACACCACCATCTCGCGACCGCCCCTGAAATCGGCCCAGGCCGGCGAGACCGGCGGCCTGTCGGGTGCGCCGCTGATGGACCTGTCCACCCAGACCCTGCGCCTGTTCCATCAGGCCGCCGAGGGGCGCTTCCCCCTGGCCGGAGCCGGCGGGGTCAGCTCCGGCGCCGACGCCTACGCCAAGATCCGCGCTGGCGCCTGCGTGGTGCAGCTCTATTCCGCCCTGGTGTTTTCTGGGCCAGGCCTGGTGGAGCGGATCAAGACCGATCTCGCCGCCCGGCTGCGGGCCGACGGCTTTTCCTCCACCGCCGAGGCGGTGGCCACGGCGTGAGACCGACCGCGCCCGCCGGGGCAGGGGCCAACAGTCGCGTTGCTCAAAGGCCCGGGGTGCATTAACGGACAGGCATGGTGGAGCCCTCCTCGCCACCGCAGCCCTCAGGCTCCCTCAGGCGCGGCTTCCTCTGGCCGGGCGGCCTCTCTGCTCGCCTGCTGATCCTCACCAGCCTGTTCGTCCTCTTCGGCGGCGCCCTGATCGTGCCCCCGACCCTGGCGGCGTTCGAGGAGCAGTGGCTGCTGGACCGGGTGCGGGCCGCCGAGCTGGCCTCCCTCGCCACCGAAGTCGCCCCCGATGTGGTGGTCAGCGAGCAGCTGTCCTCCGACCTGCTGGAGGTGGCCGGGGTGGAGTGGGTGGCCATTCAGAGCAATGGCGTGCGCCGTCTGGTTCTGCGGGGCAACAATCTGAACCGCACCCCCTATCTGGTGGACCTGCGCGACCAGGCCGTCGCCTCCTGGCTGGCTGCGCCCTTCCAGACCCTGTTCGGGGGCGAGGGCCGCATGGTCCGCGTGGTGGCCGAGCCGCGCTTCCGCGACGCCGAGTTCATCGAGATCGTCGCCCCGGACGCCGAGCTGCGCCAGGAGCTGACCGCCTATCTCTGGCGGCTGATCGCGGTGACCGCCTTCGTCTCGGCCATGGCCGGCGGGCTGGTCTATCTGTCGCTGAACCTGTTCCTGGTGCGGCCCATGCAGCGCATCACCCGGGGCATGGAGCTGTTCCGCGCCGATCCCGACGACCCCCGGGCGAGCGTCAAGCTGTCTGGCCGCCGGGACGAGATCGGCCGGGCCGAGGTGGAGCTGGCCCTGATGCAGGGGGACCTGCGCGCAGCGCTGAACGCCAGGGCCCGGTTGGCCGCCCTCGGCGAGGCGGTGGCCAAGATCAATCACGACCTGCGCAACATGCTGACCAGCGCCCAGATCGCCTCGGAGCGGCTGGCGGCCTCGGCCGACCCCGATGTCAGCCGCGCCCTGCCCAGGCTCGAGCGGGCCCTGGACCGGGCGGTGAAGCTGGCCTCCCACGTCCTGACCTATGGCAAGACCCAGGAGCCCGCCCCCGAGGCGCGGCCGGTGGCGGTGGCCGAGGCCGTGGACATGGCCGCCGAGGAGGCCCGCCTGAGCGAGGACGGCGTGCGCCTGGTCTCCACCCTCTCCTTGGCCGACCAGATCCTGGCCGATCCCGACCAGCTGCACCGGATCCTGGTCAATCTGATGCGCAACGCCCGGGAGGCGATCGAGCAGCAGCCGGACCGCGCCCAAGGCGTCATCACCGTCAGCCTGGATCAGGCGGACGGCGAAAGCCGCCTTCGCCTGGCCGACGATGGTCCCGGCGTGCCGGCCCGGGTGCGCGAGCACCTCTTCCTGCCGTTCAGCGGCTCTGGGCGGGCCGATGGGGCGGGTCTTGGCCTGGCCATCGCCCGGGAGCTGGCCCAGGGCCACGGTGGCGACCTGACCCTGGCCTCGACCGGTCCTGAGGGCTCGGTGTTCGAGGTGCGCCTGCCCGGCGTTCCCGCCGCCATCGCCCCGGCGCCGGCGCTCAAGCGCCCGCGCAAGGCCTCGGCGGCCAAGCGGAGCTAGAGCCCTTTCCAATCTGATTGCCTGTCAGATTGGATAAAAACGGCTCTAAATCATTAAGTTAGAGCATTTTTGATCCGATAACCGCGTCACACTTATCGGAAAATGCTCTAGAAGCCCCGGGCGACGCCCTCGCGACGCGGATCAGCGCCGCCCTCGAGGCCGCCTGGTGTGACCATCACCCCGTGCAGGCCCGAGCCCTCGCCGCCGACGGAGGTGAAGGTCACCCCGCGGGCGGTCAGGCCCTCGATGACCTCCGGGGCGAACTTGTCGCCCTCGGCGGCGTAGGAGGTCCCCCGGGCGATCAGGTTGGGCAGGGCGAGCGCCTCCTGCACCGGCAGCTTCCAGTCCAGCATGCCCACCAGGGCCTTCAGATTATAGGCCAGGATCGAGGTCCCGCCGGGCGAGCCCACGGCGCCCAGGAGCTTGCCCTCGGAGTCCAGGATGATGGCCGGGGCCATGGAGGAGCGGGGCCGCTTGCCGCCGGCGATGGCGTTGGCCGCCGGCGTCCCGTCGGTGTTGACCGGCGCAAAGGCGAAGTCGGTCAATTGGTTGTTGAGGAAGAAGCCGCCGACCATCCGGCCCGAGCCAAAAATGCTCTCCACCGTGGTGGTCATGGAGACCGCATCCCCATTGGCGTCCACCACCACGAAGTGGGAGGTGCCGGACACTTCCCGGGTGGTGTCGGGCGCACGCACGCCAGCGCCCCTGGGCGTTCCCGGTTGCGGCGCTGGCCCGGCCATGGGGCCGATCAAGGCGGCGCGGTCAGCCAGGTAGGCCTTGTCCAGCAGGCCCTCCGTGGGGACCTCCACAAAGTCCGGATCGCCCATATAGCGGTCGCGGTCGGCATACATCAGCCGGCTGGCCTGGGTGAACAGGTACCAGCCTTCCGCGGCGTTGGGATGGTTGGCGATGGCGGTGTTTTCCAGGATGCCGAGGCCTTCCAGCACGGCGGGGCCGCCGGACGGGGCGGGCGGGGTGCAGACCACATAGATGCGGTAGGGCCGGCACAGGGCTTCCGACTTCTTCGGCTCATAGCGCGCCAGGTCCTCCAGGGTCATGACCCCTGGCAGGTCGCCCTCGGTGACCTTGGCGACGATGGCCTGGGCGATCTCGCCCTCCAGTAGGGCGTCGGGGCCCTCGGCGGCGATCTTGCGCACGGTGGCGGCGTAGGCGGGGTTCCGCAGCCGGTCGCCGGCCTGATAGCGGGTCCCGTCGGGCTTGGTGAAATAGGCCGTGGCGTCGGGAGACTTCGCCTGGGGGGCGCGGCCGACGATCATCTCGGCCAGGCGCGGGCTGACGATGAAGCCCTCATCGGCGAGGCGCTCGGCGGCGCCGAACAACTGGCGCCATTCCAGGTTTCCGTGCTCGGCTTGGGCCATGTGCAGCATGGCCACAGCCCCCGGCGCGCCGGTGGATCGGCCGCTGAGCAGCACCTGGAAGAAGGGCAGGGGCTTACCCTCGGCGTTCAGGAACATGTCGGGCGTGGCCGCCGCCGGCGCGGTTTCGCGGCCGTTATAGGCGCTGACGGTCCCGGTTTCGGCGTCGTAATGGACGAGGAAGGCGCCGCCGCCGAGGCCCGAACTCTGCGGCTCCACCAGGCCAAGCACCGCCTGCACCGCGACCGCGGCGTCCACCGCCGAACCGCCGGCCCGCAACACCTCCAGCCCCGCCTCCACCGCAAGCGGATTGGCCGCCGACACCATCACCTGGCCCTGGGCGGCGCTGGCCTGGGGCGGGGACGGGCCTTCGGTGGCTTGAGACAGGGGCGCACAGGCCGTGGCCAGGAGCAGCAGGGCCGGGACCAGGGGGCGGGCGAGGCGGGCGAGGGGACGCGAACGGGAGGAGGACACAGCGCTCCGGGGACTGGCTTGGATCATGGCGGCACCTTAGCGGGGATGGCGTGGACAACAACCGTCGGGCTGTGCCACCCAGCCAGAAGGGAGATCCTGCCGCCATGACGTCATCCGCCGCCCCGCCGCCGATCAACCGTCTGGGGATCGCCCGTCCCGGTCCGCGCAACCTGATCACCGATGTGCCAGGGCTGAAGGTGGGCCAGGCCCATGACGCCGCCGCGCGCACTGGCGCCACCGTCATCCTGCCCGACGCCCGCGCTGTGGCCGCCTGCGACGTCCGGGGCGGCGGCCCCGGCACCCGGGAGACCGATGCGCTGGACGCCCACAATCTGGTCGAGGCCATCGATGCGGTGGTGCTCTCAGGGGGCTCGGTCTATGGCCTGGCCGCGCCGGACGGGGTCTGCGCCTGGCTGGGGGCCCAGGGGCGGGGCTATGGCCTCACCGCCAACCCCGCCGTGCCGCCCTCGCCCGTGGTGCCGGCCGCCATCCTGTTCGACCTCGCCAATGGCGGCGACAAGGCCTGGGGTGAAGATCCCCCCTATCGCGCCCTGGGGCGAGAGGCGGTCCTCGCCGCGGCCCTCGACTTCGACCTGGGCACCGCCGGGGCGGGCTATGGCGCCATGGCTGGCCAGCTGAAAGGCGGGACGGGCTCGGCCTCGGCGGTCACCGCCGACGGCTTCACCGTGGGGGCGGTGGTGGCGGTCAACAGTTTCGGCGCCGTCACCGCGCCTGGCGGCCGCACCTTCTGGGCCGCGCCCTTCGAGATGGGGGACGAGTTCGGCGGACTCGGCGCGGCCGGCCTGGTCGGCGCCGGCGACGACTGGGGCCTGGCCAAGGCCGACCCCCAGGCCCGGACCAACACCACCATCGCCTGCGTGGCCACAGACGCCGTCCTGACACCCGCCCAGGCCCGTCGGGTGGCTGTCATGGCCCAGGACGGCCTGGCCCGCGCCATCCGCCCCATCCACGCGCCTTTCGACGGCGATGTGGTCTTCGCTATGTCCACCGCCCAGCGGCCCCTGGGGGAGCGGCCGGACTTCCAGATCGCCCGCCTGGGCGCCCTGGCCGCCGACGTCCTGGCCCGCGCCGTGGCCCGCGGCGTCCACGCCGCTGCGCCCTGGCCCGACGCCCCGGTGCGCTGCTGGCGGGACCTGGCCTAGGGCCCCCGATGGGGGCCGGATCAGGGAAATCGCTTTTCCCCCATTCGCCGGCTTGAACTTTCCCAAAAGGCCGACTAGGTTCCGCGCCCTTGCCGTAAGGCACTGCGCGCCCGTAGCTCAGCTGGATAGAGCATCAGACTACGAATCTGAGGGTCGGACGTTCGAATCGTTCCGGGCGCGCCAATTTTCCCAACAAAATCAAGTAGTACCGGGCGGGCGCGAGATCGCCCCCAACCTAAGAGCTCAATTAGGTTGGGGTTTAGGTTGGGGTTTGAGCTGAAACAGCAGGAGAACACCGCCGTTCCCACGCTGTCATTGGCGGCTATCCGCTGCAGTTCGACCTTCTTGCAGCCCGGTTGGCCCTTACAAAGGGGACTCAGCAAACGGCAAACGAGCGCCAATTTTTCCAGGTGCCAACAGGCGTTTCGGGGTCTGGCGACCTCTGCAAGTCCGCCGTTCGGGCTGCCAATCCAGCCGGCGCACCAGCCGATCGAGCGTTTAGCCGCGGGTGAGCCGCGAGCACCCGGGGACAGGGCCAGCGGAGACTAAGGCGGCGGCGCGCGTTATCCGAGGATGTGCAACGATTATCGCTACACCAAGTCGCCGGACACCCTGCGGGAAGAGTTCAGCCAGCTGAAGATCCCCCTGCGTTTCTCGGGCGACGCCACGCCCAACTACCCGCCCTACGACGACATCCGGCCGAACCAAAGGGCGCCGATCATCCGCGGCGGCTCTGAAGGGGTGGAGCTTTCCGTCACGCCCTGGGCTTGGAAATCCCCGAACGGCAAGCCGGTGTTCAACTTTCGGTCCGAGGGGCGCAGCTTCGCCAAGAGCGACCGCTGCCTGATCCCTTCGGACGGCTTCTACGAGTTCACCAAGCCTGACGATCCCAAGCGGCGACTGAAGGACAAGCACCGCTTCACCCTCACCGGCGAGCCTTGGTTCTGGATTGCGGGACTGGTGAAGGAAGGCTCCTTCGCCATGCTGACCACCGCTCCTGGACCAGACATCGCGCCCTATCATGACAGGCAGATCGTCGTGCTGCCGCGCGGCCAGGGCCTGGACTGGCTCAACCTCTCCAAGCCTGAGGCGGAGATCCTCCGGCCGCTGCCCGAGGGCAGTTTGGACCACCAACAGGTGCGGTGAAGGTCGCGCTTGGCGGGGGATGCGAGGAGGGTGATTTGCGGAGGCCGCCTGGGCTGCTAGAAGTCGCGGACTCGGGAGTTTGCCGCCTCAGTGTCCAACCGCCGTAAGCCTCGGCTGCGATCGTTCCTCGCCATGTGCTGCCTGGCGTTGATGGCGGTGCTGACTCACCAGGGCGCCGTAGCGAGCGTCGATAAGGTCCAGCATGCGCTGGGCGTCGAGCACGCGCCGAACGCCTTGGCCGGGGCGGTGTCCTTTGACCACGATCATGATCACGACGCCGACCAGCATGGTGACGACCACGCCGCGGCCGACGCCGACCATGGCCGGCCGGACAGCAGCGATCAGGGCCCCGACGATGGAGTCCGCAATCACCACCACGCCGGCGAAGCCTCCCAGTTCGCCGCGCTTGAGGGCGAGCGTCTACCGGCGCTGATCCTGGCGACCGGGGCCGCCCTGGATCTGCCACTCGCCGACGGACCTGAGTCCTGGCTGAGCGCCCGGCTCGAACGACCTCCAAAGCCGCTCTCGATCTGAACGCCTGACCGCGCGGGGCTCCGCCACGCGCGTCGTTTCACCGTGCTTCGAGAGACCTCATGCCCATTTTTCGTCCGAGTTGCGCCTTTGCGCGGCTCCTCGCCGCGCCGGTTCTGGCGGCGCTGTCGCTCGCCTTCGGGCCGGGCGCCGCACTGGCCCAGGCACCGGCGCCATCCCTGACGCTCACCGATGCGGTGACCCGCGCGCTGGGCGCCGATCCTTCGGCTGCGGCCGCCGATGCGAGGGTGGAAGCCGCGCGGGCTGCGACCCGTCAGGCGGGGCTGCGGCCCAACCCGTCTGTGGGCTTGGAGTTGGAGAACTTCGCAGGCTCGGGCGCCTATTCGATCCTCGACCGGACCGAAGCCACGGTGAGCTACCAGCAGACCTTCGAGCGCGGCGGCAAACGCGGCGCCCGCACCGCGGTCGCGGCCGCGGAGATCGAACTGGTGCATCGCCGTCAGGAGGTTCGGAGGCTGGACCTCATAAAGGAGGTGCAGGTCGCCTACGCCGAGGCGCTCGCCGCTGAGGCCGACGTGCTGATCGCAGAGGCCCGGCTGATCGCCGCCCACCGCTCCCAGGCCGACATCGCCCGGCGGGTCCGCAGCGCCCGGGACCCGCTGTTCGCGGGGGCCCGCGCCGAGACCCTTACGGCCCAGGCCGAGATCGCCCGGGACCAGGCGCGCGACACGGCGCGCAACGCGCGGGCCGCGCTCGCCGCCTTCTGGGGCGGCGGCCCCGACTTCAACCTCGATCTTGAGACCTTCTTCTTCCGCACGGCGCCGGCCACCAATGCTGCTCCGGCGGAGACCGCCGACCTAGCGCTGTTGGCCGCCACCCGCGACGCGGCGCTCGCGCGAGTGGACCTGGAGCGCGCCCGTCAGGTCGCCGACCCCACCCTGCGGGCCGGCGTCCGCTACTTCGGACAGGGCTCGGATGTCGCCCTAGTGGTTGGCGGGACTATCCCGCTGCAGCGCTACGACACCAACAAGGCCGGCGTGGAGCGGGCCCTGGCCGAGCGCAACGCGGCTGAGGCCGACATCGCCGCGGCCCGGGTTCTGCAGGCCCGCGAAGTGGCGCGGCTGCGGGCCAAGCTCGCCGCCTCGGCAGCCGAGTCGGAGCGGATCCGCGCCGAGGTGATCCCGTCGGCGATCAAGACCGTCGAGCTGGTGCGGGAGGGCTTCAACCGAGGCGGATTCCAGTACATCGACGTCACCGAGGCCGAACGGGCCCTGGCCGACGCCCGCGCGCGGCGGGTGGCGGTCTTGAGACAGCACCACACCGACCAGGCCGCCCTCGACCGGCTCACCGGCCGCTTCGCCCATCTCGCATCCACGCCTTCCGCGGAGCCCCGCTGATGCTGTCCCGCTCTTCCTGGCGCGCCGCGCCGCTTGTCCTGGCCCTTGTCGCGGGCCTTCTCACCGCCTGCGGGGAGCGCAACGCGCCCGAGGCGGAAGCCGGCCATGCGGCCGCCGGCGCCGATTTTGAGCGCGGTCCGCATCGCGGCCGCATGCTCCGCGCCGGCGACTTCGCCGTCGAAATGACCATCTTCGAAGAAGGCGTGCCGCCGGAGTTCCACGTCTACGCATATCGCAAAGACAAGCCGCTCGATCCGCGGCAGGTGCAGCTCACCGTCGAACTCACCCGGCTTGGCGGAAAGGTGGACCGCTTCAGCTTTGCGCCCCAGCAGGACTACCTGCGCGGCGCCGGCGTCGTAACTGAGCCGCACTCCTTCGACGTGAAGGTGCGCGCCGTCGAGGGCGGCCGCACCCACCAGTGGGCCTACGCATCGTATGAGGGCCGCACTACGATCAACGCCGAGGCCGCCCAGGCGGGTGGCGTGAAGACCGAGCGGGCGGGCGGCGCCATCGTCGGCGAGCTGCTCGATCTCTCGGGCCGGGTCGAGGTGACGCCGGAAGGCCAGGGCGAGGTGCGCGCCTGGTATCCCGGGCGGATCATGGCCATGACGGGTAGCCTCGGACAACAGGTCCGCCGCGGCCAGCTGCTCGCCCGTGTGGAGTCCAGCAACAGCCTGCAGACCTATTCCATCCCCGCCCCGATCAGCGGGGTGATCGTCAAGAAGAACGCCAACGTCGGCGACGTGGCCTACGACCAGCCCCTCTATGTGATCGCCGACCCCACCAAGCTGCACGCCGAGTTCTTCATCTATCCCCGCGACGCCGAGCGCATCCGCGCCGGCCAGCGGGTGGAGCTTCGCAGCCTCTCGGGCGACGGGCGGGCCACGAGCCGCATTGAGACGGTACTGCCGACGGCGGACATGGCCAGCCAGACCCTGATCGCCCATGTGGAGATTCCGCCGAGCCTCGCCGGCAGCTTCCGGCCCGGCATGGGGGTGGAAGGCTCGGCGCAGGTCGCCGCCAAGTCCGTGCCCCTGGCGGTCCGCACCAAGGCCCTCCAGCGCTTCCGCGACTTCACCGTGGTTTTCGCCAAGGTCGGCAACACCTACGAGGTGCGGATGCTGGAGCTCGGCGCGCAGACGCCCGAGTGGACCGAGGTGCTGGGCGGGCTGGAGCCCGGAACCGAGTACGTCACCGATGGCGCCTTCCTGATCCGGGCCGACATCGAGAAGTCGGGGGCCAGCCATGACCACTGACGCAGGCGCGCAGCGCCCGCCGCTCCTCGAGCGGATCATCGCGCTCGCCATCCATTACCGCTGGGCGGTGCTGGCGCTTGCGCTGCTCAGCGTCGCCATCGGCGTCTGGAGCTTCCAGCGCCTGCCGATCGACGCCACCCCCGACATCACCAACGTCCAGGTGCAGATCAACACCGAGGCGCCGGGCTTCTCGCCCCTGGAGGCCGAGCAGCGGATCACCTTCCCGGTGGAGACCGCCATCGCGGGGCTTCCCGGCCTCGAATACACGCGCTCGGTCTCACGCTACGGTCTGAGCCAGGTGACTGTGGTCTTCAAAGACGGGACGGACATCTACTTCGCCCGCCAGCTGGTGAACGAGCGCCTGCAGGGCGCGCGCAGCCAGCTGCCCCCCGGCCTCACGCCGGAGATGGGACCCATCGCCACGGGGCTCGGCGAGATCTTCATGTACACGGTGGAGGCCAAGCCAGGTGCGCGGCGGCCGGACGGGCAAGCCTATACCCCGGAGGACCTGCGCACCCTGCAGGACTGGGTGATCCGGCCGCAGCTGCGCAACACGCCCGGGGTCACCGAAGTCAACACCATCGGCGGCTTCGAGCGGCAATACCACGTCACCCCTTTGCCCGAGCGACTCTCGGCCTACGGCCTGACCTTGAGCGACGTGGTCTCCGCGCTGGAACGCAACAACGCGAACGTCGGCGCGGGCTACGTGGAGCGCTTCGGCGAACAGTACCTGGTGCGCGTCCCGGGGCAGGCCAGCGGCCTTGAGGACCTCGGCGGCGTCATCGTCGCCAACCGCGGCGGGGCGCCGATCCGGGTGGCGGATGTTGCGGATCTCGGGATGGGCGAGGAGCTGCGCACGGGCGCGGCCACCGAGAACGGCCAGGAGGTGGTGCTGGGCACCGTCTTCATGCTCGTTGGCGAGAACAGCCGCACGGTGGCCCGAGCGGCGGCCGAGCGGTTGGGGGAGGCGGCCAAGGCCCTACCGCCCGGCGTGATCGCCGAGCCGATCTACGACCGCACCGATCTCGTGGAGCGGACCATCCACACGGTGGCGACCAACCTCCTGGAGGGCGCGCTGCTGGTCATCGTCGTGCTCTTCCTGCTGCTCGGAAATATCCGCGCCGCCCTGATCACCGCGGCGATCATCCCGCTCTCGATGCTGCTGACCATCACCGGCATGGTGCAGGGCCGGGTCTCCGGCAATCTGATGAGCCTGGGCGCCCTCGACTTCGGCCTGATCGTCGACGGCGCGGTGATCATCGTGGAGAATTGTCTGCGGCGTTTCGGCGAGGCCCAGCACCGGCTCGGCCGGCTGCTGACCCGCGACGAGCGGTTCGCGCTCACCGCCCAGGCGACCGGGGAGGTGATCCGACCCTCGCTGTTCGGCGTGCTGATCATCACCCTGGTCTATGTGCCGATCTTCGCCCTCACCGGGGTCGAGGGGAAGATGTTCCACCCCATGGCCATCACCGTGGTGATGGCGCTAACGGCGGCGCTGATCCTGTCGCTGACTTTCGTGCCTGCCGCGGTGGCGCTCTTCGTCACCGGCAAGGTGGAAGAGGGGGACAGCCGGGTGATGCGTGGCGCACGGAGGCTCTACGCCCCGGCGCTGGACACCGCCCTGCGCCTGCGCACCGCCTTCGTTGTCGGCGCGGCCGCGCTGGTGCTGCTGGCCGGCTTCGCCGCCAGTCGCATGGGCTCGGAGTTCGTGCCGAACCTCGACGAGGGCGACATCGCCATGCACGCCCTTCGCATCCCCGGCACCAGTCTCAGCCAAGCCATTCGAATGCAGACGGCGCTGGAGGCCCGGATCAAGAGCCTGCCGGAGGTCGAACGCGTGGTCGCCAAGATGGGCACCGCCGAGGTGGCGACCGACCCCATGCCGCCGTCCGTCGCCGACACCTTCATCATGCTGAAGGACCGCAAGGACTGGCCCAACCCGCGCAAGCCGCGCGCCCAGTTGCTCGCCGAGTTGCAGGCGACGGTGGCACAGATCCCGGGCAACAACTACGAGTTCACCCAGCCGATCCAGATGCGCTTCAATGAGCTGCTGTCGGGCGTCCGCGCCGACGTGGCGGTGAAGGTGTTCGGCGACGACCTCGATCAGTTGTTGGCCATCGGCCAGCAACTGGAGACCGTCGTCTCCGGCGTCGAAGGCGCCCAGGACGTCGGCGTCGAGCAGGTCACTGGCCTGCCGGTGCTGCAGATCACGCCGGATCGGGCCGCGCTCGCGCGGTTGGGGCTCAATGTGCAGGACGTCCAGGAGGTAGTCGCCACCTCTCTCGGCGGCACCGTGGCCGGCCAGGTCTTCGAGGGTGACCGGCGCTTCGACGTGGTGGTCCGCTTGCCGGAGGCCATTCGCACGAACGTCGACGAGATCGGGCGGCTGCGGATACCGCTGGCCTCCGGCGGAGAGGGAACACGCGGGTTCGTGCCGCTGGCCGACGTGGCCAAGGTGGCGGTCGAGATCGGGCCTAACCAGATCAGTCGCGAGAACGGCAAGCGCCGCGTGGTGGTCACCGCCAACGTCCGCGGCCGCGACCTCGGCTCCTTCATCACCGAGGTGCAGGAGAAGGTCGGCGCCGAGGTGGAGATCCCCAGCGGCTACTGGGTGACCTACGGCGGCACCTTCGAGCAACTGATCTCGGCGTCCAAGCGTCTGCAGTTGGTCGTGCCCGTGACCCTGCTGCTGATCTTCGGCCTGCTCTACGCTCTGTTTCGGTCGTTCAAGGACGCCGCAATCGTCTTCTCGGGCGTCCCGCTGGCGCTGACGGGCGGCGTGGCGGCCCTGCTGCTTCGCGGCCTGCCGCTGTCGATCTCGGCGGGCGTCGGCTTTATCGCGCTCTCGGGCGTAGCAGTGCTGAATGGGGTGGTGATGTTGAGCTTCATCCGCAGCCTGCGCGCCGAAGGACAGGGCCTCGACGAGGCCATCCGCGAGGGCGCGCTCACCCGTCTGCGCCCGGTGTTGATGACCGCCCTGGTGGCCAGCCTCGGCTTCGTGCCCATGGCCTTCAACGTGGGCGCCGGCGCGGAGGTGCAGCGACCGCTGGCCACCGTGGTGATTGGCGGCATCCTGTCGTCGACTTTGCTGACGCTGCTGGTGCTGCCGGCGCTCTATCGGCTGGTGCACGGTCGAGCCCGGCACGCGGACTTCGCCGAGGAGGCTCCGGCATGACCCAGGTAGCGTCGATGATCTCTGCGCCGAGGCGCGCGCCATGCTGAGCGTGCTCCAGGACCGCACCTACCGGCACCTGTTCCTGGCGCAGGTGATCGCACTGGTGGGCACGGGGCTGGCGACCGTGGCGCTCGGCCTGCTCGCCTACGACATGGCCGGCGCCGACGCTGGCGCGGTGCTGGGAACAGCACTGGCGATCAAGATGGTCGCCTATATCGGGGTGGGGCCGATCGCCAACGCCTTCGCGGACCGGCTGCCGCGCCGCGCCTTCCTGGTCTCCATGGACCTCGTGCGGGCGGGCGTGGCCTTGATGCTGCCGTTTGTGACGGAGATCTGGCAGGTCTACCTGCTGATCTTCCTGCTGCAGTCGACCTCGGCCGCCTTCACGCCGGCCTTCCAGGCCGCCATCCCCGACATCCTGCCCGACGAGGGGCGCTACACCCGGGCCCTCTCCCTCTCGCGCCTCGCCTACGACTTGGAAAGTGTGGTTAGCCCGATGCTGGCGGCCGCGCTGCTCAGCGTCATCAGCTTCCACTGGCTGTTCGGCGGCACCGTGCTGGGCTTCCTCACGTCCGCCGCCCTGGTGGTCTCCGTCGCCGTCCCGCAGCCGAAGCGACAGCCACAGGCCGGCGGGATCTATGCCCGGACCACCCGCGGTTCGCGCATCTACCTGAAGACGCCGCGCTTGCGCGGCCTACTGGCTCTGAACCTCGCCGCCGCGGCGGGCGGGGCGATGGTCATCGTCAACACCGTGGTCTACGTCCGCTCGCTGCTCGGCCGCTCGGAGAACGATGTGGCCCTGACGCTCGCCGCCTTCGGCGCGGGCTCGATGCTCGCCGCGCTCGCCTTGCCGCGGCTGCTCGAGCGCCTGGACGACCGCAAGGTGATGGTGGCCGCCGCGCTGCTGCTGGCGGCCACCTTGCTGGCCACGGCGGTGGCGACCGTTGCGCCGGGCGTGGACCGCTGGGCTGCGCTGCTGATCCTATGGCCGATCATGGGCGTCGGCTATTCCGCCGTGCTGACGCCCTCGGGTCGGCTGTTGCGGCGCTCAGCGAGCCCGGAGGACCGTAGCGCCGTCTTCGCAGCCCAGTTCGCGCTGTCGCACGCCTGCTGGCTCGTCACCTACCTGGTGGCCGGCGCGGTGGGAGCTCGCATCGGCCTAGGGTGGACCTCTGTGGCGCTCGCGATTTTGGCGGCGGTCGGCGTGCTTGGCGCGCTGGCCTTCTGGCCCGCCAAGGACCCGGACGTGGTGGTCCATCGGCACGACGACCTTCCAGCGACCCACCCGCATCTCCTCGAGGGCGAAGCCGCGGGCCGTGAGCGCGAGCATGCCCATGACTTCGTCATCGACGACCTTCACCGCCAATGGCCTTCGGCAGGGATCTAGACCCATGAGAGCAAGCCATCTCCCACGACCCTGGCTAGCCAGGCCCGGCGTGCGCCTGGCGGTCGGCGCAGCGATCTTCAGCCTCATCGCCAGCGCCGCCTGGGCGCATGGCGTCGCCGAGGGGGACAAGGGCTACATTCAAGAAAGCTCAGGCGTGCTGTTCGCGCCCTTCGTCTATCTCGGCGCCAAGCACATGGTGACCGGCTACGACCACCTGCTGTTCCTGGCCGGGGTGATCTTCTTCCTCTA
This sequence comes from Phenylobacterium sp., assembly GCF_030693405.1. Lineage (GTDB taxonomy): Bacteria > Pseudomonadota > Alphaproteobacteria > Caulobacterales > Caulobacteraceae > Phenylobacterium. The sequence goes on from NZ_JAUYAW010000010.1 coordinate 182,552, forward strand.
CCGCCTGAAGGACATCAGCCTCTATGTGACGATGTTCGCCTTGGGCCACTCGGTGACCCTGCTGGCGGGCGTGCTCGGCGGGATCAGCGTCAACGCCTACCTGATCGACGCGATCATCGGCCTGTCGGTAGTGTACAAGGCGCTCGACAACCTCGGGGCTTTCCAGCGCTGGTTCGGGGTGCAGCCGAACGCCAAGGCGGCCACGCTCGTCTTCGGCCTGTTCCACGGCTTTGGCCTGGCCACCAAGCTGCAGGACTTCGAGCTCGCCCGCGACGGGCTGATCCCGAACCTGCTGGCCTTCAACATCGGCGTCGAGCTCGGCCAGATCCTGGCGCTGAGCCTGATCCTCATCGCCATGGGCTTCTGGCGGCGCACGTCGAGCTTCTGGAAGCACGCCTACGCCGCCAACGTCGCGCTGATGTCGGCGGGCTTCGTCCTCACCGGCTACCAGCTGGTCGGCTTCTTCGTCGCCTGAGGGGAGTTCCTCATGTCCAACATCCACAAGCCCGATCCGACCGAACTGCCGAGCACCCGGCGACTGCTGCGTTCCACCGCCATCGCGGCAGCGGTGGCCGCGGGGCTGCTGGTCACCGTGGTCCTGCCCGCTGAATACGCCATCGACCCCACGGGAGTAGGTCGGCTGATCGGCCTGACTCAGATGGGCGAGGTTAAGGTCGCCTTGGCTGCCGAAGCGAAGGCCGAAGTCGCGGCGCCGTCGGCTGCCCCGCAAGTGGCGGTCGCGGCCGCGCCGGCGGCCCCGCGGCCGGCTCCAGCTACGGCGGCGCCGGCCGTGGCCGCCGGCAAGGTGGAGGAGGTCGCCATCACCCTAGCGCCCAACCAGGCTGCCGAATTCAAGGCGGAGATGCGCAAAGGCACCACCATCGACTTCCGCTGGAGCACCGACGGCCCGAAGCTGAACTTCGACACCCACGGGGACGGGCCGGGCATCAAGTACCATGGCTACGCCAAGGGTTCGGAGGCCGTCTCCGAAGGCCAGCTGACCGCCGCCTTCGACGGCGCGCACGGCTGGTTCTGGCGCAACCGCGCCGGCAAGCCGGTGACGCTCACCCTCCGCGTCTCAGGCGACTTCGCGCGGTTGAAGCGGGTGGTCTGAAGGTTTCCTCGCGTAGTCACTTAGGACGACCTAGACTAACGACGTGGCTCCAGGAGAGCCTCGCTGGACCGTCTTCTTCGATGCTGCTCTTCGCCTCTGCCGTGGTGCTCCTGCTCCTGGTGCTCAACGGTCTCTTCGCGATGTCCGAACTAGCGGTGGTGTCATCCCGCCGCGCCAAACTGCAGAGCCGAGCCGACCGGGGGGACAAGGGGGCAGCCGCTGCTCTGAAGCTGTCTGAGAATCCGACCCGGTTCCTCGCCGCCGTACAGGTTGGAATCACGCTCATCGGCATTCTGGCGGGTGCGTTCGGCCAGGCGACGATTGCGGCGGAACTTGATGCCATGCTCGAGCGCGTGCCCGCGCTGCAACAATACTCTGAAGGCTTGGCGACTGGCGTTGTCGTGGTGGCCCTGACTTACTTCTCGCTCGTGGTGGGCGAACTGGTGCCTAAGCGGTTCGCCCTGGCCTTCCCGGAAACCATCGCCGCATTGGTCTCGCGGCCGCTCACGGTCATGGCGCGCGGGCTGAGCCCATTTGTGACGCTCCTGACCTTCTCGACGGCTGGGGTACTGAAGTTGCTCGGCGTCAAGGACCAGCAGGGCGAAGAGATCACCCACGAGGAAGTGGAGACGGTGCTGGCGGAAGGCACAAGCGCAGGTCTTATCGAACCGGCCGAACAGGCAATGATCGGCGAGGTCATGCGGCTTGGTGATCGCCCAGTCCGCGTCGCCATGACGCCACGCCGCGACGTCCATTGGATATCGCTCTCTGATCCACTCGAGCAGCAGACAGCCGACATCCGCGCCTGTCCTTACTCCCGCATCGTCGTCGCGCGCGGCAGCGATGTGGATGAACCGGTAGGCGTTGTCCACAAGAAGGATGTGCTCGACGCCATGCTCGATGGCCAGCGTCTGGATCTGCCGGCGCTCATGGTCACCCCGGTGTTCATCTCTGAGACGACCTCAGTGCTGAAAGCCTTCGAACTCTTAAAGCAATCCCCGCTTCACATGGCGCTCGTCGTTGACGAATTCGGCGCTATGGAGGGGGTGGTCACGGCCACGGATTTGCTTGAGATGATCGCTGGTGACTTCGACGAGGCGCATGATCAGGACACTTCAAGCGCCATCCTGCAGCGGGAGGATGGCTCGTTCCTGATCGACGGTCGCGCGGACATCGAAGACGTCGCCCGTCACCTGAAAGCCGACTTTGATGAGACCGGTCACTTCCACACCGCAGCCGGCCTTGTCTTGCACGAGGCCGGGCGCCTCCCGGAAGAGGGCGAAGTCTTCCACATCGCGGGCTACGAGGTTGAGGTGGTCGACATGGACGACCGTCGGATCGACAAGCTGTTATTCCGGCGGCGCAACGCTTCTGAGCGATCGTTTCACCGCGTGGACTAGTGGGCCGAGCGGTCTGAACAGACGGCGTCTTCCCAAGGCCAACTCCACGCGCTATTCCGGGCCATCGGGCTTCTGCGGATCGCCCGGTCAGACGGGTGCGCCCGTCCAAGATCCGCTCCTTCAGGGTCCGCCGTGTGCGGGCTCCCGGGAGCGCATGCCTTGGACGCTGAAACGTCGCCTTTCCAAACGATTCCCTCATCGACACCCGACCCGCTCGGCGCCGCAGCGGCCAGGAGTCCAACGCCCGCGTGGCGCCCTGCAAACCTCTGAAGGAGAGACCAATGATCGATCCGGATCGCCGCACGCTGCTGGCCGCCGCCGCCGGCCTTGCGACCGCCGCGCCTGCGCTCGCGGCCCCCGAAGCAACTGGAGGGCCGCCCGCTGCAGCGGCCTTCACCCCCAAGCCGCTGCCCTTTGATCCGGCAAAGGTGCCGGGTCTGTCGGAGAAGCTGATCCGTAGCCACTACGACAACAACTACACCGGCGCGGTAAAGCGGCTCGCGGCGATTAAGGCGGATTTTGCGAAGCTCGACATGGCCACGGCTCCCACCTTTCTGCTGAATGGTCTGAAGCGCGAAGAACTCCTCGCTTGGAACTCCATGGTCCTGCACGAAGTGCATTTCGAGGGGTTCGGCGAACGCGACGCGCCTTCGGCCCAGTTGGCGCGCGCTATCGAGCGGGATTTCGGAACCCATGACCGCTGGGCGGCGGAGTTCTCCGCCATGGGCAAGGCGCTCGGCGGCGGGTCGGGCTGGGTGCTGCTCACCTGGAGCGAACGGGACCAGCGGCTGGTCAATCAGTGGGGCTCCGACCACACCCAGACGCTGGCCGACGGGCGGCCGCTGTTGGCGCTCGATATGTACGAGCATGCCTATCACATGGACTACGGCGCCAAGGCCGCGGCCTACGTCGACGCCTACATGAAGGTGTTTGCCTGGAAGGGGGCAAATACGCGTTTCGCACGGGCCACGGCGGCATGATCGCTGCGAACGAAGTCGCCTCCCCGGCCGCCGGCCACGGCGTCTCCTTCGGCGAGGCCATGAAGGTGTGGGGGCGCGTCGCCGCCCTCAGCTTCGGCGGTCCCGCGGGCCAGATTGCCATGATGCATCGCATCTTGGTGGAGGAGAAACGCTGGCTGGGCGAGCGGCGATTCCTGCATGCTCTGAACTACTGCATGTTGCTGCCGGGGCCTGAGGCGCAGCAACTCGCCATCTACATTGGCTGGCTCATGCACGGCACGGCCGGCGGCCTGCTGGCTGGCGTGCTATTCGTCCTGCCCGGCTTCCTCGCCATCATGGGCCTCAGCATCCTTTACGCCATGCTGGGCGGCGTCGGCATGGTGTCGGCCCTGTTCTTCGGTCTGAAGGCCGCCGTCTTGGCCATCGTGCTGCAGGCCGTGGTCAGGGTCGGAAAGCGCTCGCTGAAGAATCCGGTGATGGTCGGCATCGCCGCGGCCGCCTTCGTGGCCATCTTCGCCTTCGACGTGCCGTTCCCGTTGATCATTCTGGCCGCGGCGCTGATCGGCTTCGTCGGCGGGCGGGCCGGCGCCCCGGCCTTCCTCGTGGGCGGCGGCCATGGCGCTGCGAGCGGCAAGGAGGTGCTCGACGTCGACAGCCTGCTGGGCGAGGGCACGCCCGCTCATGCGCGGCCGAACCTCGCCTGGTCTGTGAAGATCTGCGGGGCGCTCGCCGTGCTGTGGGCGGCGCCGGTCCTCGGCCTTGGCCTCATGCTGGGCTGGGGCGATGTCTTCTCGGAGATCGCCGTCTTCTTCTCGAAGATGGCCGTAGTCACCTTCGGCGGCGCCTACGCTGTGCTGGCCTACGTCGCCCAGGAGGCGGTCGAGACCTACGGCTGGCTGCGCCCCGGCGAAATGCTGGATGGCCTCGGCATGGCTGAGACCACGCCGGGACCGCTGATTATCGTCACCCAGTTCGTCGGTTTCATGGGGGCGTATCGCGGAGCCGAGGGCCTGTCGCCGTTGCTGGCGGGGGTTCTCGGCGGGGTGCTCACCACCTGGGTCACCTTCACCCCCTGCTTCCTCTGGATTTTCCTAGGCGCCCCATTCGTCGAAGCCCTGCGCGGAGCCAGAGCGCTCAACGCCGCCCTGGCGGCCATCACGGCGGCAGTGGTGGGGGTTATCCTCAACCTGGCCATCTGGTTCGGACTGCACGTGCTTTTCAGCGAAGTGCGGGAGTTGGCGGGCTGGGGGCTTCGGCTCGATGTGCCCGTCCTGTGGACGATGAATTGGGCTTCGCTCGTCCTCACGCTGGCCGCAGCGCTCGCTATCTTCCGCTTCAAGGTGGGCGTGATCCCGGTGCTGCTCGGCTGTGCCGTCGTCGGCATCGCCCTACACATCATGGGCCTGCGGGCGGTCTGAACGGCATCGGCTAAAGCTAAACGAAGCGAGCGAGATGCGACTGGGGGACAGCTTCAGGTTGATTTAACCGAGGTGCTGCTACATCCATTGCGAAGCAAAAGAGGGCTTTGAGGAAGCGATTCTCATGCGCGTTGAGTCCTTCGTGTGCGCTTATGCCTAGCGATGCCGTACCTGGGCTAAGCCCCCGTCAGATCGAATGCTTGCGCCTCGCTGCGGCCGGGAAGACTTCGGTAGAGATTGCGGCAACGCTTGGCTTGTCGTCACGAACAGTCGACCAGTATGTCGGGGAGGCCTGCGAACGCCTGAAGGTTCGAAATAGAACACAGGCCGTCGCGAAGGCAGCGGAGCTAGGGCTTCTCTCCGATCATCCGTAAATCTACGGGCCGCAATTCTGCGGAATTGACCCGGCAAACGGTTGTCGGGAATCAATCAGTAGTGGTGTCAGTCTCGTAGCTTACGAAGTCTTGGAACTTCAAGCCAACTGCATCCGATCAATCGGTCTAGTTAGGGGGGCAAACCTTAGCTAGGAGGTCGGTCCTTTGGCCAACCGCTCCGACTACGCACGGCGGGCCGAGCCCCGTTCGTTTCGCCCTATTGCCGATCGCGAGGATCGGTTGATCGCCTCTCGGCTCATCACAGAGCGTCAGCTTGAGTGCTTGGCCTGGGTCCAACAGGGAAAGAGCGCCACCGATATCGGCAGCATTCTTGGCCTGTCGGGGCGAACTGTCGAGAAGCACATCATCAAGGTCTGCGGCCATCTCGGCGTGAAGACCCGCATCCAAGCCGTCGTTCGCGCCCGCGAACTGGGCCTGATCGCCGCAAGCGCACCGTAAGCCTACCCCCTCCGAGTGGGTAGGCTTGCGCCTCGCGATTAGGACCCCGTCCGGTGAACATCGAGTCGAGGCCCAGAGAGGTCTCACTGTTGAAGCCACCCCTAGGTGCTCCCCCATGGCCATCACGCTCGCCGCCGCGCTTGCTCTCGCCGCCCAGTGCGCGCCGTCCGTTGCGCCGGAGACGCTGCTTTCGGTGGTTCAGGTGGAAAGCCGGTTCGAGCCTTTAGCCATCGGCGTCAATGGCGCGCCGCGCATCGCGGTCGAGCCCACCTCGGTCGATGACGCGGTGGCTAAGGCGGCGGCACTCATCAAAGCTGGCCGGAGCATCGACCTCGGTCTGGCGCAGATCAACAGCAAGAACCTGTCCTGGCTCGGCCTAACCCTGGCCGAAGTCTTTGAGCCGTGCACGAACCTGAGAGCCGCCGCCCGAATTCTTCAGGACGGTTACGGCCGCAGCGATGCCGCGCGCGTAGGCGAGCAGGCGGCTCTGAAGAGGGCGCTCTCCTACTACAACACCGGGCACCCTGCTCGCGGCTTTACCAACGGCTACGTGGCCAAGGTGTCCAGCGCGGCCGAACGGATTGTACCGGCCATCGGTGGGACAGCCGTCGCCATCCCTTCGGGACCCGTGCCAGCACCGCCGCCGGAAATCTCCGCGAGTTGGGATGTGTTCGGCGAGGTCCGTCGTGGCCCCAGCAGCTTCGTCACCACCGTCTCCACCACAACGTCCGGAGGTTTCCAGTGAGCGTGCGCGGCAAGAAGCTTCTCATTGGTCGCTTGGCCTTGGTGGGCGTCGTCGCCCTGGCCAGCGCCAGCCCGGCCTTCGCCCAGTCGGCTGACGTCGGCGGCAACATCGGCACCTTCATCCAGAACATCATCGATCTGCTCAACAGCAACGTGATCCGAGGCCTGGCGGTGATCGCCATCATCATCACCGGGATCGCGTGGATGTTCGGACACCTGGACATGCGACGCGCCGGCACGGTGGTGGTCGGCATCATCGTCATCTTCAGCGCAGCGGCGATCGTCGACCTGATCACCGGCGGCAGCGGCGGGGCATGATCCGATGTCCGCTGATGCCGAGGAACGCCTGACCGAGGACACCCTGTTCCTCGCCTGCACGCGTCCAGCCATGGTCGCCGGCGTGCCGATGGAGGCTATGGGCCTCAACCTGATGGTGACGGCGACGGTCTTCCTCGCCGCGCACTCACCAGCCTACCTGCTGATCGCGCCGGCGGTGCATGTCGTCTTCCGAGCCATTTGCAAGCACGACCACAACGCCTTCCGGGTCCTATGGATGTTCGTGGACACCAAGGGCCGCGCTCGCAACGGGGCGACCTGGGGCGGCAGCTCCTCAACGCCGCTCCCGCTTAAGCGCCGCTACGTCGCCGCGGAGGTGATCCGTGGCTAGCCTGCTCCTCCAGCCGAGGGCCGGGCAGTCGACCCTCGCGCGGGAACTCGATCCGCGCGGCGCGCTCCCCTACGCCCGCCATGTGACGGGCGAGATCATCGGCCTGGACACCCAGGCCTTGATGATGACGTTCCAGCTGGACGGCGCCAGCTTCGAAACAGCCGACGTCCGCGATCTCAACGATTGGCATGCCAAGCTCAACAGCGCCTGGCGCAACCTGGCCAATGACCATCTCGCGGTCTGGTACCACCTGGTTCGCCGCCGCCACGAGGGGTATCCCGAGGGCAGCTTCCGCTCGGGTTTCGCCGTTGAGCTTGACGCCCAGTACCAGGCTCGGCTCGGCGCGACCCAGATGTTCGTCAACGAGCTCTACGTGACCCTTGTCCTCCACCCCGGTCGCGATGCGGCCGAGCGCGCTGGCGCCTGGATCAATAGGCGCCGCAGGTCAGAAGGTGATGAGGAGGAGGCGGTCAAGCGGCTGCAGGACGCGGGCCGCGACTTGGCGCAATACCTCAGCCGCTATGGCGTGCGCACGCTTGGGCTCTACGAGCGCGACGGCGGCTGGTTCTCCGAGCCCCTCGAAGTGCTGCGGCTCGTCCTGACCGGACGGCGCGAGCGCGTGCCGCTGATCCGCGGGCACCTGGGTTCGGCGATCTATTCGGCCAGGGTGATCTTCGGCCGCGAGGCCCTGGAGATACGGGACGCCGCAGACGCCAGGTTCGCGGGCATCTTCGGGGTTAAAGAATATCCGGCGGTCACCCGCCCCGGACTTTGGAACGGCCTGCTGTCGGCCCGCTTCGCCTTTGTGGCCAGCCAGTCCTTCAGCTTCCTGTCCAAGACGGCCGCCCGCGCGGTGATGGAGCGCAAGCAAAACCAGATGCTCTCAGCGCGAGACCGAGCGGCCTCCCAGATCACGGGGCTGGGCGACGCGCTCGACGACCTGATGTCCAACCGCTTCGCCATGGGCGACCACCAGGCGTCGGTTCTGGTGTATGGCGACGATCCCCGTCAACTCGCCGACAACCTCTCCGGCGCTCGCGCCCTGCTCGCGGACTCTGGCCTCGTCACGGCCCGCGAGGACTTGGCGCTCGAGGCCGCGTTCTGGGCGCAGTTCCCCGGCAATTTCGGACGGCGCGTCCGGCCTGCGGCGATCACCTCACGCAACTTCGCGGCGTTGGCGCCCTTCCACACGCACCCGGCCGGCCGGGCTGAGGGCAACCATTGGGGCCCAGCAGTTGCGCTCCTGCGCACCTCCGCTGGCTCGCCCTTCCACTTCAACTTCCATGTCGGCGATCTTGGGCACACCTTCATCTGCGGCCCCTCAGGGTCGGGCAAGACCGTCGTCCAGAACTTCATGCTGGCTGCGCTGGAGAAGTTCGGCGCCCAGGAAGTCTTCATCGACAAGGACCGGGGCGCGGAGATCTTCGTGCGCGCCTGCGGAGGGACTTACCTCACTCTGCGCAACGGTGAGCCGACCGGTTTCGCGCCGCTCAAGGCCCTCGACTTCACGCCGGGCGCCGCAGCCTTCCTCGGCCTGCTGATCCGCCAGCTGGTCGGTGCAGGCGAACGCCCGCTCTCGGTTCAGGAAGAGCATGCCATCGACGAGGCCATCGTGGCGCTTGGCCCGCTCCCGCCCGCCCAGCGGTCGCTCTCCGCGTTAAGAGCGCTGCTGGGACAGCGCGACGCCGGCGGCGTCGGGGCGCGTCTCGAGAAGTGGTGTCGTGGTGGAGCGCTCGGCTGGGTGCTCGACAACGAAGAGGACGCCCTCGGCCTAGACGCGCGGTTCCTGGGTTTCGACATGACCCATGTGCTGGACAACGCCGAGGTCCGCACGCCGATGATGATGTACCTCTTCCATCGGCTCGCCGCCCTCGTGGACGGGCGCCGGCTGGTCATCGACATCGACGAGTTCTGGAAGGCCTTGGGCGATGAAGCCTTCCGAGGCCTGGCTCAAGACGGCCTGAAGACCTACCGCAAGCAGAACGCCTTCATGGTGTTCGGCACCCAGTCTCCTGCCGACGTTCTGCGCTCGCCCATAGCCCACACCATCCTTGAGCAGTGTGCGACCAAGATCTTCCTGCCCAACGCCCACGCGGCCGAGCGCGACTATGTCGACGGCTTCGGCCTCACCCGGCGCGAGTTCGCCCTGGTGCGCGAGGAACTGGCGCCGGAGAGCCGCCAGTTCCTGATCAAGCAAGGCCTCAACTCCGTCGTCGCGGAGCTGCGTCTCGACGGCCTCGACGACCAACTTGCCGTTCTCTCTGGCCGGACTGAGACGGTCGATCTCCTCGACCGCATCCGGGCCCGCGTCGGCGACGATCCGAACAACTGGCTCGAGCCCTTCCACCGCGAACGGAGGATGATCCCATGAAGCGGCCGTTGATCACCATCGCGCTTATAGGCGCCGTCACGCTCGGCGGATCGGCCGCCCACGCCCAACTGGCGGTCTACGACGCGGCCAGCTACGCCAAGCTGATCCAGCAGGCGACCACCGCCGTGAACCAGTTGAACGAGCTCAAGGCCCAGGTCACCCAGGGCCAGCAGCTCTTCTCCAGCCTCAACGACGCCTCTGGGGTCAGCAAGATCGCCAGCGCCCTAGGCGTTCCGTCGCTGCGGTCCTTCTTGCCTGACACGTCAGCCTTCACAGCAGCGGCAAAGGGCGACTTCACGGCGCTTGGCGCGATCGGCGCCAAGGCAGACGCCATCCGGTCCGCCAACCGGCTCTACACGGCCCAGGCCGACGATCCGCTTGGCGCGGATCTCGAGGCGGCCGGGCAGCGCGCCGCCCGCGACCTGGCCTTAGGCCAGAGCGTCTCCGATGCCGGCGCTCAGCGCCTTGAGGGTCTGAAGGACCTCCAAGCCGCAATCGACACTGCGCCAAACGCCCGGGCCGTCATGGACCTGCAAGCCCGCGCCACCACCGAACAGGCGATGATCGCCAACGACCAGATGCGGCTGCAAGGTATCGCCATGGCTCAGGCGGCCGAGGATCGGCTGCAGGCCCAGCGCGAGCGCGAACGGATGTTGGCGGCGCGTGAGGCGCGCATGGCGGCCTACAAGCAGGGATTCCAATGATGCGTCGTCTGGTTCTCAGCCTAACACTCGCGGGCCTAGCGGCCTGCTCACCGCAACCGCGGAGCTCCAGCTATTTCGAGGCTCACCAAGATGAGGCTGCGAAGGTGGTCAGCGATTGCAAGACCGGTGCTCACCGAGGCGAAGAGTGCGGAAACGCGCAGGCGGCCGTCGCCTCCGCCAAGCGTGATGCCCGCATGGACGCCTACCGCAAAGGCTTCTGATCCGCCGTGGCCGAGACCCTGCATATCTTTCAGCCGGCCTATGGATTCGTCGCCAGCAAGCTCGACGTCTTCCTGAACGAGCGCGCCAGCTCGGTAATGGCCGAGGTCTCCGGCCCGCTCCGCGCCGCTCTGGTGCTCTACGTCCTGCTCTATGGGTTCGCGATCCTGCGCGGCGCCATCCAGGAGCCGTTCATGGATTTCGTCGTGCGCAGCATCAAGCTGGCCTTTATCTACATGCTGGCCACGACGGTCGCCTACTCGACCTACGTCACTCAGCCCATATTCCATGTCCTGCCGGATACCCTGACCCAGGCGATCAGCGGATCAGGCGTCCCCGATGTGGGGTCCGCCTTCGACAACTTCTTCAACCGCGCCGCTTATCTGGCCGAGAAGATCACCAAAGAGGCTAGTCCAGTTGATTTCGGTCCCTGGATCCTCGGCGCGGTCGTCTACATCGTCGGCGCCCTGGCTGCCGCCATTGGCTTCGGTGTGGTGCTGATCGCCAAGGTGGCGCTGGCCTTCCTGATTGCGCTGGGGCCGATCTTCATCGCCTGCGCCCTCTTCGATGCGACCCGGCGCTTCTTCTTCGGCTGGCTCAGCCAGGCGGTGAACTACCTGGTCCTGTTCGCCCTCATCATCACCGTCTTTCAGCTGATCCTGTCGCTGGTCGCCCAGCAGTGGGGCAGCATCGACGGCTCCGATCCCATGGCGGGCGGGCTGCTGTTCGTCGCCCTGTGCCTGCTCGGGTCGATCTTCTTCCTGCAGACCCCGGCCATCGCCGCCGGGATCGCGGGCGGAGCCAGCGCGGGCCTCGCCGACTTCGCCAACGCCGCCTCGCTGAGCGGTGTGCCCCGGCCCGGCGCACCACAGGGTCCGCAAGAGGCCAGCCGCAGCGCCCCCCGAGGCGGCGGCTCTATCCGCCCCGCTGGAGGTCGAGCATGATGCGCATGCGTGTTCTTACCCTTCTGCCGATGTTGGCCCTGGCCGGATGCGCGACGACGGGCGGTGGCAAGCTCGCGGCCTGTGACGGCAAGCATCTGCGTCCCGCCAATTCTTACGGGTCAGTTCTCGCGCCGACCCCAACTGGCCAAGCGCCATCCCCTCCAGCTGCCGGCCGTGAAGCCAAACCCAGGAAGCTCTCGTCGGCCGCTCCCAACAGCTCATTCGGGAGCTGCGCATGAACGCCCAGGCCGATCTCAAGGAGTATTTCGCCGAGGCGAAGAGCTGGAATGCGGATCAGATCCGCAACGCCGAACGCTCGCGCCGTCTCGCCTGGGGCGTGGCGGCCTTCGCATCCATAGTGGCGACCGTCGCCGTCGGCGCGGTGGCCGCCCTGGCTCCGCTGAAGAGCGTCGAACCTTTCGTGGTTCGTGTGGACCGCAGCACCGGCGCGGTCGACGTCATGACGGCCCTGAAGTCGGAAAAGCCGCTCACCTATGACGAGGCGGTCACCAAGCACTTCCTGGCCCAGTACGTGCGGGCCCGGGAAGGCTGGCTAGCCCCGGCCGCCGAAGCCAACTTCCGCCAGGTCTCGATCATGTCGACGCCGGCCGAGCAGCAGCGTTGGGCCGACGCCTTCCGCCCCGCCAATCCGCAGAGCCCGCAGGTGGTGTTCGGACCGGCCGCCGAAGCCCAGATCGACATCCGCGCCGTGAGCTTTGTCGCCGATGGCGTCGCCAACGTCCGTTTCCATCGGACCGTCCGCCAGAGGCAGCAGATCACTGAGAGCGATTGGATCGCGACGGTCGCCTACAGCTACACCCGCGCCCCGATGGGCGAGGCCGACCGCCTCCGCAATCCCCTCGGCTTCCAGGTGACCAGCTACCGGGCCGACCCGGAGGTGGTGCGATGAGAACCCTTGGCGCCCTCGTCATCGCGGCGGCGATGGCCAGTGCTTCGCCTGCCTTAACCTTGGACACCCCCAGGTCGGGACCGTCCGACCCGCGCATCAAGGTCATCGACTACGATCCCTGGGCGGTGGTGAGGATCACCGGCGTCTTCCGGACCGCGACCCAGATCCTCTTGGGGCCGGACGAGACCATTCTTCACGTGGCCGTCGGCGATGCCACCGGCTGGGACGTGGCGGCCGAAAGGAACATCCTCTTCGTCAAGCCGAAGGCGGCGCGGCCGCCGACCAACCTGATCGTCACGACCAGCCGCGGCGGCGAGACCCGCAACTATACTTTCGAGTTGTCGACGCGATCCGGTTCCTCGGCGCGGAACACCCGCGATACGGTCTTCGGCCTGCGCTTCCGCTATCCGCAGGACGAGAAGGCGGCGGCGACGTCGGCGCTCACCGCCCAGGCCGCGGCGCTGGAGCGGCGCATCCTCGAGCTGAAGCTCGACCGCGCCGTCGTAGAGGGCCGCCGGAATTTGAACTACGCCGTCCAGGGCGCGACGGCTCTGCAGCCATCGGAGGTCTCCGACAACGGCCGCTTCACCGTCATGCGATTTCCCGGCAATCAGCAAGTGCCCGCCGTCTACCAGGTGGAATCGAGCGGCACGGAGAGCCTGATCCCCTTCGACGTGCGCGGCGAATTCGTCGTCGTCCACGCGGTCGTCCAGCAGCTGCGCCTGCGGCGCGGACGCGATGTGCTCTGCATCTACAACCAGGCCTTCGAGCCCTATGGCGTCAATCCGGCGACCGGCACCGCCGCGCCCGACGTCCAGCGCACCGACAAGGGAGCGGCCAAGCCATGACCGACGCCGCCGCGCCGTATGAGACCGTAGCCCCGTCGGCAGAGGGCCGGACGGCGCCCGCGTTCGAACGATCGATCTCGCCGATTGCCGGGCGGCTCGGTTCCGGCTTGGCCGGCAAGGGCGTCGTCGTCGCCGCATTGGTCGCCGGTTGCGGCGTCTTCGTCGCCGCCACCTGGGGCCACGACAAGCCCAAGGCCGAACCCCGGCGCGACGAGCCGGCGCGGCAGGTCGTACCGTTCGAGCCGGCCATGAGATCGCCGTCGCCGACCTTGGCCGCGCCGGGCCCAAACGCGCCCAACCTCGGTCCAACCGAGGCTGGCGGCCCGGTTCCGGCCCTCCAGACCACGGCGGGCGGCGCGGCTTCCGCCGCCGACGCCGCGAGCCGCCGCCAGGCCGAGGTCAGCGCGATCCGCGGCGCACCGATCATCGCCTATTCGCGGGGCGGCAACGGCGGCGCCGCGCCTGTGATGCCCGCCGTGCTGGCGGCGCAGGACGGACCGGCGCGCGAAGCGACCGAGCTCGACCAGCTTCGGCGAGGCTCGTCCATCGGCCAGTCGCGCGCCGCGCGGCTGCCGGACCGTAACTTCCTGATCGTCGCCGGCGCCAACATCCCGTGCCTCCTGCAGACCGCGATGGACACCACCACCCCAGGCTATGTCAGCTGCTTGATCCCCCGGGACGTGCTGTCGGACAACGGCGCGGTCGTTCTGATGGAGAAGGGCACGAAGGTGCTGGGCGAGTACCGCTCCAGCCTACGCCAAGGCCAGCGGCGGCTGTTCGTGCTGTGGACCCGGGCGGTGACGCCGGCCGGCGTCGCCATCGCCTTGGGATCGCCGGCCGCCGATCCGGTCGGGCGCGCAGGCTTTGACGGCGAGATCGACACCCACTTCTGGGACCGCTTCGGCGGCGCGCTGCTCCTGAGCATCGTCGATGACGCCGCCTATGCCGTGGCGGGCAAGAACAACGGCTCCAACATCACCCGCCTGCCGTCGGACGCGGCCGGCATCGCGGTGCAGAACTCGATCAATATCCCGCCCAGCTTGCGCAAGGCGCAGGGCGCCGAGGTCTCCATCTTCGTCGCCCAGGATTTCGATTTCTCCGGGGTCTATGGCCTGAAGAGCCGGTGAGTCATGGCTCACGACGCCGCCGTCCTGCAGCACTATCTGAAGCCGCTCCAGGCCTGCCTCGAGCCCGCAGGCGTCACCGAGGTCGTCGTCAATCGCCCGGGAGAGCTCGGCATCGAGCATGCGGGCGGCTGGGAATGGCGTGCGGCGCCGGACCTCAGCGAGTCGTGGCTTTCGACGCTGGCCAAGGCGGCCGCCGCGTTCACCGCCCAGGATGTGACGCCGGAAACGCCGATCTGTTCGACCGTGCTGCCGGGCGGCGAGCGCTGCCAGATCGTCATTCCGCCGGCCGCCGAGCGACTGTCGCTCACCCTGCGCAAGCCGTCAGAAGCGACCTTCGATCTCGACGCCTTCGAGCGGGCCGGCCTGTTCGACGACGTGGCCCTGGCGACCAACGACCTCTCGGGCGAGGAGACGCGGCTCCTGGCCTTGCGGGACGCCCGGGACTGGCCGGCCTTCTTCCGGCTCGCCGTCCAGAGCCGGCGCAACGTGCTGATCTCCGGCGCCACGGGGTCGGGCAAGACCACCTTCGCCAAGGGGCTCGTGAAGCTCATCCCTGATGGGGAACGCCTGCTGACCATCGAGGACGCCCGCGAACTCACCGTTCCCCACCGCAACGCCGTCCACCTGCTCTACGCCAAGGATGGCCAGGGCCTGGCGAAGGTTGGGGCCAAGCAGCTCCTCGAAAGCGCCCTGCGCATGCGGCCGGATCGCATCCTGTTGCAGGAGCTCCGAGACGGGACGGCCTTCTTCTATCTGCGCAACGTCAACACCGGTCATCCCGGCTCGATCACCACCATCCACGCTGACAGCGCCACCCTGGCCTTCGAGCAACTCACCCTGTTGGTGAAAGAGTCCGAAGGCGGCCGGGATCTCGCCCGCGACGACATCCGCTCGCTACTTCACATGCTGGTCGACGTGGTGGTGCAGTTGCGCCGCGTCGACGGCCGCTTCCGCATGACGGAGGTCTGGTATGACCCGCTTCGCAAGCGCGCCCTGGCCGCTTAAGGCTGCCTATGTCGCCACGCTGACGGCGGCCGGCGTCGGCCTTCTCGGCGGACTCGCCGCCGTGATCGCCCTGGCGGGGCTGGGGCGGCTGTCGCCCGATATCGATCCGGCGCAAGTCCCCGCCTGGTTTTGGTACTTCCGCGACGATCCGCAGGTCCGCAAGTGGCTCGGCGTCGGCCTGCTGTCGGTGTTCGGCGCCGCGGGCGTCATTGGCATGGGGATCATCCGCAATCTTCGGCCGCCGCTGCATGGCGCCGCCCGCTGGGCGAGCGAGGCTGAGCTTGTCGCCGCCGGCTTGCGGTCGCGCCAAGGCATCGTGCTGGGCCGAAAAGGTGGTCGGCTGCTGGTCTTTGGCGGCTCCGAGCACGTCATGCTCCATGCGCCCACCCGCAGCGGCAAGGGCGTTGGCGTGGTCATTCCGAACCTGTTGACCTGGCCGGACTCCGTCGTGGTGCTCGACGTCAAGCGCGAGAACTGGGAGGCGAGCGCCGGCTTCCGTGCCACGCATGGCCAGGACGTGGTGCTGTTCGATCCGCTGGACCCCGAGGGCCGTACCGCGCGGTTCAATCCGCTTGGCCATATCGACCGCACCGACTCCATCGCGGTGCTCGACGAGTTGCAGAAGCTGGCGGTTATGCTGTTTCCGCCGCCGCAGCACGGCGATCCCTTCTGGGCCGAGGCGGCGCGCACGGGGCTGATCGGCGTTGGCGCCTATGTCGCCGAGACGCCGGAGCTGCCGTTCAGCCTGGGCGCCATCTATCGGGAGCTGACGCAGGGCGATCCGCGCAACCGGCTGCTGGCGCAGGTCGAAGCCCGCGCATCGGCTGGCAAGGCGCTCTCCCACGGCTGCGTCAGCGCCCTCTCGGATTTCTGTTCGGCCTCGGAAAATACCTTCGCCTCGATCAAGCAGACCATCACGGCGCGGATGAACCTGTGGCTGAACCCGCGGGTCTGCGCAGCGACCGACGCCAGCGACTTCGATCTGCGTGACCTTCGGGAGCGCCGGATGTCGCTGTATCTCGGCGTCTCGCCCGACAACCTGGCGCGGGTGGCGCCGCTCTACAATTTGCTGCTGCAGCAGCTGGTGGACCTGAACACTCGAGAGCGCCCGAGCGCCGACCTGCACAAGGTCCAGGTCCTCATGGTGATGGATGAATTCGCGCGTCTCGGGCACGCGGCCGTCATCGCCCAGGGCTTCTCCTACGTCGCCGGCTATGGCCTGCGCCTGCTGCCAGTCCTGCAAAGCCCCGCGCAGCTGCGGGCGGAATACGGTCCTGACCTCGCGGAGGAGATCATGGCCAACTGCGGTCTTGAGATCGCCTTTGCGCCCAAGGAACTGAAGGTCGCCCAGGATCTCTCCGAACGGCTGGGCTTCTGGACCTATTCGAGCCGGTCCCACAGCCGGCCGACGCTGCTGTCGGGCGGTCGCCGCAGCACCACGGAATCGGATCAACGCCGCGCGCTGATGATGCCGCAGGAACTGATGCAGATGGACCCAAGCCAGCTCATCCTGTTGCGCGCCGGCATGCCGCCGGTGCGCGGCCGCAAGATCCAATACTGGCGCGAGAAAGTGTTCAACCAGCGGGTCGTGGCGCCCCCGACCGTGGCCGCCCGCCCTGGGATCGGGACGGCGCTGTCTGCCTCCACCATGTCGATGCCCAGCCGTGCGCCGCGTCACGACGATCTCAGCCTGGACTTGGTGATCCCCGCGCTGGAGGCGGCGGGCTTCGAGCCCTTGCCGCCCGAAGGCGCGACCGATGCCGAGGTCGAAGGTTGGATGGAGCGCTTCATCGACGCGTCCGCGACACGACAGGAGGCCGATCATGCCCGATAAGATGGATCGCAATCAGATCGACAGCGAAGGCCGCGGGCGCTCGATGAGCAAGGGCGACGTCCCGGACCTCCTGCGCAGACGCTACTTCACGGACGAGCGCGGCGGCCCGGGGCTTGGCTTCTATGCCGACGCGCGCATTCAGACGGCGGCATTCCGCGACCTCGGAGCTCGGCTGGTGACCCCGAGGTCCGACCCCAACGCCATCCGCGACATGGCCGCGGTGGCGCAGCACCGCGGCTGGACCGTCGTCGTAGTCCACGGCGACAAGGACTTCCAGCGCGAGGCCTGGCTCACGGCCAGCGCTCTTGGTCTGGAGGTGCGCGGGTATCAATCGACGGAAAGGGACCGGCAGGAGCTTGAACGCCGGCAGGCGGCGTTGGCGCGCAAGGTCGCCCGCACCAATGAAGCGCAGCCTGAGCGGGGGGACCGCGAACCTCGCGATGGCGGGACGGCGGGCCGTGCCAATATGCGGATCGTTGAGGCCGTGGTGCGTGCGCGGGTCGGCGACCGGCCGGCGCAAGACCGGATTCTGTCGGCCGCCCGCGAGCGGCTGGCGTCGTGGTTGGAGAAGGGCGCGCGGTTGCAGCCGGTCGAAGTCCCCCGCTCCCACGTCCAGCAGGACTCCGTGCAATCCCGAGAGCGGCAACGCAGCCGTTAGCAAACGACAAGCCTCGGCGCCCGCCGCCAGAGTAGGGTTGAGGGCGAGCGGCCGTTCCTATTATGTAGTCTACAGACCGTGGTTTCATTGACGACAGAAGTGTCCCCGTTCTTCCATGAAGGGACGGGCGCTTCTGGCTTGGAATCTACGGGCGTTACGCACCGCTAAGTCGCTTTCGCAGGAGCGGCTGGCGGCCGACGCTGGAGTCGACCGAGCCTGGGTGAGCGAGCTTGAACGGGAACAGGGCAACACCTCCGTCGATCTGCTCGACCGCCTGGCCGAGGCGCTCGGCGTGCCGGTCGCAGCCCTTCTCGCCGAGCCGGACCCTGAGGCGGCCAAGCCGCAACCCCTGCGCAGCGGACGCCGCCCGCGCGACTGACCCTTTGCGGGGATAGGCCCATGGATCGGGACCTCGTCTGCGCGCACGGCAAGATGGTGGCCCTGGTCGCCAGCGTCCTTCAGGCCTCGGGCGTCACCACGACCGATGAGTTTGCACGCCTATTGAAAGTGTTCGCCGACACCGTCGGTGAGACCGATGCGGAACAGGCCGAGATCCTGACGCTGTGGTCGGAGACCGTCGCGGCGATGCTCCTGCCACAGCCGAAGCACTAGCGAGCAGAGAGACTTGATCCCGCTCACGCCGCTGGATCGCGGGGCAACGCCGGCCGGATAGGCATGCGATCAGTGGCGGGCAAATCCCGGCGGTGGTCCAAACCTGTCGGCGAGTTCGACGCGAAGGGCTTCGATCTCCGCCTCCAGCTGTTGCAACTCGGCGGCGTCTGCCGTTTCCGCTTGCGCCAGCAGCGCAAGGCAACGGTCGACGATTGCCGTGCCGTCCGGGTTCCCCCGGCATCGCAGCCGCAGGTCCAGCAGGTAGGCGAGCGCTTCCTCCAAGCCGGCTTTCATGGGGCTAACCTGTGGGCTGCCGAGGCCTGCGCAGCCA
The DNA here is from genome assembly GCF_030693405.1 of Phenylobacterium sp. Taxonomy (GTDB): domain Bacteria; phylum Pseudomonadota; class Alphaproteobacteria; order Caulobacterales; family Caulobacteraceae; genus Phenylobacterium. The sequence goes on from NZ_JAUYAW010000010.1 coordinate 201,250, forward strand.
TGCATCCAAGTCCTGTCGCGCCCCGGCGATCATCGCGTGGGCCTCGGGGTGGTCGTCGCGTTCGACGAGCCGTTCGATGACCTCGAGCTTGGCCGCGACCCCCTCCAGCGTGGTCGATCCATGGGTCGGCAAGGTCTCCAAGATCGCTTCGCGCTGCTCGAACAGCAGATCAAGGCAGCCGTCGATGTCGCGCAACTCATTGGCCCAGGGCAGAGCCTGCTGCTCGGCGGGCGTGAGCTGAAACCAGGAATGCTCCCGCACAAGCCAGGTCTCCAGTTTCGCCCAGCGCGTCTGCAGCCGTTCGATTTTTGCATTGATGGCCAGCCAGCGCCGGTATGGCTTCGCGCCGTCGCTGATCGCTGCGGCGGCCGCCAGCGAGGCTGCCGGCATCGGCGCGGGCAGAACGGCCGCTGACGTGCCTGCAAGGACAGCCCGCCGGGAGAGCGCGGGCAGACGCGCGTGCTCGCTCTCCGTCTGTCGACGTGAGTGCATGACGTAAACTCAATCATCACCTATGATCAGTTTATGATCATCGCCCGTCGGGTTGGCGTCAATACATAATGAACATGCACGATAAGAAAATTATCATCGGATGCTGACTGCGGCCCAAATCCGCGCAGCCCGGGCGCTGCTGGGCTGGAGCCAGCCGACATTGGCGCAGGCCTCCGGGCTGTCCCTGCCAACCATTGTGCGCATGGAGGGGCAGCAGGGTCCTGGGCGTAGCGCGGCTACCAACGTGGATGCGGTGCAGCGGGCCCTCCAAGACGCGGGGGTGATCTTCCTGGGGCCGAATGAACTCCATCAGGGCGGCCCCGGTGTTCGCCTAAGGCTCGAGACGTAGCTCCACGAAGGGGAAAGCCTTCCCCTGCGGCCGAGCCGTCGGCGTCTCGTCCGACCCCTTCGAGCGGGGATACCCCGCAACGCCCTGGATTCGGAGAGCGGCCAGCGGGCGTGCTCGGTCCCGCCGCGTCCCGCGGCTCCTGCGGGTCCGCCCCTGGCGGGCGCCTTCTGGCGCCGCCGGCCGCTCGACGGCGCGTCCCGCCGTGCAGCGTCTTCGACGCGCAGGCTCCTTGCAGCCTCACATGGGGATTTTGGTGTCAAGCCGTCGCCTCTCGGCGTCGCGGCGCCGACGTTAGACGGTTCATCCGGACCGAGAGGGCCTTTAGCCGACCAACATCTGTCGGACTTGATCAGCGAGGTCTTCTGCGTCGAAGGGCTTTAGGAAGGTCAGGGCTTGCATCCCCGCTGCCTCGATGTTCTCGCATCTCCCGGTCATATAGACGACCTGGATTCCCGGATTAAGGATGCGGGCGGTGGCCGCCACATCGAAACCGCTGGCTCCCGACCCCAGGTTTATATCGGTCACCAGAACAGAGAATGTGCGCGGCTCGGCCTCGAGGCGACAGAGCGCCTCGCCGCTCGAATGCGCCGCGCAGACGCTGATCCCATTGTCGCGAAGCGCCTCTTCCACGCCCGCCGCGATGAGCACTTCGTCTTCGACGAGCAAGACTTTTTTCATGTGGTTGCAACCTCTCGGCCTAAACTCCGAGCAGAAGTCGAAGTTTCGTGCTAAGCGTCGGAATAATAAATCTGATATTCTCCGGAACGGTCCTTTGATCGATGGCTTGTTAGGCCTAATATAGCGGGCCGCTGACAGGCCGAATAAGCCCAAGTTTACTGGAGATGGCTTTCGCGTCGGGAGCCTCCAGGTCATAGAAAGGGGGTCAGCTTGACTGCCCCGCCACCCACTACATCCGAAGATTCGGCTCTGAGCCTGACCTTGGCGGTCGTCGCGTCGTCGCCCGGTCCGCTCCTGCTGCTGGACGGCGGTCTCAACATCGTCGCCATGAGCCGATCGTTCGCCGACACCTATGGGGTCGACGGCCCGACCGCCCTCGGACGGCCAATGACCAGCCTCGGCGATGGCGAGTGGGACGTGCCCACCCTGCACACCCTGCTCAAGGCTACGGCGTCGGGCGTCGCCGAAATCGAGGCCTATGAGATGGAGCTGCGGCGTCCGCAGCGGGAAACCCGCTGCGTCGTCATCCACGCCCAGCGCCTCGTCTATCTGGATCTCGGGAATGACCGGCTGCTGGTGGCGGCGTCCGACGTCACGGACGCCCGCGCCGACGAAAAGGTTCGCGACGATGCCCTCCGCCAGAACCTGGTCCTCCTTCAGGAGGTTCGCCACCGCGTCGCCAACAGCCTGCAGATCATCGCCAGCGTCCTTCTGCAGAACGCCCGGAAGACGACATCGGAGGAGACGCGCGCCCACCTGCGCGACGCCCACAACCGGGTGATGTCGGTCGCGGCCCTGGAACGCCTGCTCAGCCTAACCGGCGAGAAGGGGGTGGAACTGCGCGCCTATTTCGAGGAGCTGTGTGAGAGCATCGGCGCCTCGATGATCAGCGACCGTGATCAGATCCGCCTCTTCGTCACCGGAGACAGCGGCGTGGTCGATGCGCGGGTTTCCGTGAGCCTGGGCCTCATCGTCACCGAACTGGTCATAAACGCCCTCAAGCACGCCTTTCCCGAGGGGCGCGCAGGCGAGATCCGGGTCGATTGCGGGTTCCGAGGACCGAACTGGACGCTGACGGTGATGGACGACGGCGTCGGGATGCCGACCGCTCCCTCGCTGATTCGCACAGGATTGGGGACAAGCATCGTCGGCGCGCTGGCTCAGCAATTGCGCGCGGTGGTCGAGACCACGCCCGGAAACCCTGGAACCCACGTGGCGATAGCACACACCCAGATCGTGCTGGTCGCTGACGAAGACGGCCGCGAAGACGACGGGGCCGCGCCCGTGGCCAAAGTCAATGAAAGCTAGGATGAACACTGCAACGACGTCGCCGACCAGTCCGACGCTGCTGATCGTCGAGGACGACATTCTGCCGGCCATGAACCTCATGGATGAACTCAGGGATGCGGGGTTTCATGTCCTTGAACTGACAGATCGAGTCGAGCAGGCGAAGGCCGCGGCGCTGGCGTGCAAGCCTGCCCTCGCACTGGTGAACATTGAACTGCATGGCCGTGATGACGGGATCGGTCTGGCTCGCGAGCTCAAACTCATGGGCATTCCGGTGCTGTTCATCAGCGGCCAGGAAGAGAAGGCGCGCGCAGCGAAGGCGGTGGCCATCGGGTCGCTCGCAAAGCCTTACCACCCCGAGCACATGATCGAGGCGGTTCGGTACCTCCTGCGTCACATCGCGGGCGACGAGTCGCTACCGCGGCCCGCTGGGCTGGAGGTCTTCGACAACCGCCAGACGTATACGGTGCGGTGACGGAAGCTGCGTGACGAGGCGTCCCGCGGGCCGTCGAGCGGCGGGCCCGTGGCCTCCGACGAGGGTCGATATCCCGTCGCGTTCCTGTCGCAAACTGCGCCAGCGGGCCAACCGCGTCCCGTGTGGAATCCAAGATCTGAGCCCGCTCATCCGACTTGGCCATCAAGGCCAGATCAACCTCACATCCGGTGGCCGCGTTGCGGCGGCCGAACCAACTTCCCGCATTCGATGGACGTGGGCTCAGGTGGGCGGGACCAGTCTTCATCTGCGGCTGGTTTGGGCCATGGCTGCAATCGGTCCGCCCGCCTGGATCCGTCAGGACTGATCAGGCCCTGGGGATAGGATAGAGAGCTGTCACGCGGTTTGCATAACAGCGCCCTCGATGACGACACCGCTGGTCACATACTTCCAGAACGCCACCACAAGCTTTCGCGCCAAGGCGACGATCGTCCCCTTTCGCATCCGGCCACCGTTGCGCTGCACCCGTTCGAAGAACCATTGGCTTAGCGCCGAGTCAGGCTGGTGACGTGTCCACAGCCAAGCCACCTGGATCATCGTCGTCCTCAGGCGCGGATTGCCGGCTTTTGAGACGCCCTGCTCATGATCGATTGATCCGCTTTTCCAGGGTGTCGGCGCTAAGCCGGCGTAGGCCGCCACCTGTCGTCGATTGTCGAAGTGACGGTAGAGCGCTTCCGACCACAGCACGGTGGCGACTTGAGAACCGATGCCCTTCAGTTGCGCCAGCATCCGCGCGGGCGACGGCGCTGCTTCGCTCGCGGGCTCAAGCAGGGCGTCCCGCTCCGCCTCGACGATCTTGAGCTGGTTCATCAGTAACTCGATGCGGTCCAGTTCTCGGCTGATCTGGGCCTTCAACTGGGCCGGCAAGGCCCGTCCGTCTCCGGTCCGTAGATCATCCAGCCGGGCGCGCCGGGTGCGCAGGAGCGGGTCATAGTCGAAGACGCCCTGGGCGCAGAGTAATCCTTTAATCCGGTTGGTGTGCTTGATGCGCTCGGCAAGCAGCGTCTTCCGCTCGCGGCAGAGGCGTCGCCGATCTTCCTCTTCCGGCGACGGCGGCCTGACCATCGAGCACACCCGAGGCTCACCACGTTTGTAGGCCAAGAGCGTCCGCACCAGCGTCTCCCCATCGATCCGATCTGTCTTCGCCTGGCGCCGGCGGCGCGACACAAGGATCGACGCCGCGTCGACCACATGGCTCTCAATGCCTTCGCTCCCCAGGACCCGATGGATCCAGAACCCGTCCAGGCCAGCCTCCTGGATCGCGATGACCGGGAAGGTTCTGTCCAGACGAGCGGTCGCCTTCTGCTGAAGCTGAGCGAGCCGCGCCAGCAAGCCGCCTACATCGCCCGCCGAGACCGAGTGCTTGGACAGCCTTTCGCCGGCGCCCGGCGACAGAGAGGTGATCAGCCAGGTTGAACGGCTGAGTTCCAGCGAGACGAAGATCGCGCCCAGATCAGTGCGAATGACGGTTTGGTCTTGCGATTGGTGTTCGTGCATCAGGCGGGCTCCAGCGAGTGGTTGGTACAGCGACCTCACTCTGCCGGCGGCCGAGCGGAGCGCTACCCCGACCCATGGGATCTTCTCTTTACGCCGCGCTGGCCCGCGGCCGTGGCTTGGGGCTCCGCCCCCGGCGCGCTTCGGATCGGCTTCCGCCCAGCTTCGGGCTGGGCAGGACCGGCCAGTTCGCAGGACGTGCAGCCCTGCAGCCGGTTCCCCGCGAAGCCGCCCCGCCGCTTGCACCCCCGGTCTCGCCGACGGGCAAGGCTGCAGGCGCGCCTTGCGCCTGCCAGCCATGCCCCAAAGGAGCAGGACCATGACCCAGCAGATCGAAGTCATCCATCAGGACGGCGACATCATCGACGTGCCGCTCAACAAGCTGAAGAAGTCGCCGCGCAACGCGCGGCGGACCCCACACGCGGAAGCGGATATCGAGGCGCTCGCCGCCAGCATCGCGGCGAAGGGCGTCCTCCAGGCGCCTGTGGTCGAGCCTGAGACGGATGCGGACGGCGCCCCCACCGGCGCCTATCTGGTCACCATCGGCGAGGGGCGCCGCTTAGCCTTGCGCCTCTTGGCCCAGCGCAAGCGGATCAAGAAGACCGAGCCCGTGCGCTGCGTGGTGGACCTCAGCAACGATCCGCACGAGATCAGCCTGGACGAGAACGTCACCCGCGCGGGCATGCACCCGGCGGACCAGTTCGAGGCGTTCCGGCGGCTCAGTGACGAGCGCGGCCTGTCGGCGGAGGAGATCGGCGCCCGGTTCGGGGTGTCGGCCCAGGTGGTGCGTCAGCGGCTTCGGCTGGGCGCGGTCAACCCCGGCCTGATGGCGCTCTACCGGGCGGGCGAGTTGAACCTGGACCAGATGATGGCCTTCGCGGTTAGCGAGGATCATGCGCGGCAGGCGCAGGCTTTGGAGCAATTGGGCTCGCACCGTCCGCCCTATCTGATCCGCCGCGCCATGACCGAGGCCAAGGTATCGGCCACCGACCGGCGGGCGATCTTCGTCGGCGCCGAGGCCTATGGCGAGGCGGGCGGGACCATCCTGCGCGACCTCTTCACCGAGGACGGCGGCGGCTGGTTCGAGGACCCGGCCCTGCTGGACCGGCTGGTCGCGGAGAAGCTGGCCGGGATTGCTGAGGACGTGCGGCAGAGGGAATCGTGGAAGTGGGCCGAGGCCCACATCGACTACCCCCGCGCGCTAGGGCTTGGGCGGGTCTATCCGCACCCGGTCGAACGCCCCGAGGACGAGGCGGCCAGCATGGCGGCGCTTTCCGAGGAATACGACGCCCTGGTGAGCCAGTGGGATGCAGTCGAGGAGCTTCCGCCCGAGATCGCGGCGCGCTTTGCCGAGATCGACGCGGCTCTGGAGGCCTTCGGCGATGGGACCGCGTTCGACCCCGAGGAGATCGCGCGCGGCGGGGTGTTCGTGATCCTCGGCCAGGATGGCGTGGCCCGCATCGAGCGCGGCCTAATTCGGCCCGAAGACGTCCCGACGCCCGAGCCGGACCCCGAGAGCGAAGACGCTGGCGGCTCGGTCACGCACGGCGCGCCGACCGAGGAGGACGCTACGGACGAGGCCGACGAGGACGCGGGCGCCCCTTGGTCGGAGCGGCTGGTGTTGGACCTCACCGCGCAGCGCACCTTGGCGCTGCGCGATGCCCTAGGGGCCAGCCCGACGGTCGCCCTGTCGGCGGTGGTTCACAGCCTGGCGCTGTTCGCCTTCTACCCGCCCTACGACCGCGCCTCCTGCCTGGAGATCAAGGGTGTCACCGCCTACCTCGACGGGCACGCGCCGGGCATCGACGACACCCGCGCCGGGCGCAGCATCGCAGAACGTCATGAACGCTGGGCGGTGCGCCTGCCCAAGTCGGCGGCGGACCTCTGGGCTTTCGTGCAGGGGCTCGCGGCCACGGACCTGCTGGACCTTTTGGCGCACTGCGCCAGCCTGACGGTCAATGCGGTGCGCACGCCGTTCGACCGCAAACCTGCAGCGTGGGCGCATGCCGACCGCCTGGCCGAGGCGGTGGGTCTCGACATGACCGGCTACTGGACGCCAACCGTGACGAGCTACTTGGGGCGGGTCACCAAGGCGAGGATCACCGAGGCGGTGCGGGAGGCGGTGTCGGACGAGGCGGCCGAGCGGATTAGCGGCTTGAAGAAGCCCGATATGGCGTCAGAGGCCGAGGCCTTGCTGGTGGGGAAAGGGTGGCTGCCCAGCCTGCTTCGCGCGCCGATCCCCGTGGAGCTTGAGGTCCATGCCGAGGCGCCGGTGCTGACCGAACAAGCCGCCTAGCGGCGGGGCCGCAGTTCGCGGCCTCTTTTCTTCTGACCTGGGGCCGTTCGCCGAGCGGGCGGGCGGCCCTTCTGCTGCGTGCTGTGATCCGTCGCGTGGAGAATGGTCCCGGTCGTCAGGTTCAAAGCCGCCTGTTTCGCACCGACCCATGCCGCCTCTCTGGCCTGATAGGGCCGAGGGGTTCAGGCCGTACCGGCCCCGCTGATCGCCGCAACGCCGGCTCCCGACTTCTTTCCCCTGGCGCCTGCGGCGCCATTCCTCGCGCGACAAACAAGTCGTCGCCGGCGTCCTCCGCTGCGCTGCGGGCCTGCGGCTGCGGCGCTCAGCGCCCCTCGTCCTGGAAATCGCCATCGAGGCCGCGATGGGCGCGGTCCGAGACACCAGGAGACTTCACCATGGCGACCATCGGCACCTTCACCAAGGACGACGCCGGCAACTACAACGGCTCGATCAAGACCCTGACCCTCGACGTCAAGAAGGCCACCTTCCGCAAGTTCGAGAAGACCAACGACCAGGCCCCCGACTTCCGCATCTTCTCCGGCCAGACCGAGTTCGGCGCCGCCTGGATGAAGACCTCCAAGGAGGACCGGGCCTATCTCTCGGTCAAGCTAGACGACCCGAGCTTCCACGCTCCGATCTACGCCAGCCTGGTCGACGCCGACGAGGGCTACAGCCTGATCTGGTCGCGCAGCCGCCAGGCCGACTGACCTCCCGCGGAGCGCCCCGCCGCAGCCGGCGGGGCGCCGCTCCCCAAAAACTCACATCACGGGAGGCCGCCATGACGCGCGCATCCGAGACCTCGCGCCCGGACATCTACAGCCGGGTCACCAACGCCATCGTCGCCGACCTCGAAAACGGCGTGCGCCCCTGGACCAAGCCCTGGTCCGCCGAGCACCTCGCCGGGAAGATCAGCCGGCCGCTGCGCTCCACCGGCGAGCCCTACAGCGGCATCAACGTCATCCTGCTCTGGGCAGAATCTGTCGCCCGCGGCTTCACGGCGCCCATCTGGATCACCTTCCGCCAGGCGCTGGCGCTCGGCGGGCATGTCCGCAAGGGTGAGCACGGCTCGACCGTGGTCTACGCCAACCGGATCACCCGCACCGAAGCGGGCGACGACGGCGAGGACGTCGAGCGCCAGATCCCGTTCCTGAAGGCCTACACCGTCTTCAACGTCGACCAGGTCGAGGGCCTGCCCGCGCAGTTCCACGCCGTGGCGGAGCCCCAGCTCGACGCGGCCCAACGCATCGAGCATGCCGACGCCTTCTTTGCGGCGACCGGCGCCGACATCCGCCACGGCGGCAACCAGGCCTACTACGCCCTGCGACCCGACCACGTGCAGATGCCGCCCTTCGAATGCTTCGAGGACCCGGAGGCCTACTACGCGACCCTCGCCCACGAATGCACCCATTGGACCCGGCATCCCACCCGGCTCGACCGTGACTTCGGCCGCAAGCGCTGGGGTGACGACGGCTACGCTCGCGAAGAGCTGGTCGCCGAACTGGGCGCGGCCTTCCTTTGCGCCGACCTGGGACTGGAACTGGAGCCCCGGCCGGATCATGCCAGCTACATCGACAGCTGGCTGAAGGTGCTGAAGGACGACCGCCGGTTCATCTTCACGGCCGCCGCGCACGCACAGCGCGCGGCGGACTTCCTGCATCGGCGGCAGACCGTGACGATCGCGGCCTGAGCGTGCGCGGCGAGCGCTCAGGCGCTCGCCGCAACCGGAGGCTTTGACTCGGAGGAACTTAGTGACGTCCACTTCGCCCGGCGGATCATCGCTTACGCTATCGTTCGTCGAGGCTGCTCCAGATGTCTTTGAAAACGATCTGCGAGCCTCGCGAGGTCATGACATACGGGATCGGCGAGCGAGCAATCGGCTGACTGGTTTCCAAGAGGACCCGCTCGGCGATCTGGGTGAACACGTCAGCGCCCGGGCCAATCTCGTAACGGAGACGAATGAGTTGGGGCCAGGTCAGCACAAGGACGCTAGGCCCACCTTCATAGCCTAGGCTGCGAAAACGGGCGTTTGACCGCCCGACGCCCCAGAGCCGTACGGTTCTGGGCAGCTCCCCCGCGGGCAGCTTAACTTTCAGCGCACGGCACAGCTCCGGGACGCCATGCTCTTCCAACCAGCTGGTAACCTGGCGTCCCCAGTTCTCGACGCTCTCAACGAAATTCTTGGCCTTGCTCCTCTGCGTGCGGAGGTTGCTGGAGGCGAAATCCTGCCATTTCAATTGAAAGAGGACGAGTTCGCCGGTCACATAGTCGAAGAGCGCAGCATCGATGTCAGTGATAACCCGCCCTTTAGTCCGTAGCTTGGTTTGGCCTGGCATACGTTGGTAGCGGTTGCCCTGGAACAGCGAGCAGAGGTCGTCGGCCATCCACCGTTCATGATGGACCCGGACGGAATTTAGCATCGCCTGCGACGCCGCTTCGCGCAGCATGCGGATGTGTTTGAAGGGATTTCGGAAGATTGCGCTGATAGGCATCAGTAGATAGCCATCAGCGATCTCGATCAGCATCGGAAAGCTCGGCGTGTGCTCCTTGAGAAAGAAGGCTGCGTCGCCCGACTTCACCGTCACGATCTCGATTACCGCCGCCGCCAGCTTGCGGGGTGTGCCAATGGCGACAAGTTCCGCGATGAGTTCGGATCTCGTTTTCCAGATGGTCAGGCTCATGGCGTGGTTGACGTCGGGAAAGCGCTTCCGTGCTTCCTCGACATAGATGACGTGCTGCAAGTAGCGTCCGAGCAGCATGTGGGCCGTGGTGACCAGGTCTGCGCCGGTGCAGCCTTCCAATTTGGCGTCGGGGTGGATGCCTGCATCACCGCGCCAGTCGAGGACCGAGTCGGCGATGAAATTGAGGAATGCCGCGTCAATATTGCGGGTCGATGTGTAGCCGATCATCACACCGCAAGGCAGTTCCCAGGGAAACACCTGTTCGGCCATCTCGGCTCGCAACGCGCTGCCGGCCGGCCCGTCGGGCGACGTTTCCTCAGCCCTAAACTTGGACTGGAGTTCAACCAGACGGGCGCGGTCCACCTGGTCGTGGAAAAAGTCGACCAAGGTCGGTTCGCTGATTGCGAGTTCAAATCCCTCCGCGGTCGCTGTGCCCTCCACCATGCCATTGCGCATGCGTTCGGCCGCATCCGTCAGCATCACGTAGCGCCCGGCCGCGTGCATCAAACTCAAGACGAAATGGCGCGATTCTTCTGTGCTCTCGGCGATCGGGATGCCGGTGAATTTGCCTACGCGCGGCAAGAGCAGCCCCAACAGCACATTCCACCCGCGCGTCAGGAGATCGAAGTCGGGTGCCGGGAGATATTCGCCCGCCGGTCGGCCGAAGCCCTGCATCACCTGGACATGGTCCATGGCGCGGCAGGCCTCGATCAGCAGGCCGCCGCACATCCAGTCTGATTGGCCAGCCAGGAAATTGGTCAGGTCGTCGAGTTCCGCCCGGCCAAGTGACTCCAATTCGTCAGCGATCGATTTCGCGGCCAGCATCTCGCTATGGGCCAGGTGACACGCCGAAACCATAATGATCGAGCGCGGCTTTCGCGAAGGCGTGCAGCCCGAAGTCGTTATCGGCGAATAGGCGCGCAATCCCGCCATCCACGGCATCTACGCCTACGCCTGCACGTTCGGCGAACGTCAGCACCTCCCCGACGCGACCGTTCGGCAGGAAGAACGCGATGTAGGGAAATGCGGCAACGTGCTGCCCCCCAAAGCCTCCTGCGTTGCAACTGCTGACGGTGGTGCAGCCCATAGCAGACAGCGCGAGCGTCGCCGCGATCACCCCAATGTCGAGACCCCAGAGATCATCTTCCGGCAGAAACGCCTCGCCGCGCTCTTCCTCATAGAGTTCGGCTTCGTCGTCCACGTCGTCAGCGTCTGAGAAGCGTTGGAAGAGGGCCGCCTCGCGGATCAACGCTTCTGCCACCTGATCCCAAGCCACACCGCGCAAATCCCTGAAATGCTGATTGCCGTAGAAGCCATCTTCTTCACCGCGATCGGCTTCTTCCGGGTCATACGATGCGAGGCGGGCAGCATCGAGCTGCCTTACGATCTCCACGGGATAGCTGCGCTGCGGGGCCATTGGACCGTCTCCGGCCTCGTCTTGACCCGCGAGGCTCATTGGGAACAAAATAGAAACAGCAGTCGACGCGGCGCCGGTGTGGCGCCACCATGGCGCCATGTTGGATGATTCGAAAACCAGTACCGTGCGAAGCCTGGACCGCATCAATTTGCGGCTGCCCGGAGAGACGTTCGACGCGATCGATGCACGCCGCGCCGAGCGCCCCGGCAATATCTCGCGTAACACTTGGATAACCGAAGCAATCCAAGAAAAACTTGAACGCGAAGCCGCGGAATTGACCGCCCCAACCGAGGCACGGCGTCACCATGGCTGACTTCTACGAGTTCTTCGCGGGCGGCGGAATGGCCCGCCGCGGGTTAGGGCGTGGGTGGACCTGCCGTTTTGCCAACGACTTCGATCACAAGAAGGGCGGCACCTACCGCGAAAACTACGGCAAGGGTGAACTGAAGGTGGGCGATGTTCGCCAGGTCACCTTGGAGGACTTGCCTGGTGTCCCTGACTTGGTTTGGGCGTCATTTCCTTGCCAGGATCTCTCGCTCGCCGGCGGCGGCGCTGGCCTTAAGGGCGAGCGTTCTGGCACCTTTTATCCCTTCTGGGACGTGATGACGGCCCTGATTGAGGACGGTCGTGCGCCGACGATCATCGCGCTGGAGAATGTCTGCGGTACGCTAACGTCGCATGGAGGCAAGGACTTCGAAGCGATCTGCCAGACCTACGAAAAGGCGGGTTACAGGGCCGGCGCCTTGGTGATCAACGCTGACCTTTTCGTGCCGCAATCTAGGCCCCGCCTGTTCGTCATTGGCGTTCGCGACGACATCGCGATCGATCCGAACCTGTTGGCGAGCGGCCCCGTAGCGCCTTTCCACACACGCAGCCTGCAGCGGGCTGTCGAACAGTTGCCCGAGGCGCTGAGGCGGAAGTTCCTTTGGTGGAACTTGCCCAAGCCGAAACGACGGGCCAAGGCCTTCGCTGATATCATAGAGGAACATCCCGACAGCGTGGAATGGCACACCGAAGCCGAAACCAAGCAATTGCTCGCCATGATGTCGACCGTGAACGCCGAGAAAGTCGAAGCCGCGAAGAAGGCCGGCCGCCGGATGGTCGGCGGCGTCTACAAGCGCACGCGGGTCAACCACAACGGCGCAAAGGTGCAGCGCGCAGAAGTGCGGTTCGATGACGTTTCAGGGTGTCTCCGGACTCCGGCTGGCGGATCCAGCCGGCAAGTCATCGTCGTCATCGATGGTGAGTTGGTGCGCTCACGCCTCATCTCAGCGCGTGAAACGGCGCGGTTGATGGGGCTGGACGACGGTTACAAGCTCCCGCGGAATTACAACGAAGCCTATCACCTGACCGGCGACGGCGTCGCCGTGCCGGTCGTGCGGCACCTCGCGAAGCATATTTTCGAGACGATCATCAACCAGGCCGCGCCGCTGCGCGATGTGGCGTGACCGTTATTCCCTGCGCTCGCGATGATCGCCTGCGGGCGATTATCGAGAGCTTTGCCGAGACCCTCAGGACCGAGGCCCACCTGTTGGGTGAGCACGGGCTCGAAGAGAAGGACTTCTACAACTCAGGAGTCCTTCGGGGAGCCGTCGAAAAGCTTCGCGGAGAATATGTCGGCACGACCCGCGCTAAGCGGGAGTTCACGCGTCACATCCTGAATTTCTTGGAAGATGGCCGGCTCATCGCCGGCTGGGACCCATCAAAGGGTGGCGCGCGCCACGACTTCCAGGTTCGCCTGAACAGCGGGCGCCTAGCGGTCATCGTCCTGAAGGGCTGCCTGGACGGCAACAACACCAACATCTTCGAGCGACCCACCGATGCCGATGAATTCGTGATCTGGAGCCTTTGTCTGAGCCCGGGGGCCGATCCTCGCCACAACGCTTGGTCCGGCATCCACACCCGGCTCTCAGCGGAGATGATCCTGAAGCACCAAAGGGTCGACGGTTTGATCGTCTGGGACATGGTCTGCGGCACAATTGGCCGGCCTTGCCCCAAGCTCGAACGACTCCACACCGACCTCAGCGAGCGCACCACGCCCGTTGGCCCATTCAAGACTCCGCCGCCCTGCGTGTACGTGTTCCCGTCGAGCATTCCCTACGCCGCGCAGCCGCTCGCCAGAGCTCAGCCACTTGAGGCCGTCGAATTTCTCGCCGCGCTTCATGCCGGCTTCGCCGGTTGGCCGGAGGAGGTGAACTATGTGGACTTCGAGATCGCTGCGGCCGGCGAAGAGCTTCACCGGCGAACCACCATTCGCCGTGGCGGCCAGGTGGTCAGCGCTTCAGACATGACGCCGATCCGCCGTGTCTAAGAGCCCGCCCTCCCTTTTCGGCGATAACGCCGACTTCGTCCGCCGGCCACCTTTTGAAACGGATGACCTCCGCCGCAACCTGACGAGTTTCCTAAACGCCCCGTATGCACACGACCCCACGGGGGCCGCGCCAATGGTCGGGAACTACAAGTGGGGCGTTTACGCCTTCTTCGACTACGACGGCGAGCCGATCTACGTCGGCCAGACGAAAGAGAGCCTGCGCACGCGCGTCCAGCGTCATCTGACGAATCAACGAACCGACGCCGTGGCGATGTCCGTGCTCGACCCCTTCGAGGTGTTCGAGATCGAGGTGTGGCCCCTCTGTCAGTTCGAAGGAATCGATCCGAAGGACAAGCCGGCGGTCGCCGCAGCGAAACGGCACTTGGACGCCCTGGAGCGCGTCATCACCGCCAAGGCGGTCGCTGAGTCTCGCTTCAGCGCCATTCTCAATGAGAAGGACCCGCCGCCCGGCGCGCTCGAGGTTGAGCCGCCACAGCCGTTCCGCGGGCGGGTGGTTTCGGATCGCGTCTTCGAACTGCGCGCGCATCCCGACTTTCGGATTGCCCGCCGCGCCCTGATTATATCCCGGCTTGCTCAAGTCATTTCGGAGCGGCAGGTGAAGGGCGGATTGCGCCGGGTGCTGCTGACTCAGGCTAAACGGCTCCAGTGGCTGGCCGCACGCCGTTACGAGGCCACAGGGGGCGCCGCCTCCGTGCCAAAGGAAGGTGAGGACGACGCGGAAGACTGAGTGCCCGCGGCGCATCCGTCCTCATTGCGGCGCAAGCCGCGCGCGAACGTGGTCCAGCCATTTGTCGTACCACCACCAGTCGCCCGGCCGCAGTTCAACCCCGAACTTGTGCGCCGGATTCTTGGCGTCCGCCGCCTGCCAGAGTAGTTGGTGATCATAGAGCTTGAAGTTGCGGTGCCCCTCGCGCTGCATCAGCTCGACGATGTCCTTGGGCTTGTACTTCTTGCGCTCGGATTCCTTCAAAAGGACGCTCGCGATCTCCTGGCCTTCAGCGGACTCTGGCCGGATGAACTCCACCACCAGGTCAGCCTTGCCCTTTGAGTTCACCGACCGCTCCACATAGGCGACGCGATAGGCGTACTTCGGGTCCTTGATGACCTCATCCGCCAACGCCTCCTCATAGGCCAGGTGTGCGGCCACCAGATGGGCGGGCAGGTCCGTGTCCTTCAGGAGCAGATCGCGCTGCGCCTTGGCGACGCCGGAGAATTGCAGCGCCACGCCCAGCTCCCGGTCGAGCCCGTATTCCGCACCGAACATAGCCTTCAGCGCCGCGTTGAAGTTCAGGCAGCACGCCTGAAGTTTGGCGCTGATGACGTCATCTATACGGCGGGTCATCTGATGCTCGATCTCGTGCCGAATCTCGATCAGGAACTTCAGGTTGGCCTTGGTGGCGTCGTCCAACGGACAAGCCGCATCGCCCAAGCAGTGCTCCAGCTCCCAGTGCTTGTCCGCGCCGTGGCGGGTCTTGAGCACGTCTCCGGTCCGCCGGTCCCTGTGACGATAGTCCACCCCCTGGCGCCTGAAATGCGCGTGCAGCAGATAGGTCCAGGCGATCATCGCGGTGACGATAAACACCTCGGACTTGAAGAACGCGCGCGGATTATTGAAGCCCTGCACGGCGTGAAGCATGGCTTCGCGCGCCTTGATCAACAGCTCGTCTCCGATCAAATGGAGCCCGCTGCCGTCGACGTTGGGCCAAGCCTCAAGAAACGCTGCCAACTCTTCGTCGGTCGCCGCCGGCACGCCTGTGTGCGTTTTGCCGTCGCGGATGTCTTTGATCCGGCCATGATTGATCGACCGGGTCGGCCTCGTGAAATAGGCCAGAATGTCTTGGTCGGTCTTCCTGGGTGTCACGGCCATCATCGCCTTGATGATCGCGACCTCCGATCGCTCGAGCCGGTTGTTGGGATTCCTCGCCATGACCGCAATCTAGACGCGATCCAGCAAAGCTTGGCTACGGGTGACCGCTTTCAGGGACCCGCGCTTTGCAGGGCGTCTAGGTAGCCGTCGCAGCCGCTGAAGAACCCGTCGACCGCGTTCATGACGTCGGCGAGGGTGGCGAGGTCCAGATATTCGTGGGTGAGCTCCATCGGCCGCCCTTTGGTGTCGACCGGATAGCGGTGGGAGAAGGAGCCGGGATCGACGGTAGCGAACTCGGCGACGATCTGGGCGACGGCGGCCGTCGCGCCGTCGGCGTCATCCGAACCGTAGCCGGCCAACACCTCCTCGAACCGAGCCCAAAGCTTCGTTAGGTCGTGGGAATTCCAGATCGGATCGACATCGACGGTGCGGCCATAGGTCGACACCAGATACTTTAGCGAGAGCTCCAGGAACTGCCGGTAGTTAAAGATGATCGGGAACACCAAGGTATCTCGGTCGGGGCGGTAGTCCGTCGCCTGCTCAACCATCAGGTCGGCCCCGCGCTTGTAGCCGCTCATCATCAGTACCATCCGGCTGTGGGGATGGTCGGCCAGGACGGCGTTGCCGTCCCAGGCGGGCGAGACCCGGAAGAGTTTGTCGCCGGCCTTGGGCCAACGGAACGGGGCTTTGAGGGCCACTTCGAAATCCATCCCGCCCTCCCGTTCACCGACAAGCTTCATACATAGGGGCATGCAGCTGATCCCGCAGGCCTTGTTCGACATCTTCGCCCTGGCGCTGCCGCGGGGGCACGGGTTCGGCGACCGGCCGCCGATCGGGGCCTGGGGCGACGCCGAAGGTAAGACGTGTGGCGTCGTCACCCAGCACGCCGAGGATGGCTCGCTTGGCATCCTGGCCATGCGCCGGCGCGTGGACAGCGTCTGGAGGACCGTCGCTGAAGAGGTGGGTTTCGCCTCGCTCGACGCTGCGAAGGCCCGTCTCGAGACGGTGCTGCGTATCGGAGACCAGCCGGAACCCCTGCCGCCGAACACGGCGCCGCGGCCCGCGCTCCATGATCTGGGCAGTCGAACGGCGAGCGACGTGTTCAACGTGCTGCGTCAGCCGTCGCACCACCATGCGGCTTGGGTGCTGAACCAGCTCTATCTGGCCCTGCCCAATCCGGACAAGAACTGGGCCGGGGACTGCCAGACTGGCAATTTCCACACGCGCCTGTGGGAAGCGCAGCTCCTGGCGGCGTTTCGCGAGCAGGGACTGCACGTCACCCAGCCGGTGGAGTCGCCGGATTTTCATATCAAGAACCGCCTGGGCGGCGAGGCCTGGGTCGAGGCCGTCACCGCCAACCCGTCGACGCCCTACAACCACGTCAACGCGCCGAGGACCGCGCCGCCGCAGGAACGGGACGCCCTGTTCTTCGGGCCGGCCGCCCTGCGGTTCGCCAAGACCATCGGCAGCAAATTGCAGCGGAACTACCACGAGATGGCCCATGTGAAGGGCAAGCCCTTCATGCTCGCGGTCGCCGACTTCCACGCGCCCGGGTCGATGCTGTGGAGCCGCGAAGGGCTGATCGGCTACCTCTACGGCGAGGGCGCCGAGGTGGTGGACGAGGCGGGCGGGAAGGTCGCCCGGTCCTATGCGGCGAGCCATCTGCACGGGCCGTCGGCGTTTCCGGCCGGGCTGTTCGCCAACTCCGATCACGCCGAACTTTCGGCGGTCATCTTCTCCAACGCCTGCGCGATCTCGAAACTGAACCGGGTGATGGTCTCAGCCGGGGCGCCGTCAAAGGGCCTGCGGTACACGCGTGTCGGCCGCTTCTTCGACCACGATACGGGGGCTCTGGAAGGCGTCCCCTTCTGCCTCGACGTGGCGAGCTCCGAATATCGCCGGCTCTGGCCGCAGGGTTATGAACCCTGGTCGGCCGAAATGGAGGTGTTCCACAATCCGTTCGCCCCCTACCCCGTGCCGAAGGCGCTGCTTCCCGACGCGACGCACTGGTTCGAACAGGACGGCGAGCGGGTGTGCAGCTCGGTCTACGAGACGTCTATCCTGTGGTCGAAGACCTACGTCACCGACGCTAACAAGCCGCCGTTGCGCTTAGATGATTTTTTGAAGGATCCTTCGAGCGGACCCGTGCCTGAAGGGGGATCGACGGTTCGTCTTCACCGCGGCCGGCCACGTCCCGCGACCGGCCGACTACCTGCATCAGCGGCAAACCCCAGCTGAGCGGCGTGAGAGGCGTGAGCGGCGCGGGCGAGCGCCTCGGCGCTCGCCCCTGGTGGCGGCGGTCGTCAGTATCCCAGCAGCCGCTGTCGCCGATGCTGGGCGTCGAGGGCGACGATGTGGTGAGCGAAACCGGCGCAGGTCTCGACAGATCGGTTCAGCAGGTTGGAGAGGCGCTCCAGCGCGTCCCGCTGACGGTGGCTCAAGGCCGCGATCGCTTCCTCAAGTTCGTCGTCGCTGGCGTCGTTCAGGAAGGTGAAGACCTTGCCCAACAGGCCGGCCACGGCGTCCGCCACCTGCACCCAGGGCTCGAGCTTTGAGTCCGCGAACCGGTAGTTCTTGAAGGGCTGGCCGTGGCTCACCAGCGGCAGGCTGTCGAGATAGGCGGCGATGGTCGGCTCGATGTCGAGCACGTGGGAAGCGTCTTTGAAGAGGGTCACCCGCTCCAGGTAGAAGCCTCCGAAACCGTCAATGAGGATGTTGCTAGGCTCATCCTCCAGGAAGGGGAGAGCGTCGAGCCGACGGGCGATTTGAATGACGCCCTTGAGCATCTGGTAGTTAAACGGCGGCAGGAGACCTTCTGCATCATCAATCCGCTGCAGAAGGTCGGTGATGAACGCCGCGCGCCCGTCGGCGCCCACATTCGGGTAGCCATAGCTCTCCAGCCAGGCCGCGGTGCTCGCCGTGTCGAAGCGCAGCACCTTGTAGAGATCGGTCTTAAGCACCGGCGCCATCATCATCAGCTGTACCGCGCCGTGCTCGGTTACGATGGAATCGATGATGTCGACGATGGACCAGTAGAGCGGGTCCAGCACCTGGTAGTGCAGCAGCACGTCCTGGGCCTGCAGCCAGGCCAGGAAAGCGCCTACGCGCGGCGCGTCGAGGATCGCCAGTCCGTCCCCCTTGCCGAGCTGCTCAAGTTTGAGCTCGACTGCCGACTTCTGCAGGGACAGCACGTCGCGCAGGGTCTCGAAGGCCATGGGCGGCGCCGGCCCGTCATGGGCGACACCGCCGAGCACGAAACAGCGCGGCTCGCGGACATTGAGGCCGCCGGGCGTCAGGCGAAGGCGGCGGATGTTGTTGGTCTCGTCGTAGTGGATGGTGAAGGGGTGACCGACGTTCTCAAGCCCGTGGGCGTCGATGATGGTCTCCCTGCGCTCATCGACGTCTATCATGGCGACGTTTGTGGCAGGATCGGCCAACGAAGGCGATGGCCTCACCGCATCCAGCGGGACTCGCCGAAGATCAGCTTCAGATTGGTTTCGGCGAGCGGCAGATACTCGACGTCGCCCCGGCCGAAGCCGGCGGCCGCTACCTGGGCGCGTTGCTCCTCGCCAAACACCGCCGCGAGCACTTCGGCCTGATCTTCGCCGTTCCACCCAATACGACCGACCGGCGCCCATACCGCGCCTCGGCGATCCTGCGACTGCGCCGCCGTAAGCAAGGCGTCCTTATTGGCCGACAAGCCGAGGTGGGCGAGATACCCGAAGGTCTCGAACGTCTCGAACGCCACGTCGAGGTCCTGACGGCTCGGAAACTCGCCCTGCAGCCAGCCTCGGAAGACGGTCAGGAGGTGTTCGCTGAGGGCGGTCTTATGGCGCTCCAGTCCCTCGAAACTTCGCCAGCTCTCCTCGTCATGAGCCTCGAACGCCCACAGCAGAAGCTTCTCCACTGCCGCTGTGTTCTCGTCGCGGTAAGGTTGGCGCAGCGGCGTGATGAGCCAGCGGTGCAGTTCCGCTAGCCGGCCTGCTCGAAGAAGTCCTATTCCATAGGCGTAGAGGGCCAGCATCCCGGGATAGGACTGCATCGCAATCCAAAAGGTCGAGCCGGACTGGCCGGGCCGCTGGGTTAGGCTCTTCAAGACCTCCGTCGCCAGAGCGAACTCCTCGCCCAGGCCCCACCGGCCCATGGTGTACAGCACGCGCAGCAGGCCCTCATGGATGGCTTCGTAGCCTTGTACGCGGCGCCGAAACTGCTCGTGGTCAGGTCGGCCGTTCACACCGAAGTCGCCCTCTGCCACCAACCGGCGAGCCCGCCGGGCGGCATCCCCGACGAGATCGCTGAGCTGGATGCGATGCTCCGGCTTGGCGAGGTAGCGCTTGGCGCTCGCGACCATGAGCTCGACGCTCAGAGGGTTTGGCCGCAGCAGGGTCGCCTGCGTCTCGATATCGCGCTGAAGCCGCTCAAACAGGGTGTTTGCGCTGTCGACCGTGATCACCCGGCCGCTGCGGGCGGCCACGATGTCCTTGGCGAAGTCGCCAAGCTCGCCCCGGCTAGTCCAGAATAGGGGGTATCGCCGGTTGGGCGCCCTGACGATCGCCGACCGCAGGGCCGTGTCCCAGTCGGCCGACCAGCCAGCGACGATCAGGCCGTGCTCGTCGAAGATGCGGTCGAGGCAGGCGTTCAGAGCCGGCGAATAGGCCGACAGCTCGTCCTCAGTATTGCGGATGCGGGTGTCGAGATAATCGCCGTGCAGCTTGAGCACCAGGCAGCGCGTGTGGATGAGCGGCGTGGCGCCGGCCAGATCATCTTCGGACTTGATGACGAGCGGTTCGACCCCTTCGTCGCGCAGGGCGTTCTCCATCAGCCGATCGAAATTGGTGGTGATGATCACGCGGATGTAGCCGTCGCGGACCAGGCGGGCGATTGCCCGGTGGGCGGCCGTCGGCACCTTCCGGCCTTCCTCGATATCCTGGGCGGTGGGCTCGATGAACCGGTGGATGATCGCCCGGCGTTCGTCCGGCGTGCTGGAGAGGCCGTCGAGCAGCTTGGAATAGTTGGGGGGCTCACCGAACCGCTGGGTGTGCCAGGCCGTCCAATCCGCCTGGTCCCCGGCGCTTTCCAACGCACCGATCCGCGCGGTCAGATTGAGGGTGATCTCCCAGCCGGTGGGGATCTCCGCCGCCCGGGACACGCCGCTCCCGAGCACAAGCGCAAAGACTCCCGGGTTCTCGAAGACGGAAAAGGCGAGGGCTGTGGCAGGGTCGATCATGGCGGCGGACCTGATTCGGAGGACCCGCCGATCATACCGGACCTGGCCCGGCTGGGGCGGCCCCGAAGGGCCGGCGGGCGAGCGGGTGGGGGCGTAGGCTTACGCCTCGCGCCCGCCGAGGGGAGGGGCCAGTCTGAGTTCGTTGCTGTCTAGGGCAGGATAGCCTTCGCGGCGGCGGATCACTACGTGGAGTGGCCCGGTGGCCAATCTCAGCATTCGGGTGGGCGACGATCTCCTCGCCCGGTTTGATGCCGCTGCGGGCAGCCAGGGCGGTCGAGCCCCGACGTTGCGCCGCCTCATGGATCAGGTCGCGGCCGCTGCGCCGGCGCCGGTGGGCCGTCTCCCAACGCGCCCCTTGAAGCTCACGGTGCGGCTGGCCGAAGAGGATGGGGCCGACCTGGCGCGGGAGGCGGCGGCCATGGGACTGACGCCCAACGGCTGGGCCGCCGCACTCATCCGCCACCGCCTTCACGGCAGGCCAAGCCTCCGGCCTCCGGATGGGGTCGCCCTCCTCGCCATCCAGGGCGAGGTCCGACGGATTGGGGTGAACGTGAACCAGATTGCCCGAGCCCTGAACACCGCAGTGCTGGAGGGCAAGGTTCTCGACCTGGAGGTGGCCTATCTCGCCGACCTGCAGACAGAACTACGTGCGCACATGTCCACACTGCGCGGCGCGTTCGAAGGCAACCTGGCCTACTGGGCGGCGGAGCCGTGACCGACTTCCAGATGGTCCAAGGCTTCGAAGACGTCTGGCGTCCTCCCGTTCGCCAGCGGGTCGTGCGACCGCGCACCGTCCTGAGGCTTCCTCAAGCGCCCGGAGGCGGCGCGCGTGCTCGACTCGAGCGCATCGCCGCCCGCACGCCGGAGGTGATGGTCAAGGTCACGGGCCGAACCCGCGGCGGCGCCGATCTGCGAGCCCACCTCGACTACATCTCGCGCAACGGCCAGCTGGAGCTTGAGGGCCCCGACGGCGCGCTCCTCGTCAGTCGCCGTGACGTCGCGGACCTGGCGGACGAGTGGAGCGCGACCGCCGACTTGGGCATCAAGCCTCGCCGGAAGGACTCGCCATTCAGCCATTCGGTCATCCTGTCGATGCCGGCCGGCACGAACGAGATCGTGGTGCGGGACGCTGCGCGATCCTTTGCGGCCGACATGTTCGCAGGTCGGCATGACTACGTGTTCACGCTCCACACTGACACGCCGCGTCCGCACGTTCACCTGGCCATATGTTCACGTGGGTACATGGGTGAGCGCCTGAACCCGAAGAAGGCCGACCTTGAGCATTGGCGCCAGACGTTCGCCCAAGCGCTTCGTGATCGTGGCGTTGAGGCTGAAGCGACGCCGCGGCGCGCACGGGGGGTGACGCGGAAGGCCGAACGGACACCGCTGCGGAAGATCCGCGACCGACATGAGGCGGGTGGTGGACCCATGGCGCGGGTGCGTCGCTCGGCTTACCGCGAAGCGGCAGCGATGGCCTTTCAGGGCCAAACCGACCGGACGCCTTGGGATCAGCGGATCGTGGCGCGACAGCAGGCGGTGCGCACCCTCTACCTGACCCAGGCTCAGTTGCTCGGAAGGTCCAGGGAGCCGGCGGATCGCGCCTTGGCGGCCAAGGTCGAGGCCTTCGTGCGGAGCATGCCCCATCCCGACACCCAGCGGCTTGCCCTGGCGCGAGAGCTGCGTGCGGCGAACGCTCGATTAGGCCGGAACGGCCCTGAGGCAGACAAGGAGCGAGGTCGGTGAGAGCCCGCCCCACTCCGAGCCTGCCGGCCTCAAGCGATGGCGCGGGCGAGGTCGTCATGCTCGAAGGCGCTGGCCATGCGATCGATCTGGTTGGCGGTCAGGCCGTGCTGGCCAGCTACTTCGCGCCAAGTGGCGACCACGATCCCGACCTCCTTGGCGATGGCCAAGGCCTCCGACTTGCCGAGCCTGAAGTAGGGGGCCACTCCAAGCGCCGTGTCGAGTGAGGCATCTTGGTCAGTCTCGTCGAGCGCCAGAGCGTGGATGCGCGGCTTCACGTCCGTGGGCATGGGGTTGAGGTCGTAGGCTGGAGACAGGCGCCAACCACCGGGCTCGCGCAAGAAGCCGTGGTTGCGTAGGTGGTCGTCGGTGTTCGAGATCAGGATGTTGAACACCATCCGTCGCCAGAGCTGGGCCGCGTCGCCCGGAGCGTCGGCGCCGTCCTGGCGCAGGACGTCGACCAGTTCCAGATAGCTTCGGACCTCGCCGTCGACGGCGCCGAGCGCGGTCAGCGCCGAGCGGAATGGCCGGCGGCCGCCATCGGCCATACGGTCGAAGCGCGACATCATGAACACCGGCCGCTTGGCCACCTGGCGCAATTGGAACGCAGGCACGGAGATGCCGGCCTGCCGGGCCAACGTCATAGCAACGGACTCCCAGGTCGGGATCGGCCAGTCGTCCGTCTGGCTCGGAAATTTGGCGATCAGGAGTTCGCCCTGGGCGTCCCTCACGGACGCCTTCGGGCGGGCGCCACCGAGCGAACTGCCCGGCGCCAGGAGTATGCGTAGGTCTTCGTCGGTTTCGCGGTCATCGACGATCCGGCGCGCGGCCCCTAGCAATTTGGGCAAGGCGACGAGCGGCGGGACAGGGTGGGCGTCGGCTGCCGCGAAGCCTTCGGCGCCGACATCGCGAAAACGCAGGGCGCCGAGGCGGGTCTGGTCCTCGACCAGCATAAGGAAGTCCGCCTCCAGCAGGGTGCGGGGCGCTCGGCCTTCCGCCTTGGCTTCGTGGCGTTCGCGGCGGCCCATCAGATTGCGGCCCCAGCGGTCCGGCGCGGGGTCGCTGAAGGCGTTGAAGAGGCCGCCGTCCCAGTGGGCGTCGCCTCGGACTAGGGGGAGGTTCGGTTCAAGCGGGAACGCTCCCGGCAGGCCTAGCCAAGCCGGATCGTAGGCGAAGGAGCAAGTCTGGCGAGCGCCTTTGGCCCTGGCCCATAGCCGGCCAACTGGACGAGTCGCGCCATCCCAGTCGATATGGACTTCGATCTCGCGGTCCATGTCAGCGAGCCTCCGCCTTGGTCCGGACGCGCTTAGGCAGCTGCTCCTCCGCGAGGGTCTGGCCAACCTGGTCGGTGGCGGGGTCAGCGAGTGCGCTGAGCCGGTCGGCCAACCCAAGGACGAACAGCACCGTGGCATAGATTCCGACGGCGACGCCGGGGTCGCCCCGCTCCACGCGGGTGATGGTGTTACGGCCGACGAAAGCCCGCTCGGCCAGGATGGCGACGGTCATGTTCCGGCGCTTGCGAGCCGTCGATATGTCGCCGCCAAGCTTCGCAAGTCCCCGGCGGACGGAGAGCGGCAAGGCGGATTGGGCTTTAGAGGCCTTCATGGCTGCACCAGAAACAGGGAGCTATCCCCAATAACGCACGATTTATGGTGCGACATCTCTATATGCAAGCCTAACGGTCAAGCGGTTGCATCATAAATCGTGCAATACCCGGCTTAACGCACGAATTATGGTGCATGAAGGGTCGCGGTAGTTTCCTCGAACCGGAACCTAAAGGTTTATCGAAATGGGCGAACTTGGAACCCGCAGGTTCCGTCTCCGCCACGCCGTCGCTCGCTGAGATGGGTAGGCTTACGCCTTTCCCGCCGGAGTCCCGCCCGCCTACGCTGAGTCGATGATGGAGCGGTCCGTCTCTGGGCGAGCTCCCTGCGCAGAGGTATCGCCGTCATGGAAACATCCAGAGCTCCCAACCGCTACCTGCGGACCCCCGAAGCGGGCCGTCACCTCGGCTTGTCTGGCCGCACCTTGGAAAAGCACCGCACCTACGGCACGGGTCCCCGCTACCGAAAGATCGGCGGGCGGGTCGTCTATGCCCTGAGCGATCTGGAAGCCTGGGCCGATCAGGGCGCCCAAACCTCCACGACCGACCCCGATGGCGGGCGTGTCCGCGCCGCGCGCCGCTATGATGAGGAGGCTGTGGCGCACCACGTCTGACCACCTGTCGGCACGCGCACGTGTGGACGTGTCAGCGCTCGCCAAACGGATGTTTGCCGTACTTGCGCATCAGGTCGTCGATCGCCTCGCCTAGCAGAGCCTGCAGCGTGACGTTCTGCTCCAAGGCCAGGATGTTAAGGGCTTGGCTGAGCTGGGGGCTGAAGTAGCCCCCGACCGCCTTCTTGCCGACCCGCGCCAGTGGTCGGCCCTGAGGCGCGACCGTGACAGCGGGATCGGGCACCGGTTCAGGCTTCGCCCGCTCCGTTCTGATCGCGTCGAACCGGCTCATGCCGGCACCGCCTGGGCGCCTGTGGACATGCCAAGCTGTCCGCATGTCCACGCCCAAAGCTCCCGTATCTCGCCTGCCGCCTTACCCTCAAGGCCGTGTTCCGTTGCGGTCAGGCCGGCGGCGACGCTGTGATGAAATGCGGCGCGCTCGGGCAGGACGACGGGGGCGATCTCAAGACCGAACTCCCCACCGATCAGATTGGCGGCGTCCCGGTAGATATGAGGAGCTCGCGGAGGGCCGGCGTTGAAGACCACGAAAGCCGGCTTCCGACTGGACCGAACCAACTCCGCCGTCGCCTCAATCGCGGCCAGGTCAAAGGCCCTGGGGCGGCAGGGAATAAGGAGTAGGTCCGCCAGCTGCGCGGCTTGGCGCGCCATTGCGTCGGCATGCGGCGGCGTGTCGATCACAGCGACCTCGGCGCCAAGGTCGGCCGCCTTGGCCAGCTTGCCCGCGAGAAGGGTCGGCGCGCCGCAATCGACGACCTCCGGGTCGCCGCCGCCGCGCCACTGGCCCCACCGACTGGCGGTCGCCTGCGGGTCGGTATCGACGATGAGCGAGACGCTCGATCTCGCCGCTTCCGTGGCGAGGTTGACCGCGAGGGTCGTCTTACCCGCCCCGCCCTTCTGGCTCACGATGGCTATGGTCCGCATGTTCACCTCCGCACACGCGGACATGTGAACAGGCTGGCTCAGCAGGACCAGGGGCTCAGCGTGCCCGTCGAAGGATATCGTAGGTTCGGTTAGAAATCGGCGGGGTGTCCACGTGCGAACACATGGGCACGTGGCCCTGTCTACGCGGCTTTGGCCGGCTCGACCGCTTCGGCGGTCCTGGCCTTTCGCGGACCCAGCGGCTTGCCTTCGCGCGGGTCTGGCGGGGTGGGGTCAAGCTGATCGTCGCCAATTCGACGTGCGGCGAGCAGAGGCCAGACCCGTTCCCGCTTGGACCCATCCTTCGGCGGCGCCGTGCCGGACTTGATGATGAAGTCCGACAGGGTCTGCTGAGACGCGCGCAGGTGATCGTTCAGCAGCTTGGAGCGGGTGATGTAGCCCTCGTTCACACCCTTGACGCTGTGGTTCATCAGCAGGTGCATGTCGACGGGGGAGAGGCCGGCGGCCTGGCCGAGGGTGCGGTAGGTGTGGCGCAGGTCGTTGCCCCACTTCGAGAGCGTGCCGCGGCTCTCCTTCTGTTCGACGATGTGGCCCTCCTCGCTGTCGGCCGCGAAGATCCAGGTCTTCGCCGCGTCCGGATGGAGCATGCTGCCGGCGCGCATCGCCCGGACCAGGCAGCGGATCATCGGCCGCGACAGCGGGATGTCGAACGCCTTCTTGGCCCCGCCCTTGGGCGAAGGGATGTGCAAGACGCGATCCTTGAAGTTCAGGTGCTCGACCTTCGCCATTTTCAGCGCGGTCGGACGGCTGCCGCAGAGGACGGTGAATAGGTGGAACTCGCGACGGATGGGATTTCGGAGGCGACCCGCCTCGGTCATCCAGCCGCTGATATCTACGGCGCCCATGGCGACGTCGCGGCGCTTCTCCTCGTTCCAGTCTACGGCCATGACCGGGTTCTCCGGCGGCAGTCCCCGGACGCCCCGACGGGCGTGGTTGTAGATGGCCCGCAGCGTCCGCATGCAGCCGTTGGCCGCGTAAGGCCCCGCGCTCTTCGTCAACTCGTCATGGCGTTGCGAGACTAAGCCCGGGTTCTCGCCCAGTTCCCTCAGCGGCTTGTCGAGCCAGTCCTTCAGCATCCGTTCGACGTGGTCGGCGTAACCGGCGATCGTCCCGGCGCTGCGGTTCTTCCTTTCCAGGTGTGACACGCGATAGCGCGCCCAGGCCTGCCCCAGAGTGACGTCGGCGGTCGGCGGGGCGTCGGGAGCCTTCTTGGCTTCCTCCGCATACTCGCCCTTGGCGATCTTCCCGAGCACGTCCTTGGCCTTTGCCCGCGCGTCACGCGTGGTCAGTTCGTCAGTGCTGCCAAGCGTGACCTTCTTGGCGTGGCGTTTGCCATCCTTCCAGTGCTCGCCCATGACCGCGAAGGCCTTCGAGCGCGTGCCGACACGCACGAAGAAGCCACGGAGCTCGGTGTCCCGAACCTCATACTGGCCCTTGTCGCTCAGCGGCAGGCGGCTGATGACCTTGTCGCTGAGGGTGGCTTTCAGATCGCTCATGACGGAATTTAGGTTGGGGTTTAGGTTGGGGTTTGCCCCAACCTAGTTTCAAGGTCGGGCCACTCAGAAACCCTATCACCTCCGAAAAAGATGAGCAAGAACAATGGATTTGGCGTAGTTTAGCGTGAGTCCGGCGGACCTCGTCGAGGGCGCTAATAAAAACTACGAATCTGAGGGTCGGACGTTCGAATCGTTCCGGGCGCGCCACTTCTTCCCATTGGAATCATTCGTGTTTCAGCCTTTCTGCTGGGCCTTGGCAGGGGCGTTTTCGGCCCTGGTTTGCAGCCGGTTTGCAAATTCTGTTGCCGCTGCGTTCTCAAATTGAGCGATCGCCTGGGTCGCCAGATGCCGAGTCGGCGCCAGGTAGGTCTCCAGAATCCGGGTCGCCGTCGCCAATGAGTGCTGGGTGATCGAGGCGATCTGCGGAACCGAGCAGCCGGCTTCCGCCAGCATCGTGACCGCTGTCCCCCGGAGATCATGGAAGCGCAGCTCCGTGGCGCCGAGCTTTGCGGCCTTCATGGCTGCGTCCCACTGGTGACCGAAATAGCGCGGCGTGAAGCGCTTGCCTTCCTTGGTCGTGAGGATCAGAGCGCTGCGCCGCTCCATGCCATCGAGCATCTGCCGGAGAGTCGCCGTGCAGGGGATGGAGATCAGGGGCGCCTCGCGTCCGTTGCGCTGGTTCTTGCCGATGCGCAGGGTCAGGCGCGCGCCATCGTAATTGGACCAGCAGAGGCGCCGGATGTCGCCCTGCCTAAGGCCGGTGTGGAGCGCCAGGATAAGCGCTCGCTGCATCTCGATGGGCGCCGCGGCCATAAAGGCCTCGATGTGCTCGGGCAGCCAGATC
This sequence comes from Phenylobacterium sp., assembly GCF_030693405.1. Taxonomy (GTDB): domain Bacteria; phylum Pseudomonadota; class Alphaproteobacteria; order Caulobacterales; family Caulobacteraceae; genus Phenylobacterium. The sequence continues at coordinate 229,114 of NZ_JAUYAW010000010.1, forward strand.
ACGTCGGACCGGTTGGAGTGGTAGAGCCGCTTGAAGCCCTTCACATGGTTGGCTTCTATGCGGCCATTGTCGAACGCCCAGCTGAGCATAGACGAGGCCGCGGACAGCCTGTTGTCGGCCTCCCGCAAGCCGGACTTGTCGGCCACCGCCGCCCGCCACGCCATGAAGTGAGAACGCACCCGAGGATTGTTGAGCGCGGCAACCGGCATATCACCGAACTCCGCCTCCGCCGCCCTGAGCAGCCGCAGGTATTCCTTCTGCGTCCTCTCGGCCAGGGTCTTCCGGAACTCTGGGGACTGCGTGTAGGCGCGAGTCAGGCTGAGGAAGGTGCCGCGGGTATGTCGTTCGCGGGCCCAGGTCTCGGCCTCGGCGTAGGACGCGACGAAGGTATCTGACCCTGGCTCGCCGACCAAGGGACGGTTGGTGGCGCGATGATAATAGTAGTAGCGCACCTCGCCAGTGCTCAGGGTCTTCTTGACCCGGTTGATGCCTTTCAGCCTAACGCGCATCGCGACGGCGCTCCCAAGCGGCCAGGGCGTCCTCTGGTTGGCTGTTGGACAGGCCGCTGTGCCGGTCCATCTCCTGCTCAAGCAGCTTCCGGTCGAAGCGCCCGCGAGGGAGGCTTGGGGGCGAGTACTGCCCCTCCCGGAGAGCTATCCTCAGTGAACGGATCGTCAGGCCCACATACTCTGCGGCCTCTGCTTCGGTCAGGCCGCGTGGCTTGATGAGGTGGCCGAGTTGGTCAGCACGTTTTTCCATGCCTCAGCCCTCGCTCTCAGGCCACTGGCGTGGCGGCTCGTCACGAATGCACCTGACCACGCCCTCGATAATCGGCGCGTGCATGACGTTCATTTGAAGCATGCGGGGTTTGCCGCCAGGCAGGTACGCCACTGGCTCCCCCACGCTAAAATCCAAATCAAGGGCTGCACTGTTTTCGAAATCTATGGCGAGTGTAATTTGCCAAGATCCCATGTTGCTAGCTTTTATCGCGAGGCTATGTGGTGTCTGTCCATCAACACACAATCTCCAATTTGGTTCGCCATCACGCGCAACATCGTATTCGAAGATGCTAGTTCTCGATTTTAATTCGTCGCTTGGGCGCAGTCGACTTAGTATGTCTTCCAGAGCGTCAACTACGGACCCATTTGCGATACGGGGAAAGTAATAATACGCTTCGTCCCCTGTAAAATATTGACTAGTGTTGCCAATGCGCGCTCTGGCGCCTCGCGCAAGCGCCGCCTGTAGACCCGCAACGATCTCGGCCGCCTTTGTCGTGTCGCCGAGCGTAATAACACCCAGCAGCAGGTGAGCTGTATCTCTACTGCCCATATTGGCCCCGCCACGACCTCGTCCCTTGCTTGCGACAAACCCAGCTTCACGCAGCACGCGCCCGACGACAGTCACGCTCGAAAGCGGAGCGCCGGTGAGGTCGGCCACTGTTCGGACAAGATCGGAGAGCTTCGCCATTCCATATCGGTAGGACATGCCGATATGACTGTCAACGCATAACTGCATATCATGCCAATATATAGTTATGTCGTTGGCGCAAGCCCCACTGAAGAGGGCTCGTCCCTTTCCGCGGGTAGCGGCCCCCGGGAAGCCTAAACGAGAACCCCGAGCCGCAGATCGAAAGAAGAGAGGAAGGGGAGGGGAGAGCGACGTTAGCTCTCAAGAAAGGTCCATCCCCATGGGCGCATCTCCTCCCTGCTTCTGGCCGGCCTATGAGTCCGGCTGGCGCCTTGACGCCGATCTCGTTCACCTGATCGATCAGGAACTGACCCGGCCGCTGCCGGACGGCATTTCGAAGCTCCAGCGACACAATACGCTGCAGCGCCGTCTGGCCGAGCTCGGCAGCCGTCTCGGCTATGGTTCAGCCATTGAGGTGGCCACCGGCTACCGCAGGTACGTGCAGACCGGGCGCTTTGACGTCGCATGGACGCGGTGCGGTGGTCAGCCGCCGATCATCTTCGAGATCGACAGCCGCTGGCGTCATGAGTCGCTCCTCAAGCTGGGCAGGGTCGGCGAGGAAGCCCAGAAGCTCTGGATCTACTACGGTCAGCGGCCCCGGCCGCCTGAACCCACCGAGCCTGGGTTTCGCCGCCTCAACATCCTGAGGATCGGGCCCTGGCGTCTGGGCGTGAAGGAAGGGCGCCGGCAACAAGTGATCTCACCCGGTCAGTGGCCCGAGGCGCTATTTCCCCGGATGGCCAACCATCACTGCGGCTAGCTTAGTTCAACCCGATAATCGCAGCGCGAGCGGTGCGGCCCTGAGTTGGCTGTGAGGCAAGCGCAGCAACCCGCCCCATGCCGGGCGCGCAGATCGATCTGACAAACGAAATCCCCCCACTCCCAACTCACTCAGTCCAGGCAGAATGTGATGACCTCAAGAACCCCGTATCCCGGCCCCAACGATCTCGCCGATGTGGAGGCGTCCGCCAACCGGCTCGCGGCCAGCGGGCTTTCGACGTCGGAAGCCTACGCCTTCGCGGTGATCGTCAAGCGCAGCAGAGAGGAGGCGTTCGATGGGATCCGCGCCCGAGATGAACTCCGACGCGCTGGCTATCCCGCCTCCCAGGCCGACGCCATGGTGCACGAAGTCTGTCTCTGGCGGCTCTCTGCGGGGCTAGGGAAGAAGCGCCGCCTGCCAGCTTGATGCCTAAGCTCGGTTCTCTAAGGGGTTTGAGAGCGATGCGACTCTGCTACGTCGGTGGATCGAGCCGGTCCGCCAGGTCATCGAGCGCCTTGTTTATGTTCACGCCCAGGCCGTTCCAGTTGGGCTCTAGGATGGCGTAACGGTTGATCGATCGCGCTGTCGCGGCGACGAGACGCCGGATCGAACGGATGTTCTTCGGCGTGCGCCCAAGTTCGATCACCTGCTTCGCGCGGAGCAGGAGAAGTAGGCGTCGCTTCTCGAAATACGGCGCTGTCGATTCGAAGCCTTCCAGCTTTCGGGCCGCTTGCTGCATGCGGTTCCGATCGCCGGTCTCGACGGCAATCGCCGTAAAACCGAAGACGTAGTCCTCGTATTCTTCCCGTTCGAGCGCTTCATTCTGAACGGCGTCGATGATTGCGGCCGCGTCGGTCGGGCGTCCTTGGTTGAGAACAGCCTCAGCCAAGAAAATCCTCGCTGCTGGTGTCTCCACCGCCGCGAGGGCAGTCCGATACGCCGCCTCAGAGTCCGCCCAGCGGTGAGCATACCTGTGACAATCGCCGATCAGCCTATTGAGTCGCTCCAGGCCAGCGGGCTTCCAGTTAGGCACCGCCAGCTGACGGTTTACGAGCGCGATCGCCTCGTCCAGCAGCTCGGGTTGGCGCTTCAAAAGGCCCAGGTGCGAAAGGGTGACGGCAAAGAGCCATTCCTCGTAGGGATTGAGCTCGCCGACATCGCGCGCTTCGCGCGCCATCGTGGCGACTTGGTCGAACAGCAACCCAGCTTGCTGGATGTCGTCGACAAGCAGATATCGGCCCGCCTTCACGGACGTGTACTGCATCTGCACCGAGAGGTCGTCGCTGAGCCTCAGGATATGGTCGCAAACAGCGATCATTTTGGAGAACGAGAGCGTCGAGCCATAGAGGCTGATGCACGTCTGGAGGATCTCGACGTCGTCTTCATGATCGGTGATCGGCATGAGTTTGGCGAATTCTCGCCGTGCAGCCTCCGGGTTTTCGTTAGGCACCTCCTCCGTCTTCACCTGGAAGAAGGTAATCTTTCGATTCCAGGCCGGCGATCGAATTGCCGTGCGAAGGCGTTCGAGAACCCGCATCAGCTCGCCCGTTTGGTCCGATAACCAATGCAGATGGACAAGCTCATCGACGGCCGAGGCGAGCGCCTTGACGTCAATATCCAGCATCTCGGCTCCGACCGGATGACCCATGCGGACGAGGGGTTCGGTATTCGTCCGGTGCCAGATGACATACTGGGTGACGTCCGCCCTGGCAGCGATCATCGCAGCGTCCAGGTCGCGCGCTTCCAGAGCTTTCCGAAGCGCCCACGTAGTGTTAAAGCCCGGCAGGTGGGGTTCGCAGCAGAGGGAGAACGACCCGCCCGATCCGCATGGGCATGCGTCTCCCGGGGCGGGCGTCACCAGGGGCTTCTTTAGTCGACCTCCTGACTCTTTGGCCAAGGCTAGGTCGCCCGGCCCGCGGCGCGCAGCAGGTAGACGCTCACCGCTGAAGCCACGGTGACGACGAGCTCGGCCTCTTCGAAATGTGGCTCGCGCCCCTCTTGGATATGTCGGCCCTGTTCTGACGCGAACCCCCACAGCTTATGGAGCGCTGTATCAAGCGGGGGAGGGAAGCTGAGCCGGCCAATGATTTTTCCGAGCGTGTCGGTGCTGCCATCGACTTCTCGCGCGACACATTCAAGCGCCGCCATCGCGTGCTGGATCGCGCCTGTCACATCGGCGGTCGGACGGCGGGAAATGTCCCGGAGGGCTTCATGGAGCTCGTTGGCCGCCGTTGGCGTTCCCGCGTCCCGAATGACCTGGGCGGCGTCTCGCGTCGCCAATTCAAAGGGCTCGGAGCCGCGCGCAACGATCAAACCGCCCTTCATCTGCCAGCCTACACCGTGCTCGTTGAAGAGCAGGTTCAGTCGCCGCTCAAATTCGGGGCCCTTACTGGCTGTGTAGTCACCTTCGCCAACGGCCCTGTAGAGGCGCTCTGCGATGTCGTAGACCTTGTACCAGGGTGCCCCATCTATCAGCCGCGAGACTTCATTCTCGACGTTCCCAGGCGACCAATTGTTGGGGTCGGGTCGCTTCAACAGCACTTCGCAGAGGGCGTCGCGCATACCATTAGGACCTACCCCGCAGGCATAACCAAGCATCAGAATACCGTCGCGCACCATCTCGGGCGCGTCCTCACGGATGATGATCTCGGCGTCAGGCGGTCGATACCCGAAGCGATCTGAAAAGGAGTTCGGCCTATCCATGCGAAATCCTAGCTTGGCTCCGAACTTCGACGACAGGCGTCTGCCTTTCAAGGCCCCCAAGGGCGTGACGTCGATCCATGAGGGGGCCGACGCCACCTGGCGTCACTTAACCCCAATCGGGTTCGACATATCCGAAATCAGCCGTCAGTCCTGAGCTTTCAATCGACACTTCGTGAGGCGCGGGATCGTCCAGGTCATCCTTGTAGATCGTGATGGCGACTTCGAGGGCGACCTTGTCGATAGTCGAGGCCGTGCTGCCGGGGAGACGAATGTACTCGCGGTCGATGCTATCCCAATGAGAAAAGCGGAAACCCGCGTGGAATTCGACCTCGGCTTCGATCCTGACGACCACTGTCAAGGTGTCGGCGTCGGCCGACACCACGTTCACCGCGCCTTGTGAAACCGACCATTGGGTGACCGTCGCGCCTTCAGGCTCGGCCTCGTAGTAGTCGGCACCATTCGCCTCGATATCGAACTCTTCGACGAAACGCTCCAGCGCACTTTCGACGCAGGCCTTCAATTGCGGTGATCGGCCTTCGCGCAGATCTGTGGCGATCCGCGCGCCGATCACCCGGTCTGCGTCGTTGAAGAGCGCCAACGCTGCGGGGAGGTCGTCAACGCAGACGAGGTTGACCGATCCCTCCGCGTACCGCTGCCAGTCTCCGTCTCGGCTGACGGCCAGCACGGCACCGTTTGCACCCGCCCAAGCCTCCAGCGATAAGAGGGCGATGGCGTCGGGGAACTCGCTCTTCTTGTCACCTTTCGCTGCGAACGGAGGCTGGCCGCCGAAGTAGAGATCCACCACCTGCTGGATCGCCACGCCTTGGGGTATCGGCAACAGCGTGGCGCCGGTGGCGCCCATGAACTCATCGATCATGGTCGCAGCCTTGATCGCCGGATCCTCGTCCACACCCAGGTCGGCCCCGACCTTTGCCTTGTCGAGGTTTAGCTGCCAGGTCCGATCATACTGGTTCAGCGCTTGTTTGAGTTTTGTCGCGGCCTCTTCGAACGACTCCCTGAGGTGCGCTTTCACCTCTGACATCGTGATCGTCGATAGGACGACGCTAATCCCGGTGTCGCGAAATTGCTTTAGGGCCAGCAGCGTGCGGAACCGAAGGTTGCAGCCGTATTGGTCGAAAACGCTTGTATCTATCGTGACGCCGGCGAACTCGTCGGCAGCGATCATTTGCTTGATTTCGTCTATCGTTCGCGCTGGCACAAGGGTCCTTCTAGCCGACGTTTGGCGACTTCGCTGCAGTAAGAGGTGGGGCTGATCGCGCCGATGTAACCGCCTCGATCACCCTCGATTCAACCAGCTTACAGGCACCAACTTGATGTTGTCGCGCCATCTTTGAACGGTTGAGTCGCGGAACCAGTCTTCAAGCAGCTCGACGTGATCCATGACAATGATCTGCATGCAGGGGAAGTGTTCTTCGCAGTAGTCGAAGAGCAGCCGGTAGAGCCTGGCCACGGCCGCCTGGTCCTCATCGCTCTTGCCGTCGATCTCTCCAACATCGCGCTCCGGCGGGTAGTGCACCTGCGAGGGTTGATCCAACATCAGGAAGGCAGGCACAGGGCGATTGCGGGCACGGAAGAGCCCGTGCAAAGCCAAGTGGGCGGCAATGTGGTAGCCGACCCAATTCTCCCCGCTGCCAATCTGAGGCAACGACAGTGGGCCGTCGAGGGTGTCGGCGACAACTGTGAGATTCTTCCTGTCGAGACGAAGGGCGTTCTCGCCGTGCTCAAGGTCGAGCTTGCGCGCATATTTAGTGAGGTCACGGCCGACTAGGTTCAAGGCCGTCAGCAGACGTTCCTCCAGCGCCTCTTGGTCCAATAGCTGTTCGAGCTCGGAGACCTCGGCCCGCGCTCTGGCGATGGCCAGGCGAATCCCCTCGTCGGAGGAAACCGTGCGGGCGTTTTCTAAGTAGTAGCCAATCCTACCAGCGGTTCGAGCCTGCTCAGTGAATTGGTCTTGTTCGATCCGAAGCCGCTCGTTTTCAGAAATGCGAGCAAGGATATCGGTCTGGACGGTGCGAAGCTGCTCGTCCAACGCGTTCCGGCGCGCCTCGAGGTCAGCTTGGCGGGCCTGCAGTCGCGGATTATCGCGTCGAACCGACTTCAGCTGACCCTCAAGGGCAGTCAGGGATCTTCGGACGTCAGTGACTGACGGAATGGCTGTATTAAGATGGCTGTCGCAGAGGGGACAGGTCTCAGCATCGCCGCTGTCGTCGGAGAGTAGGCCGATCGACGCCAGCCGCGCTTCCTGTTCTCGCGCCTCAACTTGAAACTCTGACGCTTCGCGCTCGAGACGCTGCACGTCGGCGATCTCGTCACGAACCTCCTGCATGTCTCCACGCAGACGGCGGCGGCGGTTTTCCAAGTCCGTCAGATCGGTCGCCGGATCATCGTTGCGGGCGTAGGCCAGCTCGCGCGGCGCCGCGGCCGTCGCTAGGAGCGCGCGCAAGTCGGCGGGCGATTCAGCAAAAGCTTCAGGCGGCAACAGTCCGACGCGTTTTGCTTCCTGCACCAGGGCCTGAGCGGTGCCAGACGCCTCGTTAGCCAGAGAGCGGGCCTCAGCAAAGTCGCGCTCGAGTTTGCGCAGGCGTGCGCGCGCCTCGTCGTAGCGCATACGCTGCAGGTAGTGATCTTCACCCATCGCCCCAACAAAGTACGGAAGGGTGTCCTTGATATGAGAGGGGATGAACTGCTCGCCCTGGCGGTGAAATAGGAGGCGCCGGTTGGCGATCTCATCCTGCGCTTGGAGGCAGAAGAAGATGGCCTGACTTGCTGAAGCCTCAAGGGGGAGCCGTGTCGCCCCAGGTTCCGGGACGTGCTTGTTTTCGGAGATTCCAAGCACAATCGACAGCTGCCTTCGTAGGCCGTCAGCAGTGACATTCTTGGCGAAGGCCTCAGGGTTTTCTGGGAAGCCGGCCACTCCGCGCTCGAAGAAGATGTCTTCGCTGGCCTTGCCCGCCGGGCCTGGGTTGCGACGCGCGATCAGGATGCCCTCGCCGTCACGGTCGAGGAGGATCGCGAACCACGACACGCCACGTCGGATTTCGCCCTCGGGAATCGTGCATTCGCTGCGGCCCCAGCAGTAGTCGACGATATCCAGCAGTGCCGACTTGCCGGTCTTGGAGGCTCCAGTGACGATGTTCAATCGCCCAAGCACGAACTCCACCTCCCTACGCTCGCCGGTGTGGGAATAGATCGCGAGAGCTCGTAGCTGCAGGGTCACGGTGTAACGCCCATCGTCTGGAGGATCTGGACCGGTGCGCCCTGGTTAGCGAACCATCGGCCCAGCAACGCAGCCGCTCGTCGAATGTCGTCGACGTCACGAGTGCTTGCGGCAGGCTTTGCGGCGAGTTTCAGAGGTTTTTCACCGGTTCGGAGGCCGTCCGCGCCGAGTGTCAGGGCGCTATGTTGAGCCAAGAACAGCAAGGCCTCTCGGCTAATTGGCCTCAGCCGCAATGTGCGCTCCGGGAGGTCAGCCAAGAGGGCTTCATTCTCGGCAGACCAGGTCGCGAACGTCGTGTCTGCTCGACCAGGCAGGGCCGCGAGCGTGGGTGCATGTAGGATCAGAGGAAGCACGACGAAGCTCAACGGGAGCGGAAAAGCATTTCCACGTAGGCGCTGGTAGTCCTTTGTGGCGCGGGCAATCAGCTCGCCGCAGAAGGCAGGATTGAGCAGCGCAGCTTCCTCGGCCGGCCGCTCGCGCCAGGACAGGCTCCATCGCGACGCCACTGCTTAGGCATCCTCTTCGGCACAAGCCGTTTCGTAATCTGGGTGCCAGCCGACCCGAAAATCGTTGGCCAGCATGTGGTAGGAGCCCACGGTCAGAAAGCGATGGGCTACCGACCGGAACGGGAAACGGGCGTCGGCTTCGACCCAAGCATAGAGTGCCTGTCCCGCTTGTCGTAGCGAAAGACCGGTGCCCTGGTCGCCAGCGACCTTGTCGCGCATCTGTTGGAAACGGGGCTGCCATTCCTCGATCAGCGTGACCTCGTATTTCGCGATCTCACCGTCGAACACGAGGTGTTTGCGAACCCATTTCGAGCGCTGAGTGAACGCGCGGTAGTAGTCGCGTTTTGCATACTCGATCCGATTGCCGCCGATGCCGACGATCTTCAGTTGCCGGACGAATGGCCGGCCCTCATAGTCGGCGATCTCGTCGGCCGGCGGATCGACGTGCTCTTGATCGGCGACTAGGGCGTCGCGCTTCAATCCATCTCGGATGTCGTCGAGCTTAGCCTCGATCTCCAGCACGGAGATCGGCGGGACGGGGTCCTGCATGAGGGCAAGGCAGACCTTCGGCCACCACCATCCCTCCAGCTGTTCCCGGGCGAGAGAAGCTTTACCGCGCGGGGCGATCAGCCGCAGCTCGGTTTCGATTACTTCGCCTAGGTCGTTCAGTAGCGGTTGGTCATCCAGCACTTCGACCGTGCTCAGCAAGGAGATGCGCATGGTCGGGCTGAGCGCCAAGAAGGCGGCGTATGCGGCCTTCAGCTCTTGATTGCCGCCGGCTTCCGCCACGGCCACGAGGAGCGATGCCGCGGATTTCGGGTCACGGGCGTGGCCCATGGCGGAGGACCCGGAAGGGCGCAACATCGACGCGGCGCCACCTTCGGGCGCCGAGCCTGTCGTCACCAGAGCCAGACGAGTCCTCGCGGGCAGGGTCGGGTCGCTAGCCGCAGCCTCGCTCCAAATGCGGATAGTCTTCCAGAGATCGACGCTTTTGTCGGAGAGGCTGGCTACGCGGTCGATGTGATGCTTGGCCTGCAGCAATTCCAGCGCAGTGCCACTCGACTCGAACGAGACGTCATCCAGGCGCTCGATGCCCACCTCTACACTCGAGTCGACGTTCACGTATTTTAGGCAAAGGGCCAGCGCGAGGCGCGCCTGATAGAGGTACCCGGCAGCGGACGGTGCAGAGCTGAAGTTGGTCATTTTAGCGGACAAGCGAATACCTCTGAACTGGCAAGCTTCACCATTTTTCCACATTCAGCAATCTTAGGACGACCATTCCGCGATTCGATCATCAAGGTTGAGTTTTCGTTCGTTATTTCTCATGTCTTCACGGTGAGTTGGGAGCCGCAAGGGCGTCTGGCGATCCAAACCAGAAGGCGAGGTTCATGCTCGTCGCTGGCCCGCGTCGGATCGATCTGCAAGTTCGACGGGATTTAGCCATTTGGAGTAGGGGAGGCCATGGCGAAGCTCAGCAATCACCCAAAGCGGATCTACAAATACCGCGCGTTCACCCACCTCAGTCTGGAAATGCTCGTTGAGGACACGCTCTATTTCGCAGATCCCAGCACCTTCAACGATCCGCTAGACGCCAAGCCTCGCCTGGATACTGACATCGACGCCGGAGCGCTCGAAGATGTCCTCCAACGGCTGATGGTGCAGCGAGTCGAGGCGGAGTTGACCGCCGCGGCCAAGACGATTCGATACAAGGGACCGAAGACGGTCGACCACATCACCCGTCAGTGCCAATTGGCGTTCACTCGGCGGATGGAGGACATCCGTTACAACGCTACGAACCCTGATCTTCCCGTCGACGAGCCTCTGCAGTTCCTCTTGGGCCGCGAGGTCGAAGCCGAGCTTTTGCAGCGGTATGATACGGGGATCGTCTCTCTAGGCGAACGCCCCGACTGCCCGTTGATGTGGAGTCACTACGGTGACCAACACAACGGTATCTGCATCGGTTACGGCGTACCTGAGGGGGCAGCTCTCCACAAGGTGCGCTACGGCGGCTCTCCTGTGGTGCAGGCGAGCCTCGTGCAAAAGATGCTGCTCGGCGGGAATCGTGCACGAGTGCGAGTCGATGAAGCCGTCCTCCTGCGCAAGGCCCCAGACTGGAAGTACGAAAGCGAGTGGCGCCTCATTGGCGAACGAGGCGTTCAGGACAATCGTGAGCCTCCGGTGGGGGCCGCCTTGTCGGGGTGAGGTGGATGGCGATGCTGTGCTCGTAAGGACGTCCTTAAGAGCGCTCGTAGCTGCACAGCATGGCCCATGTCAGTTTGATCACCGGTCCGGAGCGCCGCCGCAG
>NZ_JAUYAW010000014.1 GCF_030693405.1 Phenylobacterium sp.
GTTTCGTTGACCTGGTGGTTATGCCGAGAGGTCCCCACCCGATCCCATTCCGAACTCGGTCGTTAAGCCTCTCTGGGCCGATGGTACTTCGTCTTAAGGCGCGGGAGAGTAGGTCGCCGCCAGGTCTACCAAACGGATGAAGTCATCAGATCAAACCCTTGCCAGCACATAAGGCGCAACACCACGCGCCAACTCATCTGCCGCGGGGTGGAGCAGCCCGGTAGCTCGTCAGGCTCATAACCTGAAGGTCACAGGTTCAAATCCTGTCCCCGCACCCAAATCACCTCAAAGCCGCCGTACGTATCCCGTCCGGCGGCTTTTTGCTGTCTGGCCACCGCCTCAGCCCAGCACCGCCCAGCCCACCAGAGCGATCGCGGCGAGGCCTACGGTGAGGGCGATGAGCACCACCGCCCCGTCGCGGGCCGTAAGCCCCAGGCCAAAGACCGTGATCGTGGTCGCGCTTTGCATCGCCGCGGAACTGGGTCTCCTTCCGACCGGCTAGACAAAGCTGTTTATTTTGGCGTCGAGAAGTGTGCCGCCACAGTATGGTGGGCGGCCGAGATCTCTACGCGCGAAGCCTTCGTTACCCCGGCCTCCGCCGCAAAGCGCCCCCAGTCCGCTACTGCGGCGCGGACCTCGTCGATGACGGCGCCGATCAGGCGGTCGGGCAGGCCATGCCGACGCCCGAGCGCACGCACCTGCTCGCGGGTCGGGTTTTTGCCCTCACCCTCGACGTCGAGATAGTGCTCGCCGCCAGGCCCCGCCGAATAGGTCAGGTCGTAGGCTGGGGCTAGGCGCCACCCCCCAGTCTTGTCCATCAGGTAGCTGTGCTGCCGCGTGTGATCGTCCCGATTACTGGCCAGCACATTGAAGACCATGCGCCGGAAGGCGGCATGCAGGTCGTCAGCGTGGCGGGTGATGGCCAGGGTCGCGCGCAGAAAGAGATCGTAGCTTGCGGGCGTGCGCCACGGCGCCTCGACCGCGCCGCTCAACGAGACCATGTGCACGCGCCGACCGGGTTCTGGGCGATCGAAGCGGCGGGTGGCGAAATAGCCGGGCCCCGTCTTTGACTCCAGCAGGCGATAGGGGGCCATGGCCAGACCGGCGGCCATGGCCATGGCCGCGTAGGCCGCTTCGATGGGACCGATGTCGGGAGGATCGTTGGTCGCGGCGAACTTGACGATCCAGGCCTCGTGGCCGGCGGCGGTCTCGCCTTCAGAGACCGAGACCCGCCCTTCGGCGTCGAACCCGACGTGAACCTTGGGCCTGGCGCCGCCCGAGCCGCCAGCCAGGGCGGCCAAGGTGTCGGCCAGCGTGCCCTCGTGGCCGGTCAGGATCGCCGTCGACTCGGCGGCCAGGGCGTCGAGATTGAGGCTTTCGACCTGCGGCGGCGGCGCGGTCGCCGGGTGGTAGGTCAGGGCCCCGCGGCCGTGGTCGCCGACCAGGGCCAGCCGATCCAAGGCGCTCAGCGTCTCGATGGCGACGCCGAGCTTGCTCAAGCGTCGTCGCATGACCAGAGAGCCCCAGCCTTCGGGCAGGCTGTCAGCGAGAAAGCCGTGCAGACCTTCAAACTCCCCGCCGCGCGCGGGATGAAGGCCAGGTTCCGGTGGATAGAGCAGGGCCGAAACCGGGAGCGGCGCGGCGATCAGCTCCGGCGACCATTCTAGCTGCGCCAGACCGCCGGCCATGGCCAGCCGGCCGACGCGCAGAGTGGGCTGGTCCTCGCCAAAGGTCAGGCTGGTGGCCAGCGGGGTCCCGGGCGCCAGCTTCATGGGCGGGGCGCCTTTGCAGATCGTGACCTGGACGCCCGCACACGCGGCGGCCGTGTCGCGGCGCTGGCGGCCTGCTGCGCCAGGAGCGCATCGAGGCTACTGGCCGCAGGGAGCGGAAACAGCTCGTTCAGCGCATCCTCGCAGCGCAGGGCGACAGCGGCCTTGACCATGTCCTCCAGCGAGGCTTGACCTTCGGTCTCCAAACGCCGCCAAGTCCGGTAGGCGACGCCGGCCCGCTGAGCGGCCTCCAGCTGTGGCCAGCCCAAGGCGACCCGACGCGCTTTGATGCGCCTCGCGAGGTCTTGCAGGATTTCGGAGGGCGTCCTCAGCATTGTCCATATATGGACAGTTGATGCGAAAGCTGCAAGGTAATTGTCCAAAAGCATGCCGCTGCGGAGTGAGTGGCGAGCGTAGGATGACGGAGAGCGACGGGCGGGCGTGCTCGGCCCCGCCGGGTGCCGCGGCTCCTACGGGTCCGCCCCTGCCAGCGCCTGGACTTGGGCAGCTTATCGCCAAGGTGTACCCCGGCGGAAATGACCCGATAGGTCGGGTGCGACCTGTTCGTCTCCGATGCGCCCTTCGACCACATCGCCCCTGAGGCCAAGCTGGTGCTGGTGGGGTTGACGCTTGGCGGGCGGCGGGCGGCGGGCGTCGGAGATCATGCGGGTCACGCGGCGGGAAGGCGGCGGCTACAGGCTTTAGCTCGCTTGGAGGGTTTCATCCTCGTGGTCGAGCAGGCCGTGCTCCCGTGACCTTGCCCCCAACCTTGGACGAGGCCGGGTCGGGATTTCTCGCCGGTCTGACCTTGCCCCAATCATCAGCTAGGCCACAATCACCAACGACGGGCGCCCGATGTCACAACGGACGGTGCGCATCGCAGCACCCATAACACATCAAAGCCGCCGTACGCTCAAACGTCCGGCGGCTTTTTGACGTCCGAAACGCAGCATCTCTCAGGCCAACGAGAAATCCGCCACCAGCTTTCGCAGCCTGGTGCTCTCGTCTTCCAGCCGCTTTAGCCGCTTCATCTCCGTCGGCAGCAGGCCGTCGTATTTCTTCTTCCAGTTGAAGTAGGTCGCCTGGCTGATTCCGGCCTTGCGGCAACTGTCCGCCACCGGCATCCCATCGGCGCCTTGCGTCAGAATGAACGTCTTCTGGGCGTCCGAAAACCTCGAAGCCTTGATCGTCTTCCGCTACCCCCAGCCTGGGAAATCGGCGCGGAAAACTCTAGCTGACTGTGAAGGTCGTTGGCGTTGCAAAGACGATCGCCAATTGCTTCTGGTATCGGAACAAGATCGGGCTGTCGGTGGCGATCGAAGGCCTTCAGGAAGCGCTGCGCCAACGCAGGACGACGTCCGGCGAGATCGCCAGGCAGGCCGAGCAAGGAGCAGTCGCCACGATCATTCGGCCCTATCTTGAGGCGTTGACCGCCAATGGCTGAGATCAAGAATATTGGCGTCTGAGTCCGCGCTCGCCGATTGCAGGTTTCCAAAGCGAGGCGATTGTGACCCGGGCGGACACGGACCGAAATTCCTGGCCATGGATACAAGTCGTCATATATGACCATTAATTCTGTTCAATACGTCAAATATGGACGATTGAGATGGGTTCCCCCAAGGCGAAGCCAGCACTGGAACGACTGGGCCAGGATATCCGCAACGCGCGTCTGCGGCGTGGTATCGCAGTGGCGGATCTCGCCGTGCGCGCAGGAACCTCGCCGAGTTCTATCGCCCGCCTCGAACGGGGGGATCCCGGTGTCGCTATTGGAACGCTTGCCGACATTCTTGTTGTGCTGGGCCTTCTGGAGCGGCTCGCTGACCTGATCGATATCCGCAAAGACGATCTGGGGCTCGCGCTGATAGCGGAGCACGGACCGCGGCGGGGCCGCTCTTTCGCGGCAAGGCTGAAAAGGCAGAAGGCTCAGACGGAAAAAGAGCAGGATCGGCAGGACGTTGTGGACCCTGACGGGGCTTCCTTCTGATGGCCGATTTCGTCGCCCATGTCGCGCTTGGCGAAGGCCGGACGTCGGTGGGCCGATTGCGATTTACCCATGCCCGGCCACGGCAATTCTCGACCTTCGCCTATGGTCCAGAGTGGATCGAGAACCCGCGCGCCTTCGCCATACAGCCCGATTTCCCTCTCGAGGCCGGCGTACGCTCAAACGTCCGGCGGCTTTCTGACGCCCGAAATTCTGCGTGACTCGACTCACTCGATCGGCGGGAGGTCATTTTCCGGGCCGTCCACTTGGCCGCGGTCGTGGCTTCGGGCCTCGCGGACGTGGTCTCCAAGGATCGCCCGCTAGACCTTGTTGAGCTAAACTGCGGTGGATACTGCTGCGCAGACCAAGGGTCTTTTACGGCGGGATGGCCGAGACTGTCAGTGATGCGCCAAGACCAACGGCCCCGCCCTACAGCGCGCCCCGCTCGAAACACGCGTCTACCTGCCCCGGTTGGAATGCGGGCGCGCCTCAAGGGTTTTGAAAACGTTCGCCTGAGCGTGGAGGAAGCCGAGGCGTCCCTCAATGAAGCGGCGGATCGGCTTTCTATTCCTCGATCGGCCTGGAGTGGCGAAGACTTCAACGTCCTCGCCATTTCCGGCGGCGCGGCTGGCGGCGCCTATGGCGCCGGCGTCTTGGTCGGGCTGACACGGGCGGGGCGGCGGCCGAATTTCGCGATCGTGACGGGAGTCAGTACGGGGGCGTTGATCGCGCCTTTCGCATTCCTCGGGCCCCAGTGGGACGATCGACTTCAGGACGCCTACACCGGCGGCCACGCCGCTGAGGCCCTAGGGCTAGGAGGTCTCTCGCCCGGCCTGGAGCCAGGTCTGTTCCGCACCGTGGCGTTGCAGCGGCTTATCCATCCCTTTGTCGACGAAGCCCTGGTGTCGGCGGTGGCGGCGGAGCACCGGCTGGGACGGCGCTTGCTCGTCGCCACAACCGATCTGGATTCCGAAAAGCCGTGCGTCTGGGACATGGGCGAGATCGCCCTGAGAGGTGGGGGCAAAGCGACCAAGTTATTCCGCGACGTGCTGGTGGCGTCCGCCAGCCTGCCAGGTCTCTTTCCGCCGCACCGCTTCACGGTTGAAGTGGAAGGGGTCGCCTACGAGGAAGCCCATGTGGACGGGGGGGTGACGGCGCCGCTCTTCATCATGCCTGAGGCGCTCCTTCACTGGCGAAAGCTTGGCCGCCGGATGCAGCGTGGTCGGGTCTATGTCCTCGTGAACACCGTCCTGGAGGCCGCGCCCCGGACCACAGCGCTCAACCTGCCTGCAGTCCTCGTCCGCAGCTTCGACACCATGCTGAGGGTGTCCTATCGTCAGGCGCTGAACATCGCGTTGACCTTTTGCGTGGCTCACAACCTACCGCTCTCTGTCGCCTCCCTGCCGGACTCGCCGGCGGCGACGGAGAATGGAGGCATGCTGAGCTTCGATACGGCCGCCATGCGCAAGACCTTCGATGAGGCCGTCGCATCGGCTCAAGCTGTGGACTTCTGGCGAACGCCGGGCGTCCGCCCCGAGCCCTGGACTGACTTGCTTGCGTCTTTCAAGGGCGGTGCGGACCCGCCTTGAGCGTCCTTGAGCGTCCTTGTGCGCGGCGCGCGCCTTCAAATTGCGCGGGCCCGGCCTTCCCAGTAGGGCGCGCGGACCTTGTTGCGCTGGATCTTGCCGGCCTCGCTGCGGGGCAGCTGGGCGGCGAAGTCGACCTTTCGGGGGACCTTGTACTTGGCCACAGCCTGGCGGGCATAGGCGAGGATCTCGTCCTTCAGAGCCTCGGAGGGCTCATAGCCGTCGGCCAGTTCGATCACCGCGCGGACTTCCTCGCCATACTCGTCGTGGGGCACGCCCACGGTGCAGGAATCGGCCACCGCCGGGTGCTTGATGAGCTCGTTATCGATTTCCTGCGGGTAGATGTTGACGCCGCCGACGATGATCGTCTCGGCGCTGCGGCCGGTGAGGAACAGGTAGCCGTCCTCGTCGAAAAAGCCGACATCACCCATGGTGAAATAGCCGTCCCGGCGGCCGGAGTCGGTCTTGGCGCTGTCCTTGAAGTACTCGAACCCGCCCTGGTCGGCCAACCGCATGTAGATCGTGCCGGCCTGGCCTGGGGGCAGCTCGTTTCCGGCCTCGTCGAGGATCTTCGCCGCCTCGGGATCGGGGCGCCGGCCCACCGTGCCTGGCTTCTTCAGCCAGTCCTGGGACGTCACCCAGAACCCAACGCCGCCCTCTGAGCCGGCATAGTATTCGAACAGCACCGGCCCCAGCCACGCGATCATGGCCTGTTTGACCTCGGGCGGGCAGGGGGCCGCCCCGTGGGAGATGCGGCGCAGGGAGCTGAGATCGTAGCGGGCGCGCACATCCTCGGGCAGACCCAGCAGCCGCTGGAACATGATCGGCACGAAGTGGCTGCGGGTGACGCGGCGGGCCTCGATCGTGGCCAGCACCTTCTCGTTGTCCCATTTTTCGAGCAGCACCGTGGGCACGCCGTTCACCAGGGCCTTGCGCACGTCCCCGGCCATGGGGGATGCGTGATAGGCCGGGCCGGTGCAGAAGTGGACGTCGTCGTCCTGATAGGCCGGGTCATAGGTTGGGATGGGCGCGTTGGGCTTGTAGACGCCCTTGGGGCGGCCCGTCGTCCCCGACGAATAGAGCATGGTGTGGCCGCGCACCGGATCGGCGATGTCCTCGCCGGAATGGGGCGCGAGGGCGGCCTCATAGTCCAGGAAGCCCGGCAGGGGTCCGCCGATCGCCACCTTCAAGGTCAGGCGTGGGCATTGCTCGGCGGCATGGGCCGCGCCGGCCACCGAGGCCTCGGCGAACAGGGCGCGGGCCTCGCAGTTGTCGATCACATAGGCGATCTCGTCCGGCGTCAGGTGCCAGTTCACCGGCGTCATGCGCAGGCCACAGCGCTGGGTGGCGAACAGCACGTCGACGAACTCGGCCCGGTTGGGACAGAGGAGCGCGACGGAATCGCCGGGCTTCAGGCCCTGGTCCTGCAGAAGCCGGGCGATCCGGTTCGCATTGGCGTTGAGCTGTCCGAAGGTGCGGGTCGGCCCCGACATCTCGAAGACGGCGACCTTTTCCGGCTGCCGGGCGGCCCAGAAGGCTGGCGCCATGCCGAGCTCCGCGGCCGCCTTCAGGGCGGTTGCATCCTTGTCGTCGAGTCGTCCGGCCATGGGGCCTCCCTAAGCCAGCCTCAACGCTCTCGAGGGCGCCTTCCCAGGTGGCCAGCCCGGCCAATATGCCGCACTAGTGGTGCGAATGTCACTAGCGCCCGGAGGGCTTCCGCACAGCGGAACTTGCGCGGCTGACGGACCCGGCCCACAAATCCCCCATGAGGTCCGAAACGGCGCAGAGGGGTGGGCGCGCCCGGCTTTCCCCTGAGGTGCGGCGGGGCGAGATTCTCGACGCCGCCGAGGTCTTGCTCGTGGCCCATGGCGGGTTTCCCCTGCCGCTCGAGGCGCTGGCGCGCGCCGCTAAGGTCAGCAAGGCGCTGATCTACGCCTATTTCCCCAATCAGCACGATCTGGCCAATGCGCTCCTGGCCCGCCGATTTGCAGCGCTGCTTGCGACGGGGCTGGAGGCGGCTGCGGCGCGGACAAACCTGTTCGACGCCGCCCAGGCCTGTGGGGCGCTCTATTTCGACGAGGTGGCCCAGGCGGGGCCGGTGGCCCATATCGTCCTGCGCGATCCCTTCATGGCGGGCCGGATTGATCCTGAGTTGGCCGCCGTCCGCGACCGGCTCGCCCGGCGGCTGGCGCGGCTGGGCCGGCTCACCCTGCGCCTGTCGCCCAAGGAGGCGGTGGCGGCGCTCAGCCTGATGACCACCATCCCGGAGGAGGCCGGTCGCCTCGTCCATGCCGGCGACCTGACTCCCGAACGGGGACATGAGCTCACCACGCGCCTGATCGGCTCGTCCCTGCGGGCGCTGACGCCAGACCTCTAGCTGCGGCCCTCACGCAGGATCTCACGATTGCCGCCCGTGACAATGGCCAGGCTCAGGCGCTCAGCCATGGACAGGGGGATCTTCTTCTCGGCCAGCAGCCGGCCGGCCCGCAGGCAGACTGCGGTCAGCACCACGGTCGCGCCGCGGGCCAGATCGGCCTCGACGCCGTAGCGCGTCGTCAGCCGCTCGGTCATGCGCCGCCGGGAATAGCCGCTCTGGGCTTCCCGCTCGGCCCGAAGGCCGGCGCGCACCTCGGGACTGTTGAGCAGCCGCTGGATCAGGGCACCGCGTTCTTCCACCTGGCGCAGATAGGCCAGGGTCGAGAGGGTCACCCGGGTCAGATTGTCCTGGCCCCGCTCGATCTCGGCCTGGCGCTCGTCATTCATGGCCGCCAGCTCCCGGCGGGCGAGCGCGATCAAGAGGTCCGCACGGCGGGGAAACAGGTTGTGGGCCTGGGCTTCGCTGAGGCCCGTCTCGCGGGCGACGCGTTTCATGGTCGCCGCATGCAGGCCCTCACGGGAGATGATGGTCGCCGCCGCGGCCATCAGCTGGGCTTGCCGAGCCTCCGGCGCCAGGCGGGTGCGGTCCCGGCGCGTGCGTCCCACCCGGGCCCCGAGGTCCACCTCGCCGTCCACGCCGGCCGGCGCCGGCGGCAAGGCTGGACGTTCGGCCTTCTGGGCGTTCCAATAGCCGCGCCCGGGGTAGGGCACCAGCAGCCGGTCGCAGATCTTGGCCAGCCCGTTGCGGCTGATCCCCCACTGGACCGCCAGGGTCGAGAGCGGAGTCGTCCAGACCTGGTCATAGAGCGCCTCCCGCGTCAGGCGCGGCGCGGCGGAAGTCTCAGCTGGGGGGCGCGGGGCGGCCATGGGGCCAAGGCTTACCTTCTTAGGACGGCCTGGCCCAGAGGGGCGAGGAGGCTTTCATGAAGCGGATCATGAAGGTGACCGTGGCCACGTCCTTGCCTGTCGCCGCATCGGCGATGTCCACGTCGTACCAGGCGTTCTCGGTCTTGGGGCTCTCGGTGAGTTTCAGCATGGTGGTCCGCCCGACATAGTCATGGCCCGCCCTCAGGGGCCCGTCGGCGATGCGGATCTCCAATGCGCCAAAGAGGCCCACGGACTGGTTCACCTTGGCCAGCACCGTGGGGCGGCTGATATGGGCCAGCCGCACGAGGTGAGAGGGGGGGAGGACCCCCTCATCGTAAAGGGGGAGCCGCTCGGTGATGCGGCCGAGCGACTTCTCCAGCGCCTCAAGCTCGATGCGCATGGGGATGTCGGTATTGGTGTCGCCGATCTTGTATCCGGCCAGGATCCGAAGCGCCCCAGGCGACGCCAGAGCCTGGGTGGCCATGCGGCGGGCCATCTCCGACTCCGCGTCACGGGTCTCGCCGCTGGCGGTGCCGATGCAGACCTGGACGCCCTCGCGGTTGAACATGGTCAGGCGCGAGCGGGGGCTGGCGGCCTCCATCACCGCCTTCACCTCTTCGCGGTCCACCGTCGCCTGGGTGAAGTGCAGAGACATGTTCCCGCGGGCGAACCAGTCGGCCCCATAGGTCTCCACCAGCAGGGGCGCGAACTGGTCCATGTGGACCGAGCCTGGCACCGTGCCGCCCTTGAAGCCCAGCTTGGAGGCCACCTCGTCATTATGGATGGAGCCCGGCGCCTGCTGGAAGCCGTTGTGGGGGCTACGAAACTCGCCCTCGATGATCTTGCCCTGAACGGTCTCGGTCATGGCGCTTTCCCTGCTGCTGGCGCTCAGAACGCGCCCATCATCTCTTCGAAATTGCGGCTGTAGAACCGCTCCCGGTCGTCCTCGCTGAGGCCGTCAAAGGTCCGCTCGAACCGGCCGATGGGGTCAGTGGTCCCCTCGGGGTGCGGATAGTCGCTGGAAAACAGGAAGAGGTCGGCTCCGGCGTCGGCGATCAGATGGCCCACATCCTCGCCCGGAAAAGGGGTGAATTTGATGTGCTTGCGCATGTATTCCGACGGCTTCATGGCCAGGGCCTTGAGCTGCGGGTCGGTCTTGGAGAAGCTGCGATAGCCCAGGTCGATCTGGCGCAGGAAACCCGGCACCCAGGCGGCGCCGAACTCGATCACCCCACCGCGCAGGTCCGGGACCCGGTCGAAGAGGCCGTCATAGACCATGGCCGCCAGGAACATCTGGGCCGAGAAGGGCAGGACGATGAAGTCCTGGAAGCGCAGGTTCTCGCCGCCGCCGTGCAGGTCGGGCGACCGCGGCTTGCCATTGTTGTTGTACTGCTTGGGCAGAACCCGTGACCCCTGGCCGATGTGCAGCATGAAGGGGATGCGCTTCTCCGCCAGCAGCGACCAGAATGGATCGAGGTCTGGGTGGCCCGGCGAGCGGTCGCCGGCCGGGGTCGACGGGACCCAGAAGGCGCCGCAGCCGAGCTCTATGGCCTCCTGAGCGATCTCCACGGCCTTCTGAGGATCGTCCAGCGGCACGAAGCCGACGCCGATCAGGCGCGGGTCGGCGCAGAAGGCGGCCATGGCCTTGTTGTGCGCCCGGGCGCCGGCGAACAGCACCTCCGGGTCCGCGGCGCCGCGGAAGTGGGCGAGCGATGAGGTGGCGAACACCAGCTGACGGGAAAAGCCCAGCTCATCGAGGGCGCGCTTGCGCTCCTGCGCGTCGAAAGCGCCATAGGCGATCCAGCCCTTGGGCCCGTCCACCAGCTTCTCAGCGGCCTTTTTCGCGGCCTCCGGATCATCGGCGCGGGCGCGGGCGGCGGCCACCTGGGTCTCGATCCGCTCGGCGGACTTGCGCGCCTTCAGGTGATCGAGCAGCGGCCCCTGGGCGTGGGGGATCAACCAGTCGCCCGGCTCCATCACATGGCTGTCGGCGTCGTGAAAGACGCGGCCGCTGGCATAGGGGGCCATGGGGTTTCCTCTGTCGTGTTCTTTTTGACGAAGACACCAATACATAAGACCGACCGGGGTGCAACCGTCGGGCGATGGCCGGGATGGAGCCCTGCCAAGGCCTCCTTGTTGACGATCGCACCAATCAAATCTACCCAAGACTCCATGACTGAACTCGACGATCTGCGCGCCGTCGCCCGCGCCTGGGTGGCTGAGAACTTCCCGCGGGAACTGGCTGGCCGGGCGCCGGTCATGGGGCAGCAGGACGCGGCCGACCCCGAGGCGATCGAAACCTGGAAGACCCGCTTGTGCGCCCAGGGCTGGGGCGTCCCCACCTGGCCGGTGGAGTACGGCGGCGGGGGGCTCTCTCCAGCTGGCGCGCGCGTGGTCCGCGAAGAGATCCGCAAGGCGGGCGGCTGGAACCCTATCGGCTGGTCCATGGGGGTGCGCATGTTCGGCCCCACCCTCCTTGAATACGGAACCGAGGCGCAGAAGCAGCGGCACATCCCGCCTATCGCCCGGGGCGAGACCCGCTGGTGCCAGGGCTATTCGGAGCCGGGCGCAGGCTCTGACCTCGCTTCGCTGCAGACGCGGGCGCAGGACGCTGGCGACCACTTCGTCGTCAACGGCCAGAAGATCTGGACCTCCGGCGCCCAGTACGCCGACTGGTGCTTCTGCCTGGTGCGCACCGACACGACCCGCAAGCATGAGGGCATCAGCTTCCTGATGATCGACATGGCCACGCCCGGGATCGAGGTGCGCCCGATCCGGCTGATCTCGGGCTCGTCGCCCTTCTGTGAGACCTTCTTCACCGATGTGAGGGTCCCCAAGGACAACCTGCTCGGCCCGCTGAACGGCGGCTGGACGGTGGGCAAGCGCCTGCTGCAGTACGAACGCCAGCGCAGCGAGGACGCCCCGGCGCGGCCCGGTGAGGGCCGGCCCCTGAACGAGGTGGCGATCGCAAAGATCGGCCGCGGTCAGGATGGGCGTCTCGCCGACAGCGATCTGCGCCGGCGCCTGACCGAGCACCTGATGGACAGGAAGCTGCTGCGCCTGACCATGGACAGGGCGGCGGCCGAGGCCAAGGGCGCCGGTCCCAGCGCGGCGACCTCGATCCTGAAAAACGTCTCCTCGGCGGTGAACCAGACGCGCGCCGAATTGCTGCTGGAGATCTATGGCCACGGCGGTCTGGGCTGGGAGGGGGAGGGCTTCGAGCCAGACGCCCTGGCCAATACCCGCGAGTGGCTCTCGGGCAAGGCCTCGACCATCTATGCCGGCTCCTACGAGATCCAGAACAACATCATATCCAAGCGCATCCTGGGTCTGCCCGATCCGGCCGGCGCGGCGGCCTGACATCACAAGAAAAAGTAAACCCAGGGGACGAGATGGACTTCATCGGAGAGAAGACCGCTGACGGCGTCACGCGGCGGGAATTCCGGCTGCAGGTGGGCGGCGACTCTGTCCCCGGCTGCGTCTGGGCGCCGGAGGGGGCCAAGGGGGCACGGCCGCTGATCCTGCTGGGCCACGGGGGCTCGCAGCACAAGAAGGCGGCCAATATCGCCGGCGCCGCCATCACCCACGCTCAGACCCTGGGCTATGCGACCGTGGCCATCGATGCGCCGGGGCACGGCGATCGCATCACCCGCGAGCAGGCGGAGAAGGCGCGCGCCGCAGCTTTGGCGGCCGGCCGCGCCGCCCAGGAAGGCAAGCGCCCCGAAGGCGGCGAGCGCCCGAAGATCTCCCGTGACCCGGAGACCGTCGCCAAGGTGACCGCCGAGTGGAAGGCGACCCTGGACGCGGCTCAGGCCCTCGACTTTGTCGGCTCAGACCACCGGGTCGGCTATTGGGGCGTCTCCATGGGGACCCGCTTTGGCGTGCCCTTCGTCGCCGAGGAGCCGCGGGTCGCCTGCGCCATCTTCGGCCTGTTCGGCGCATTTCCAGGGCTGGAAGATCACAAGGCCGCCGCCGAACAGATCCAGGTCCCGCTGATGTTCGTCTACCAGTGGGAGGATGAGCTGATGAAGCGGGACCAGGGGATCGCGCTCTTCGACGCCTTCGGCTCGACCGAGAAGACCATGCACATCAATCCGGGCCGGCATGTGGAGATCCCGGCGCATGAGCGGGACTCCTGGCTGGCCTTCTGGAAGCGTCATCTGGAGCCGGCCTGACCTCACCGCCCCCCATCTGAGGTTCGCCAGGGCGGGAGACCGGCCAAGAGTGCGGCGAGAGTCAGCTGGGCGAGTTCCGGGGGGACGCCCGTCGCGCAGAGGTCTTCAAACAGCCGCTCTGGTCCGACCTCCGCCAGCCGCGCGGCCAGCCGGGCGCCTTGCGCCTCGTCCCGAGTGTCGATGACAGGCCCCGTCCGGCCCTCGCTCAAGGTGATCTGCCGGTCGCCCAGCCGGGCGGCCTCAGCCGGATCGTGCGTGACGTAGAGGATCGGGATGGCGAGGTCGCCGTGGAGGCGCTCCAGATAGGGCAGCACCTCGGCCTTGCGCGCCCCGTCGAGACTGGCCAGCGGCTCGTCCATCAGCAGCAGGCGCGGCTGGGCCAAGAGCGCCCGGCCGATGGCCACCCGCTGACGCTCGCCGCCAGACAGCCGCGCCACGCCGCGCTCCAGCAGATGTTCCAGGCCCAGCAGGGCGACCACCTGATCGAGGTTGATCCGCTGTTCGTCCCGGGTCCGCTGAAAGCCGAACAGCAGATTGCGCCGCACCGACAGGTGGGCCAGCAGGCTGGCCTCCTGGAAGACATAGCCCACCGGACGCTGATGGGCGGGGAGGAAGCGCGCCTCGTCCTGCCAGACCTCGCCCTCGACGACGAGGCGTCCGGGCAGCCGCTCCAGACCGGCCACGCAGCGCAGCAGGGTGGTCTTGCCGCAGCCCGAGGGTCCGAACAGCACCGTGACCCCAGCCGCCGGGGCGTTGATCTCGGCGTCGAGGGTGAAGTCGCCAAGCCGGCCACTGAACCTCGCTTCGATCCGGCCAGGGGCGCGGCTCACGGGCGCAGCCGCCCGGTCCGCCGCTCGATCAGCAGCAGGCTCAGCATGACGGCGAAGGCGAAGACCAGCAGCAGGCCGGCCAGCTGGTGGGCCTTGTCCCATTCCAGGGCCTCGACCAGCCTGTAGATCTCGATGGAGAGGACCTCGGTCTCGCCGGGAATGCCGCCGCCGATCATCAGCACCACCCCGAACTCGCCGATGGTGTGGGCGAAGGTCAGGATCGCCGCCACCAGAAAACCGGGCCGGGCGAGCGGCAGGGCGACGCTGAAAAAGGCGTCCATCGGCGAGGCGCGCAGGGTGGCGGCCACCTCAAAGGGGCGCTCCCCGATGGCCTGGAAGGCGTTGCGGATCGGCTGTACGGCGAAGGGCAGGGAGTAGATGATCGAGCCGATGACCAAGCCCTCGAAGGTGAAGGCCAGGGTGCGTATCCCAAACGGCTGAAGCGGCGCCATCAGCGGGCTGTCAGGACCCAGGGCCAGGAGCAGATAGAAGCCCAGCACCGTTGGCGGCAAAACGATGGGCAGGGCCACCACCGCGCCGACGATCTCCTTCCACCAGGCCTGGCTGCGCGCCAGCCACCAGGCCACCGGCGTGGCCAGGATCAGCAGCAGGACCGTGGTGATCCCCGCCAGCTTGACGGTCAGCCAGATGATCTCACCCATGGCTCAACCGACCTCATAGCCGTAGCGCCGGATGATCGTCCGGGCCTCTGGTCCTTTGAGGAAGACCACGAAGGCTCTCGCGGCTGCATTGTCGGCGCCCCGCTTCAAGAGGACCGCCTGCTGATCGATGGGGCTGTGGTGGGTCGCCGGCACGATCCA
Organism: Phenylobacterium sp.; assembly: GCF_030693405.1. GTDB lineage: Bacteria > Pseudomonadota > Alphaproteobacteria > Caulobacterales > Caulobacteraceae > Phenylobacterium. Next base: position 14,406 of record NZ_JAUYAW010000014.1, read on the forward strand.
GCGAGAGCCACGCCTATGGCCCACGACCTGGGACAGGGCCACGAAGCCGAGTTCGGCCGCACCGGTGTCGGTGAACTGATAGGCCTGGGTGATCGAGGTTCCCGTCACCAGTCTGGCCGACAGCCGCTCGGAGAGACCGAGTTTGCGCAGGGTCTCCACCGCCGCCAGGCCATAGGGCGCGGTCTTCGGGTCGGCGATGGCGAGCTTTGCGAAGCCGCCGCGGGCCAGGATCGCGCCGGCGCCGTCCACCAGGCCCGGCGTCCGGCTCCAGAGCACCAGACGCCCGGTGGCATAGGTGAAGCGCGAGCCTCGGACCGACAGGCCGTCTGCCTCGGCCTTGATCGGCCGCTCGGCGTCGGCCGAGAGGAAGACGTCAAAGGGCGCGCCATTGGCGATCTGGGCGAAGAACTGCCCCGACGACCCGAAGCTCAGCACAGCCTTGTGGCCGGTGGCCGCCTCGAACCGGGCGGCGATCTCCCGGGCGGGTTCGGCGAAGTTGGCGGCCACCGCCACGCGTGTCTCGGCGGCCCGGGCCGGGGCGGCGCAGGCGACCAGGGCGAGGCTGCCGAAGAGCCCGGCGAGAACAGTGCGGCGCGCGGTCATCTGCCCCCCTCGGCGAAGCTCATCCGGCTTGGTTATGTAGTTGCGCTATATAACGATGTCGCCCATCCATAGGCAATCGGAGGAGGCTGAAGCCAGGCCTGGTGTTGACGGCTCCGATCATCCGTCGCGGCGAACAGGAAGGATCAGCCATGGGGACCGAGGGGGATCTGACCGCCGCGCTCACCTTCCAGCGCGGCGGCGCGCGGGCCAGCCTCGAGCGGGTGGCGCTCCTGGAGGCGATCGCCGAGCTGGGCTCGATCAGCGGCGCCGCCAAGCGCCTGGGGCTCAGCTACAAGGGGGCCTGGGACGCCGTCCAGGCCATGAACAACCTGTTTGAGGGGCCGCTCATCGCCGCCGCGCCGGGCGGACGCGCGGGCGGCGCGGCCAGCCTCACCCCGCGCGGGCAGGCGGTGGTGACGGCCTTCGGGCGGGTGAGGGTTGAACTGGAGGCGACCCTGGCCAAGCTGGAAACCCATCTCGGGGAGGGGGCCGGTCGGGACCTGTTCTGGAGTCTGGGCATGCGCACCAGCGCCCGCAACGCCCTGCGCGGGACCATCAGCCAGATCACCGCCAGCGCGGTGAGCGCCGAGGTGGAGCTCGACCTGGGGGAGGGGGTCACCATCACGGCGCTGCTGACCCGGCAGAGCGTCGAGGACCTGGGCCTCAGGATCGGCGCCCCGGCCATCGCCCTGATCAAGGCCAGTTTCGTCATGTTGGCGGTGGGGGAGGGCTTGCGAACCTCGGCCCGCAACCAGATCCCCGGCCAGGTGAGCGCCCGGGTCGATGGCGGGGTCAACAGCGAGATCACCCTCGATATCGGCGCAGGCAAGTCCCTGGTCGCCACCGTCACCCGCGACAGCGCCGAGGCCCTGGGCCTTGCTGTCGGCGTCCGGGCGAGCGCGCTGATCAAGGCGCCTCACGTCATCCTGGCCGTGGAATAGCCTCCACCATCGGGCCTATGGACGCCCCATCCGGCGCCTGCTAATCGCGCCGCCATGGGTTGGGGCATGAACAGGCTGAGGGGAGCGCGCGTCTTTGTGGCGCTGGTGCTCGTGACCCTGCTGTTCCGCGCCCTCGTGCCCACCGGCTACATGGTCGAGACCAGCGAGGCCGAAGGCGTGCGGATCGCCATCTGCACCAATCAGGGCTTGGCCGAAATGACCGTCGACCCGTCCACCGGCGCCATGCGCCTGGCCTCGGACGTCTCTGACGACCCAGAGGACGACGAACCTCGCCCGGCGGCGCCCTGCGTCTTCGCAGGCGGCCTTCAGGTCGCCCCGCCCGATGAGGGCGTCCATGTCGAAGCCGTCGTCTATGACGGGCCTGCGCCGCGCTCGGCTCACGCCCGGGCCGAGCTGTTCGACCGCGGCCTCTTTGCGCCGCCCCCCTGGTCCACCGGACCTCCACAGGCCCTTTGACGTCCCGCCGCCTGGCCTGAACCGGCTGGGCGCGCTTCGCCATGCGGTGGGCATGGGGGCCATGGGCCCCTCCGCCCCGCCGCGCGCCTGCCTATGCCCCTCAGCCTTTCGAGGTTTTCCATGTCTTCTGTTGAGCGCCGTGCGTCGGCTCCAATGGCCGCCAGCGCCCGGCTGCGCGCCCGCATGATCTGGCTGCACCGTTCCATCGCCATCATCGGCGGGCTGATCCTTTTGCTGTGGGGCGCCTCGGGCCTGATCCATGTGTCCATGAGTATGTTCGGCCCCCAGCCGGCCAAGTTCTTCCCGCCACAGCGGGCGATCGACCTGTCTTCGGCCAAGCCCCTGGAGGCGATCCTGGCTGAGGCTGGGGTCGCGAGGGCGGCTGCGGTGAAGGTGATCGTCGGCGAAGGTGAGACCCTGCTGCAGGTCACCGAGACCCAGGATGCCGCCCGCCGCTACTTCCGCCTGGCCGATGGGGCGGAGCTGGCGAACCACGACGCGCGCCACGCGGTCTTCCTGGCCCGATATTCCACCGGCGCCGAGACCGAGCCGGTGCAGGCCATGACCCGGGTCACCGCCTTCTCAGACGCCTATCCGGCGGTGAACCGCCTGCTGCCGGTCTACCGGGTGGAGTTCGACCGGCCCGACCGGCTGACCGCCTATGTCTATACCGAGACCAACGCCCTGGCCTCCCTCACCAACCGGCGGCAGGCGGTGCTGCTCACCGCCTTCCAGTGGATCCACACCTGGAGCTGGATGCCCAAGCCCCTGGAAGGGTTGCGGGTGGTTCTGATGGCGGCGGGGCTCGTGACCCTGATCCTGATGGCGGTCTCTGGGCTTGTCATGCTGGCGCTGATCCGCCGGGGCGCGCCGGCCCCAGGGGTGCGTGGCTGGCACAGGATCGCCGGCTATGTCCTCTGGCTGCCGATCCTGGCCCTGGCCGGCAGCGGCCTGTTTCACCTGATCGTCCACAGCGGGCCGGACGGTGGGCGCACCCTGACCCTGTCGCCGCCCCTGGAGCTGGCCGGCGCGGCCTATCCGATCCAGGCCCGGTGGGCGGAGGCGACCCGGGGGCTGGAGGTCAACAGCCTGTCCCTGGTCCAGTCGGCCACAGGGGGCTGGTTCTATCGGCTGGCCCTGGCCGGCGACCGGAGCCATGGCCCCCAGGGCCACCATGAGATGCGCCATGCGCGCTTCGACGGCCGCCCCCGCCAGGGGGAGGTCGTCTATCTGGACGCCGCCACCGGGGCGCCCTGGGCGGGGGGCGACCGGGCCTACGCCATCGAGCTCGGCGAGCGGTTCACTCGCGTCGGCCGGAAGCAGATTGAGGATGTCAGCGTCGTCACCGGCTTCGGCGAGGGCTATGACTTCCGCAACAAGCGCCTGCCGGTCTGGCGGCTCGACTACGGCGCCCCGGTCAACGCCGCCGTCTATGTGGACACCGCCAGCGGGGTCCTCGCCGACGTCACCCCCGATGCGGCCAGGCCGGAACTGGCCAGCTTCGCCTATGCCCACAAGTGGGGCTTCCTCGCGCCGCTTGGCCGGGATGTGCAGAACATCACCATCGGTGCGGTGGTGTCGCTCTGCCTGATCCTGATGGGCGTCATGGGCCTGAAGATGGATCTGAAGCGGCGGGGCAAGGCGCGCGGCCGGGCGCGGAAATAGGCGCGGTCCCGGGCCGGCGCCTCTGGGCTGACCAGCCGTGGCCGCCCTTGCGAGGGGGGTGTCGGTATGGTCTGAGGGGGCATGGAACCGACCGGCGCCAATCTCCCCTCCATGAACCTCCGGCACATCGAGGTCTTCCACGCGGTCTATCGGGCGGGCTCGATCAGCGCCGCGGCCCGCGCCCTCTATGTCTCGCAGCCCTCGGTCAGCAAGGTTCTGAAGCACGCCGAGGGGCGGCTGGGCTTTCCCCTGTTCCGGCTGGTCAAGGGGCGGCTGACGCCCACCGACGAGGCCCACGCCCTGTTCCGGGATGTGGACGAGATCTATACGCGCATCGAGTCGCTGAAGGAGACCACCCGCAACCTGCTGAAGGGCGGCTCGGCCCATATCGGCCTGGCGGTGCTGCCGTCCCTCGGGCTCGGGGTTGCGCCCCGGGCGGTGGCCCAGTTCCGCCAGAAGCATCCCGGCGTGACCTTCACCCTGCAGACCCTGCATGACGAGGATGTCCTGCGCGCCCTCTATGAGCGCAAGGCTGACCTCGCGGTGGCCTATGACGCGCCGCGCCATCCGAGGCTCGCCCACACCCGCATCGGCACCGGCGAGCTCGTCCTGCTCTATCGCCGGGACTATCTGCCCGACGCGCCGCCGCGCCTGGGGATCGAGAGCTTCAGCGGCCACGAGCTGATCAGCCTGGCCGGCAGCGGGCCGGTCGGCGCCCTCTATGCCAGCGAGGTGGTGCGCGGCAGCCTGACGCGGCCCGAGGGCATCGTGGTCCAGACCTATTATGTGGCTGCGGCCCTGGTGCGCCACGGCGCGGGCGTGGCCATCGTCGATGAGTTCACCGCCCGGGAGAACCAGGGGCCCGACCTGGACTTCCGGCCTTTGATCCAGCCGGCCAATTTCGGGGTCTACTGCATCTATCTGGAAGACCGCCCGCTCTCGAAGATGGCCCGGGCTTTCGTGAATACTCTGAAGGCCGACATCCAGGACCAGCAGCAGGCGCATAACCCGGGGCTATAACCGATCTCTCACTTGCGAGCTTCGCGCGCGGCCCAGTTGCGCGATGATCAGGGCCTAGCGTCGCCCCGGCCCGAAGTGAGAGATTATGATCCCGCCGCCCTACCTGCTCTATCTTGGCGACTCCCAGAATGAGCTGTCTGTCAAAACCTCCCGCGGGGTCGCCTACTGGCGGCCGGAATGGAGCCTGGGGGAACACCGGGGGCCTGAGTGCACGCTCACCCTGGGCCTGCCGCATCTGGGCTTCGCCGAGGCCGCCGAGAAGGGGGCCAAGACCCTGATCGTCGGCGTGGCCAACGCCGGCGGCGTGCTCGGCCCCAAGATCGTCGCCGATGTGGTCGCCGCCCTGGAGGCGGGGCTGCATGTGGCGTCTGGCCTGCATGAGCGGCTTACGGAACATCCCGAGATCGTCGAGGCCGCCCAGCGGCGGGGCCTGTCCCTGTTCGACGTGCGCGAGCCGCCGAAGAAGATGGCCGTGGGCAATGGCCGTCCCCGGGCTGGTCACCGCCTGCTGACCGTCGGCACCGACTGCTCGGTCGGCAAGATGTACACGACGCTGGCGCTGGAGCGGGAGATGCGCGGCCGCGGCATGGCGGCCGACTTCCGGGCCACCGGCCAGACCGGCATCTTCATCGCCCAGTCGGGCGTGCCCATCGATGCGGTGATCGCCGACTTCATCTCCGGCGGGATCGAGGCGATCAGCCCGGCCCGCCACGACGGCGGCTGGGACCTGATCGAGGGACAGGGCTCCCTGTTCCATCCCTCCTATGCCGGGGTGTCGCTCGGCCTGCTGCACGGCGCCCAGCCGGACGCCATCGTCCTGTGCCATGAGCCGGGCCGCCCGCACATGCGCGGCCTGCCGGGCCGCGATCTGCCGGACCTCCAGGCCTGTCTGGAGGCCAACCTCGCCTCGGCCACCCTGACCAATCCCGGCGTGACAGCGGTGGGAATCGCCTTCAACACCTCAAACCTCGCCCCGGATGAGGCGCGCAGGCTCTGTGACGAGACCGCCGCGCGCTTCAACCTCCCTTGCCAGGACCCCGTCTCCATGGGCGTGGACCAGATCGTCGACAGGTTAGTGGAATGCTTCGCACCCTCTCAGTCCGCGCTGAACATTGGCCGCTGAGCACGCCGTTCCGGATTTCCCGCGGGGTCAAGACCGCCGCTGACGTGGTGGCCGTGACCCTGGTCCAGGATGGCCGCCAGGGGCGCGGGGAGGGGGTGCCCTACGCCCGTTACGGGGAAACGATCGACTCGGTCCTCGCCCAGGTGAACGCCCTGGGCGAGGACCTCGCACGCGGGATGAGCCGCCAGGGCCTGGCCGAACGGCTGGGTCCGGGCGCGGCCCGCAACGCCATCGACTGCGCCCTGTGGGATCTCGAAGCCCGCCTGGGCGGCCGTGCGGTCGCCGAAACCCTCGGACAGCTCCCGCTCCATCCCCTGGTGAGTGCGCTGACCGTCAGCCTGGATACGCCCCAGGCCATGGGCGCGGCGGCCGCACGGATGACCGGCGCCACCCTGATCAAGGTCAAGGTCGACCAGAATGACCCGGCCGCCTGCCTCGCCGCCGTCCGCGCCGCAGCGCCCGACGCCGACCTGATCGTCGATCCCAATGAAAGCTGGACCCTCGACATCCTGGCCGCCCTGCAACCGACCCTCGCCCAGCTTAAGGTCGCCCTGATCGAGCAGCCCCTGCCTGCCGGCGAGGACGCCGCCCTGGCGGGCTTCACCAGCTGTGCGCCGATCTGCGCCGATGAGTCGTGCCATGTGGCCGCCGACCTGCCGGGCTTGAAGGACCGCTATCAGGTGGTGAACATCAAGCTCGACAAGAGCGGTGGACTGACCGAGGCTCTGGACCTGTTGCAGCAGGCCCGGGCGATGGATTTCGGCGTCATGGTCGGCTGCATGGTCTCTTCCTCCATGTCGATCGCGCCGGCCTTCCATGTGGCCCGGCATGCGGACTTCGTCGATCTCGACGGACCGACCTGGCTGGCCAACGACTATGCCGGCGGCGCGGTCCAGCGCGGCGCCCACCTGACGCCGCCGCAGGGCCTGTGGGGCGTGCCCGACGGCGCTGAGGCCTGACCGGCCACCGCTTCGGCGGACGAGCACGGCGCGACCCCGCACCTGGAGACCAAGCCGATGACCGACCTCGCGTCCGATCCTGCGCCCGATGACGGGTCTCAAAAGGCCGGCGGCTTAGGCGGCCTTGTCCGCCGCTACTGGCTGGACGTCACCCTGTGGAAGCGGATCCTGCTGGGGCTGGTGCTGGGAACCGTGCTGGGCCTCGTCATCGGCGAGCAGGCTCTGGGGATCAAATGGGTGGGCGACCTCTTTGTGCGGCTGATCCGCATGATCGTCACCCCGCTGGTCTTCTTCTCCATCGTCTCCGGCATCGCCGGCATGGGGGATGTGAAACGGCTCGGCTCCATCGGGGCCAAGACCCTGGTCATGTATCTCGCCCTGACCGTCGTGGCGGTGTCGGTGGGGCTCAGCCTCGGGACCCTGTTCCAGCCCGGCTCCGGCATGGACTTCGCCGGCACAACCCCTCAGGTGCTCGGCGCCGCGCCGACGCTGGGCGAATATCTGATGAGCATCGTGCCGCTCAATCCGTTCGCCGCCCTGAATGAAGGCAACATCCCGGCCATCATCTTCTTCGCCATCCTGATCGGCCTGGGCATCCTGATCATCGGTGAGCCCGCCGCTCCGGCCGCGCGGCTGTTCCAGATCGGCTCGGACATCATGCTGGTCCTGGTGCGGGTCATCATGGAGCTGGCGCCCTTTGGGGTCTTCGCCCTGGTGGCCTGGGTCATGGGGACGTCCGGGCCCAGCACTTTCGTGCATGTCTTTCTGCTGGCCGTCGCCCTGGTCCTGGGCTGTGCGTTCCAGACCCTGATCATTCATGGGGGCGTCATCCGCCTGATCGCCCGCCTGCCGGCGGTTCCTTTCTTCCGGGACATCGCCGACGCCGTGATCGTCGCCTTCTCCACCTCCTCCAGCGCCGCGGTCCTGCCGGTGGCCATGCGGGTGGCCGAGAAGAATCTGGGGGTGAGCCACACGGTGGCCTCGACCACCCTGCCGCTCGGCACGACGCTCAGCATGGACGGCACCGCCCTCTATGTGGCCCTGCTGGCGGTGTTCTCGGCCCAGGCCTTCGGCGTGGACATGAGCGCGGCCCAGTATCTGATGGTGGGCCTGGTCTGCGTTGTGGTGGCGGTGGGCACAGCGCCGGTGCCCTCGGCCTCGCTGTTCATGCTGGCCGCCGTCCTGCAGGTGATCGGTCTCAGCGCTGAGCAGACGGCCCTGGTGGTGGGCTTCATCCTGCCCTTCGACCGCATCCTGGATATGACCCGCACCGTGCCCAACGCCACCAGCGACCTGGTGGTGGCCGTCACCGTGGCCAAGTGGGAGGGTGAGTTGGACGAGGTCGCCTATCGCGCCAAGCCGGTGGAGTAGGGCGGCGAAAGCCCGCTACCGGGGCGGGCCCCAGACCCAGATCAGGTTTTCCTGCCGCGTCCAGCCTGTCCGCCCGTCCCCCAGCCGCACCTCGCGCCAGCCGAGATAGGATCGCTCGACCCGCCCCACGGCCCCGCCGGCCAGCTGGATTTCGGCGGCCTCGGCCGGGGTGTCCACTGGCAGGGGGCGCAAGGGACCGGCGCCCCAGATGACCACAGCCTGAGAACTTCCAAGCGCGCCATAGCCGGCCAGGGCGGTGGCGCTGAGCAACAT
>NZ_JAUYAW010000015.1 GCF_030693405.1 Phenylobacterium sp.
CGGCCACGTAATCGTCCAGCGAAGCCGGCAACAGGAACGACTGGCGCCGATCCTCACCCTCAACGAAACGCCCCATGACCAGCCCTCCGAACGATGGCCGATTCTAGCTAAATTCGCGGCGTTTTCACACAGCCTGGACCCATGGCGGCCACGGCGTCGGCGACGATCTCGCCCGAGGTCTCGGCGTCGGCGCGGGCCGCATTGACCACCCCATGGGCCTGGCGCGCCCCATCGGCGGTCTTGCTGACCGTCACGGTGATCTGTTCCAGGGCCGCAGCGGTCTCTTCCAGGCTGGCGGCCTGCTGCTCCGTGCGGCGGGAGAGCTCGTCGGCCCCGGAGCTGACCTCCTGGGCGCTGCTGCGCAGGCTGCTGGTGGAGGCGTCGAGGGTGGCGATGGTGTCGTGCAGCCGGGCGATGGCGGTGTTGAAGTTGGCGCGCAGACCCTCATAGGCCTCGGGGAAGGGGGCATCGAGGGTGAAGTTCAGCTTGCCGGCCGACAGGTTTTCCAGGCCATCGGCCAGGGTCTGGACCACCAGCGCCTGGGCCTGGGCGGCTTCGGCGCGCTCAGCCTCGTTGGCCTGGCGTTCGGCCGCCGCGGCGGCGTCGCGGGCGGTCTCGGCCGCGGTGAGCTCGGCGACCTTCAGCCCGTTCTGGCGGAACACCTCGACCGTGCGGGCCATGGCGCCGATCTCATCGCCGCGCTCGGTCTCGGAGACCGGCATGCGATAGTCTCCGCCGGCCAGGGCGGCCATCACCCGTGACAGGCGGTCGACGGGCTGGGTGATGGAGCGGGTGGTGAGCCAGGAGGCGACGAGCGCCAGCAGGGCTGCGCCCAGCAGGGAGGTCAGGGCGAGGGTCTGGAATCCGCTGGCCGCCTTCTCCACCTGGCCGCCGACGGCCTGGTTGCGGGACTCCTGCAGGTCGATGAAGACGTTGATGGTCTTCAGCCACTCGCCGAACAGGGGGCCGACCTCTGTGTTGAGCAGGGTGCGAGCGGCTTCGGGCTGGCCCTGGGCCTGCAGGTCAATCACCTGGGCGACGAGCGGATTGGTGCGCGCCTGGATGGCGGCGATGTTGGCGATGATCTCCTGTTCGTCAGCCGACGCCGAGGCCATCATGTCGGCCATCAGGGACTCATTCTGCGCGTAGTCGGCGGCCAGCTTTTCGATCAGGTCGAGCTGGCCGCGAACCTGGGCGGGATCCTCCAGGATCACCACATCGCGGATGGCGATGGCCCGATCATGGACGCTGCCGCGGAAGTTGATCGCGTAGCGCTGCTTGACGCTGTTGACCTGATTGATCTGGGCGAGGTTGTCCTTGACCTGGTTGACCTGGGCGATGGACCCGATGGTCAGCCCCGTCATCAGCACAAGCAGAAATAGAAATCCAGTTACGATACGCGTGGAAATCTTGAACCGATGCACGAACGTTTGCTCCAACCAATACGCGACAAATATCTCGTCCTGCGTGTGTCAGGTTGGAGTAAATCAGGTGTTTATTTTTGCGGGCCGGAGCTGCGTCAAATACGCGTTTTGAGTAGCTGGGCCGCCAGTAAAAGCTGACCTATGGGAAACAACCCGTTCAGCTTAATTGACTCAAGCGGTGCGTTTATTTGAGCGCCTCCCCTGGCGGGCAGGGCGGCGGAGCGCCCCTAGGCGTCGGCGTCGGCGTCACGGAAATAGGGCTCGACCTCGCCCTGGAGCTTGACCGTCACGGGGTTGCCCTTGCGGTCCAGAGTCTTGCCGACCGCCAGCCGGACCCAGCCCTCACTGACGCAGTACTCATCGACGTTGTTCTTATCGATCCCCTTGAAACGGACGCCGACCCCCCGCGCCAGAACGGCCTCGTCATAGTGGGGGCTGTCGGGATTGGTGGCCAGGCGGTCAGGGGGGGTGTCAGCGGTCATGGTCATCGGCTCCACAGGTCGGCAGGTTCATAGGGCAGAATGGCGGTCGCTACAAAGCCCTCGCACGGCGCGGGACCCAACCCGCGCTCGCCCCGGCGCCGCGGGCGCAGGAGGCGACCCGACAAACGGGTGTTGTGGCCATGACGACAACCTCAGGGCGGTATTGCGCGGGGGTGCGACAATCCTGCCAGGGGCTGCGACATTCCGCCTTACCTGTTAGCAAATTCGCCTAGGCATAGAAGCGAAGCGCTGCCGGTTTCGCCCCCTATTATCGCTTAGATGACCGGTAAAGAGTATGGAGGGCGCGCGCTGATAAGGTCACAAGTGTGTATGTGTTTGCCTATAAACGATCTGATACTGGCACAAACCGTAACATAATCTGAGTGAAGCCCGCTGTACATTGATCGTTATGCTGGAGAAAGAGCGCTGCGATCTGCTCTCATGAAGTCTAGGGCGGGTCTCCACGACGGGCGCCATTGTGACGGTTAAGGTTCTGTTTGCCTCTTGAACGCCGTTATCCGGCCATTCAGGCCCGCAGAAGCCGGGCGAGGGGATCATTCATGTTCACACGCTACGCCAAGCCAGCATTCGCTGTTTTGTGCGCCGCCGCGCTGGCCCTGCCGGCCGTGGCTCACGCAGACGCCGCCAAGAACCTGCAGGTCGCAGGGCGCGCCCTGACCTTCCTGGAAGGCGGCCCGACCGGGACGACGCGGATGGGGGTCGTGTTCGATCCGTCCAAGCCGGCCTCGGTGGCTGAAAAGAACGCTGTCATGGCGGCCATCGGCGCGGGCTACGACGCCGGCGCCGTCAAGCTGGTGGGCACGGCTGTGGAGGCTGGCGCCGTCGCCGGCTCCAACGCTCAGGTCCTGTTCGTCACCAAAGGCGTCAACTACGCCGCGGTCGGCGCCGCCGCCAAGGGCAAGAAGATCATCACCATTTCGTCTGACGCCGCCTGCGCCAACTCCGGCGCCTGCGTCATGGCCGTGGCGACCGAGCCCAAGGTCGAAATCATCGTCAATCGTGCGACGGCCTCGGCCGTGGGCGCCGCCTTCAAGGCCGCCTTCCGCATGATGATCAAAGAAGTCTGAGCCGGCGCGACGCCAGGAGCCATTACCATGACCAAGTCCATCCTGTTTGCCGGCGCCGCCGCCGGCCTCGCGCTCGCCGCCGCCCTGCCGGCCAACGCCCAATCCATCGACTACGGCTCGCTCGAGCAGCTGTTCAATGAGCCTGTGACCACCAGCGCCACTGGTTCGCCGCAGCGCGCCAGCCAGGCGCCGGTCGACATGGACATCATTTCGGCCGACGAGATCCGTCGCTCGGGCGCCACCGACCTGCCGACCATCCTGTCCCGCGTGGCGGGTGTCGACATCCAGGCCTGGAGCGCCGGCCACGCTGATGTCGGCGTGCGCGGCTACAACCAGGCCCGCTCGGCCCGCCTGCTGGTGCTGGTGAACGGCCGTCAGGCCTATCTCGACCACTATGGCTACACCGCCTGGTCGACCCTGCCGGTGCGCCTGGAAGAAATCCGCCAGATCGAAGTGGTGAAGGGCCCCAACTCCGCCCTGTTCGGCTTCAACGCCGTGGCCGGGGTGGTGAACATCATCACCTACAATCCGAAGTTTGACGACGAGGGCTTCGCCACCGCCCGCGCCGGCAATGGCGGCTATGGGGAGCTGGCCCTCGGCCATACGGTCCAGTTCGGCGACCGCCTCTCCGCTCGCCTGACCGCCGGCGCCTCGCAGCAGGACGAGTGGGACAACAACACCGGCTCGGCCGACCGTCTCTTCCGTGACGCCGAGCGCGTGACGGCCAATATCGACGCGATCGCCCAGCTGGCCGATACGGTCGAGCTGCGGGTTGAAGGCGGCTACGCCAATACCCAGCAGACCGACATCATCTCCACCTACGCCTATGTGCCGGCCAAGTACCTGGCTCAGTCGATCAAGGGCACCCTGGCCTGGGATTCCAAGTTCGGTCTCATCCAGGCCTCGGCCTACCAGAACGACCTGTCGGTCAAGACCGAGATCGCGGCGGTTCCGACCCTGTATGAGAACACCATCCGTGTGTTCAGCCTGCAGAACCTGTTCAAGGTCGGCGCCCAGCATACCTTCCGGGTCGGCGTGGAGCAGCGCAACAACGAGATGCCCACCGCTCCGGTTCGTGGCGCGACCATCAGCTACGATGTCGTCTCGGTCTCGGGCATGTGGAACTGGCAGGTCAGCGACGCCCTGGCCGTGACCGCGGCCGCCCGCTACGACTCCCTGGAACTCAAGCGCGAAGGGGCTTTCCCCGCCGGCCTGCCGCCGCTCGGCAACGCCCTCTGGGACCGCAGCCTGGAGGAGACCACCTACAATCTCGGCGCGGTGTGGAGCGCCACTCCGGCAGACACTTTCCTGGCGACCTACGCCCGTGGCGTCCAGCTGCCGACCCTGGTGGATCTGGGCGGCCTGCAGCTGGTGGCGGTCACCCCGACCTTCCGCGGCGCCTTTGGGGGCAATCCCACCCTGGAGCCCACCGTGGTGACCAACTTCGGTCTGGCCTATGACCGCGACATGCCCCAGTTCGGCGGCAAGGTCGGGGTCCGGCTCTTCGCCCAGAAGAGCGAGGACCTGAAGGGCCAGCCCAACGCGGTTCAGGCCGATCTCCCGGCGACCCCGGTCAGCCTGCCGGTCTACACCTTCGTCAATATCGGCGAGTCCGAACTCAAGGGGGTCGAACTGACCGCCGAAGGCCGCTACGCCGATGGCTTCCACTGGAGCGCCAACTACGTCTTCACCGACGTCGAGGAGTCCATCGAGGCCGGCTACAACGCCGCCACCCGCTATGCGGCCTTCGCATCGACCACTCCGGAGCACCGGGCCAATCTGAACATCGGCTGGTCCAACGACCAGTGGTCGGTGGACACCTTCGCCCGCTACGAAGGCGACAAGGCCCTCTACTACAACGCCGCGCTTCAGCCCGTGGACGGCCACATGACCTTCGCCGGCCGTGTCGCCCGCGAGCTGCCCTACGGCATGACCCTGGCGGTCAGCGGTCAGAACCTGCTGGACGACGCCCAGCGCCAGACCAGCGGCCTGGCCGCCGAACGCCGGGTCTTCATGACCCTCAGCAAGGACTGGTAATCCCCATCGGCCCCACGCCACCCCCTCCCCCTGGGGTGGGGCCGCCCCGGGGGGCCGCGCCGAGCAGGGCGCGGTCCCCTGTCTTCTTCTGCTCAGGCCCGTTCTGAGCCCGAGTTCTTACGGCCAGCCGTCCGCTGGCCGGCGATCAACCGCCGGAGACCAGACATGAAATCGCTTCGCTTCGCTGATCTGTCCCTGGTGGTGAAAATGGCGATGGCGCCCGCCTTCGCCGTGGTGATGCTGGCCCTGGTCACCGGCGGCGCCTTCTACAGCCAGCAGCAACAGGCCAGCGCGCTTGACCGGATCGTCGAGGAGGACATGCAGGCGGGCCTCGACCTGGCGGCGGTCTCCCGTCGTGTGGCGGTGGCGCACCTCAACATCTACCAGCTGCTCACCCGGCAGGCCGGCGCGGCCGATCCCTTCGCCGCCCCGGATTCCTCGGCCGAGCTCACCGCCCTGCTAACCGAAGTGGACGCCATCAAGGCCGATCTCGAGGCGCTGAAGCCACGCCTGCCGGCCAACGAGCAGGCGAGGTTCACCGAGCTCACCCAGGATCTCACCGATTACCGGGACGGGGTCGAGGTGGTGGGCTCCATGATGGCGGTGGACTTCGGCACGGCGGTCGCCTTCGTTCAGCCCTTCGAAGAACACTATGCTCGCATGACCAAGACCCTGGAGCAGGCCACCGCCGCCATCCAGGCCGGCGCCGAGCAGCGTGCGGCCCAGAGCGCGGCCCGGGGCCAACTGGCCGGCCAGATCTTCATGATCGGCTCGCTGATCACCCTGCTGGCGGTGGCCGGACTGTCGGTGGTCGTCATCCTTGGGGTGCGTCGGGGCATTGACGGGATCGCCGGCGCCGCCGAGGCGCTGGCCTCGGGGAACGCCGCGCAGGATCTCAACCGACTGGAGCGCAGCGACGAACTGGGCGCCATCGTGCGCGGCCTGAAGGTCTTCCAGGACAATCAGCGGAGTCTGGCCAACCTGAACGAGGCCCAGCAGGCCAGCAGCCAGCGCGAAGCGGCCATGCGCGATCAGGTGGAGCAGGAGCGCGCCGCCGCCCAGGCCGCCCAGGCCGCTGTGGTCGAGGCCCTGGCCCGGGGGCTCTCGGGACTGTCCGACGGCGACCTGACCCTGCGGCTGACCGACCCCTTCACCAGCGAATACGAGCAGCTCCGCGCCGACTTCAATGGAGCGGTGGCCAAGCTGCAGGACGCCATGCGCGTCATCAGCGCCAATGTCACTCAGATCAGCTCCGGCGCTGATGAGATCGCCGGGGCTTCCGACGATCTGGCCCGGCGCACCGAGCAGCAGGCCGCGAGCCTGGAAGAAACGGCCGCGGCCCTCGACGAAATCACCGCCACGGTCCGCAAGTCGGCCGAGGGCGCCGGCCATGCCCGCACCGCGGTCGCCACCGCCCGCACCGGCGCCGGCGAGGGCGGTAAGGTGGTGGATCAGGCCATCGTCGCCATGGGCGGTATCGAAAAGTCCTCGGCTGAAATCACTCAGATCATCGGGGTGATCGACGAGATCGCCTTCCAGACCAACCTTTTGGCCTTGAACGCCGGCGTCGAGGCGGCGCGAGCCGGTGAAGCGGGCCGTGGCTTCGCCGTCGTCGCCTCGGAAGTGCGCGCCCTGGCCCAGCGCTCGGCCGAAGCGGCCAAGGAGATCAAGACCCTGATCAGCACCTCGACCGAGCAGGTCGGGGCTGGGGTCGATCTGGTCGGACGGACCGGCGCGGCCCTGCGCCAGATCGTCGTGCAGGTGGAGCAGATCGACGCCCTGGTGGGCGAGATCGCCGCCAGCGCCCAGGAGCAGGCGGTCGGCCTCAACGAGGTCAATGACGCGGTCAACCGCATGGATCAGGTCACCCAGCAGAACGCCGCCATGGTCGAGGAGGCCACCGCCGCCAGCCACGCCCTGCGCAGCGAGGCCTCCGAGCTGAGCCGACTGGTGGGCGAATTCCGCATCGAGGGCGGGGCCGGCGGGCGTCAAGGCCAAGGCGCCGCCTCTGCCCCGCGCCAGATGGTCGATCAGCTGCGCAAGGCCTATGGCTGAAGCCTGAGCCGCGATGGGGCCGCGACCTCGGTAGTCTCCCTGAGTGGCGCTGCCAGCTCGGCGCCGGCACAATGGCGCCATGCAGGACGAAGAGCTGATCGCCCACCGCGCCGCCGCCGCCGCCCGTCGGCGACTGGAGGCGCCCGGTGTCGCCGTCGGGATCACCGAAGACGTGATCAGGGACCAGGTGCACGCCTTCTATGGGCGGGTGCGGGCCGATTCCATGCTCGGGCCGATCTTCGAGGCCAAGATCGACGACTGGGACGCTCATCTGGCCAAGCTGTGCGACTTCTGGTCCTCGGTTCTGCTGATGACCGGTCGGTTCAAGGGCGCCCCCATGCCGGCCCATGCGCGGCTGGTGGGCGTTGGCGGGGCGCACTTCGCCCACTGGCTGGAGATCTGGCGAGGGACGGCGCGGGAGACTTGCGCGCCGCCGGCCGCCGATATGTTCATCGCGCGGGCGGAGATGATCGCCCGCAGCCTGCAGATGGGGATGGCCATGGCCCGGGGGGAACTCCCGCCCGTTCGCTCAGCGGCGGCCGGCGAAGCCGATCAGCACCGCGGCCGGCAGGATGAGCACCCCGGCCAGGACAAAGGGCGCCCAGCTTCCGACGCCTGAAAAGAGAAAGCCGGCCATGACGGGGCCGAGCACCCGGGCTGCGGCGCTTGAGGCGTTGTTGGCGCCCAAGGTTTCGCCCTGACGCCCGGCCGGCGCCGCCCGGGAGATGAGCGAAGACGTGGCGGGCTGACTGGTGGTGTGGCCGATCACCAACACGATCATCAGGATGATGGCCACGGTGACCGGCGGGCCGAGCGCCTCCAGGAACAGGAAGATGGCGGTGACCGTCAGGCCGATTAGCACGGTGGGGCGCTCGCCGATCTTCTGGACCGCCCATCCGGCCAGCAGGCCCTGGCTGGTGGCGGCGGCCACGCCGGTGAGCGCCATGACGAAGCCGATCATCTTCGGATCCCAGCCGTACTCCGCAGCCCCCCAGAGCCCGAAGATGGACCACATGGCCGAGAAGCCGGCGAAGGACAGGAAGGTCCCGGCCATCAGCCGGCGCAGGGTCGGGTCGCGCAGGGTCTGGGCCAGGGCCTGAAGGGGACCGGGGCGTGGGGCGTCGGCGCCGGCCCGGGTGCGGCTCTCGCGCACAAAGACCGCCGCGCCGACCGCGCCCGCCAGGCACAGGGCCGCAGCCGTCAGCAAGGGCGGTTGGAACCCTGCCGCGCCCAGCTCAGGGCGCGCCAACAGGCCGCCGAGCAGCGGACCCACCACGAAACCGATGCCGAAGGCCGAGCCGATCAGGCCCAGGCGCCCGGCCAGTTTCTCTGGCGGCGTCACATCGACGATATAGCCCTGGATGGTGGAGATATTGCCACTGAACACGCCGGCCACGGCGCGGGCGGCGACGGCGAACCAGATGTTGGGCGCAAAGGCCAGGGCCACATAGCCAAGTGCCGCCATCAGGATGGTGCCGAGGATCACCGGCTTGCGGCCGATACGGTCTGACAGTCGGCCCCAGATCAGCTCGCCGAAGAATTGGCCGGCGGCGAACACGGCGAACATCAGGGTCACCTGCCAGGCGGTGGCCGAGAACACCACGGCGTAGAAGGGCAGGAGAGGGATCACCACCCCAAAGCCGATCAGGCTCAGGAACACCACCCCCATCAGGACCGGGACGGCCAGAGGACTGGGGGGCGGCAGAGCGGACTCGGTGGCGGACATGGCCCTGCGCATAGCCCGCCTTGGCCGATCAGACCAATCTATTGCGCCGTTCGCTGGAGCCAGATGGCCCGATGAGGCAGAGACCGCAGCAAGCTCTCAAGGTGGATCCGGACCGATCATGGGCGGCGCAACCGCAAGGGTTCTCCCTGAGTTGCGCCCCACGAGGGGAAAATAGGGATCACATGTAGTGAGGCGACCGACACCTTAACGACCTCTCCCGCGACCACAGACGGCGCCGAGGTAGCTGAGCGCTCGTCATCCCCTTTGATGACTTGTGACAAAACCTCTGATAAGTTCAAGGCAGATCTGAGGTTTTGTCACATGCCGCCCGCGCCGGATTCGCAAAGGGTCCAACTCAAGAACCTGCTCGATGGCCGCAGTATGATGCGTGCGAAGGAACTGCGAGAGGCTGGGATCAGCGCGCAGACGATTGCACGCGCCGTTGAGACTGGTGAAATCGAACGCATCGCCCGCGGAGTTTACCAGAAGCGGGGATCTGAGATCGAGGAGAACCAAATCCTCGCAGAGGCCGCCATCCGCGTCCCAAAGGGCGTGATCGCTCTCGTGTCGGCGCTCGCTTTTCACGGTTTGACCGATCAAATGCCGCGCCGCATCTGGATAGCCATCGGCGCCAGCGACTGGGCGCCCGTGCAGTCCTACCCCCCGATGCGCACTGTGCGGTTCACGGAGCGCTATCTGCGTCAGGGGATCGAGACCCATATGATCGCTGGCCGTGAGGTTCCGATCTACTCCGTCCCTAAGACCCTCGCCGACCTCTTCCGCAATTCGAAGCTGGTTGATCGGTCGGTCGCCGTGGAAGGGCTGCGCGCCGCCATCGAACAACGCAAGGCGACCCCGAGTGCGATCGCTCAGGGCGCGAAATCCGGTGGCGCGTGGAAGGTCATGCAACCCTATCTCGAGGCGCTGACGTCTAATGGCTAGAACACCGACCAACATGGCCAAGTCCGTCAAGGATCGGCTGCTCAACATTGCCCGGCAGGAAGGCCGGGTGTTCGACGTTCTGTTGGTGCGCTTCGCGCTGGAACGGTTGCTCTACCGGCTATCGGTCTCGAAGCATCGCGACCGTTTCGTATTGAAGGGCGGGATGTTGGTCACCGCCTGGGTCGAGAATGAGAATCGGGTGACCCGAGACGCAGACGTTTTAGGCCATGGCGATCCCGACCCCGAACGCTTGGCCACCGACTTCCGGGAGATCATGGCGATCGAGAGCGACGATGGCCTCGTCTTTGAGCTCGACGCCATAGTGGCCTCAGTCAGCAGGGTAACCTGCGAGGCTGCCGCCGAAGAGACGACGGCCTAGAAGGGCAGCAGGGGGATCACCACCCCAATTCCGATGAGGCTCAAGAAAAAACCACCTCCATCAGGACCGGAACGGCCAGAGGTCTGGGGGCGGCAGGACGGACTCGGTGGCGGACATGGCCCTGCGCATAGCCGCCTTGGCCGATCAGACCAATCTATTGCGTTGTTCGCTGGAGCCAGAAGGCGCGGTTAGGAAGCGACCGCAGTAAGCTCTCAAGGCGGTGAGTAGCGCCACGGATTCCGAATGACCTAAGTCGCGGTGGCCTCGAGGCTGTTCGAAATAGGTAGAGGTCTTTGGGGCGCGGCTAGCTCCCGACGACGTCGCGGCGTCATCCCTGGACCTCTTGCACGAGCTGCAGCGTCTGGAGCCGCGCCAGCAGCGTGTCGGCGTTCTCGCTGGGAAGAGGCAGGTCTTGAAGCAGTCCCGGCCATTGATCGAGGGCTCGCTGGACGACCTTCCGAATCTCGCCCTCCGCCCGATCTGCATCGACGTCGAGGAACGCCGCCAGTCTGCGGAATTTCGCCAGCCCGATCGTTTCGAACGTCTTAGACCCCACGAACTCAAGGGCGAGGTTATCGCGCGCCGAATAGAGGACCGTCGGCACGATGTCGTTGGCCGGTGAGAGTTTCGGGCTCACCCCGTCCTCGAACCTGAACGACCAGTTCTTCAGATGGTTGTCCCCATTGCCGATCAGGATGTCGGCAGCGACCCTTCTCAAGCCTTCCAGCACATCGTTTCGGCGATTGACCGAGAAGCGCCGGATCATGTTCAGAACTGTGTCCGTGTTCGCCATGGTGTATTTGCGATCGCCAACAGCCCCGAGGATCTGTGCGGCATCCTCGATGTGAACGCGACCGCCCCCGGTCCGGTCGAAGCGATCGACGGCCAGGGCATACTCGCCTGCTTCAAGGAAAACCTCGGGAATGCCTTCAATGGCGGCGACCGGGATCAGCCTCACCGTCGCAGTGTTGATTCCTGCCGCGCGGCACAGCGTCATGGCGGCGTACTCGGCCTCGGGCAGGCCTTGGTATGCGGCGCTCGGCGCCTTGAGGATGATCCGGCCCTCGCCACTGCGCCCCGGCATGGTGAGCCGGTCACCCTGGTCGACGACGTTGAATTTGAGCTGCACGCCGGCCAGGGAGAACTTCACCACGCCTTCGGGCACAGGCGCGCGAACGCCGGCGACTTCACCCCAGCCGATGGCGCCGAGGTCGGCGCCCATACCGGTTTCGGGCACGATGACGACGGCGCCGGCGAGGTCGGCGCCCAGCCGCGCTAGGACGTCAAAATAGTCGTGGTCGCCCGGTCCCATCTCGCGTTCGACGAGGTCCCGCAGCGCGCCTTCGGGGAGCAGCCCAGAGAACCAAGGCGGCAAAAAGCCCGGATAGGCGATCTTGTCTGATCGGTTGGTCAGTCGCGCCTGGGTCTCCCGTTCGCCACGCCTGTCCACCCAGGCCAGGCTGAGGATCGGACGACCCGGAGTGCGCAGATAATGATCATCAACGACGAAGGTGACGGCGCCGCTGCCATCGCGCACAAGGGATCCTGCCCGCACCCGATCGCCGCTGGCGCTGAGGAGATAGACGGCAAGAACCGCAGCGGAGCGCGCCATCAGCGGCTCTCCGTGGTGTCGTCCTCGGCGCCGAGATCGATGAAGAGTTCATCGAACATGGAGGGAGGCGCGGGTTCCAGCGACATTGTCGCATCCCGGTTTGCGCCCATGACCTGCATGACCGCGTCAGATTTCTCGTGGGGCACCAGGACGAGCTTCATCTGCAATACCTCGGCGATGTCCTGCAGCAGACTGAGCCGATCCTGTTTGCGGGCGTTGTCGTCGAGACTGCGGAGGAGTTCGGAGATTCGCGCGGGAGAGCGATGGACCCACTCGGCCAGCACGGTCTGGGTCATCTCGTGATCGAACAGCCGCTCTCTTATCTGGCCTGACAGCTTGAACATTACGTTATTCCGTAATTCATTCAGAACTATCCGCTTAAGCGGAAAAATGCGAGATGGCTACCGTTTAAACGTAATATGCGGTCTATATTTCGCATACTCGTAATTGGACGATGGAGCGCCAGCACCGGGGAGGCTCAACACAGTGGCTCCGCACCCTTTCGGCTACCGCCGCCGAGCACGTGGCGTAGACGCTGGATGATCGGTCGGTCGCAGTGGAAGGGCTGCGCGCCGCCATCGAACAACGCAAGGGACCCTGAGCGCGATCGCTCAGGGCGCGAAATCCGGCGGCGCGTGGAAGATCATGCAACCCTATCTCGAGGCGCTCACGTCTAACGGCTAGAACACTGCAGGGACTTGGCCCCCGACTAGGATTCTCGACCGCGAGCCGGGTCCTTCTGCCGCAGCTTAGGGCGGCGAGATGGCCAAAGTGGCTGACAGGGGCTTGCGCAAAGGCGGCGTTGGCCGACCAGACCAATCGGTTGCACGCGTGCGGCCAGGCGGCCGCCGCTGTCAGGCGCTGGCGAGCGCGCTCTGGAACAGGATCGCGCCGTCGGCGGAGCCCAGCTCGGGCTCGAAGGCCCGGTCGGGGTGAGGCATCATGCCGAGCACATTGCCGCGGGCGTTGACGATGCCGGCGATGTCCCGGGCCGAGCCATTGGGATTGTCGCGGTAGCGGAACACCACCTGACCTTCGCCCTCCAGGCGGTCGAGGGTGGCCTCGTCGGCGAAATAGTTGCCCTCGCCATTGCCCACAGTCATCACCGCCTCGCGGCGGCCGCCATAGCCAGAGGTGAAGCGGGTCTGG
The DNA here is from genome assembly GCF_030693405.1 of Phenylobacterium sp. Classification (GTDB taxonomy): domain Bacteria; phylum Pseudomonadota; class Alphaproteobacteria; order Caulobacterales; family Caulobacteraceae; genus Phenylobacterium. The sequence continues at coordinate 12,895 of NZ_JAUYAW010000015.1, forward strand.
GCGTTGGTGATCTCCAGGGCGACCGGCTTGCAGACATATTTCAGCCGCTCGTTCTGCAGCAGGGCGCCGGGCAGGAGGCCCGCCTCGCAGAGCACCTGGAAGCCGTTGCAGATGCCGACGGTGGCCACGCCACGCTCAGCCGCAGCCTTCACCTCGGCCATGACCGGCGACAGGGCGGCCATGGCCCCGCAGCGCAGATAGTCGCCGTAGGAGAAGCCCCCCGGCAGGACGATCAGGTCCAGGCCCTCGGGCAGAGCGGTGTCGCCGTGCCACACCATCTCGACCTGGGCGCCGGTGGAGCGCTCCACGGCGACCTTGCAGTCGCGGTCGCAGTTTGAGCCGGGGAAGACGATGACGGCGGCTTTCATGTCGCGTTCGAACCTGATCGTTCCAAGGTTGAGCCGGCCGCGAGGCCGGACGGATGGACCTCACCGCGCGGCGGCGAGAGACTCCCAATAGGCGAGAAGCTCGTCATAGGCGGCGGGATCGCCCAGGGCGCAGCCCTCATGTTCCATCACCCTGGCCCCATCCCGGCGGGTTGCGGTCTGGATAAAGACCGCCGGATGGGCTGGAGCCTCGGGCTTGGTGAATATGTAGGACGCCCGGCCGGTCTCTTCATTGAAGATGTCGTAGGGCTCGCCTGGGGCGTCCGGGGCCGGGGTCACGCCCGGGCGGGCGAGGATCTGATCCCGGATCGAGTCGAAGCCCTGGGCGCAATCCAATTCGAAGGCGGCCACGGGCTCAGGCTCAGTTGGCGCGCAGGCCGCAAGGCCGAGGGCCAGCAGGCCAGGCGCCAGGGCGCCCCAGCGCTTCACGCCAGCTCGACCCGGTAGCTTTCGATCACCGTATTGGCCAGCAGCTTGTCGCACATGGCCTTGACCTCGGCCTCGGCGGCCGCGCGGTCGGCGGACGCCAGATCGAACTCTATGGTCTTGCCGACGCGGACGCCCTCGACGCCCGACCAGCCCAGGCCATGCAGGGCCTGTTCGACGGCCTTGCCCTGGACGTCCAGGACGCCCGGCTTGAGGAAGACGTGGACCTTGGCCTTCACTAGTGCAGTCCTCCTTGGATCACGGTGGGCATCTCTTTCATGATGCCCAGGCGGCGCGCCACCTCGGTATAGCTCTCGATCACATCGCCCAGGTCGCGGCGGAAGCGATCCTTGTCGAGCTTCTCATTGGTCGTCGAATCCCACAGGCGGCAGGAATCGGGGCTGATCTCGTCGGCCAGGATGACCCGACCGAAGTCGTTCTCCCAGACGCGGCCGAACTCGATCTTGAAATCCACGAGCGTGATGCCGACCGCGCCGAACATGCCGGTCAGGTAGTCGTTGACCCGCAGGGTCAGGGCCATGATGTCGTCGATCTCCTGGGTCGAGGCCCAGTTGAAGGCGGTGATGTGCTCCTCGGTGACCATCGGGTCGTGGAGCTTGTCGTCCTTCAGGAAGAACTCGATGATCGAGCGGGGCAGGGCCTGACCCTCGGGCAGGCCAAGCCGGGTGGAGAGCGAGCCAGCGGCGATGTTGCGGCACACCACCTCCAGCGGAATGATCTCCACCTCGCGGATCAGCTGCTCGCGCAGGTTCAGCCGCTTGATGAAGTGGTTCTGCACCCCGATGGAGTTCAGGCGCGTCATCACGAACTCGCTGATGCGGTTGTTGATGACGCCCTTGCCCTCCAGCACGGCCTTCTTGGTCGCGTCGAAGGCGGTGGTGTCGTCCTTGAAGTACTGGATCAGGGTGCCGGGCTCGGGACCCTCGTAGAGGATCTTGGCCTTGCCCTCGTAGATCTTTTTGCGGCGGGTCATCTGCAACGCCTTCTCCCAGAACGAGGGCTTGCCGCCATCGGAAATGAAAAAACGCGCGCAGCGGTCTCCACGCGCGGTTCCGACTCGGCCTCTCGTTCGACATGAGGCGCGGGGAAATTAGCGGATGGGCGCGGCCGGCGCAAACCTTGCGCGCGCGTCCTACTGTAGGCCGCCCTGTGGCCGATTGCGAACGTGAGGCAACTCGTCTGTTTCGATTGCGGGGCGGGCCTGCGGAAGGTATGCAGCCTGCGATGTGCCGCTTATCGGGGAACGCATGACCACGTTTGACGATCGTGAGAAGGGCTTCGAAAGGAAGTTCGCGCTCGATCAGGAACAGGAATTCAAGGCCAGCGCGCGGCGTAACCGCATGCTTGGCGAGTGGGCGGCCGGCCTGATGGGCCTGGCCGAGGACCGCGTGGCGACCTATGCCCAGGCTGTGGTCCGCTCCGATCTGGAGCAGCCCGGCGAGGAAGACGTGCTGCGCAAGGTCTTCGAAGACCTCAAGGGCTCCGGCGTCCAGGTCTCCGAGGGCGAAGTCCGGATGAAGCTGGACGAGTTCATGGCTCAGGCCCGCGAGCAGGTTCGCGGCGGCCAGTAGGTCGGCCTGAGCGGCGGCCGCTGCTCGCGCAACAATTCCAAGACTCTCAGGACGGCGATTGCCCGCCATTGGGCGCGCGGTCGCGATGACCTGTCCGGCGAGCGGGCTGTCGCGCCGCCGATGGGCGCTGAGGCGTCACCCTCGGTGGCGGTCGCCGCTGGGATCGGGTACCCGTAACGCACCTGCCGACATCGCGGACGGCGACGGGCGCGCGCCAGGGCTGGCCCGACTGTCGACCGTGCGCCGCATTCGGAGATGCGATGCCCCACGACGACTCCCTGATCCTGACCCTGGTGGCCGGCTTCGTCCTGGCCTTCGTGTTCGGCATGCTGGCCAATCGGCTAAAGCTGTCGCCGCTGGTGGGCTATCTGCTGGCGGGCGTGGCGGTGGGCCCGTTCACCCCCGGTTGGGTGGCCGACGTCTCCCTGGCGGGACAGTTGGCCGAGATCGGGGTGATCCTGCTGATGTTCGGGGTTGGCCTGCACTTTTCGCCGGCTGATCTCCTGAAGGTCCGCAAGGTGGCTGTGCCGGGCGCCCTGGTTCAGATCGCCGTGGCGACGGCTCTGGGCTGGGGGGCCGGTCGACTTCTCGGTTTCTCCAACGGGGAGGCGGCGCTCTTTGGCCTGACCCTGTCGGTCGCGTCCACCGTGGTCCTGCTGCGGGCCATTGAGGAGCGCAAGGCGCTCAAGACCGAGGCTGGGCAGACCGCCGTCGGCTGGCTGATCGTCGAGGACCTGGTGATGGTCATCGCCCTGGTCCTGGTGCCGCTGATGGCGCTCAGCCAGACAGGGGCGGGCGCGGGCGGCATAGCCCTGCAGATCGGGTCGACCCTGCTGCAGATCGCCATCTTCCTCGCCTTCATGATGATCGTGGGCGCGCGCGTCCTGCCCTGGCTGCTGGTGCGGATCGCCCACACCAAGTCGCGGGAGCTGTTCACCCTGGGCGTGCTCGCCATCGCGCTCGGCATCGCCTACCTGGCCTATGCGGTGTTCGGGGCGTCCTTCGCCCTGGGCGCCTTCGTGGCCGGGGTGGTGTTGAGCAGCTCGCCTCTTGGCCACAACGCCGCCGAACGGTCTCTGCCCCTGCGGGACGCCTTTGCGGTGCTGTTCTTTGTGTCGGTGGGCATGCTGTTCGACCCGGCCGTGATCGTTGATCGCCCCCTGGCGGTGATCGCCGTCGTGCTGATCGTCGTGGTCGGCAAGTCGGCCGCGGCCCTGGCCATCACCAGCCTGTTCAGGGTGGAGAAGCGCTCCAGCCTGATGATCGCCGCCAGTCTCGCCCAGATCGGCGAGTTCTCGTTCATCCTGGCCGGCGTCGGGGTCTCGGTGGGGATCATGGCCCGGGAGACCCACGACCTGGTGCTGGCCGGCGCCCTGATCTCGATCCTGGCCAATCCCTTCGTCTTCCGACTGGCGGACTGGCTCGGACGATCAAAGGACCAGGAGCCGCCAGCGACCGGCGACAGAGACGCCCCAGCGTCGGCCCAGGCCTGAGCGGACCTCAGGCCTGCTCGCCGAACACCCGGGCGAAGACCGTGTCCACATGCTTGAAGTGGTAGCCCAGGTCGAACAGGGCCTCGAGCTCCTCATCGGCCAGGGTGATCTCGGGGTCGGCCTTGAGGAAGTCCAGGAAGTTCCCCTCGCCGCGCCAGACCTTCATGGCGTTGCGCTGGACCGCGGCATAGCCGCCCTCCCGCGAGGAGCCCTTCTGGGTCAGGGCCAGCAGCACCCGCTGGGAATGGACGAGGCCCCCCAGGCGGTCGAGGTTCTTGGCCATGTTCTCCGGATAGACCACCAGCCGCTCCATGACGCCGGCCAGGCGGCGCAGGGCGAAGTCCATATGGATGGTGGCGTCGGGCGCGATGCCGCGCTCGACCGAGGAGTGGCTGATGTCGCGCTCATGCCACAGGGCGACATTCTCGAGCGCCGGGACGGCGGCCGAGCGGATCAGGCGAGCGAGGCCCGTCAGGTTCTCCGTCAGGATCGGGTTGCGCTTATGCGGCATGGCGCTGGAGCCCTTCTGGCCCACATCGAAGGCCTCCTCGGCCTCCAACACCTCGGTGCGCTGCAGGTGGCGGATCTCCACGGCCAGGCGCTCGATGGACGAGGCGACGACGGCGAGCGCACAGAAATAGGCCGCGTGGCGGTCGCGCGGGATCACCTGGGTGGAGACCGGTTCGACCGCCAGGCCCAGCTTTTCGGCCACATGGGCTTCGACCTGGGGGGAGACGTTGGCGAAGGTGCCCACAGCCCCGGAGATGGCGCAGGTGGCGATCTCGAACTTCGCCATGGCCAGGCGCTCCTTGGCGCGCTGGAACTCGGCATAGTGGCCGGCGAGCTTTAGACCAAAGGTGGTGGGCTCGGCGTGGATGGCGTGGCTGCGGCCGACGCAGGGGGTCATGCGGTGCTCGAAGGCGCGCTTCTTCAGGGCGGCCAGGACGAGGTCCACGTCCTCGATCAGCAGGTCGGTGGCCCGGCTGAGCTGGACGGCCAGCGCCGTGTCGTTCACGTCCGACGACGTCATGCCCTGGTGCAGGAAGCGGGCTTCGGGGCCCACCACTTCGGTGACATGGGTCAGGAAGGCGATGACGTCGTGCTTCACCTCGCGCTCGATGGCGTCGATGCGCTCGGCGTCCCAGACCACGTCGCGGCCCTTGGCCCAGATGGTCTCCGCAGCCTCCTTGGGAATGACGCCCAGCTCGGCCATGGCGTCGGCCGCATGCGCCTCGATCTCGAACATGATCTTGAACCGCGTCTGGGGCGACCAGATGTCGGCGGCGTCGGCGCGGGCGTAACGGGGGATCATAGGCGGGCTCCTTGGACACCGGCTGATGGAGGCCAAGGCGCCCGCCTGTCAAGACGAAGGGGTCAGTCTTCGTTAGACGCCGCCAGCGCCGTGGCCATGTCCTTGGGCAGGGTGATGGCCGCCAGCAGGTAGTGGACGCCAGCCCAGGCATAGATCAGCAGGTTCCAGATGATCCCTTGCCGCGATCCCTCGGCGATGGCCGCCCGGCAGGCGGCGTCGACCACAGGGCCGGCGCCCGGCGCCCCGATCCCGCCGGGGCAGAGGGTGAAGAAGTCCCCCATCTGGTTGGCGGCGAACAGGTGCTGGCTGATCATGTCGATGCACCAGCCGCAGAAGGGCGGGCCAAAGCCGAGCGCGATCAGGTTGAGGACGAAGAACAGCAGGGCTGTGGCCGTCGCCCGCATCCGCAGGGAGACGGCATTCTGGATCACCCCGAAGGTGGGGCCGAGATAGGTGTAGTGGAAGATGCCCGGCAGCAGCAGCAGGGCCGCGGCCCAGCGCCAGTCGTTCTGCAGATAGACGAGGATGTAGAGCGGGCAGGCGATCAGCAGGCCAAGGGCCGGGACAAGGGCGTACCAGCGCCCCGACCGCTTGCCGGCCCAGTCGGTGAGGAAGCCGCCGAGCAGGGTGCCGACGCCAGCGGCGACGCCGCCCACCAGGCCGAAGATCAGGCCGACCGTGGCCAGGTCCAGGCCGAACATGCGGATGAAATAGGCCGCCTGATACTGGCCAGTGCCGTAGCTGGCGAAGGAGGCGACGGTGATGCCCGCCACCATGTGGAAGAAGCCCCAGCGGCCGAAGATCCGCTTGGCCACCGCCAGGATCGACGGCGGCTTGATCGCCACCGGCGGAACGGTCTCTTCACCCTCGAGCACCGGGGTGTCGATGACGGGGACCTGTTCGGAATAGCCCCTCGGCGGCTCCTTGACGAAGATCTTCAGGGCGATGGCCACCAGGATGCCCGGCAACCCCACCACCACGAAGGCGGCGCGCCAGGAGACGTTCTGGGCCAGCCAGCCGCCGGCGACGGCGCCGAACATGGTGCCCAGCGGAATGCCGAAGGAATAGATCGACAGGGCGGTGGCGCGGCGCTTGGGCTCGTAATAGTCGCTGATCAGCGAGTGGGCCGGCGGCGAGAGGCCCGCCTCGCCGACGCCGACCCCAAGACGGAAGAGGATCAGCATCAGGAAGTTGTTGGCCATGCCGCAGAGCGCGGTGAAGGCCGACCAGATCACGATGGAGATCGAGATGATGTTGACCCGGTTGCCGCGCTCGGCGAGCCGGGCGATCGGGATGCCCAGGGTGGTGTAGAGCAGGGCGAAGGCCAGGCCGCCCAGCAGGCCGAGCTGGGTGTCGGTGAGGCCGAGGTCGACCTTGATCGCCTGACCGATGGTCGAGATGATCGTCCGGTCGATGAAATTGAAGGTGTAGGCCAGGACCAGCAGCCCGAGGACCGTGGTCTTGTAACCCTCAGAGAACTGAGGTTTTGGCGGCGCAGCCGCGCCCGCGTCGATGGCTGTCAAGAATCCCTCCCCCGAACGGATTTTCGTTCTTATGGAGAGGCATGTGGACACAGGCTCTGACCCGACGCCAGGGCCCAGGCGTGGCCCGCCCGACGCCGGTCAGGCGTCGGGCGGAGCCGGATCAGCCGACGTGGTCTTCGCGGATGGTCTGGGTGGCGCGCCAGAAGCAGTAGAAGGCCACCAGACCGAAGCTGGCCGAAACGATGAGCGACCAGCGCACCCCATCGCCCGAGCCCATGTTCATGCCGACCGCGAAATAGTCGCTCAGCAGGCCGACGGCCAGCGGGCCAAGGCCCAGGCCGATCAGGTTGATGATGAACAGGAGGATGGCTGAGGTCGTCGCCCGCATGTGCGGCGGCACAATGGACTGGGCCGTGCCATAGACGGGGCCATACCAGATGGTGCCCAGCAGGCCGTTGACCGTGAGCAAAAGCAAGGCAAGCGGCACGCTCCCGATCGTCATGGCGGTGATGAAGATCGGGATGGTGATCAGGGAGGCGAGCGCCGGCGCCACCATCTGGGCGCGCAGGTCCCGGGCGGCGAACTTGTCGGCGATAAAGCCGCCGAGCCAAGAGCCCAGAGCGCCGGCGGTGCCGGACATCAGGCCAAGCGCCAGGCCCAGGAAGCCGATGGACTGCAGATTGTAGCCCACGGTGGCGCCTACGGTGGAGGCCAGGGACTGAACCTGGTCGGGATAGTTGCGCAGGAAGAAGGAGGCGGTGAAGGGCGCGTGCCCATAGCCGATGAAGGCTTTGATGGCGGCGGCGAAGGAGATGTACCAGAAGGTCTTGCGGCCTTTCAGGAACTTCATCGTCTCGGGGAAGGTCGCCGAGCTGGCCTGGATCTTGTTGGTCCGGCGGGCGAGCTCCTTACGGGGCTCGGGCAGGGTGAAGATGGCCAGGATGGCGAACAGAATGCCGGGAACACCCGCCACGAAGAAGGCCACCCGCCAGCCATAGGCGTCGGCGATCAGGCCGCCGAAGATCAGGCCCAGAAGGCCGCCGATGGGCGTGCCCATGGAATAGAAGGCGAGCGCTGTGGAGCGCTGTTCCTTGGGCACATAGTCGCTGATCAGCGAGTGGGCCGGCGGGGTGCAGCCGGCTTCGCCGACGCCCACGCCGATCCGGAAGAGGATCAGCTGGATGAAGTTCTGCGCCACGCCGCACAGGGCGGTGAAACCGCTCCAGACCGCGACGGCCGTGCCGATGATGACAGGACGGTTGCCCCGCTCGGCCAGGCGGGCGATCGGAATGCCCAGCACGGTGTAGAAAAGGGCGAAGGCCAGGCCGCTCATCAGGCCGAGCTGCCAGTCGGCGAGGCCCAGATCCTGTTTGATCGGCTCGGCCAGGATGTTGACCACCTGACGATCCAGGAAGTTGATCGTGTAGATGCCGAGCAGCAGGCTCAAGGCATAGGTTCTGACCGGTTTGGCCAGAGGCTGAATGCCCTCGGGCTCTGCCGCGGCGGGCGCCGGATTGGTCGCCCCGGGGGCGGTTGTGTCTGTCATTGGACAATGTCTCCTGGGCGAACGGCTTCTTATCGTTGGGGCACTCTAGACAGGCTCTGTCGGGGTTGGGCAAGTACGATACCCAGATTTCGAGGAGGTGGGGATGGAGCTCATAATCGGGACAAAGCGCTGGTCCACCTGGTCGCTGCGCCCCTGGCTGGCCCTGCGCAAGACCGGCGCATCCTTCACCGAAACCGAGGTTGAGCTCAGGCGGGGAGAGGCGACCAAGGCCGATCTGGCCGCCCATGCGCCGTCGGGTCTCGCCCCGGTGCTGAAGGACGGTGATCTGGCGATCTGGGACTCCCTGGCGATCTGTGAATACCTCGCTGAGCGTTTCCCCGCTGCTGGGCTCTGGCCTGCGGACCCCGCCGCCCGGGCGCAGGCGAGGGCCGCGGCGGCCCAGATGCACTCGGGATTCGTCGCCCTGCGCAGCGAGTGCCCGATGGCGCTGGACCAGCCGCCGCAGGTCAAGGCGCTGTCGCCCGAGACTCAGGAGGACATCCGCAAGCTTGTCCGCCTGTGGCGCGAACTCCTGGACCGTTTCGGCGGGCCCTTCCTGGCCGGACCCTGGTCCATCGCCGACGCGTTCTTCACGCCGGTGGCCACGCGGCTTCGCACCTATGGCGTGGACCTGGCCGACTATGGTGATGACGGGCAGGCGGCGGCCTATGCCGCCCGGTTGCTGCAGGACCCCGACTTTCTGGCGTGGGAGGCGGCCGCACAGGGGTAGGCGTTTGACCCATGCCGGGTTTAGTCTGTGGGCTGGAGTTTTCCATGTCGCGCAAGGCCGCCCCAGAACAAGGTCCACATCCGGCTCTGATCGTCGTCGCGACGGTCTGGTTGGGCGCCTGCGAGGCCGCTGCGCCCCCGCCGTCCGGAGACGTCGCGCCGCCGCCCAAGGCGATCGCCGCGGCGCCGGCCGCCAAGCCGCTCGGCGAGCGGCTGGACCTCAGCGCTGAAACCGTCAGCTATCGGTGCGCCAATGGCGAACGGCTGAACGTCGCCTACCGGGGCTCCGACGCCGCCATGATCACCTATCGCGGGGAGACGCGCTTCCTGCCGCTGGCCCGCTCCGCCAGCGGCGCGCGCTATGCCGGCGATGGCTGGCAGTGGTGGATCAAGGGCCAGGTCGAGGGGACGCTCAGTCGTCTGCCGCCCGGTGCGGCCGTCGCCCCAGGACCAGGGGTGGTGTGCAAGGTGGAGGCGGCGACGCCTCATGTCCCGCTGGCGAGGCCGAACCAGAAGGGGGCCGGCTAGGACGGCCCGTCCCGCCCTGGCCTTCGGTGGGGTTTGGTGCTAGGATGCCGCGATATTGCATGGGTTCGGTCGCTCTCCACGCTTGCTCTTCGGATCGAGCCCGAGCCTATTTCGATCCTCGTCAGCAATTTTTGATTGATCGCGCGCCGCAGACTGCGGCGCCACCGCCTATGCATGAGCGCGCCGGCCCTTGAGATCAACGAGGGGCGCTGCGCCTGCCGAACGAGAGAGGATGACCATGTCGACCCTTGAACGCGCCTATTTCCTCGCCCGCTCCGGCGAAGTCGCCGATCTGGCGCAGCTGAAGAGCCGCCTGAAGATCGAGGGCTGCCGCGCCGTGGACGCCCTGCTCGCCACCTATTCGGTGCGCCGCCACCTGCAGGCCATCTGCGCGGCCACCTTCCATCCGCCTGAGACGACCGACACCCCTTCCGAAGCCGCTGAGACGGCGCAACACGATGAAAGCTCCACATGAACCAGGACGAACGCACGGCTTTCTCTGAACGCCTGAAGACCGCCGCGGAGGCCAAGAAGGCCCTGCTGGCCAAGATGAAGCCCAAGGCGGCCGTGTCTGACCCGCTGTTTGCTGAACGCGCCGCCCTGCGCGAGGCTGAACTGGAACGCGTGCGCCAGGAGCGTCAGGCGGCCAAGGAAGCCAAGAAGCAAGCCGCCGCCGAAGCCGAAGAAGCCGCCCGCCTCGCCGAGGAAGCCATCGCCGCTGAAGCCCTCGACGCCAAGCGCGGCGAGCGCAAGGCCCGCAAGGCCCTGACTAAGGCCGAGCAGAAAGAAGCCCGCGACCGTCGCTACGCCGCCCGTAAGGCGCGCCAGTAGACGACCCATGCCAGGGCGCGGATAGTTCCGCGCCCAAAGGGCCTCCCACGCTAGCCGCCAGTATGATCCTGCCTTCCTCGGGGCCGGGATCCAGGTGGCCCAGCTGATGACGCCGCTGGCTGTGCAGCCCCATCGTTTCCATGGCTTGGCGACGTGATCGTTCCATGGCCTTCCTGGCCTCTTGGCTGACTCCCTTCCGGACAAGTCCGGCAACGCTCTGATTGCTGCGTGGCTTAGCGGCGCAAAGCCGTTCGCCTGAGAGTTTCGATGCCTTTGGTAGATCACCGGCCTTGAGCGAGAGGGATCAAGGCCACCAACCGCTCAATCTCGGCCGCCAAGGCTTTTGAGATCGGCAGGTGAGGGCGCTCCTTGGGCCAGACCTCGTGGAAGCGGTCGACCGCCTGCATCGCCGCATCCTTCGCCAAGGCTTCAGGGATGCCGGCTCTGGCGGCCATATAGATCAGCTCGCCAAGGGTCAGTTCGGCGACCTTCTTCGTCCGGGCGAACTTCAATGCCGCGTTCTCATCGGGAAGGTAGAGGGTCGTCGATAGGAAGTCGTAGCCCGGGGCAAGCTTGGGCGTGCGGCCGTCCGGATAGATCAGCGACCAGTTCTTCAGGTGCATGTCGGCGTTGCCGATCAGGGCGTTGAACACCAGACGGCGGATGAACTCGCTCACCCCGTCCTCGCCCGTTTCCAACCAGAGCACCTTGGCGATGTTGCGGTAGGAGCCCTTGTCGTACTTCTCCGCCGGATAAACGCCGAAGACCTGGGCGAAGTCCTCGATGTGGACCGGGGGGCCGTTGAGGGGGCGGTCGAAGCGGCGGATGGCGAAGGCATCCTCCTCGAACTTGCCCAGGCCCTCGGGCAGGCCCTCGATCTGATCGAGCGGGAGGAGCTCGACGTCGGGGATGTCCATGCCCATGGCGCGCGCCAGGCGCATCATCGAAAATTCGTTGGCCGCCACAGCGGGAAACCGCATGGACGGCAGCTTGATGATCCAGTCGCCGCCGCGACCGCTCACCGGAATCGTCAGACCGCCCTGAGCCTTTTGGATGGCCGAGAATTTCAGCTGCACGCCGGCTAGCGAAAAGCGCAAGGCCGCATAGTGGGCCCCAGCGCCGCTATCGAGCGCCTGGTCGTCTTCAGCCGCGTCGCCGTCGTTGATTCCGCCGCTACCCCTCGGCCGCACAGTGATGGCGCCGGGCAAGTCCAGGCCCAGGGTCTCCAATAGCGGATATTCCCGCATCGGCTTCACGCTGGCGCGCTTGGCGAGGTATTCTCGCAGCGGACCTTCCGGCAAGAGGTTGGAAAAGAACGGCGTGAGCCGCGTCTGGGTCGGCCTGTGGTCCCTCAACAGGCCGCCGCGATCCCCCTTGAAGGACAGGCTCAGCGTCGGCCGGTGTGGGTCTTCGGCGTAGGCGTCGTCAAAGGCAAAGATCGACTGGTCGCCGCCGAGTGCGGTGATCAGGCCGATCCTTCTGCCGCCAACCAGCACTTCCAAGGCGTCAGCCGCCATCGTCAGTCCTCATCGTCCAGACTGTAGGCTGGCCGTTCGCCTGCCGGGGCATGCGCCAGCATTTTTCTCAAGTCCTTGAGCCTTTGCGCGGCATCGCGGATCGGCTGAGTGTGGCGCGGGCGCTCGGCAGGTGGATAGGTCAGAAAGCCGTGCAACAAAGTCTGCACGCTCATGAGATCGCCCATTAGCGCGCCCGCGCGCAGGGCGGGCGTCAGCGGTTGAAGATCACGCAGGCTCGACAGCAAAGAGGCGATGTCTTCGCGATCGGGCGTCATGGCGTGGGCCTGTTCGGCAGCGCGCATGAGTTCAGCCATGAGGCTTTGGAACGCGCGCTCGTCAGACCGCGCCTTGGTCGATCGCACGGTCGCCTCAACCGCCGTTAAGGCCGACTTTGGGATGAGCTGCAGCTCGAGCTCGAGCGCTCGGGCCAGTTCGATCAGGGTGGACACCTGAGGATCCACGTCAGCGTTTTCGATGCGGGAGATCTGCGCCTGGGGCATGTGGGTGCGCGCGCTGAGGTCGCGCTGGCTCCAACCTTTTGCCTGCCTGGCCCGGCGTATGATGTCGCCCAAGGTGGACATGGCCGGGCTCTTCAATTTCTTATTCTGCATCAGTACACCTACGCGATATCGATTCATATATCGGATGGGCAGGATTTTGTCGAACTCGGTGATGCCGTTATCTATATCACTTGCTCATATAGATATATTATCCAATATCAGTGTGGCATAGTGGCGGCTAGACGGGGCTAGGGGCGTTGTCGTTGCAACGCAAGTCAGGCCACAAAACCACTTAAGACAGGCCACACCACTTGAGAGAGGCCACCACCTCCAGCGGCGGCGCTTCGCTGCTGAAGATCGCTTCCAGGATCTAAGACAGGGGCTGGTCTATTTCCGCTGGGCGCCCGGAGGAGACCTTGATCTGCGTGCGCAAAGGCGACTTTCAAACGAAGGTGAGCGACGCATGCGGTGAGCGTCATGATCAGAGGCAGCCCCTGGACCCGCGAACTGAGCCAAGCGCGGCCTTCGGCCTCCGGCTCTCGCAGACACCATTGCATCGCAAGTTGGCCTGATTTCTCTCGCGGCCGAGCGCGCCCAAAACCGCGATACCTGCCAATCAGGGTAGCTGTGCGGGGTGTCGGTAGACGGCGCTCCGTTGAGCACTACCGCGATCTATGCCGATGCCTCAGGTGATAAAGAGCGCGCCATCGCCGAGCGGTCTTGAAGACGGCAGAGCTAAGCCCTTGCGGAGATTAGGCGCTTCAATCTCCGCATAAAATGCGGAGATTGATCTTGAATTTGCGGAGATTGAACGGCATAATCTCCGCATATGGTGCGGAGAATGCCTGAGTACATACATGAGTTAGAGGCCTGGCCGACGTTTCGCTGGAGCGATGAGAAGCTCGCTTCCCAGCTCGCGGCCGTTCGCCACCACCAAGGCCGTCTCATCGGCAAAATGGAAACGCTCGGCTTTCCCCTCAAGGCCGAGGCCGTCCTCCAAACTCTCACCGAAGACGTTCTCAAATCCAGTGAGATCGAAGGCGAGAAGCTCGACGCCGATCAGGTTCGTTCTTCGATCGCACGCCGGCTCGGTATGGATATAGGCGCGCTTGCGCCGGTCGATCGCGACGTCGAAGGCGTCGTCGAAATGATGCTGGACGCGACGCAGAAGTTTGACGCTGCGCTCACTAAGGACAGGCTCTTCGGTTGGCACGCCGCTCTGTTCCCAACCGGACGCAGCGGGATGTCGAAGATCACCGTCGGCGACTGGCGCAAGGACGACACCGGGCCAATGCAAGTCGTCTCCGGCCCCATCGGCCGGCAGCGCGTCCACTATGAGGCGCCGCAGGCCCTCAAACTCGACGCCGAGATGTCGGCCTTCCTCGACTGGTTCAATCGCGAGCCCGAGATCGATCCGGTTCTAAGGGCCGCGGTCGCTCATCTCTGGTTCGTCACCATCCATCCCTTCGAGGATGGCAATGGCCGTATCGCTCGCGCGATTGCGGACATGGCGCTTGCCCGCTCCGAAGGGAGTCCACGGCGCTTCTATTCGATGTCGGCGCAAATCCGTGTCGAGCGGAACACCTACTACGACATCCTTGAAGCGACGCAGAAGGGCGACCTCGACATAACACCCTGGCTTACCTGGTTCCTCGACTGTCTAGACCGAGCCATTGCCGGGGCTGAGGAGACGCTCGCTGCTGTCCTGGCGAAGGCGCGGTTCTGGGAGCGGCTCGCTGGTGAAGCATTCAGCGAGCGTCAGCGCGAAATGCTCAACCGATTGCTGAGCGGCTTCGAGGGCAAGCTCACATCGTCGAAGTGGGCGCTGATCACGAAGACCTCGCAAGACACGGCGTCTCGTGACATCGACGACCTCATCAAGCGCGGAATCCTCCAGAAGGACGCGGCCGGCGGACGAAGCACGAGCTACTCCCTCGTGGAGACCGAGTGATGGACGATGGTGAAGCCACGTCCGGGGAGCTGCTCACGCTCGCTGAACTGACCGCGCGCGAGACTGATCTTCCCCCGAATTAGTGGACGGGGCCCGCTTGAAGGCCTCCGGAAACACCCGGCGCGTAACGCTCATCTGACACTCCTCTCCAGCTCCGAAAAGCTAGTATGGGTGTCCACCTAAACGAAGGCGGATCAGAAGTGGTGCCCTGGCCAAGATTGGCTTGGCGGGGCTGGCCCCCTAAGGGCCAATGCAGCCTGTCTTAAGTTGCAACGACAGGCGTCGGTGAGCTGTGTGATTGCTTGGCGTCGATCTCCGGCAAGGGTTGAACACCTTCTGGTCAGCTATGCAGCCGTAGGAGTGCGAGGTCTTCTTCACCCGCGCCCGGTCAGTGGCGGCCAGGCGCCCCTTGAGGCGCTTGCGTATGTCTTCCGCGTCCTCGCCCAGTTGATCGGGGTTGTTGAGCAAGCTCGGCAGAGCGCGGGCTTTGGTCGGGTCTTTGCCCGCCTTCATCACTCATCTGGCGTGATCGGCGTCCTGAGCCCGCCAGATGCGCGATCAGTTCTTCAGGCCGAACCACGGCCGCAGCAGGGGGACCCGGCGGACGATCTCATAGGTGAGGCCGCAGGCTGCTATCGTGACGGCGATTAGCAGCGCGGCTTCCACGCCCTGGGGCAGGCCCGTCTGCGCCAGGTGGTGGCCGGCGACGACGATCACGGTCTGGTGGACGATGTAGTAGGGGAAGACCGCCAGGGTCAGATAGGCCAGCGCCGGATGCGGGCGGTTCAGGTGGCGGGCGCCGAAGCCCAGGATGGCTATGATCGCGCACCACTGGTCGACCGCATAGACGAACCGCATGGCGAGCACGAGGCTGGCCGCCGGCTCAGCTGCAGCCTCGCGCCAGGTCCAGGCATAGAGGCTGAACGCCCCGTAGGCCATCAGGGCCAGGGCCAGGGCTGGCCAGCGCAGTCTGATCATGCGGCGCCGAACCGTGTCGGACTTGGCGGTCAGGTAGCCGAACAGGAACATGCTGAAGGACAGGACGTGGTTGTACCAGTCGTCCACCAGGGCATGGGTCACCCCGAACCGCGGCAGCAGGACCGCTCGGGCGAGGCCCAGGAAGAGGATTGGCGCAATCAGCAGGGCCCATGCCGGCAGGCGGGCGAACCCCGCCTCCAGACGACGCAGGGCGGGTCTGGCCCATGCGATCAGCGCCGCCAGCGCCAAGGTGTAGACCAGCAGATAGGCGACGAACCACAGGTGGTTCCAGGTGGGCGTGATCAGGCAGCCATCGGCGTCGCACCAGCCGCCCGAGGCCGTCAGATAACGACCGTAGAAGACAAGGTAGCCCTCATTGAAGCCCAGTTGCTCGACGATCTCGTAGTAGGCCTGGGGCGGGACAATGATCAGCACGCCCAGCGCCAGCGGCGGCAGCAGCCGGGCTGTGCGCTGGCCAGCCAAGGCGCCAGCGGCCAGCTTGTCGGCCATGAAACGGGTCGCGGCTCCAGACACCAGGAAGAGCAGCGACAGCCGCCACGGATTGGTCAGCAGCATCACCGGCTCAAGCCAGGCCACCGGCTGAGGGCTCTTCACATGCCAGTCCCAGGGCACATAGAACATGCCCACGTGGTAGAGGATCAGCAGGAAAAAGGCGCC
>NZ_JAUYAW010000016.1 GCF_030693405.1 Phenylobacterium sp.
CCTGCACGCCCATTCTCAGCGCCCGGGCGCTCGGGCCAATGCGGGTGATCTCGCCAGATCCTGTGGCCTGACCGAGACGGCCTTCTGGCTGGAGTACGGACGGCTGGGCCGGCGACTGAGCACCCTGCTGGCCATCGACCCGCCGAAGGACAAGACGGTCCGCCAGCTCGCTTCGCTTTACACCTTCGCCACCTTCGAGGCCGGGGCGCGTCCGAGCGACCTGACGATCACCCTGCGCCCCGCCTTCCTGGAAGCCCTGCAATAGGCGTGGTGGTTCAGAGCGCCCGGCCGGAATTGATCTTGTAGAAGACCCCGCCTTCGTCCTGGCCGCTGAGTTCCAGCACGCCCTCGATGGTCTTCACGCCGTAGTCGAAGACGACGCCCTTGTCGGTCTTGACCTCGATGAACTGCATCGGGCTCGGATTGAGGTGGAAAGGGCAGTCGGGCGGATAGGCCAGCAGGACAAAGTGGGTCTGGGTCTTCCCGTTCTGCAGGGGCATCATATAGCCGGAGACCTTCACCTTCTTGCCCTTCAGCGCCAGGACGCCGGGGGGGAAGTCGGGCTTGGACAGCAGATAGCCGCGCGTATCGGTGCGGGTGATCTCTT
Source organism: Phenylobacterium sp. (assembly GCF_030693405.1). GTDB lineage: Bacteria > Pseudomonadota > Alphaproteobacteria > Caulobacterales > Caulobacteraceae > Phenylobacterium. The sequence continues at coordinate 608 of NZ_JAUYAW010000016.1, forward strand.
TCGTCGACTCCAGCAAGGCCCAGGAGACGCCGCCCGGCGGGGTGGCGGCTGGCTTCCAGACACTCTCAGTAGGGGCGGCGGGGCGCGACTGCAGCGCAGCGCCAGCGGGCGTGGCGGCGACCACCAGGGACAGGGCCAGCATCAGCCGGACGAACATGACGTTACTCCTTAGCGGGTGTCGGCGAGGGTCTTGGCGATATCGACCCGGAAGACTTTGAGCGCCGGGATGAGCGCCGCAAGAGCGCCCATGCCAATCGCAGCCATGACGATCACCAATTCCGCGGTCTCGAAGCGCGCGGCGGTGAGGCCCATGTCCCGAAGCTGCGGGAAGCTCGCCGCCGAGGCGGCGACCACCGCGTGACCGACGGCCACGCCCAGCAGGGCGCCGGCCGCGGCCAGCAGCACCCCTTCCAGAACGATATGGCCGAAAATGGCGCCTGGACGTGCGCCCATGACTCGCAGCATGGCCATGTCCCCCTCGCGCTGGCGCAGGGCTGAATAGAGGGCCACGAAGATCGAAAGTCCGCTGGTCGCCATCAGCAGGATGGCGAAGGCCCGGACGGCGTCGATCCCCACCCCCAGCAGGGACAGGAGCCGGGTCATTTCCACCGCCGGCGCGGCGGCCTGCAGTTCTGTCTGCTTGTTGATGAAGTTGGGCAGGCGGACCGCGGCCATGGAAGAGCGGTACTTGATCAGCAGGGCGGTGACTTCAAGATCGCCGCCGCCGGCGTGGGCGGCGTGCTCGGGTTCGGCCTCGGCATGTTCGTCGTGCGCGTCCTCGTGCCCATCCTCATGGTCATGCGCCGCGTGGTCCTGATGGCCGTCTCCATCATGGTCGTGGTCATGGTCATGGTCATGGTCATGACCGGCATGATCGTCGTGATCTTCAGCGGCGCCCTCGGCGGGCGGGGGCGCAAAACCGTGGGCGGCCCAGATGCTGCCCACCGGCGTGACGATCAGGCGGTCGAGCACCGTGCCGGTGGGAGCCAGAATGCCGACCACCTCATAGGGGGTCTCCTCATGGTCGTGGCCATCCCCGGACAGGCCGTGGGAGCCGACGAACTTCTGGCCGAGGCCCGCGCCCGTCTCGCGCGCCACCTGAGCGCCGATCACCGCCTGATAGTCGGCGGCGAACATCTGACCCTGGGCCAGAACGCCGCCGAAATTCTCCACATAGGCAGGTTCGGTCCCGACGATGCGATAGCCCCGGAAACTGTCGCCGAGCGCCAGCGGGATCACCTCGGCCACCGTCGGGTCCGCCCTCAGCAGATCGACCGTCGCCAGGGGAATGTTCCCGGTGGGGACGTCCACCTGATAGATGCTCGACAGGATCAGCTGCAGGGGCGAGCCCTTGGCCCCCACCACGAGATCGATCCCCTGGGCGTCCCGTTCGAACCGCTCGGCGAGCTGGCTGGAAAACAGCACCAGGATCACCAGGGTGGCCACGCTGAGTGTCAGCAGCAGGATGTTCAGCGCCGTATTGAGCGCCCGGTCCTTGAGATAGGCGAGGGACAGGCCGGCCAGGGTCATGCGGCCACCTGCGGTGCGGCGAGCGTCATGGTGCGATCGAACCTGGCCCGCAGCCGGTTGTCATGGGTGGCGATCAGCAAGGTGGCGCCCGTGGCCTCGGCCGTGGCCAGCAGGAGGTCTGACATGGCGATGGCGTTGGCGTCGTCCAGGGCCGAGGTCGGCTCGTCGGCGACCACGATGGCCGGTCTGGCGCAGAGCGCCCGGGCGATGGCGGCCCGCTGGCCTTCCCCCTGGCTCAGTTCCCGGGGCCGGGCGTCGGCCCGGTGGGTCAGGCCCACCTGGGCGATCAGGGCCTCGATGGCGGTGGAATCGTTCTGACCCAGGGCCAGGCGTTGAGCCAGGGCCAGGTTCTGCCGGACGCTGAGGGCGCCGATCAGCCGCAGGGTCTGGAAGACCACGCCGATGGTGCGACGTCGCAGCTGGTCTCTCTGCGCGGCGGGCAGGGCCGACATGAGCTGTCCAGCGATCCGAACCTCTCCTGAGGTCGGGGTGATCAGGCCGGTGATCACGTTGATCAGGGTGGTCTTGCCGCTGCCGGACGGGCCAAGCAGAAGGGTGTGCTCCCCCTTGGCGGCGGCGAAAGCTGGGGCGGCCATCACACAGCGCCCATCGATCTCATGGCGGAGGTTTCGGACCTCGATCAGGGGTTCGGCGGGCGTCGTCATGCGATCGGCGCGAGGTGTCCGGTGGATTTTAAGCGGAAGACGGGCGGAAAGGGATGCCTAACGGGCGGCGACCTGCCGACGGCTGGCCTGCGCCATCTGGCGCTCGTCAGGACCGGGTTCGACCTTGATCGCGAAGCGGCTGATCAGGGCGGCGCGGCCGGCCATGATGTCCTTTTCGCGCATGGCGTCCCGGGCCGCGGCGTCAGCGTTTCGGCGCTCTTCGGGGCTCATGTCCCGATAGCTGAAATAGGCCGACATGGGGCTGTAGTCGTTGTCATGCTGATCGCAGGCCTGGGCGGCGCCCGCGCCCAGGGCCAGGCAGGTTCCAAGCAGGATGGCGACGCGCATGATCATTCTCCCAACGGACTGGCAAAATGTTACAAAGAAACACCGCGTCTGACGACAGGTGATTGACGTCTGCGGGCGATTCCTTCGCGATTGGTCAGGGAATTGGCGGAAACCGCACATCCTCAGGGCAAAGCCTGCGGATTTTCACGCTGCATGCCGCCTGCCTTGGGCCTGCGGTCCAGCCAGGACCAGAATCGACCCCATGAGCCCGTTCGCCGAACTCGCCTACCACATCACCCCCCTGGGCGCGCTCAGCCTGCGCCGGCGCCGGATGCTGGCCCTTGATCTGGACGTCCTGGAGGTCAAGCTCGGGGAGGACTTCCTGATGTCGAGCCTGTTTACCGCCGGCGAGCGGGCGCTCGCCCACCTGTCGGTGGCGGGTGCGCCGGCCGGACCCCTGGACGTGCTGGTCGGCGGGCTGGGGCTGGGCTACACGGCCGCCGCCGCGCTTGACCACGATGAGGTCCGCAGCCTTCGGGTTGTTGATGTTCTGCCCGAGGTGATCGCGTGGCATCGGGACGGCCTCGTGGACCTGGGTCCACGCCTGTCAGGCGACCCCCGCTGCCAGCTGGAGGCGGGCGACTTCTTCAACATGGTCCGAACCGGCGCGGCGCCGCAGCCTGGACGGTTTCATGTGATCGCGGTGGACATCGATCACTCGACAGAGGCCTGGCTCAATGCGGCCAACGGGGACCTCTACACTGAGGTTGGCCTGCGCAATCTCATGGCGTGGCTGCATCCCCAGGGGGTGTTTGGCCTCTGGTCGGACGCTGCGCCGGACGAGGCTTTCCTGTCGCGCATGGCGAAGGTCTTCGACCGGGTGGACGCCGAGGTCGTGGCCTTCGACAACCCCCTGCGAGACGTGCAGGAGACCTGCACCATCTATCGCGGCTGGGCGGCGTGATCGCGCCGGACGCCTCGCAGGTCAGCCCCCTGCACCGGGAGCGGCTGGAGACCGTGGTCGCCCTGTTGCTGGAACGGGGCGTGCGGACGGTGTGCGACCTTGGCTGCGGCTCCGGCGCCCTGCTGGAGCGGCTGATGGCCGAGACCCAGTTCGAGGCCCTGATCGGGGTCGAGCAGTCGGCCGCCGCCCTGGAGCGACTTCGCGGCCGACTGGCGCCGGAGGTGGCCGGGGGGCGCCTGCGCCTCGTCCACGGCTCGTTCGCGGAGGCCAATCCTGGTCTCTCTGGCCTGGACGCCGCCGTCCTGCTGGAGACGGTGGAGCATGTGGAGCCCGACCGGTTGTCGCAAGTGGAGCGGGCGATCTTCGCCATCGCCCGACCGGGCCTGGTGGTGATCACCACGCCGAACGTCGAGAGCAATGGCCTGCTGGGCCTGGCGCCGGGCCGCAAACGTCACCCGGACCACAGGTTCGAGTGGCCAAGGGCGAGGTTCGCCGCCTGGGCGGAGGGCGTGGCGCTGCGCAACGGCTATTCGGCGGCCTGGAGCGAGATCGGCTGGAGCCATCCCCGATTTGGCGCGCCGACCCAGATGGCCTGCTTCACCCGGGCCCCTGCAGCCATGCTTCAGCCGGCGGGCGGGCCGACCCTCAGCGCAGGGAAACAGTTTCCAGCCCGCCCGGCGGGGGTTATGACGAATCGACAGGGAGCCTAGGCGGTTCCGCCAAGGGGGGCGGCGGCCAGGCGCCGGCCAGCACGCGCCCGCGGCTGAGACGCGTGGCTTCGAACAACTGAGGAGGTGGCGTGGAGCCCCCAGTCATGCCGGATGCCGAGCCAGGCCTCTCCCTGGTCATCGCCGTTCTCAACGAGGCCGAGAATGTGGCCGCGGTCACCGCCGACTGCCTGAGCCAGCTGGCCGGGGTTGGCCCCTTCGAGATCGTCTTCGTCGACGACGGCTCTACCGATGGCACCGCCCAGGTGATCCTCGACCTCGCCGCCCGCCATCCCGAAATCCGGCTCGTCGGCCATGACCGCTGCTGCGGAAAATCCCAGGCCGTGCGCACCGGGGTGATGGCCGCCCGTGCGCCGTGGGTGGGCACCCTCGACGGCGATGGTCAGAACACCCCAGGCGACCTGGGCGACATGCTCGCCTTGGCCCTGGCGGCAGATGGCCGCCGACCGCTGGTGGCCGGCGTGCGGGTAAGACGGGATGATCCCTGGCCGCGCCTGGTGGCCACGCGACTGGCCAACGGTTTCCGCGCCCGGGTCCTCAATGACCACTGCCCGGACACCGGCTGCGGGGTGAAGCTCTTCGCCCGGGAGGACTTTCTGAAGCTGCCCTGTTTCGAGGGCATGCACCGCTTCCTGCCGGCCCTGTTCCAGGCCTATGGCCATCCCCTGATCAATCATCCGGTGACCCACCATGCGCGCCTGCATGGGGTGTCGAAATACACCAATCTCGGCCGGGCCCTGGTCGGGGTCGGCGACCTGCTCGGCGTGATCTGGCTGAAGAGCCGCATCCGCGCCCCTGACGTGGCGGAGCGCCGGCCGTGAGCCTGCTGGGCGACCAGCGCCTCAGCCTGAAAGGCGCGCTGCTGCTGCTCGCCGCGGCCCTGGTCATCCTGGCGCCGGGTCTCACCGGCCTGCCGCCAGTGGACCGGGACGAGTCGCGCTATGCGGTCGCCACGACCCAGATGCTGGCCACGGGCGACTTCGTCGATATCCGCTTTCAGGAGCAGCCCCGCTACCTGCAGCCGGCCGGCGTCTATTGGTTGCAGGCCCTGAGCGCGGCGACCTTCACCGATCCTGGCAGCCGGGAGATCTGGGCGTTTCGCCTGCCGTCGCTGACGGCGGCCCTGGCGGCGGTCCTGGTGACCGGGGTGATGACCAGCCTGTGGTTCGGCTCCTGGACCGGTCTGCTGGCCGGGCTGCTGCTCGCCTCATGCATGTCGCTGGGATTCGAGGCGCGGATCGCCAAGACGGACGCCTCGCTGCTGGCGGCGGTGACCATCGCCCAGTTCGCCTTCATGCGGGTCTATACCGGCGCCGCGCGCAGCCGATGGCCGGTGCTGATCTTCTGGATCGCGCTGGGGGTGGGCGGCATGCTGAAGGGGCCGATCATCCTGCTGGTCGTGGGCCTCTGCGCCCTGGCCCTGGCGCTGTGGGACCGGAGTCTCAAGCGCCTTGCGCCGCTGCAGCCGCTGTGGGGCCTGCCGCTCGCCCTGTTGATCGCCGCGCCCTGGTATGTGGCCATCGGGCTGGCGACAGACGGCGACTTCTTCCGCGTGGCCATCGGCGACAACCTGCTGCACAAGGTGGGCACCGGCCAGCAGTCGCACGGCGGGCCGGTGGGCTACCATCTGATGGGCTTCGCCCTGACCTTCTGGCCCGGCGCGCTGCTGGCGGCCCTGGCGGTCCCATTCGCCTGGCGCGAGCGAGCCAGGCCCGAAATCCGCTTCCTGATCTGCTGGATCATTCCGGCCTGGCTGGTGTTCGAATTCGTCTCCACCAAGCTGCCCCACTACGTCCTGCCGGTCTTTCCAGCCATCGCCGTCCTGACCGCGCTGGCGGCGACCAGCGCCCAGCCGCAGGCGACCGCGCGGTGGCTCAAGGTGCTGTTTGGGATGTTCCTGCTGCTCTGGCTGGCCGTGAGCCTGACGGTCAGCCTGTTGGCCCCGGTTGGTTTCTGGATCTATGAGGCGCGGCTGCACCCGGTCGCCCTCGCGCTCGCCGCCGCAGCCCTGGCGGCGGTCGGCGTCATGATCTGGCGGGTGTTCGCCGGGCGACCAGATCAAGCGGTTCTGGCCGCCGCGGTGGCCGCAGCCGTGGTCTCGCTCAACACCTATGGGCTTGGCCTGCCGCGCCTGGAGGCCCTCTGGCTGAGCCCGCAGATCGCCCAGGCGGCCCGGGCGGCGGTTCCGGCCTGCGCCCAGCCGCAGATCATCAGCGCGCCCTATCACGAGCCAAGCCTGGTCTTCCTCAACGGGCCGCGGGCGACCAACCTGACCGCGACCCCGGAGGCCGCCGCCGAGGCGCTGGCCCGGGCTCAGGACTGCGGTGTCGCCGTGATCGGCGCGGCCCAGCGGGAGGCTTTCCTGCAACAGGCCCTGGCGCTGGGCCTGGCGCCTCGGGCGACGGGTCAGGTGGCCGGTCAGAACTATTCCGACGGGGAGGATCTCGCCCTGACCCTCTTCGTCGCCGCCCCTGCCGGCGGACCGCCAGCTGTCGCCCCCTGATCCGCCGCCGGAGCCCGCGACGGGGCGCCGAGGCGCCCTGATCGCTGTCGGGATTCTGTGCCTTGTGACCCTGCTGGGGTTCGCCGCCCCGCTGCTGCCCCTGGGCGACGCCGAGAGCCTGGCGCGGACGGTGGACGCCCTGGGGGATGGCCCGCAGGCGCCGCTGCTGGGCGTCCTGACCTTCGCCGCCCTGGCCAGTCTCGGGGCGCCGCAGTTCGTGCTGATCACCGCCCTGGTGCTGGTCTTCGGACCCTGGGCCGGTTTCGCCTACAGCTGGATCGGCAAGATGATCGCCTGCAGCCTGGGCTTCCTGGTGGGCCGGAAGTTTGGCGCGCGGCTGCTCCTGCAGCACCAGTCGAAGTCCATCGCCGCCCTGATGATGGGTCTGGCCCGGCGCGGCTTCTGGGTCAGCGCCGGCATCCGTCTGGCGCCGACCGTTCCCTCGGTGATGGTCAATATCGCCGCCGGCGCTACGCCGATGGGCTACTGGCCCTTCATCGCCGGGGCGGGGGTGGGCAGCCTGCCCAAGATGGCTTTGATGGTGTTCGGCGGGGCCGCCGCCATCAACGCCCTTCGGACCGGCGATCCTGCCGCCTGGGGGGCGGTGGGCCTGGCCCTGGTCCTGACCCTGATCATGTTCCTGGTGGTGCGCGCCTGGCGCCGACGGCTGCAGGCCTGAGCCGCATCTCTTTTGCATGTTGGGGTCGGAGTCCCTAGATTCCCCCGATGAGCGTCGCCTTCACCCGAGAGGAAGACTACGAGTCCCAGGCCGCCGACCTGCCGGACCGTCCCGTCTCCGCCCATCCGAATCTCGTCACCGCCTCAGGCCTCGCGGCCATTGAGGCGGAGCTCGCACAGGCCCGCGCCGCCTATGGCGCGGCCCAGCAGCAGGGCGGAGTCAGCGCCGACCGCACCGCCATGGCGCGCGCCACCCGCGACCTCCGCTACTGGTCGGCCCGCCGGGCCACCGCCCAGCTGACAGAGCCCGACGCCGAACCCGACAAGGTTCAGTTCGGCCGCACGGTCGATCTGGAGCGGGAGGATGGCCGTCGCCAGACCTTCCGCATCGTCGGCGAAGATGAGGCCCAGCCGGGGCAGGGGAGCATCTCCTATGTCTCGCCGATCGCCCGCGCGTTGCTGGGCAAGACGGTCGGGGAGGTGGCTCTGGTCAATGGGGCTGAGGTTGAGGTTCTGGCGGTCCGTTGAGGCCGGCCCCGCCGGGCTGGAAACCTCTGTTGTCTGAACGGCCTGGGTGCTAACGCTCAAGCTTGGTTCAAACAGAGTGACCCCTACAATGAAGACGCTTGCCGCGGGCCTGACGGCCCTGTTCGTTCTGGCCGCCGCGCCGGCCATGGCTGGAGATCAGGATTTCACCCTGACCAACGCCACGGGCTACACCATCGAACAGGTTTATGTGGCCCCCAGCCGCTCAGATAACTGGGAAGAGGACGTCATGGGCGCCGACGTCCTGGCGGACGGCGAGGCCGTCGACATCGTGTTCGACGCCGCCGAAGGCGCGTGCAGCTTCGACCTCAAGGTCGTCTATGACGACGGTGAAGAGGCGGTTTGGTCGCGCCTGGACCTGTGCACCATCTCCAGCGTGGCCATCTCCTACGACCGCGCCAGCGGCCGGACCTGGGCCGAAACCGAGTAGTCGATCCGATATGAGGCTCCTGCGCCGGCTGGCGCGGGAGCCTTTGCCTCAGGCCTTGCGCACGAACTCCGCCCGCAGCACCAGGCCCTTGATGCCTTCGTAGCGGCAGTCGATCTCCTGTGAGTCGCCGGTCAGCCGGATCGACTTGATGACCGTGCCGCGCTTGAGGGTCTGGCCGGCGCCCTTGACCTTCAGGTCCTTGATGAGGGTCACGCTGTCGCCGTCGGCCAGCATGGTCCCCATGGCGTCGCGGACCTCGACCTGCTCGGCCGGGGCGGCTGTGGCCGCCGCCTGGCTGGCGCTCACCCATTCGCCGGTGGTCTCGTCATAAACGAAGTCGTCGCCTTGCCCGGTCATGCGGTACCCCTGATGTCAGGCCTGACCCCATAGCCGATCAGGCCGATGGGTCTCAGGGAATAATCTGCGCCACATGCCGACCGCCCACATCTCTTGCAATGATATAACATAGCAAATTACATGCCCGCGAAGCGGAGGTGAGCATGACGGCGAAGCGGGGCGACAAGTCAGGCGGGGGCGTCCTTGACCCGCACGAAGCGCGGCGTCTGATCGAGGCCGTCGAGCGGGAAGACCTCGACCGGGCCCGTCGGGTGGTCGACGGCGCTCTGGAGGAAGCGGCCCGCCAGTGGATTCCCCTTGGCGCCACCGCCACGGCTCTGGCATTCGCCCTGGGAGAGCTGACCAACCGGGCCGGGAATGCGGCAGGACTGGCTGACGCCCTGGAGCGGGCGGCGGCCCGCCTGCGATCCCATCCGCTGGACGGCGGCCTTCACTGACAGATTGAAAAAATTCTCGGGGAGATTCCATGCTTGCCAACCAGACCTTTCAGATTCGACCGCTGCCGACCCTCGTCTTCGGGGTGGACTCCAGCCTGGACCTCGCCAGCCATGTGAAGGCGCTCGGCCGCAGCTCGGCCCTGATCGTCACCGACAAGGGCCTGATGGCCAGCGGCGCGGCTACCGCCCTGCTGGAGAAGCTGGCCGCCGACGGCGTTCAGGTGGAGGTGTTCGACGGCGTGGCCGCCAATCCCACCGACGAGAATGTCGAGGCCGGCGCCCTGCGCCTGCGCGCCCTGGGCGACGCCGTCGTCATCGCGCTGGGCGGCGGATCGTCCATGGACTGCGGCAAGGCCATCGCGCTGCTGGCCACCAATGGCGACAAGGTCACCGACCTGCAGACCCGCGGCCGCAAGGAGCCTGGGGTTCCGGTGATCGCGGTGGCCACCACGGCGGGCACCGGATCGGAAACCAATTCGGCCTGCGTGATCACCAACACCGCTCTGGGCCGCAAGACCTATGTCATGCATCCGAGCATCGTGCCGGTGGTCTCGGTGCTGGATCCGAAGCTGACGCTCGGCCTGCCCAAGTACCCCACCGCCACCTGCGGCTTCGACGTGCTGACCCACGCCATCGAGGCCTTCACCTCGGCGCGAACCACCCCCTATTCGGACGCTGTGGCGCTCGGCGCGATCGAGCTGGTGGCCAAGTATGTTCGCACGGCGGTGGAGAATGGATCGGACCTTGAGGCCCGCTCGCAGATGCTGATGGCGTCCAGCATGGCGGCCATCGCGTTCAACGTTTCGGGCCTCGGCGCCGCCCACGGCACCGGCCACGCCCTGTCGGCCCGGCTGAACGCCGCCCATGGCCAGACGCTGGCGACCATGCTGCCCCACGTCATGGCCTACAATCTCGAGGTCTGCGCGGCCAAGTACGCTCAGGTGGCCGAGGCCATGGGGGCGGGTAAGCCCGGCGCGTCCATTGAGGACCAGGCCCGGGCGGCCATCGAGGCGGTCGTGGCCCTGCGCGACGATATCGGCATCACCCGCTCGATCCGCGATCTTGGCGGGACGGACGAGCTTCTGCCGCTGCTGGTGGGTGACGCCATGGCCGATGGGGTCAATCTGAGCAACGCCAAGCCCGTCGACGCCCAGGCCATCGAAGCCCTCTACCGCGCCGCCTGGTAGACCAGGTCAGGACCGCCGCGGTCTGACGGCCGCGGCGGCCAGATCGGCGATCTGGCGCAGCCGCCCCCGATAGGCGGCCAGCTCCAGCGGGCCCTCAGGTCCCTGCTTGGCGCCCCGGGTGGCGGCGAGCAGGGTCTCGACCACCGCCTGGGCGCTGAGACCTGCGGTCTCCAGATCAATCTCTCCGGCCGTGTCTGCGGCTTGGAACACCCGCAGCAGACGTTCGGCATAGGCCGCATCCGCCGCCCGCCCGAGGTCGGCGCCGATGCGGGTGCGGGTGTCGTCCAGCTCCAGCAGATGGGCGGACCGGGCATAGCGCTCGTGCGCCTTGCCGCACTGGGCGTCGAGCAGCAAGTAGAGGCGCTCGGCGAAGGGCAGGTCGGCGGCTTCTGCATGGTCGCAGCTGCAGCTCAGCTCGGCCAGGGTGCGGGCGTGCATGGCCCTGAACACCGCCTCCTTGCCATCGAAATAGAGATAGAGGGTGCCCTTGGCGACGCCGGCCGCCCGGGCGATGTCGTCCATGGCCGTACGCCGGAAGCCGAAGGCGGCGAACAGCTCCTGGGCTGCGTCCAGGATGGCGGCGGTCTTGCCGCGGGCCTCGGCGGCGTCGCGCGCCTCGGGGGTGGGGTCGGACATGGTCCCTGTTTGGCGCCTGCCGCGATTGACAGCAAGCGGGTGACTGCACCAAATGACCGTATAGACTCATTTGGTCATTTTTCCGGCTCTCGCGTGTCGATCACGCCTCAGGCCGCGCCTGCGCAAGGACTGTTTCCCATGACCCTCTCCCGCCAGATCCATCTCGTGCGCCGCCCCAATGGCGTGCCGACCCTCGACGACTTCGCCCTGGTCGAGGCTCCCGTCGCCGACGCCGGGGAGGGGCAGGTGCAGGTCGAGGCCCTGATGATGTCGGTGGATCCCTATATGCGGCCGCGCCTGGACGCCGATCAGCCGCTCGGCGCACCTCTGCTGGGCGGCGGCATCGGCCGGGTGGTCCAGTCACACAATGACCGCTTCGCCATCGGCGATCTGGTGCGGCACGGGGCCGGCTTCCAGGAGCGCTTCGTCTCGGACGGGAAGGGGCTGTCGGTCCTCAAGCGCGATCCTGAGCTTCCGCTCAGCGTCTATATGCACGCCCTGGGCGCCACCGGCATCACCGCCTATGGCGGCCTCTTGGAGACCGGCGCGCTGAAGGACGGCGAGCAGGTGTTCATCTCGACCGCCGCCGGCGCCGTGGGATCGGTCGCCGCCCAGATCGCCAAGATCAAGGGCTGTTATGTGGTGGGCTCGACCGGCTCTGACGACAAGGCCGCCTGGCTGCGCGACGAGGTCGGCCTGGACGCGGCGATCAACTACAAGACCCAGGATCTGGCCCAGGCCCTGAAGGACGCCACCCCCAAGGGGATCGACGTCTATTTCGAAAACGTCGGCGGCGGGCATCTGGACGCCGCCCTGCCGCGCATGAACGTCCGCGGCCGCATCCCGGTCTGTGGGATGATCTCGACCTACAACGGCGGCGGCGAGGGGGTGAGGAACCTGTTCAGCCTCATCTATGGCCGCATCCGCATGGAAGGCTTCGTAGCCAGCGACTTCGGCCACCTGAACGCCGCCTTCCTGGCCGACATGACCGGCTGGCTGAAGGACGGCCGGGTCAAGTACCAGGAGACCATCCTGCAGGGCTTCGAGCGGGCGCCGGAGGGCCTGATCGGCCTGTTCTCCGGCGCCAACAACGGCAAGATGCTGATCCACATCGCCGACTAGGGGACCGTTTCAGACGCCCCCTCATTGCGATCCAACAAAACCTTGAAAATCTTGGGAGACCCCAGATGAGCTTCGACATGCAGACGACTGGCCTTCAGCTGCGATCCCTGGTGAAGGCCAGCGGCGAGCTGGAACTGTCCCTGGCGCGCGTTCCCGTCCAGCCCCCCGGCCCCGGCGAAATCCTGGTCAGGGTGGAAGGCTCGCCGATCAACCCGTCCGACCTCGGCCTGCTGGTCAGCGCCGCCGATATGAGCCAGGCCAAGGCCAGCGGGACCGCCGACAGCCCGGTGGTCACCGCGCCGATTCCGCCGGCCTATATGAAGGCCATCGCCGCGCGGCTGGATGACTCCATGCCGGTGGGCACTGAGGGCGCGGGCGTGGTCGTGGCCGCGGGCGAAGGCGCC
>NZ_JAUYAW010000019.1 GCF_030693405.1 Phenylobacterium sp.
TTCCACTGGGTTTGGCGCAGACGCATGGCGGACTGGGAAACGTCCCCGCCCCTGGCCGGGCGGCTGATGGCGGTGGGCTCGCTGGGCGTCTGGCTGACCGTAGGCGCCCTCGGGCGGCTGATCGCCTACGCTTGAGCCCGCATGATCCCCATGGCGCTCCGGCCCGGCCGGGCCTATTTCTAGTCCATGCGCCAGACCTTTGATGAGACTACCGAGCGCGCCTTTGGCGCCCGCCACCTGCCCCTGATCCGCCAGGCCATGGCCGAGCAGAAGCTGGATGGCTTCCTTGTCCCCCACGAGGACGAGCACCAGAACGAATATCTCCCCGAAGCCAATGACCGGCTGGCCTGGGCGACAGGCTTCACCGGCTCGGCCGGGGCGGCGGTGATCCTGAAGGACAAGGCCGCCGTCTTCGTCGATGGCCGCTACACCCTGCAGGTCCGCGATCAGGTGGACGAAAGCCTGTTCGAGATCCGCGATCTGGTGGAGGGCGGCGTGCCCGCCTATCTGGAGAGCGCCGCGGCCAAGGGCCAGGCGATCGGCTATGATCCCCGCCTGCATAGCCCCGATGGCCTGGCCCGGGTGCGCGCCGCCGTCGAGAAGGCCGGCGCCGAGCTGAAGCCGGTTGAGCAGAATCCCCTGGACGCGGCCTGGGGCGCGGCGCGTCCGGCCCAGCCGCAGGCGCCGGTGGTCCCCCATCCCCTGGACTATGCCGGCGAAGACTCCGCGGAAAAACGCGCCCGGGTCGGCCAGGCCCTGGCGGCCAAGGACGCTCAGGCTGCGGTCATCACCGCGCCGGCCTCCATCGCCTGGCTGTTCAATGTTCGCGGCGGCGACGTGATCCGCAGCCCCCTGCCGCTGGCCCAGGCCATTCTCGACGCCAGCGGCCGGGCGCGGCTGTTCCTCGATCCGGCGAAGGTCAGCGCCGACCTGCCGGCCTGGCTCGGCAACGAAGTCAGTCTGGAGACGCCTGAGGATCTGCCCGCCGCCCTGGCGGACCTGAAGGGCCAGAAGGTGCTGGTGGACCCGGGCCAATCCTCGGCCTGGTACTTCGACACCCTGGAGGCGGCCGGCGCCCAGACGATCCGCGCCGACGACCCCTGCGCCCTGCCCCGGGCCTGCAAGAACGCGATTGAGATCGAAGGCGCGCGGAAGGCCCATGTGCGCGACGGCGGGGCGCTGGCCCGCTTCCTCCACTGGCTGGCCACCGAGGCCCAGACCAGCCTGCCCGACGAAAAGACCGTGGTGCAGACCCTGGAGGGCTTCCGCGAGGCCACCGGCGCGCTGAAGGACCTGTCCTTCGACACCATCGCCGGGGCGGCTTCGAACGGCGCCATCGTTCACTACCGGCCCACCGAGCGGCTGAACAAGCGCACGGAGGCCGGCTCCCTGCTGCTGGTGGATTCCGGTGGCCAGTATCTGGATGGCACCACCGATGTGACCCGCACTGTGGCCATCGGCGAGCCCAGCCGGGAGATGGCCGAGCGCTTCACCCTGGTGCTCAAGGGCCATCTGGCGCTCGCCCATATCCGCTTCCCGACCGGGACGAGCGGCTCAGCCCTCGACGTCCTGGCCCGCGCGCCGCTCTGGATGGCTGGCCTCGATTACGACCACGGCACCGGTCACGGGGTCGGCAGCTATCTCGGCGTCCATGAAGGGCCGCAGCGGATCTCCAAGGCGCCCAACAATGTCGCCCTGCAGCCGGGGATGATCGTCTCCAACGAGCCCGGCTATTACAAGACCGGCGCCTACGGCATCCGCATCGAGAACCTGCAGGTGGTCACCGCCGCCGACGAGATCGAGGGCGGCGAGCGACCCATGCTCGGCTTCGAAACCCTGACCCTCGCGCCGATCGATCGCCGCCTGATCGTGGTCGAAATGCTGAGCGCGCAGGAGCGCGCCCAGATGGACGCCTATCACGCCCGGGTGCTGCGCGAGATCGCGCCCCTGGTGGACGCCGAGGTCGCCGCCTGGCTGGAAGAGGTCTGCGCACCGCTATAGGCGCATTCCCATTCCGTCATGGTCGGACTTGATCCGACCATCCATGAACGCGGTCCGTCATCCTGTGTGCATGGGCCCTCGGATCAAGTCCGAGGGTGACGGTGAGGCCTGTGGCTCGCCCCCTACCCCTGGCCCACCAGCGCCAGCCAGTCGTCCTCGGTGATCACTTCGATACCGAGGTCGGTGGCGGTCTTGAGTTTCGAGCCTGCGCCTGGGCCCGCCACCACCAGGTTGGTCTTCTTCGACACCGAGCCGGAGACCTTGGCGCCCAGGGCCTCGGCCTGGGCCTTGGCCTCGTCGCGGGTCATCTTCTCCAGGGCGCCGGTGAAGACGATGGTCTTGCCGGCCACCGCAGTGTCGGTCTTTGGGCGTTCGGCCGGCTGGACCTGGAGTTCGGCCAGCAGGTGATCGACCATGGCGCGGTTGTGATCCTCGCCGAAGAAACCGGCGATCATGCTGGCGGCCACCGGCCCAACCCCGTCGACGGCGGCCAGCTCGCCGAAGTCCTCCCCCGGGGCATGAGCCACGGCGGCGCTTGCGGCGGCCTCGAAGGCGGCCCAGTCGCCAAAGCGGCGCTCCAGCGCTTCGCGAGCGGTCTTGTTGAGCTTGGGCAGGCTGGACTTCAGCCGTGTGTCGAAACTCGCCCCTTCAGGCAGTAGAACCTCATGGGGGGCGGAGGCCCAGGCCAGGATGGCTTCGAGCGCCGTCGGTCCCACCCCGTCAAGCTGAGACAATTGGTCGTGCGCCGCGCCCGCCCGCTGGGCGGCGGCCGCGCGGGCGGCGGCCAGAAAGGCCTCCACGGTTTCGAAGTGCCGGGCCAAGGCCAGGGACGTGGTCTCCCCGATATGACGGACGCCCAGGCCATAGATGAAGCGGTCCAGCGGGATGTTCCGCTTGGCGTCGATCCCGCTCTTCAGATTGGCGACGCTGGTCTCGCCATAGCCCTCGGTCTCGCGCAACTCGTTCAGCTTGGCCTCGTCCCGGGCCAGGCGGAAGATATCGGCCGGCGCCTTGACCCAGCCCTTGTCGAAGAAGGCCTGGAGCTGCTTTTCCCCCAACCCCTCGATGTCGAAGGCTCGGCGGGAGACGAAGTGCTTCAGGTGCTCGATCCGCTGGAACGGACAGGCCAGCTCGCCGGTGCAGCGACGGACGACTGTCTCGGCGCCTGAGGCCGTGGTCTCCCGCGCCAGCGGCGTCTTCAGCGGACAGGGGCAGTGGTCGGGAAAGACGTAGGGCTCAGCGCCAGTGGGCCGCGCCTCCAGCACCGGCCCCACCACCTGGGGGATCACGTCGCCCGCCCGCTGGACGATGACCGTGTCGCCGATGCGCACGTCCTTGCGGGCGATCTCGTCGGCATTGTGCAGGGTGGCGTTCTCCACCACCACGCCGCCGACGGTGACCGGCGCGAGCCGCGCCACAGGCGTCACCGCGCCGGTGCGGCCCACCTGCAGGTCGATGGCGTTCAGAATGGTGCGGGCCTGCTCGGCGGGGAACTTGCGCGCAATGGCCCAGCGGGGCGAGCGCGAGACGAAGCCCAGCCGCTGCTGCCAATCCAGCCGGTCGACCTTGCAGACCACCCCGTCGATATCGAAGCCGAGGCGCGGCCGCAGCCCCTCCATGTCACGGTAGGCGTCCAGCAGCCCCTGCGCGCCCTCCACCCGGCGCGACTGAGGATTGGTCTGAAAGCCCCAGGCCTTGAGGGCCTCCAGGGCCTCCCACTGGGTCTGAGCGAAGGGGCTGCTCACCAGGCCCCAGGCATAGGCGAAGAAGCGCAGGGGACGCTGCGCGCTGATCTTGGGGTCGATCTGCCGCAGCGATCCGGCCGCCGCGTTGCGGGGATTGGCATAGGTCTTCTGGCCCGCCGCCTCGGCCGCGGCGTTCAGCGCCTTGAAGCCCTCATGCTCCAGATAGACCTCGCCCCGGATTTCGATGACATCGGGCCAGCCGGACCCGGCCAGGCGTTCGGGGACGTCATCCAGCGTCCGCAGATTGGCCGTGACGTCCTCCCCTACCCGACCATCGCCGCGGGTCGCGCCGCGCACGAGGCGGCCGTTCTCGTAGCGGATGGAGGCCGACAGGCCATCGATCTTGGGCTCGGCCGTATAGGCGATGGGGGTGTCATCCAGGCGCAGGAAGCGGCGCACCCGGCCCTCGAACTCAGTGGCCTCCTCGTCGGAAAAGGCGTTGTCGAGGCTGAGCATCGGCACGCCATGCTCGACCGGCGAAAACTGGGCCGAGGCCGCGGCGCCGATCTTCAGGCTGGGGGAGTTCTCGCGGATGAGGCCCGGGAAGGCCGCCTCGATCTCGGCGTTGCGGCGCTTGAGCGCGTCATACTCCGCGTCGGAGACCTTGGGCGCGTCGTCCTGATAATAGGCGATGTCGTGGGCCGCCATGGTGTCGGCGAGCCAGGTCAGTTCTTCGGCGGCCTCGGCCTCGGTGAGATCGGCGGCCGGCTTGGAGGCGGGAAACTCAGGCATCCATCAGGGCCCGGGCGGCGGCGCGGGCCGCATCGGTGATCTGGGCGCCGGCCAGCATGCGGGCGATCTCCTCTTCGCGGTCGCTCAAGGACAGCACCTCCACGGCGGTGCGCACCATTTCAGCGTCGCCGGCCTTGGAGATCCGCCAATGGGCGTCGGCCCGGGCTGCGACCTGCGGGCTGTGAGTGACCACCAGCACCTGGGCGGCCGAGGCCAGGCGACGCAGGCGCAGGCCCACCGCGTCGGCCACGGCGCCGCCGACGCCCTGGTCCACCTCATCGAAGATCATCAGTGGCTGGGCGCCCTCTGCGCGGCCCGCCAGGGCCGCCTTCAGCGCCAGGGCGAGACGAGCCAACTCGCCGCCTGAGGCGATCTGGCCCAGCTCGCCGAACGGCGCGCCCGGATTGGTGGAGATTTCGAAGGCGATTCTGTCCTGCCCCTGGGGGCCGGCCTTCTCCGGCGGCAGCGTCTCGACCGTGGTGCGGAAGCGCGCCTTGTCCAGTTTCAGCGGCCCGAGTTCGGACATCACCGCCTGGGCCAGCCGTTCGCCAGCCGCGCGACGTTGAGCGCTGAGGTCCTCGGCCGCAGCCAGATAGTCGGCTCTCGCCGTGGCCAGGGCGGCTTCGGCGGCCTTCAGGTCGTCGCCCGAGGTTTCGGCGGCCCGCAGGCGCTCGGCGAAGCGGACACGGAGAATGGGGAGTTCCTCGACGCTGACATTGAGCTTGCGGGCCATGCCCCGCAGTTCGAACAGACGCTCCTCGGTTTTTTCCAGGCGGTCGGGATCGAAGTCGAAGGCTTCGGCGGCGCCGTCAATGGCGGCCTCGGCCTCCTGAGCCTCAATCAGGGCGCGGTCGATGGCGCTGGTGGCGGCCGCCAGCCTGGTCACCGTGGGACCGGTCTCTGCGGCGCCGGCATGGACGGCGCGCTCCCGGGCGCGGTCCAGAGCGCGCACGGCCTGGGCCATGCGCGGCGCCAGACCGTCGAACGCCTCACGGGCCGAGGCGATGTCGGACAGCGCCTTCTCCGCGGCGCCCAGCATGGCGCGACTTTCGGCGAGGTCGGCCTCCTCCCCCTCCCGGGGCTCCAGGCGATCGAGCTCGGAGAGCCGCAGGCTCAGCTCCTCCATCTCGGCGGCGGCCTGTTCGGCGGCGGCGGCCAGGTCGTCCCGGCGGGCCAGGGCGGCGCGCCAGGACTTCCAGGCCTCACCGACCCGCCCCAGGGGCGTGGCCAGCTGGCCGAAGGCGTCGAGCAGAGGCCGGTGGGTGCGGGTGTCCAGCAGGCCCACGGTCTCGTGCTGGCCGTGGACCTCCATCAGCAGGGCGCCCAGTTCGCGCAGGACGCCGACGCTGGTGGCCTGATCGTTGACGAAGGCGCGGCTGCGGCCATCGGCGCTGACCGTGCGACGCAGGACGAGGTCTTCGCTGGAATCGTAGGACAGGCCCTTCTCGTCCAGCAGCGCCCAGGCTGGATGGTCGGGGGCTGGGGCGAACAGGGCCGTAGCCTGGGCCAGGCTCGCGCCCTGCCGCACGAGGGCCGCCTCGGCCCGCGCGCCGGTGGCCAAGCCCAGGGCGTCGAGGATGATCGACTTGCCTGCCCCGGTCTCCCCGGTCAGGGCTGTGAGCCCCGGCCCGATGGGCAGGTCAAGCGCCTCGATGAGCACCACGTCGCGGATCCACAGTCCGATCAGCATGGGGTGCAAGATTGCCTGGAATCACCTCGGGCGGAAGCCCGCCCGTTCGCCTTAGGTTCTATTCGCTCGCCGGAGGGCGCAGGGTCGTACCCTTGTCGCGTTCCAGCTCGTCCGAGTTGCGGCCGCCGACGAAGGGCAGCCGGGAGAAGAAGCCGCCGCTGGACCGGGCTTCCGGCGCATTGGCCGGCCGCAGGCCCCGGCTGTTCAGAAGTTCGTAGGCGTCGCGATACCAGATGCTGCCGGGATAGTTGAAGCCGAGGACCGCGCCGTTGCGCTTGGCCTCTTCGGTCAGGCCCAGGGTCAGATAGGCCTCCACAAGGCGATAGAGGGCCTCGGGCGTATGGCTGGTCGTCTCGTAGCGCTCGACCACCGTCTTGAACCGTCCGATGCCGGCCAGCACGTCGCCGTCACGCAGATAGTAGCGGCCGACGGTCATCTCCTTGCCCGCCAGCTGGTCGCGGACCATGTCGATCTTCAGCCGCGCGTCCTTGGCGTACTCGCTGTCCGGATAGCGCTGCACGACTTCCTGCAGGGCGTTCAGGGCCTGACCGGTGGCGGCCTGATCGCGGCCCACATCGACGATCTGTTCGAAGTAGCAGATGGCCTTGAGATAATAGGCGTACACCGCAGCCGGATTGCCCGGGGCCTGGGTCAGGAAGCGGTCAGCGCTGGCGATCGCCTCGGCGTAGTCATTGGCCTGATACTGGGCGTAGGCCGTCATCAGGATCGAACGCCGCGCCCAGACCGAATAGGGATGCTGCCGCTCGACCTCGGCGAAATAGTCGACGGCCTGATTCCACAGGCCGCGATCCAGGCGATTGGCGCCGGTGTTGTAGAGCAGCTCAACCGGCCGCTCTTCATAGACCAGCCGCGGACGCTCTTCGCGTCCGGCGCAGGCCGTCAGGGCCAGGGCGGCGACCAGAGTCGCCAGGGCGGGACCCCGAAGGGAATTGTGAAGCAGAGACACCTTCACCTCAAAAGGACCAACGCGCGCCCCCGCGCCGCGAGCCCTCGCTTCTACACCACGCGGGCGCCGGCGCAAACGGAAGCTCAGACCGCCAGGGCGAGCTCAGGGGCGAAGGTGCGGATCCGCCAGGCGTCCGGCTGGGCGACCAGGGCCCGGACCAGCTGGTTATTGATGCCATGGCCTGCCAGGCGGCCTTCAAAGCGGCCCAGGATCGGCGCGCCCAGCACATAGAGGTCGCCGATGGCGTCCAGGGCCTTGTGGCGCACGAATTCGTCAGGACGACGCAGGCCCTCGGGATTGAGGATCCGGTCGCCCTCGATCACCACGGCGTTCTCCAGCGAGCCGCCCCGGGCAAGGCCCATGGCGCGCAGGGTTTCGACCTCATGGGCGAAGCCGAAAGTGCGGCAGTTGGCGAGCTCGCTGCGGAAAGCCTCTTCCGTCATCACCAGATCGACGGCCTGGCGGCCGATGACGGGCGAATCAAAGACGATCTCGAAGGCCACCTCGAACTGGCTGCTGGGCAGCAGCTTGGCGCTCTTGTCGCCGTCCACCACCTCGATGGGCGCCAGGATCTCGATATAGCGGCGCGGGGCGTCCTGCTGACGGCGGCCGGCCTGATCGAGGATCTGAACGAAGGGTTCGGACGAACCGTCCATGATCGGCATTTCGGGGCCGTCCAGCTCGACGATGGCGTTGTCGACCCCCAGCGTCGCGAAGGCCGCCATCAGGTGCTCGATGGTGGAGACGGTCACACCTGCGGCGTTGCCGATGACGGTTCCGAGCTGGGTCTTGCAGACGGCCTCGGCGGACGCCGGCACGCGATTGTCCTGGTCGGTGATGTCGGTGCGCACAAAGACGATGCCGGTATCGGTGGGCGCCGGCCGAACGGAGACCCGCACATGGGCGCCGGTATGCACGCCGACGCCGGCGAAAATGGCGGGGCCGAGCACGGTGTGCTGCAAGGCGGATTGGGCGGAGGCGTGGGCTGCGGGCACGACGAAACCTTGGTTGACCGAACTTAGAGACGCGGGCGCGCAAACGACCGCGATTGGCCCCAGGAGACGGTTAAAACCTGTGCTGCGGCGCCGCAATACAAGTCCTGTTTCCGAATGTTTCGCTTGAGCCAGGAGCAAATTTTCCCAACCGTTCCAAACCCTTGCCGCCCCTCCCCGGCAATGAAAAACGGCCGGTCCCAGGGGACCGGCCGCCTCAAATCGCCCTGCAGCCGAGGCTGCGAGGTTGAATGACCTAGTTGGCCAGTCGCCGCAGGAAGGACGGGATTTCCAGATCCTCGCCGCCATCCCGCTCTGGCTCAGCCGACTCAGCCGTCTGAGCGCCGCCGCGGGCGGCAGGCGCATGACGAGCGGGCGCCGGGGCCGGCGACGGGGCGGGCGCGTCATACCGAGGGCGGCCGCCGAACAAGCTCAGAAATCCGCCCCGCTGGCGACGATCGTCCGCAAAAGCGGCGTCGCCGAACAGGGGTTCATCGTCATCCTCGGCCACCATCGGATCGACGATCCGGGTGATCGGCCGCTCTGCGGCAGGCTCCGGCGACGGCGCCGGACGCGCATAGAGATCCGGCTGAGGGGCCGGCGCCTCATAGGCGGGAGCCGGCTGAGGTTCCGGGGCTCGGGCCTGAGGCTGAACCTGGGGCTGAGGCGGCGGGGCGTAGGCCTGCGGGGCCGGCTCCGGGGCCCGGGGCGCGGGTTCAGGCGCATAGGCCGCGGGCGCGGGCCGCTCCACATAGGTGGGCTGCTGCGGCGGGGCGACCTGACGGACGGGCTCGGCCTGACGGACCGGGTTGTGCAGGGGCTGGTGAGGCGCCTGCGGCGGCGCCGGCGGGCGGCGGACCTCGGCCTTGGGCTCAATGGCGGCGATGGACGCGCCGTCCATGCCGGTGGCGACCACCGACACGCGGATCATCCCGTCCAGGGACGGGTCGAAGGCCGCCCCGAAGATGATGTTGGCCTCGGCGTCCACCTGCTCGGAGATGGCGTTGGCGGCCTCGTCGACCTCCAGCAGCGTCATGTCCAGACCGCCGGTGACGTTCACCAGAACCGCCTTGGCGCCCTTCAGCGAGACTTCATCCAGCAGTGGGTTCTGGATGGCGTTCTGCGCGGCCATCAGGGCGCGGTCGTCGCCGGAGGCTTCGCCTGTGCCCATCATCGCCTTGCCCATCTCGGTCATGACCGTGCGGACGTCGGCGAAGTCGAGGTTGATCAGGCCCGGCAGCACCATCAGGTCGGTGATCGAGCGGACGCCCGAATGCAGCACCTGGTCGGCCATGCCGAAAGCTTCGGAGAAGGTGGTGCGCTCGTTGGCGACCCGGAACAGGTTCTGGTTCGGAATGACGATCAAGGTGTCGACGTAGCGCTGCAGCTCGGCGATGCCGGAGTCCGCAAGGCGCATGCGGTGACGGCCTTCGAAGTGGAAGGGCTTGGTGACGACGCCGACGGTCAGGATGCCCCGCTCGCGGGCGCACTTGGCGATGATAGGCGCAGCCCCGGTGCCGGTGCCGCCGCCCATGCCGGCGGTGATGAAGATCATGTGGGCGCCGTCGAGGTGCTCGCCGATCTCAGGGATCGATTCCTCGGCGGCGCTCATGCCGACCTCAGGATGGGCGCCGGCGCCCAGGCCCTGGGTGACCGTCGCGCCCAGCTGAATGCGCCGATCGGTCTTCGAAAACGCGAGCTGCTGTGCGTCGGTATTGGCGACCACGAACTCCACGCCTTCGAGGTGCGCCTCGATCATGTTGTTCACAGCGTTTCCGCCTGCGCCGCCGACGCCAAACACCACAATACGCGGCTTCAGCTCGGTCTCGCGCGGCGCCGTCAGTGCAATAGCCATAGGACCCACCGTCCTCCGCAAATCTGTTGAAGCGTCCGCGACCCGCCCGCGACACGCTCCGATTGGGATGCGGTTAACTTAACGACCATCATCCTTAATCGAACGTAAACCGCTTACATTGAGTCGGAGGTCCGTCGACCCAAGCCGAGCGCATTTTTTTGTTGCGCCATAAGGCTTAATTGCGATTTTGCGGCGAAGTTGAGGCTTGGCCGCGGCTGGAACTGCGGCGGCAGGGCGCAGGGTCCGGCCAAAGAACACCGGGACCTTGTTAACCTTGACCTTAGGTCGACTAGACTTGTCGCTAAAGGTTTTCGCGCAGCCAGGCGGCGGCCTTGGTCACCGGATTGGCCCGGGGGTCTAGGCTCTCGCGACGGATCCGGGCGCCAGACATCGACTTGGCTGACACCGCTTCGCGCGGCCCGAAGGCCGCCCGGTGCAGGACGCCGGCCGCAGCACAGAAGGCCGGACCGGAAGCGGCGTCCGCCAGATGCGGCACGCGCCGCGGACGACCAAGCCGGACCGGACGGTCGAACACCCGCACGGCGACTTCACGCACGCCCGCCAGCTGGCTCGCGCCGCCGGTCAGGACGAGGCTGGCGCCCGGCTCCACAGGGGCGCCCGAGGCCTTCAGCCGGTCGCGCAGCAGTTCCAGGGTCTCCTCGACCCGCGGGGCGATGATGCCCTTGAGCAGGGAACGCGGGGCGATCACGGGGCCCGCGCCGGGGTCGTCGCCCCTCGGCGGGGCCTCGATCATCTCGCGGTCCTCATTGGCCGAAGCGATGGCCGAGCCGTGCAGGGTCTTGATGCGTTCAGCGCCGGCCATGGAGGTCGACAGTCCGCGGGCGATGTCGGCGGTCACATGCTGGCCGCCCACCGGAAGGGTTTCCACATGAACCAGGCTGCCGGCGGTGAACACTGCGGCCGAGGTGGATCCGCCGCCCATGTCGATGCACACGGCGCCCAGATCCATCTCATCTTCCTCCAGGGCCGCCAGGGCCGAGGCGAAGGGCGCGGCGACCACGCCTTCGAACTGCAGATGGGCCCGCTCGACGCAGGCGCCGAGGGTCTGGAAGGCGGTCTCGCTCACCGAGACCACCAGGAGCTCCACGGCCAGGCTGCGGCCAAACATGGCGCGGGGATCACGCACGCCGCTCTGGCCGTCCACCCGCCAGGCGATGGGCAGGATGTGGACCGGGCGGCGCTCGGGCAGCTTCACCGGCGACAGGGCCGACTGGATGGCGCGAACCAGATCATGGTCGGAGATCGGCCGGGCGCCGAGGCTCACGCGGCCGGAGATTCTGTGGCTGGCCAGCTGGCCGCCGGCCATGGCGACAGTGACGCCCTGGACGTTGACGCCGGCCACGTTCTCGGCCCGCTCCACGGCCTGGGCGATGGCGTCGGACGCCTCGTCCAGATTGACGATGGCCCCGCCGCGGATGCCGCGGGACTGCACATAGCCGACGCCCGCGGCCGTGAGGGTGCGATCCCCCCGGCGCACGCCGTCGGGCTTCATGATGAAGCAGGACACCTTGGAGGCGCCCAGATCCACAGCAGCCACGAGGGGCTGGCGGCCCAGGGCGGCCTTGAGGCTCTCGCGGCTGCTGTTGCGATCGACCGTTTTGGTCCCGAACGGCACGGTTCTTCCTTCCACCACCTAGGCGCCGTCGGCGATCAGGCCGCTGGAGCGGACCTGATCACGCGGCCGCACCGCCACCATCGTCGGATCGCGCAGATCGATCCGTGCAAATCCCAGCTCGAGAATGCGCGAGCGCTGGTCGAGCTGTTCCAGCTGAATCAGGGCCGCTTCTTCGTCGACCGCAGGGAGTTGAACAAGGGACCCGTCCTTCAGGCGGAGGTCCCAGCGGCGGTCATCGACCCGCACCAAGGCTTCCACCCGACTCATCAGCCGCGGGCGCGCGGCGATGCGCGGCAGGATGGCCGCGGCATGCTGGTCGGCGCCCTGGCCGACCACCAGGGGCAGGCTGGCCGACTGCAGGGGGCTCGCCTCGGGAATGACGCGGCCTTCTGCGTCGATCACCCGGCTGGCGCCGTTGTGCTGCCACACCGCCAGCTGGCGGCGTTCGGAGATGGCGATAATCAGGGTGTCGGGGAGCAGGCGCACGATCTGCGCCTCCTCGACCCAGCCGACCGATTCGACGCGGGCGCGGAGGGCTTCCAGATCAAGCCCCAGGACGGGTTGATCCTTGTAGACGCCGGCTGCGCTCAGAATGTCGGCGGTGGCCGCCGGCGATGCGCCCTGGACGTGGACGGCGTTAAGACGGAAGCCCAGTGAAGCGAACTGCTGGCCGATTGCAGCCTTGGTCCCTGCCCCCAGGCGTTCAGCCCGATCGCCGGTGGCCAGGGCCACCACGGCCATGACCGTCAGCACGCCGCCGGCGGCGATCAGGGCATGGGTCGGAGACAGGCCAATACGGCCTGCCGCGCCGAGCTTGCCGGGCGTGTAGCCGCCCGCCTTGGCCTTGGAGGGGCCGCGGGACTTTCGGGGACTGGCGGGCGCTTTGGCCCGGGGCTTCGCCTTAGACTGCGCTCCCCCCCGCAATGCCGCGGGCATAGGCGTCCTCCGTAATCCAAAGCACCAGTTGGTCGAAATCCACCCCAAGCTTGGCCGCCTGCTCGGGCACGAGCGAGGTCGGCGTCATGCCGGGCTGGGTATTGACCTCCAAGAGGACCAGAATGTCGTTAATGTCGTCATAACGAAGATCCGAGCGGGTCACCCCGCGACAACCCAGGGCTGCGTGAGCGCGCTCGCTGAGCTCCATAGCCTTTTCAAAGACATGCGGCGGAATATCGGCTGGAATGACGTGGTCTGAACCACCTTCGCCATACTTGGCCTCATAGTCATAGAAGCCTGTCCTGGGGACAATGTCGGTCACGGTCATCGCCTTGCCGGCCATAACGCCGCAGGCGAGCTCTTTTCCGCGGATATAGGGCTCGATCATCACCTCTTCGCCGAAGGTCCAGCTAGGGGCGACAAGCTCCTGCGGCGGACGATTCGCGCCCTCGAAGACGAGGAAAACGCCGACCGAGGACCCCTGGCTGTTGGGCTTGACCACGTAGGGCGGGGCCATGACGTGATCGGCGGCGGCTTCGAACCGGTTGAACAGCCCGCCGCCGGGCACGGTGACGCCGGCCGCGGCCAGCACGGCCTTGGCCTTGGCCTTGTCCATGGCCAGAGCCGAGGCCAGGACGCCGGAATGGGTGTAGGGCAGGCCGAGCGTCTCCAGCACGCCCTGGACGCAACCGTCCTCTCCCCACTCCCCATGCAGGGCGTTGAAGCAGACGTCGGGCTTCAGTTCGGTCAGACGCTGGGCGAGGTCACGGCCGGCGTCGACGCGGCTGACCCGGGCGCCCAGCCGCTCCAGGGCGTCGGCGCAGGCCGCCCCCGAAACCAGGCTGACCTCCCGCTCGGGAGACAGGCCCCCCAGCAGAACGGCGACATGTTTACCGGCGATGGAAAAGGCCATGGGGCTCTCTGGCTGCGACGGGGGCAAGCCTCCCCCTTCGGCGGCCCGTCCCCTCGCGTCAAGCGCCCTCGCCCATTCAGATCATCGGCGCGGCCCCTGGGGCGACGACGTCGGAGGGGGTCTCTGTCTCACGCTCACCGCGACTGAGCAGCCAGTACATGACCGGCGTGGCCACGCGGGACAGGACGGTCGAGGTCACCAGCCCCCCCATGATGGCGATCGCCAAGGGGGAGTAGAGGCCAGAATTCTCCAGAGCCAGAGGGGTCAGGGCGGCGATGGCGGTGACCGAGGTCAGCAGGACCGGCAGGAAGCGCACCTCGCCAGCCCTCTCGATGGCCGGTCGCAGCGCCACACCTGTCCGGCGCAGCTGTTCGGTGAAATCCACCAGCAGGATCGAGTTTTTGATCTCGATACCGATGAGGGCGATCATGCCGATGGCGGCTGTGAAGGACAGGGAATTGCCAGTCAGCCACAGGGCGCCCACGGCGCCGAACAGGCCGAGCGGTATGATTCCGGCCACCACCAGGGCCGTCTTGAACTTCCCGAATTCCAGCACCAGCACCGCCAGGATGCCGAAGACCGCGATCAGCACCGCGGCGCCCAGGCCTGCGAAACTGTCGGACTGGGCCTCGGCCTGCCCCCCCAGGTTCAGGCTGTAGCCGGGCGGCAGGGCCAGCTCGGCCTCCAGACGCTCTACCGCCTGGGTGGTCACCGCCGAGGTCAGGAAGCCTGTGCCCACATAGGCGGTGATGGTGACGGTCCGCTGGCGGTCCACCCGGTCGATCCGCGCTGGGCTGGAGGTCAGGACCGGGGTCGAGACCACGCCCATGGGCACGGCCTGTCCGCTGGCGCTGGGCAGGTAAATGTCCCGCAGGGCCGCCACCTCATTACGCGCCGACATGGGCAGGCGGACATTGACGGCGTAGTCGTCGCCATCGGGATCGCGGTACCGGGCGACGCTCTCGCCAGACAGAGCCAGACGCGTGATGCGGCGTCCGGCGCCGGCCGGCACCCCCAGGGCTGCGGCCTTGGCCTCGTCCAAGCCGAGGTCCAGGTCGGTGCGGTCGAGGCGGACCGGGTTGGTGACGTCCCTGGCGCCTGGCGTGGACTTCAAGATCGCTTCAGCCTGAGCCGCCAGACCCTTGAGAACACTCAGGTCCTGGCCTTGCAGACGCACGGCGATGGGGGCCTCGATGGGCGGGCCGTTCTCGAAGACGATGACCCGGATACGGGCGCCGGGATAACGGTCGAAGTCGGCGCGCAGGGCGTCCAGCAGGGCGGGACTCTCCCCCGGCTCCCAGGCCGCCAGGCCCGCATAGACCTCCGCATAGTTGGGTTGCGGCTCGGCCTGGTTCACATTGTAGAAGATCTGCGGATTGCCGCGGCCGAGATTGCCCGCCCGCCAGACGATGGCCTCTTCCTGGGCGAGCCGGGCCTCCACAAAGCGCAGGGCCTCGTCGGTCTTGGCCATGGACGTTCCCTGCTGGGTCTCGATCTGCACCAGGAACTGGGGCGTCTCGGCCGGCGGAAACAGGGACGAGCCGATGGCTCCCAGCATCGGGACCGTCGTGGCGCAGATGGCCAGGATGATGGCCAGGGCGATCCAGGGCCGCGCCAGGGCCCGACGAAGGATCGGGCTGTAGAAGCGGTGGATGCCGCCATTGATGGCCCGCAGAAGGGCGTTACCCTCCGGGTCCTCGTGCCGCGACAGGATGCGGCTGGCCAGGAAGGGGATGATGGTCAGGGAGACCAGCAGGGAGGCCGCTACCGTGCTCAGCACCGCCACCGGCAGGGAGCGGATATAGGCGCCAGAGCCCTCCGGCAGGAACATCAACGGCAGGAAGGCCAGCATCAGGGTCGCCGTACAGCCCAGCACCGCCAGCGAGATCTGCCGCGTGCCGTTGACCGCCGCGGTCACCCGGTCTTCCCCGGCCCGCAGGCGCCTTGCGATGTTCTCGGTGACCACGATGGAGTCGTCCACCAGCAGGCCCAGGCTGAGCACGAAGCCGGCGATGGCCAGCTGGTTCAGCGTGAAGCCCAGCCCCTGCATCACCGACAAGCCGATCAGGACAGACAGCGGAATGGACATCATCACCACCACGCCCGCCCGCAGTCCGAGCGGCAGGAGGGTGACGAGGACAAGTCCCAGGGCGATGCCGAAGTCCCGGAACAGCCGGTTCAGCCTGTGCTTCACATTCTCGGCCTGCTGGAAGCCGCGCTCCAGGCGCACACCGGACGGCAAGGTGGTCTCGAACTCGTCCAGGGCGGCGTTGACGGACCGGGTCAGGCTGGCGACATCGGCGCCGTCTCTCTGCTTGACGGTGACGAAGACCGCCCGCTCGCCATTGAACCGCGTCAGGTGGGTGGCCTCAGCCTCGGCCCAGGCGACGGTGGCCACATCCTCCACCCGCACCACCCGCCCCTCGGTCATGCGCACGGGGGTCTGGGCGATGTCTTCCAACTCGCGGAAGGCGCCGCCGGCCTTGACGTTGAAACGTCGCTCTCCGGCATGGACCGCGCCCACAGGCGCCTCGGCGCCGGCCGCGGCCAGGGCGTCGGCCACGGCGGTGGCGGGCAGTTGCAGGGCGGCAAGCCTCGGCAGGTCGAGGGATACCCGGACCTCGGATGGCGGCGCGCCCCAGTACTCGGCCTGGCGCACCCCAGGCGCCCGGGCCAGCCGCTCACGCAGGCGCTCGGCCACCTTCTCCAGCCGGCGCATGGGCAGGTGTTCGCTGACCAGAGCCACCTGGATGACCGACACCTCGGTGGTCCGCGCCCGGCGGACCTCCAGCAGGGCCAGACCGTCCGGCAACCGGGGGCGCAGGGCGTTCACCTCGCGGACCACCTCGTCATACTTGCGGTCGGTATCCACATCCCAGTTGAACAGCACCTGGACGACGGCCGCCCCGTCCTGGCTGGTGGAGCGGATCTCGTCCACATCGTCCAGGCCGTCGAGCACATCCTCCAGCGGGTCAGCGATCAGCTGCTCCATCTCGGTGGGCTCGGCGCCGGGCAGGACGGCGCGGACGATCATCACCGGGATGGGAAAGTGCGGGTCTTCCGACCGGGGCATGCTGGAGAAGGCGCTCAGACCCAGCATGGTCAGCAGGGCGAAGGCCACCAGGGTGAACTGCCAGCGGCGGACCGCGAAGCCTGCGGGGTCGAAGTTCATGGGGCGGCGCTTTCAGCCGGGCCGTCCTTGGGGGCTGAGCTGCGGGCCTTGGCGACCAGGGCTGTGGGATCGATCACCTGCACCTTGTCGCCGTCACCGACGAAGCCGCCGCCAGCCGTGATCACGCGCGCGTCGGGCGCCAGCCCCGCCACCAGGGCGTCGTCGCCATCGAAGCCGCCAAAGCTGACCGAAGTGCGCCGGGCCACGTCGCCATCGAGGCGCAGGACGAAGGCGCGGCCGTTCTGGGCCTCCTGGATCGCCTCGGCGGGAATACGGGAAAAGCCGTCGGCTGTGGCGGGCGGGGCTGCGTTGATCTGGGCCCGGCCCACCTGTCCGCTGCGCAGGCCTGGGCTGGCTGCGATCTCGATCTCCACATCCACCGTGCCGGCGCCCGCCGCGCTGGCCCCGCCGATCAGGATGACCCGGCCCGGCAGGGTCTGGTCGGCGACCTCCACCTCGGCTGCGGCGCCCTGGGCGATCCTTGCGGCCTGACGGTCGGGGACCGGAACCCGCAGGACGAAGGGCGAGCCGGCGTCAGCGATGGTCACCACCGTCTGGCCCGGCTGCACCACCTGGCCTGCCGTCGCCGTGCGCGACAGGACCACGCCAGCGGCAGGCGCGCTCAGGGTCGCCCAGCGGCGGTCGAAGGCGGCGGACGAATAGGCGGCCTCGGCGGCCTCAAGGGCGGTGCGGCGGTCATCGATCCGCTGGCGGCTGACAAAGCCCTTGTCGAACAGGGCCTGGTCCCGCTCCAGATCCCGCCGGGCGCGGTCCAGGGCGGCCTTGGCCTGCTGGCGGCCGGCCTCGACGGCGGTAGGGTCAAGCTGGGCGATCACCTGGCCGGCGCGCACCACGTCGCCCTCATCCACGGTTAGGCTGGTGATGACGCCGGGCACCCGGAAGGCCAGCTGCGCCTCCCGCTGGCGAGCGAGCGCCCCGGTGGCGGTGATCAGCGTCTCGGCGCTGGCGGCCCGGACGGCCGCGGCCTCCACGGCCGGTGGCGGCGCCTGCGCGGTTGGGGTCTCCGTTCCGCCCCCACAGGCCGCCAGAACCGAGGCGAAACCTGCGATGGCTGTAAGCTTGACTATGTGCCTAAGCTGCCTGTCGCGACCTTGCATGACGCCACCCCGTTCCCTGGCTGAACGGCGATCTAAACAGCGTTAGCTTACGTTGTAAACAGGAACAGCGTTCGGTGGCGAGCGGGGGCCAGTCGGCAACTAGAAAGGACCAGTTCAAGGTGCTATTAATGGCGCCCATAAGGAGCCCTGTTGATGACGCATCAGATTCACGCCCAGACGACGGCGAGCGTTTCAGAACTCAAGAAGAACCCTATGGGCACGGTCGCGGCCGGCGAGGGATTCCCGGTCGCCATCCTCAACCGCAATGAGCCAGCCTTCTACTGCGTCCCCGCCAAGGCCTATGAGGCGATGCTCGAGCGGCTTGAAGACCTGGAGCTCAACGCCGTAGCCGATGCGCGCCAAGGCCAGGAGATCCACAGGGTCTCGCTGGATGACCTATGAGCTCGCCTTCCTGGAAGAAGCCCTGAAGGAGTGGCGCAGGCTCGACAACACCACCCGCGAACAGTTCAAATCCAAGCTCGCCGAGCGCTTGCAGAACCCGAAAATCCCCTCAGCCCGCCTTCACGGCGCCAAGGCGCGCTACAAGATCAAGCTTCGAAACGCCGGATACCGCCTCGTCTATGAGGTGAAGGATCAGCAACTGTTGGTTCTCGTCGTCGCCGTCGGCAAGCGCGAACGTAACGCGGTCTATAGAGCCGCTGAGCGCCGCAAGGCCGAGTGAGGGGGTAGGTGGAGGCTCATATTCGGCAAGGATCGCGTCGGTTCTAAGAAATTAGTATGCGCCCCTACTTTCAAATCCAAAAACAGACAGCTTGGCGGCCCTCCCGGCGCTTGGCGGGGAACTCGGACTTACTGATGCCGATATCGAAGCCCTTATGCAGGGCCGCACCTCGACGGCGGCCGAGCCTCTTACTTAGACGCAGATGACCGTCCCGAGACCCGAGAACTCAGCCCACCCGCCCGATCCGCTTGATTTCCCAGTCCAGGGTGACGCCCAGCTTGTCCGCCACATCGGCCCGCACCGCTTCGCCGAGGCCCTCCAGGTCGGCGGCGGTGGCCTCGCCGGTGTTGATCATGAAGTTGGCGTGGAGGGGGGAGAACATGGCGCCGCCGTGGGGCTTGCCGCGCCAGCCGGCCGCATCGACCAGCTTCCAGGCTGACTGGCCGGGCGGGTTCTTGAAGGTGGAGCCGCCGGTCTTTTCGCGGATCGGCTGGGTAGTCTCCCGCCTCGCGGTGATCTCGTCGATGCGGGCGGTGATGGCGGCGGGGTCGTCGGCCTGGCCCTCATAGACCGCCTGGGTCCAGATGATGTCGGCCGGCGCCTGGCTGTGGCGATAGGTGTAGCCGAAGTCGGCCAGGGTGAAGTCGCGGCGCGCTCCGGAGCAGTCGATCCCGCTGGCGGAGACCAGCACGTCCTTGGTCTCGGCGCCGTAGCAGCCGGCGTTCATGGTCAGGGCGCCGCCGATGGAGCCCGGGATGCCGGCATAGAATTCCAGGCCCGCAATGCCGGCCTTGGCGGCGGCGCGGGCGACCATGGCGTCCAGGGCTGCGGCGCCGGCGGTGACCCGCACGCCGTCGGTGGTCACCTGGCCAAAGGCCTTGCCGGCGAGGCGGATCACAACACCCTCGATCCCGCCGTCGCGGATGATGACATTGGAGCCGACGCCCAGCACAGTCACCGGCACGGCCGGGTCCAGACCCCGCAGAAAGTCCGCCAGATCCTCGGCGTCGGCCGGCAGGAAGAGCACGTCGGCGGCGCCGCCGACCCGGAACCAGGTGAAGGGCGAAAGCGGCTCATCCCGCAGGATCTTGCCCCGGACCATCGGCAGGGCCTCACGCCAGCTCATTTAGCGGCGCTGCGCAGCGCGTCCAGCTGCTCAGGCAGGGCGTAGGCCCAGCTGGTGATGTCGCCCGCGCCGAGACAGACCACCAGGTCGCCGTCCTGGGTTTCCTGCAGCACCAGCCGGGCCAGGTCCTCAGGACCCGACAACGGCAGGGCGCGGCGATGGCCATAGCGGCGCAGGCCATCCACCAGGGCTTCGCGGCTGGCGCCCTCCAGGGGCGCTTCGCCTGCGGCGTAGATGTCGGCGACGATCACCACGTCGGCGTCGCTGAAACAGGCGCAGAAGTCCTCGAACAGGTCCTTCAGCCGCGAATAACGGTGCGGCTGGACCACAGCCACGACCCGGCCCTCGGTCACCGCCCGGGCGGCCTTGAGCACCGAGCTGATTTCCACGGGATGGTGGCCGTAGTCGTCGATCACCCGCACCCCGCCAGAGGTCCCGGTGGTGGTGAAGCGGCGCTTGACCCCGCCAAAGCCCGTCAGGCCCGCAGCGATGGCCTCCGGGCTGACCGAAAGTTCGCGGGCCACGGCGACGGCGGCGAGCGCGTTAAGCACATTGTGCATGCCGGCCATCGGCATGTGCAGGTTCTCCATCCGCACCGGCTCGCCCTGCAGGGGGCGGATCACCACGTCGAAGCGGGCGCCGTCGGGGCCCATGGAGATCTTCTCGGCCCGGACCTCGGCCTGGGGATTGACCCCGTAGGTCACCAGCCGGCGGTTCTCCACCCGCGACGTCAGGGCCAGGACCTCGGGATGGTCGGTGCAGACCGCGGCGAAGCCGTAGAAGGGGATGTTTTCGATGAAGTCCTGGAAGGCCTTCTTCACCGCCTCGAAGTCGCCGTAGTGGTCCAGGTGCTCGGGGTCGATATTGGTGACCACGGCGACCGTCGACTTCAGCTTCAGGAAGGTGCCGTCGCTCTCATCGGCCTCGACGACGATCCAGTCCCCCTCGCCCACCTTGGCGTTGGTGCCATAGGCGTTGATGATGCCGCCATTGACCACGGTGGGGTCGAGGCCGCCGGCGTCCAACAGGGCGGCGATCATCGAGGTGGTGGTGGTCTTGCCGTGCGTGCCGCCCACGGCGATGGAGAACTGCAGGCGCATCAGTTCGGCCAGCATCTCGGCCCGGCGGACCAGCGGCAGGCGCCGCTCGCGGGCCGCCTGCATCTCCGGATTGTCCTGCTTGACGGCGGTGGAATAGACGACGGCCGAGGCGCCTTCGACCTGGGCGGCCTCATGCCCGATGAAGATCTTCGCCCCCAGCTTTTCCAGGCGCTCGGTGTTGGCGCTGGCCTTGGAGTCCGAGCCCTGCACCGTATAGCCGATGCGCAGCATGATCTCGGCGATGCCGCTCATGCCGATGCCGCCGATGCCGATGAAGTGGACGGGACCAAGCTCGAAGGGGACGGGACGGCGACGGCGGTTCATGGGGCGGCGGGGCCTGTGGCTGGAGGGCGAGGGGCCTGGCGGCCCTTAAGCGGCGGTCTGTTCGACAAGATCGGCCAGGCGCTCGGCTGCGTCGGGCCGGGCGATGGAGCGGGCGCCGGCCGACATGCGGGCCAAGCGCTCTGGATTGGTCAGGAGCTTTTCCAGGGCGTTGGACATCGTCTCGACGGTCAGCTGGTTCTCCCGGGCGATCACCGCGCCGCCGGCCTCGACCATCACCTGGGCGTTCTGGCCCTGATCGTCGTCCAGGGCGACAGCCAGCGGCACCAGGATCGAGGGCCGGCCGGCGATGGCGAACTCGCAGACTGTGCCGGCGCCGGATCGCCCGACCACCAGGTGGGCCTGACGCAGACGGGTGGCCATGTCGCGGAAGAAGGGGGCGATCTCGGCCTCGACCATGGCGTCGGCATAGATCCGACGGGCGATGTCCATGGACTCCTTGCGGGTCTGCTGCTGCACCCGCAGGCGCACGCGCAGATCCTCCGGCAGGGCGAGGATGGCCTCAGGCATGAGCTCCGACAGAAGCCGTGCGCCCTGACTGCCGCCGGTGATCAGCAGGCGCAGGGTGCCGCCGTCTTCCGGGGGGAGATAGGGCTTGTCGGCGAGCTCGCGGATCTCCTGGCGCACCGGATTGCCGACGATCACCGCCTTGGCGGCGGCCTTGGGCGGCGCCTTCTGGAGGCTCGGAAAGGCGCAGGCCACGGCGGTCACATGGCTAGCCAGGCGGCGATTGGCCCGGCCCATGACCGCGTTCTGCTCGTGGATCACCGTCGGGCGGCCCTGGGTGATGCCGGCCAGCAGGCCTGGCACCGACGGATAGCCGCCAAAGCCCACCACGACGGCGGGGTCCAGGCGCTTGAAGGCCGCCCGGGCCTGCATCACCCCCTGGAAGATGGCGAGGCCGGCCTTGGCCATGCCGATGGGGTCGCCGGACTTGAAGGTGCTGGCCGACAGGCCGATGCGCTCCTCGGCGGGGAAACTCTCGGCAAACGCCGCGACCCGTTCGTCAGAGGCCAGGGCCACACGCCAGCCACGGGCGATCAGCGTCTCAGCGAGCGCCTGGGCGGGAAAGAGATGGCCTCCGGTTCCCCCGGCGGCGACCACGGCGAGCTTGCGCATAAGGGCTCGTTTAGGCGAAGGCGCCGGCCTTGGCGAGCCCTTCGGAGG
Organism: Phenylobacterium sp.; assembly: GCF_030693405.1. Classification (GTDB taxonomy): domain Bacteria; phylum Pseudomonadota; class Alphaproteobacteria; order Caulobacterales; family Caulobacteraceae; genus Phenylobacterium. Next base: position 22,175 of record NZ_JAUYAW010000019.1, read on the forward strand.
GGGCATAGGCGCCCGGCCGACGACGGGTCAGGGCCAAGGCCAGGCCAAGGGTGAGGCCGGACGCGATCAGGGACGACCCGCCATAGGAGATAAACGGCAAGGTCATGCCCTTGGTGGGGATCATGTTGAGGTTCACCGCGATGTTGATGATCGCCTGCTGGCCGACGATCACGAACAGGCCGGCGGCGGCCACCTGCTCGAAGGTGTTGCTGAGCTTCATGGCCCGGTGCAGGCCCCGAGTGACGATCAGGGCGAAGAGGCCGATGACGATCAGGCTGAAGACCAGGCCATATTCTTCGGCGGCGACCGAATAGACGAAGTCGGTGTGCAGATCGGGGACGTGTCGCTTCATGACTCCCTCGCCCGGCCCACGGCCGAACAGGCCGCCCGCAGCGATCGCCTCGGCCGCCCGATCGACCTGGTGGGTGTCGGCGCTCTCAGGATTGAGGAAGCGGTTCACCCGGTCGGCCACGTGGGAGAAGACGAAGTAGATGGCTACCAGTCCCGCCACGGCCACAGCGCCCAGTCGCATGACCCAGGAGAGCGGCACCCCGGCCATCCAGAAAGCCGCGCCAAAGGCCACGGTGATCAGCACCGTCTGACCCACATCTGGCTGGATCAACAGCAGGGCGACGGAGACGGCGTAGAGGGCGAAGGCGATGGTGACGCCGGGCACCCCCTCGCCCTTCTGGCCCTCGGAGAACATCCAGGCCACCAGGACGATCAGGGCAGGCTTGAGGAACTCCGACGGCTGCAGGGTGAAACCCGCGAACTCCACCCAGCGGGTGGCGCCCTTGGCGGTGTGCCCCATGAACGGCAGGGCGATCATCAGGGCGATGGCGCCGACGAAGATGAAGAAGGAGAGCCGCCGCACCATGCGCACCTCCAGCATGGAGGCGCCGATCAGCACGCCGGCGCCGACGACGGCGAAGACGCACTGACGCAGGGCGAAATGGAAGGGGTCGCCGACATTCATCCGCGCCGCCGCCGCCGGGCTGGCGGCGAAGGACAACAGAATCCCTAAGCCAATCAGGACCGCCGCCGCGCCCAGCAGCCATCGATCGATGGTCCACCACCAGACCCCCACGGCCGAGCGGTCGCTGCGGGCGAAGGCATGGGCCTGGCTGGGCTTGATCAGTTGATCGGCGCTCATGCCCGCGCGCCCCGCTGCACGGGGGCCTCAAGCCCCACCACTGCGGCGCGGAAGGCTTCGCCGCGGGCTTCGAAGTCGGCGAATTGGTCAAAGGAGGCGCAGGCGGGAGACAGCAGCACAATGGCGTCCTGTCCGGTCGCGGCGGCGTCGGCATAGGCCAGCTGCACCGCGCGCTCCAGGCTTCCACATTCGATCGCCTCGGCCTTGCCGGCCAGGACGCCGGCGAAGTCCGGAGCGGCCTCGCCGATCAGATAGGCCTTCTCGATGCGCGGAAAGAGGTCGCTCAGGCCCTCGATGCCGCCTTCTTTGGGCTGGCCGCCGGCGATCCAGTAGAATTTGGGATAGCTGCCCATGGCCTGACGGGCGGCGTCGGCGTTGGTGGCCTTGGAGTCATTGACGAAGCGGACGCGGCCCAACTGGCCGACGGTCTCCATTCGGTGGGCGAGGCCCGGGAAGGTCATCAGACCCTCGGCGGCCTCTTCGGGGGTCAGACCCAGACCCCGGGCGGCGCTATAGGCCGCCGCGGCGTTCTGCCAGTTGTGCCGGCCGGGCAGGGAGCGGGCGCGCAACAGATCGGCGATCTCCACGGCGCGCTCGCCAGTGGCGTCATACAGCAGGCCCTGCAGCACATAGACGCCGCGGCCAATGGCCTTGGACGAGGAGATCGGCACGATGGTGCGGCGGTTGGCGGCCACCACCTCGGTGCAGATCTGCTGGCCATAGGGGTCGTCGACGCCGATGACGGCGGTGTCGCCTTTGCCCTGATTCAGCAGCACTCGGCGCTTGGCGGCCACATAGCCGTTCATGCCGCCGTGGCGATCCAGGTGGTCAGGCGTGATGTTGAGCAGGATGGAGACGTCGGGCTTCAGGCTCGAGGTCAGGTCCAGCTGATAGGAGGACAGCTCCAGCACATAGACCGCGCCGCCGTGCATGTCCTCCAGCCCCAGGACGCCGAACCCGAAGTTGCCGCCGATGCGGGTGTCGCGGCCAGCGCTGGCGCAGATATGGGCGATGAGGGCGGTGGTGGTGGACTTGCCGTTGGTGCCGGTGATGGCGACCACCTTGGGCCGCTTGTGCTCCGGCGCGGCGTTGACCGCCCGGGCGAAGAGCTCGATGTCGCCCAGCACCTCGACCCCGGCGGCCCTGGCCCGCTCCACGGTCCAGTGAGGCGTCGGGTGGGTGAGCGGCACGCCGGGCGACAACAGGAGCGCAGAGAAGCTCCACCAGTCGGCCGAGGACAGATCCGTGAGTTCAAAACCTTCGGCGATGGCGGCCTCGCGGGCGGCGGGGCGCTCGTCCCACAGGGCCACGGTCGCGCCGCCGGCCTGCAGGGCGCGCGCGGC
>NZ_JAUYAW010000023.1 GCF_030693405.1 Phenylobacterium sp.
CCCCCGTCAGCCTTGAAGTATTCGCCGACCACGAAGGGACCCTTGACCTTCAGCCGCCCGAAGGTGGTCCCGTCATGGGGCAGGCGCTTTTCCTCGTCATCCACCAGCTTCATTTCGATGCCGAGCGGCGGACGGCCCTGCTTGAGCTTGAAGCGGAGCTGCTCCTCCTCGCTCATGGCGGCGATCTTGTGGTTGGGCGTGGCCTGGGTGCCCAGCGGCGAGGTTTCGGTCATCCCCCAGGCGTGGGTCACGTCGACGCCATACTCGTCGCGGAAGCCACGCACGATGGCCTCCGGCACGGCCGAACCTCCGATGACCACGCGCTTGAGGCTAGTCAGCTTGCCGCCAGTGTCGCGCAGGTGCTGCAGCAGCATCTGCCAGACGGTGGGCACGGCGGCCGAGAAGTTGACCTGTTCGCTCTCCAGCAGTTCGTGAACGGAGGCGCCGTCGAGCTTCGGGCCAGGCATGACCAGCTTGGCGCCCACGGCCGGCGCCGAAAACGCGATGCCCCAGGCGTTGGCGTGGAACATGGGCACCACCGGCAGGATGGAGTCCGCCGCCCCGACACCCAGCACATCTGCGCCCATGGTGGTCAGGGTGTGCAGGAAGTTGGACCGGTGCGAATAGAGCACGCCCTTGGGGTTGCCCGTGGTGCCGGAGGTGTAGCAGAGGCCCGCGGCCGTGTTCTCGTCGAAGCCGCCCCAGGCGCAGTCGGGCGAGGCCTCGGCCACAAGGGTCTCAAAGCACAGGGCGCCCTCGATAGGGCAGTCGGCCATGTGCGCCTCGTCGGTCATGACGATGATCTTCTCGACCGTCGGCAGCTTGTCCTTCAGCGCCGCCAGGATCGGCAGGAAGGTCAGGTCGGTGAAGATGACCCGGTCTTCGGCGTGGTTGATGATGTAGGCCAGTTGTTCGGGGAAGAGGCGCGGATTGAGGGTGTGGCAGACCATGCCGACGCCCATGATGCCGTACCAGGCCTCCAGGTGCCGGGCGGTGTTCCAGGCCAGGGTCGCAATCCGGTCGCCGGGCTTCATGCCCAGGTTCAGAAGCGCGTTGGACAGGCGCTTGGCGCGGCCATGCACCTCGGCATAGGTGGTGCGGACGATGGGGCCTTCGACGCTGCGGCTGACGATCTCGCGGTCCCCATGCCATTCCTTCGCATGGTCCAGGATCTTGTCGACCGTCAGCGGCCAGTCCTGCATCAAGCCCAGCATCAATTCGCTCCCTAGGTTATCGGCGTTCTTGCGGGCTAAGCTAGTTTTGCGACGGCCTTTAGGCAACGAGAGTCGCCCCGCGCGGGCGCAAAGGGACGATCCTTGCGCGAAAGGGGTGACAGGCCCGCCGTTGTGGGATAAATATCCCCCATCATGTCTCCGAACGCCGCCACCTATCTCTTTTGGTATTTTGGCTATCCGACGCCCCTGGCGACGGACGGAGTTCTGCTGACGTGACCCAGACGTAAGACGAACCCCACCGCCGCCGCCGATCCGGCGGCTTTTTTTATGGCCCGTCGGACCGCTCCGCCAAAGCGCCCATCCCAGAGAGCCATTCCATGACCGCCACCGACCCCACCACCACCGACGATCTGCGCATCGGCTCGATCAAGCCCCTGACGCCCCCGGCCGAGATCATGGCCGCCCAGCCCCGCACCGCCCGGGCCAGCGCCACCGTCACCGACGCGCGCACGGCCGCTCAGGACATCATTCATGGCCGCGACGACCGCCTGCTGGTGGTCATCGGCCCCTGCTCCATCCACGACCCCGACGCGGCCATGGAGTACGCCCACCGTCTGGCGGCTGAGCGGACGCGGTTCGCCGGCGATCTGGAAATCCTGATGCGGGTCTATTTCGAAAAGCCGCGCACCACGGTGGGTTGGAAGGGGCTGATCAATGACCCGGGTCTGGACGGCGGTTTCGAGATCGACCAGGGCCTGCGGATCGCCCGAGGCCTGCTCGCCGACATCAACGACATGGGCCTGCCGGCGGCGTGCGAGTTCCTGGACGTGACCACGCCCCAGTACATCGCCGACCTGGTGGCCTGGGGCGCCATCGGGGCGCGGACCACCGAAAGCCAGATCCACCGGGAACTAGCCTCGGGCCTCTCCTGCCCCGTGGGCTTCAAGAACGGCACCGACGGCAATGTGCAGATCGCCGTGGACGCGGTGCGCGCCGCCAGCCAGCCGCACCATTTCCTGGCCGTCACCAAGGAAGGCCGCTCAGCCATCGCCGCCACCACTGGCAACGGCGACTGTCATGTGGTGCTGCGCGGTGGATCGGCGCCCAACCATGACGCCGCAAGCGTCGCGGCCGCCTGCGCCCTGATCGAGAAGGCTGGCCTCGCCCCGCGCCTGATGGTCGACGCCAGCCACGCCAACAGCAACAAGAAGCCGGAGAACCAGCCCGCGGTCATCGCCGAACTCGCCGCCCGTCTCGCCGCCGGCGATCAGAAGGTCATGGGGGTGATGGTCGAAAGCCACCTGGTGGCCGGCCGTCAGGACCTTATCCCTGGCCACCCCCTGACCTATGGCCAGTCGATCACCGATGGCTGCATCGGCTGGGACGACTCCGTCGCCGTGCTGGAAACCCTGGCCGGCGCCGTCCAGGCCCGTCGCCAGGTCCTGGCCCGGGAGCCTGCCCAGGCTTGAGGTCTCAAGCCGGGGTCTGGAGGTGGCTCCAGGCCTCGGCGGCCTCGTCAGCCGAGCCCGAAGCGTCGATCCGCGCCCATTGGACGGCGCCGACCTCCTGGTCGAGCTGCTTGCGCAGGGTCTCCACGGTGGCGTCGGACGCGTCCCCGTGCCGGGCGTCGATCCGTGCGGCCAGGGTCTCTACCGGCGCCTCCAGCCAGACGCCGTCGAAGGCGACGCCCTGGCTCGTCGCAAGGGCCTCGGCCCTTCGGCGCAGGGCCGGTGAGATGAAGGTGGCGTCCAGGACCACGGCGCGGCCGGCCGCCAGGGCCTGGCCCGCCTCGCTGAACAGGGTGTCATAGACCTGTTCGTAGAAGCCTGGCCCATAGGCGCTTGCCGGCAGGCGGCTGTCGGGGGCCACCCCCATCAGCCGCTTGCGGACCTCGTCGGTGCGCAGGACGATGGCGCCGGGCGCAGCGCCGATCCCCGGCGCCACCAGCCGGGCGAAGGTGGATTTGCCAGTCCCCGACATGCCGCCGACCGCCAGCAGCCGGGCCTTAGGCGGCGAGAGGTGCGCCAGGGCCGCGTCCAGATAGGCGCCAGCCGCGGCGTCATCGCCCGTATGGGCCCAGACATGGGCACGGACCGCAGCCCGGACCGCCATCATCAGGGGCAGGGTCGCCAGCCCATCCCACAGTTCTGGCCCAAAGCTGCGGGCCGCCTCGTCCAGATAGGCCGAAAGCACCCGCACCGCCGCATCTCGCCTCCGACGGAAGTCCAGGTCCATCAGCAGGAAGGCGATGTCGTACTGAACGTCCACATCCGACAGGGTGTCGTTGAACTCGATGCAGTCGAACAGGATCGGTCGCCCGTCCTCCAGGAGGATGTTCCCCAGGTGGAGATCCCCGTGGCAGTGACGAGCGAACCCGCCCAGCGCCCGGGCGTCCAGCAGGGCCTGATGCTGGAAAAAGGCTTGGTCGGTGGCGGCGATCACGGCCTCCACCCGATCAGCCCCCAGCCGGGGCGCCAGCTCGCGCAGTAGGTGGGCGTTGGAGTCGATGGTGAATTTCAGCGCCCGTCCCCCACCGCCCTCAGGCCTCAGGGGGGCTGCGGCATGGAAGCCGGCGACGGCGCGCCCCAGGTTGTCGGCCAGGGGACCATCGACCGCCCAGGGCTGGGCCGAGAGCACGGCGGTCTCGTCGAAGCGGCGCATCTCCAGCGCGAACTCCACAGGCTCGCCCTCGCCGTCGAACTCCAGGCCGCCATCGGCCATCCGAGTGATCGCCCGCACGGTGCGATAGATGTCAGGCGCCGCGGCCCGATTAAAGCGCAGCTCCCGGTCCAGCGCCCAGCGCCGCAGTTCCAGCGTGGAATAATCGAGATAGCCCAGGTCCAGCCGTCGCTTGACCTTGAAGGCGCGCTCCGGCGTCAGGAAGACCCGCGCGCACGCGGTGTCGATGCGTCGCTCGGCCTGGCCTTCAAGCCAGGCGGCGACCTCGGCTTCGTCCGGATCGGTCAAGGGACGGCCGCCTTGAAACGGGGAGCATTCATCAGGGGTAGAGCCGCTCGGTGGTCCAGCCCTGACCGCTGCGGCGGAACACCAGCCGCTCATGCAGGCGGAAGGGGCGGTCACGCCAGAATTCCAGGGCGCTCGGCGCCAGACGGAAGCCGGACCAGTGCGGCGGGCGCTCCACCTTGCCCAACCCAAAGCGCAGGCCAGCCTCGGCGATCCGCTTTTCCAGCGCCAGGCGGTCAGGCAGGACGCGGGACTGCTCCGAGGCCCAGGCGCCCAGCTGCGAAGCCCGCGCGCGGGTGGCGAAATAGGCGTCGGCCTCCTCTACGCTCACCGGGCTGATCTGACCGCGGACGCGAACCTGCCGCCGCAGGGATTTCCAGTGAAACAGCAGGGCGGCGTGGGGGTTTTCGGCCAGCTGCCGGCCCTTGGCGCTTTCCAGGTTGGTGTAGAAAACAAAGCCGGCCGGATCGACATCCTTCAACAGCACCATGCGCACGTCCGGGACACCATCGGCGTCGGCGGTGGCGAGCGCCATGGCGTTGGGGTCGTTCGGCTCCTTGCCGCCCGCCTCCTGCAGCCACTGGCCGAACAGGGCGAAGGGGTCGGTTTCGCTCAGAAGCGGCGGCGGCTCGGCCTGGGTGACCTGGGCCACATAGTCGTCCTCAGAGGGCGAGGCCGGGATCAGAGAGTCTGATGGCGGGGAGTCCGGGGGGCGCTTTGACATGACCTGCGCCCTATAGCGCGCGGGCGGCCGGTCGTCAGGGGTTTAACGCGCCGTTGACGGGCCACCGGCTAGGACCTTCACCCTATGAGCGGGACAGATCAGGCCCTGACGACGCGCCGGGCGCGGGAGCTGCTGGGCGTCGCCGCCGGCGCTTCCTCCGGAGAGCTGCGCCGCGCCTTCCGCAACCGGGCCAAGAGCGTCCATCCGGACCGTGACGGTGGGGATGCGGACTCTTTCCGGCGGTTGGTTGAGGCCTATGACGTCCTCCGCGGCGGCTCCGGCCGGGCCGACATCCTGCATCAGCCGCCCAGTGTTCAGACCAGCCGCAGAACATCCGATGGCGCCACCCTCAGCCTGACGCCGCATCTTGCTCTGCGCGGT
>NZ_JAUYAW010000031.1 GCF_030693405.1 Phenylobacterium sp.
GGTGGGGTGGATCTCCGCCTACCGGCCGCCGCAGGAGCCCGACGTCCTCTTCGTCTGGCAGGTGGCGGTGGGCGAGAGCGCCAGGGGCTTAGGCCTCGCCGGCCAGATGATCGACCACCTGCTGCAGCGTCCCGCCTGCCAGGGCGTGACGAAGATCAAGACCACCATCACGCCCGACAACGGCGCCTCCTGGGGCCTGTTCAAGGGCGTGGCCCGGCGGCTCTCGGGCCCGCTCAACGACGCACCGTGGTTCCTGAAGGGCGAGCACTTCCCTGAGGGCCATGAGACTGAACACCTGGTGGTCATAGGCCCCTTCGAGCCGCCCTCCGGCGCGGCCAACCCCACCGACGGCCTGGCGGCCGACACTCGATTCACCGACCCGACCCCAAGGAAGGGAATTCAATATGTATGACGCAGAGACCCCGGCGCAGACCAAGCGCCCCTTCGCCACCTTCGAGCGCCTGGAATCCCAGGTGCGCTCCTACTCGCGCAGCTTCCCGGCCATCTTCGACCGGGCCGAGGGCTCCTGGCAGTACGACAGCGAGGGCAAGGGCTATATCGACTTCCTGACCGGCTGCTCGGTGCTGAACTATGGCCACAACCATCCGGCCCTGAAGCAGGCCCTGATGGACTACATCGACCGCAACGGCGTGGTTCACAGCCTGGACATGCACTCCCGGGCCAAGGGCGAGTTCCTCGAGGCCCTTGAGGGCAAGATCCTCAAACCCCGGGGCATGACCTATCGCGCCCAGTTCACCGGCCCCACCGGCGCCAACGCCGTCGAGGCGGCGATGAAGCTCGCCCGCAAGGTCACCGGCCGCACCAACATCATCGCCTTCACCAACGGCTTCCACGGGGTGACCCTGGGCGCCCTGTCGGCCACCGGCAACAGCCACCATCGGGGCGGGGCGCACACGCCGCTGAACGGGGTGACCCGCATGCCCTATTGCGGCTACTTCGGCGACAACGTGGACACCGCCGCCCAGCTCGACCAGATGCTGAGCGATCCCTCAGGCGGCGTCGATAATCCCGCCGCGATCATCGTCGAGCCGGTGCAGGGCGAGGGCGGTCTGAACGTCGCCTCGGCCGAGTGGATGCGCAAGATCGAGAAGATCGCCCACAAGCACGGCGCCCTGTTCATCGTCGATGACATCCAGGCCGGTTGCGGCCGCACCGGGACCTTCTTCAGCTTCGAAAACATGGGGGTGAAGCCGGACATCATCACCATGGCCAAGTCCCTGTCGGGCATGGGCCTTCCCATGGCGCTCGTGCTGGTGAAGCCGGAGTTGGACCAGTGGTCGCCGGGCGAGCACAACGGCACCTTCCGAGGCAACTGCCACGCCTTCGTCACCGCCAAGGCGGCCATCGACACCTTCTGGTCGGACGACCGCTTCGCCGCCGAAGTCCAGAAGACCGGCGAACGCCTGCGCAAACGCCTGCGCCAGATCGCGCTCGCCAACCGCGGCGTGGTCAAGGGGATCAAGGGGCGCGGCATGATGTGCGGCCTGGACGTGGGCTCCAGCGAGGTCTCCGACCCCGTGGTTGATGCCGCCTTCAAGCGCGGCCTGATCATCGAGACCAGCGGCGCCCACGACCAGATCCTCAAGGTTCTGGCGCCCCTCAACATCACCGACGCCGACCTCGACGCCGGCCTCGACATTCTTGCCGACTGTGTCGCCGAGGTTGCTGAGCGCCAGGCGCTCGGCTCGGCGGCCTAAGGAGTATTTCCAATGATCGTACGCGACCTGCACGAAGCCGAGCAGACCCGCCGCCGGGTGGTCACCAAGGGCTGGGAGAGCACCCGCCTGCTGCTGAAGGAGGACCAGATGGGCTTCTCCTTCCACATGACCACCATCTACGCCGGTTCTGAGCTGCCCATGCATTATCAGAACCATCTGGAGTCGGTTTACTGCGTCTCCGGCGAAGGCTCGATCGAGGACATCGCCACCGGCGAGGTCCACCAGATCAAGGCCGGCGTCATGTACGCCCTGGACAAGCACGACAAGCATATCCTCCGGGCCAAGTCCGAGATGAAGATGGCCTGTGTGTTCAACCCGCCCCTCAACGGGCTGGAGGTCCATGACGAGACCGGCGCCTACCCGCTGGAAGCCGAGACCGTCTGAGGCGGGCCGGGCGGCGTGACGCCGCCCTCACCCCCCACCCTTTGACTTGATGGAGCCTCCGAACCGCCCCCCGAGGGGGCCGGTCAGGAGCCCCGAGGCGGAAGGAGCCTTTCATGACCGATCTCTATCCCTCGCGGGTCGCCGACCAGCCGCAATGGCTGGCGCGCAAGGACCCCGTGATCCACAGCGACTGGCATTCGGAATCGCCGCTCAACCAGGCGCAGCACGAGGCCTTCGAGCGCGACGGCTTCCTGGTGCTGGAAAACGTCTTCGAAGCCGACGAAATCGCCACCTTGCAGGCGGAAATGAACCGCCTGCGCGGCATTCCGGCCACCCTGGATCCGCAGACCATTGTGGCCGAACCGTCCTCGGGCGCCCTGCGCTCGATCTTCGCGGTGCACCAGCAGAGCGCCCTGCTCGGGCGGCTGGCCGCCGACGAGCGCCTGGTGGCGATCGCCAACCACATCCTGGGCGACGCGGTCTACCTCCATCAGACCCGACTGAACTACAAGCCGGGCTTCGATGGAAAGGAGTTCTACTGGCACTCCGATTTCGAGACCTGGCATACCGAGGACGGCATGCCGCGCATGCGGGCCATCTCCATGTCGGTCCAGCTTGTCGACAATTTCGAGTTCAACGGGCCGCTGATGCTGATGCCCGGCTCGCACAGGAGCTTCGTCACCTGCGTCGGCGAGACGCCGGAGGACCACTACAAGCAGTCCCTGCGCAAGCAGGAGTACGGCGTGCCTGACCGCGACAGCCTGGCCAGGCTGGCCGAGCAGCACGGCATCGTGGCGCCGACGGGGCCAGCCGGCTCGGTGGTGATCTTCGACTGCAACGCCATGCACGGGTCCAACGGCAACATCACGCCGTTCCCCCGAGCCAACGCCTTCATGGTCTACAACGCCTGGGCCAACCGCCTGGAAAAGCCTTTCGGGGCCGAACGCCCGCGGCCTGAGTTCATTGCCGCGCGGGAGCAAGTCAAACGCCTGGAGCCCGTCTCCGGGAGCCTGGCCCAGCAGGTGAGGGCGGCCTGATGAACGGACATACAGTCGAGAAGATCGGCGGCACCTCGATCTCCAACACCGACGCGGTGATGGACAACATTCTGGTGGGCGACCGCCGGGGCGCCGACCTCTATGGCCGCATCTTCGTGGTCTCGGCCTATGCCGGCATCACCAACCAGCTGCTCGAGCACAAGAAGACCGGGACGCCCGGCGTCTACGCCCTGTTCGCCGGGGCCTCGGCGCTGGAGGCCTCAGCCTGGCTGGACGCCATGGCCCGCCTTCAGGCCGAGATGCTGAAGATCAACGCCGACCGGTTCGCCGAGGGCGAGGATCGCCAGACCGCCGACGCCTTCATCCTGACCCGCATCGAGGACGCCCGTTCGGCGCTCAGCGACCTGCAGCGCCTGTGCGCCCACGGCCACTTCCGGCTGGATACCCAGCTGGGCGCCGCGCGTGAGATGCTGGCCTCGCTCGGCGAGGCTCACAGCGCCCATAACCTGACGCTCGAACTGCGCCGGCGGGGCGTGAACGCCCGCTTCGTGGATCTCACCGCCTGGCACGACAAGCGGGCCCTGACGCTCGACGAACGCATCCAGGACGCCTTCGCCGACGTCGATGTCGCTCGCGAACTGCCCATCGCCACCGGCTTTGGCCAGCGGCGGGAAGGCCTGATGAAGGAATTCGGCCGGGGCTACAGCGAGGTGGTGTTCAGCCGCATCGCCGTCCTGACCGGCGCCCGCGAGGCCATCATCCACAAGGAGTTCCACCTCTCCAGCGCCGACCCCAACCTGGTGGGCGCCGAGGCGGTACGGAAGATCGGCAGGACCAATTACGACGTCGCTGACCAGCTGGCCAATCTGGGCATGGAGGCGATCCATCCCCGGGCCGCCCGCGGCCTGCGCCACGCGGGCATCCCCTTGATCGTAAAGAACACTTTCGAGCCGCAGGACCAGGGCACCTCGATCTGCGGGGCGTTCATCTCCGAGACGCCGCGGGTGGAGATCATCGCCGGCATGAAGGGGGTCACCACCCTGGAGCTGCTGGAGCAGGACATGGTCGGGGTGAAGGGGTACGACTCTGGAATCCTTGAGGTTCTGTCGCGCCACGATGTGCGGATCGTCTCCAAGGCGTCCAATGCCAACACCATCACCCACCACCTGGACGCCAATCCCAAGCAGGTGAAACGGGTCATTTCGGACCTGGAAGAGATGTTCCCAAATGCGGCCATTTCGACCCGAAAAGTGGCCATTGTTGCGGTTATTGGCAGCGATTTGAACGTGCCTGGACTGACCAGTCGGGCGACCCTGGCGCTCGGCGAGGGCGGCGTCGAGGTGCTCGGCCTGCAGCAGCTATCCCGCCGGGTCGACATCCAGTTCGTCGTCTCAGAAGACAGTTACGCCGCCGCCGTCATCGCCCTGCACCGACGTCTGGTGGAGGAGGACGGCGCGCTCGCCCGACCTCTACGCAGCGCGGCCTGAGGGCTGGCGTTTCCGCCCGCGGCCCAGCGCCGCGGGCGCTTTGTTTTTTGAACCGATTTTTGACCTGAGCATTGAACGTCACGAGGCTGCGCCATGACGATGATCGTATTCCTGCTGTGTTTGGCGGCCTTCGTGGCCATCGGCCTGGCGTCGGTGCGCAAGGCTGAGGCCTCCAAGAAGGACTACTACCTCGCCAGCAGCAACATCCGGCCCTCGCTCGCCGGACTGTCGGCGGTGGCCACCAACAACTCCGGCTACATGTTCATCGGGGTGATCGGCTTCACCTATGTCACAGGCCTCGCGGCTATGTGGCTGATGGTCGGCTGGATCCTCGGCGACTTCCTGGCCTCCCTGTTCATTCACCGCCGCCTGCGCGAGGTCACGGAGTCCTCAGGGCAGGTGTCGTTCGGCGCGGTGGTGGCCAAGTGGTCGGGGCAGGACTTCGGCGTCTGGCGCAAGATCGCCGCCGTCATCGCGGTCATCTTCCTGGGCGCCTATGCCGCCGCCCAGATCGCGGCTGGCGGCAAGGCCCTGCAGGGGGTTCTGGGCTGGACGCCGCAGAGCGGGGCGATCATCTCGGCGGTGCTGATCCTGGCCTACAGCGCCTTCGGGGGCATCCGGGCCTCGATCTGGACCGACGCGGCCCAGTCCATCGTCATGGTCTTCGCCATGACGCTCTTGCTGGTGGTGGCGGTGGTCAGCCGGGGGGGACTGGACGCCACCTATCTGGAGATGGCGGCCATTCCGGGCTTCCTGAACCTGTTCCCCGACGACCTCCTGTTCCCCGGCCTGCTGGGCATGGCTCTGTTCGTCGTCGGCTGGATGTTTGCGGGGATCAGCGTCATCGGCCAGCCCCATGTCATGGTGCGGTTCATGGCGCTGAACGAGCCCAGCGACATGGCCGCGGCCCGGGGCTGGTACTATGGCTATTTCACCCTGTTCTACCTGCTGGCCACCGGCGTTGGCCTGATGTCGCGGCTCTATCTGCCTGACCTCGGGGCCCTGGATCCCGAGCTTGCCCTGCCGACCATGGCCGTGGAGCTGCTGCCGGCGGCCCTGGTCGGGGTGATCCTGGCGGGCATTTTCGCCGCCACCATGTCCACCGCCGACTCCCTGGTCCTGGCCTGCTCGGCGGCGCTGACCAGCGACCTGGCCGGCGGCCGGATCCAGAAGGCCTGGATGATGAAGGCCACCACCGCCGTCGTCACCCTGATGGCGCTCGGCTTCGCGCTCAGCGGCTCGCGCAGCGTTTTCAGCCTGGTCATCCTGGCCTGGTCGACGCTCGCCTGCGCCTTCGGGCCCCTGATGATCGTCCAGGCCCTGGGGCGGCGGCTGACCCAGCCCCAGGCCATCGTCCTGATGCTGGGCGGTGTCGCCATCGCCTTCGCCTGGCGGATGCAGGGCTGGCACGAGCAGGTCTATGAGGGCCTGCCCGGCATGCTGATCCCAACGATCATCGGCCTGGCCATCAGCCACAGGGCGCCGGCGCGGGAAGTTGCGGAGGATGTTCCCGCCAGCGGGACCGCGCCGTCGCAGGTCTGATCAGGTGGCCGCAGGCGCCCTTGAGCAAACCGGAGCCTAGAAATCCGGGGCAAGGGGTGCGATGTCGAGGGGCCATAAGAAACGACCGGAGGACGACATGCGCCTGGCCAAGCCCAGAATCGAACCCCTCGCCGACAAGGACATGGACGCCGACCAGCGGGAGCTTCTCGCGCCCATGGCCGAGCGCGGGCGGGTGATCAACATCTTCCGCACCCTGGTGCGCGAGCCCAAGGCGATGAAGGGCTTCATGGGCTGGGGCAACTACATCCTGTCGCGCCGCAACGGTCTGCCAGCCCGGGAGCGGGAGATCGTCATCCTGCGCATCGGCTATCTGTGCCGCTCGGGCTACGAGTGGACCCAGCATGTGCCGATCGGCAAACAGGCCGGCCTGACCGACGAAGAGGTCGCCCGCATCAAGGCCGGCCCCGACGCGCCAGGCTGGAGCGCCGCCGACGCCGCCCTGATCCGCGCGGCCGACGAACTGCACCACGACCAGTTCATCACCGACGACACCTGGAAGATGCTGGACGCGCATTTCAGCGACAAGCAGAAGATGGACGTGGTGTTCTCGGCCGGCCAGTACACCCAGGTCTCGATGATGCTGAACACCTTCGGCGTCCAGCTGGATGAGGGCCAGACCCTCGATCCCGACCTGAAGGGCTTCTGATGGGACGGCTTGAGGGCAAAACCGCCGTCATCTGCGGGGCCGGCCAGACGCCGGGCCAGACCATCGGCAATGGCCGGGCCATGGCCACCCTGTTCGCTCGCGAAGGCGCCCGGGTCCTGTGCGTCGACCGGGTGGCCGAGCGCGCCCAGGAGACGGTGGACCTGATCACCGCCGAGGGCGGACAGGCCGAGGCTTTCGCGGCCAATATCGCCAAGGCCGACGGCGCGGCCGCCGTGGTTGCCAGGGCCGCCGAGGCCCTCGGGCGTATCGACATCCTGGTGAACAATGTGGGTATCGGCGGCGGCGACGGCCCGGCTCACAAGGTCGAGGAAGACGCCTTCGACCGCATCCTGAGCGTCAATCTGAAAGGCGCCTGGCTCACCAGCAAGGCGGCCATCCCCCTGATGCGGGAGCAGGGCGGCGGCGCCATCGTCAATATCTCGTCCCTGGCCTCCCTGGCGGGCGGGACGCAGGTGGCCTACGAAGTCTCCAAGGCGGCCATGAACCGCCTGACCACCAGCATCGCCCAGTCCAACGCCAAGTACGGGGTGCGCTGCAACGCCATCCTGCCCGGCCTGATGGACACGCCCATGGCCGTGGCCGGCATCGCCCAGGCCACCGGCCAGGATGAGGAAGCCGTCCGCCAGGCCCGCGGCGCCCGGGTGCCCCTGCTGGCCAAGATGGGCACGGCCTGGGACACCGCCTATGCGGCCCTGTTCCTGGCCAGCGATGAGGCCGCCTTCATCACCGGCGTCCTGCTGCCGGTGGACGGCGGCATGTCCAGCCGGATCGGCTGACCGACCTTTTATCCAGCAATTTCCAGGAGCGTGTTTTGAAGAACCTGTTCAGCGTCGAGGGCAAGGTTGTCCTCGTGACCGGCGGCAGCCGCGGCATCGGCGAGATGATCGCCCGCGGCTATGTGGAGAACGGCGCCAAAGTCTATATTTCCTCGCGCAAGGCCGAGGTCTGCGACCGGGTGGCCGATGAGCTGTCGGAATACGGGACCTGCATCTCACTGCCCTTCGACCTGGGCGGCATGGCCGGCATCGAAGGCCTGGCCAATGCGGTCAAGGAACGGGAGAGCCGGCTGGACGTGCTGGTGAACAACGCCGGCGCCACCTGGGGCGCGCCCATCGATGAGTATCCGGAGGACGGCTGGGACAAGACCGTCGATCTGAACGTCAAGTCGATCTTCTTCCTGACCCAGAAGCTGCTGCCCCTGCTGCGGGCCGCCGCCACCGCCGAGGAACCCTCGCGGGTCATCAACATCGCCTCGGTCAACGGCATCGAGCCGCCGACCCTGGAGACCTACGCCTATTCCACCTCCAAGGCCGGCTGCATCATGCTGACCCGCCACCTGGCCAAGCGGCTGGCGCCCGAGCACATCCTGGTCAATGCGATTGCGCCCGGGCCCTTCCCGTCCAAGATGATGGCCGCGACCCTGGCCCAGGCTGGCGACGCCATCGCCAAGAGCAATCCCCGCGGCCGGATCGGCCAGCCGGAGGACATCGCCGGCGTGGCCATCTTCCTCAGCAGCCGGGCCTCGGCCTACACGACCGGCGCCGTGGTGCCCTGCGACGGCGGCTCAGCCGAGTTCTAGAGCCTGAAGCGATCAGACGGACCCGTCTGATCGCTGGAGCAGGCTCTAGATCCAAAGTGTAGAGCGCGTTTTGTCCGATGACCGGGGCCCACTTATCGGAACGCGCTCCGACCCCTCAGGAATAGCCGCGCGCGGCGATGTAGGCGTCCAGCTGCTGGACGCGCGCGGCGTCCGAGGGGTGGGTGGAGAGAATGGCCGGGACCGATGAGCCGCCCCGGGCGGCCATGCGCCGCCACAGCTCCACCCCGCGCCGGGCGCTGAAGCCCGCCCGCACCATGAGGTCCAGGCCAATGCGGTCGGCCTCAAGCTCGTGCTGGCGAGAATAGGGGTTGAGCACGGCGACCTGAAGGGCCGGGCCTGCGTAGCGGCCCAGCGTCTGGGCCAGGCCGCTGTCGGCGTTCTGGGTCGCTGCGCCCACCAGGCCTGCGCCCACCTGGGCCAGAGCCGACTGGGAGTAGCGTTCGGCCGCATGGTTGGCCATGACGTGGGCCACCTCATGGCCGAGCACCGCGGCCAGTTCATCGTCATTGGCGACGAAGGCCATCATGCCGGTGGTCACGCCCACCTTGCCGCCGGGCAGGACGAAGGCGTTGACCGACTTGTCCTCGAACACCGCATATTCCCAGGCCTGGTTGCGCAGGGTGGTGGCGGCGACGATCTGGCCGCCGATCCGCCGCAGGCGAGCGTTGGCGGCCGCGTCATTGGACAGGCGCGAGGTCTGCTTCATCTGCGCCCAGGCCTGCGCGCCCTGCTGCGACAGGGCGCCCGGATCGACCAGCAGCACCTGCTGGCGGCCCAGCTCCTCGCTGTACGAACAGGCGGCCAGGCCCGCCGGGGCGCTCAGCGCCACCAGGAGGGCCAGGGCGCGAAGGCGGCGCGGCGCCGTCTTGGCGATCATCATCATGGTCGGTCTTCCCTCAGTATGGGCGCAGCTTACCGCAAGAACGCACCAGTCGCGAAGAGGCGCCCAGATGGGGTTTGACGGAGGGAGCAACACGGGCTACCGCTATTAAGAACTAGTCGCAATAAAGGTGCTTGGTCATGGCCGATGACGCCGCCGCTCTTGCCCGCAAAACGCCCGCGCGGGGGACAGGCGATCTCTCCAGCGGCGAGCAGGTGATCCTTGCGGGGCTGCGGCTCTGGGCGGGCTTGCGGCTGTCTGGCGAAGCGCCGCAGCCCTGCGTGCGCCAGTTGATGGCCGCCCAGGTGAGCGACCGGGCCGGGGCCATCTTCGTGGCCATGATGGAGGCCCTGGAGCGCCAGACGCGGCGGCCGCTGCAGATCGCCTGCGGGGCCTGCGCCGGCTACGGAGAGGACGAGCAGCGACTGATCGTGGCCTGCGGCGTCGCCCGGGTCGATATGCAGATCGCTCGCGCCCTTCTGGCGCCGCTGGTCAGCCAACCGGAGCCAGTGGCCATCTTCGCCCGAGCCCTGAACATGGTGCTCGCCCATGAGGGGCTGCACCTGCCGGCCCGTCTGGAGACGGGCGAACCGACCCTTTGCGGCCGGCCGGTGGGGGCGACCCTGCATTGAGCGTTCGGCTGCAGGACGCTTCTGTGGAACGCAGAGCGTCCGGTCGCGTTTTCAAGCTCAAGCTTGGAGACGAAGATGCTGAAATGGGCCGGGATATTCCTACTGGTGATGATCGCCGCGGCGATCCTTGGCCTGTTGATCGAGGCGGTGCGGATCATCGCCTGGGGGCTGTTTGTGGTCTGTCTCGTGGGCTTCTTCCTGACGGGCGGTCTGAAGTTCCTGACCCGCGGACGAGGCGACTGACCCCGCCCGCGGGTGGCGTTTATTCGCGGGTGTAGTCGGCGGGAATGACAGGTTCGGGACCCGCCTTGCCCCACAGCACGATCTCATTGCCCCACGGGTCGCGGAAGGCGTGGTTGAAGCCGTTGAATTCGGACCAGTAGTGGTCGCGCCACAGGATGGTCGCGCCGCGCTTTTCAGCCTCGCCCAGAATGCGCTCAGGGGTGTCGTCGTCGCTGATCAGGATCCAGACGCGGGGCTTGCGGCCCTCGACGCTGGCGGTGCGGGGCTCGACGCCTCCTAGCGCCGGGTGGGGGCGGGCGTTAGCCGTCTTGAAGATGCCCAGGTGCAGATTGCCGATCTCACTGTCGGAGCCATCGGGGTTGCGGAACTGACCGCCGGGCACCATCCGGTGATAGAGGCCTTCGGGCCTGGCGTCGTTGCGCCAGCCGAACACCTCGGCATAGAAGGCGCCGGCGGCGGCCGGATCATCGGCGGCCAGATCGACAAAGATCAGGGTGTTGGGATAGCCCACGAAAAACTCCTCTCATGCTCCGGGCCGGCGACCGGCCCGGGCGGACCCTAGGGGAGGGCGGTGGTCGGGTTCTTGTCCTGGGGCGAACGAGACCTTGTCTGAACGCGTCTCGCCTAGCGGTTGGGCGGCCTGCTGAAATTTTACTGGAAATGTGCAACTGGACTGTTCAGAGGACCGTCCATCTGGACACTCTGCCCCCGACGCCCGTCACCAATCCTCCAAGGAGCCCCCGTGCAGGACCTCGCCGATCCGACTCTCGACCAGCTGTTCCGTCAGGCGCGCAGCCACAACGCCTGGTCCGACACGCCCATCGACGACGCGGTCCTGGAGCGACTCTATGATCTGCTGAAGTGGGGGCCCACCTCGGCCAACTGCGGTCCGGGGCGGTTCGTCTTTGTCCGCTCGCCCGAGGCCAAGGACCGGCTCGCCCCGCATCTGTCCCGGGCCAATCGGGACAAGACCATGGCCGCCCCGGTCTGCGTGATCGTGGCCTATGACCTGGACTTCGCCGAGCAGTTGCCCAAGCTCTTTCCCCACGACCCGAGCGCGCGCCACTGGTTTGGCGACCCGAAGGTGCGGTTCGAGACGGCGCTGCGCAATTCCAGCCTGCAGGGCGCCTATCTGATCATGGCCGCCCGCAGCCTGGGTCTGGATTGCGGGCCCATGTCCGGCTTCGACAATGCCGGCCTGGATGAGGCCTTCTTCGCCGGGACCAGCTGGCGGTCCAACTTCCTGGTGGCCCTGGGGAAGGGGCGCCCCGAGGGCGTCTATCCGCGCAATCCGCGCCTCGACTTCGACGAGGCCTGCCAGGTGCTCTGACCGACCGCTGGCCGGGTCTGACATTTCAGACTAGACCAGAGGGTGACCGGCCATGAGAGCCCGGCGTCGGAGGAAGGAACGAGCGTGGTGCGGAGTTTGAGCGTGACCCCCGAGGGTGAGGCCAAGGATCAAGGACCGGTGAGTATCATCGCCGATTCCGGAGAGTGGTCGCCCGAGCTCCAGAAGGCGCGGGCCTACGAACAGATCCTG
This sequence comes from Phenylobacterium sp., assembly GCF_030693405.1. Classification (GTDB taxonomy): domain Bacteria; phylum Pseudomonadota; class Alphaproteobacteria; order Caulobacterales; family Caulobacteraceae; genus Phenylobacterium. The sequence goes on from NZ_JAUYAW010000031.1 coordinate 11,734, forward strand.
CTCGACATCATCCTGGGCGAGCTGCCCCCGGGCGCGCGGCTGGACGAACAGACCCTGACCCGCCGCTACAGCACCGGCCTGGCCGGCATTCGGGACGCGCTCGGCCGCCTGGCCCTTGAGGGCATGGTGGTTCGCCGGTCCCGGGCCGGAACCACAGTGTCGCCCCTGGATCTGGTGGATCTGCGGGAGGGCTACGAGGCCCGGGCCCTGATCGAGCCGCACTGCGCGGCCATGGCGGCGAAGAACGCGACGCCCGAGGAGATCGCCCAGATCACCTCGACCTTCGATGACGCCGAGCGGGCCGACCGTGAGCAGGACCGCCGGGCGCTGATCGCCATGGACCAGAGGTTCCATGCCCTGATCGCCCGGGCCAGCCGCAACGCCGCCCTGGCCCGTATTCTGATCCCCCTGCAGCACAAGGCCGCCCGCTTCTGGGTCTATTCCATGGGCACGACCACGGAAGAAGAGCGGCTGGCCGACATCTGCCTGCACCGGGCCGTGGCCCAGCGGATCGCCGCCCGCGACGCCGAGGGCGCCCGGGCTGGCATGATCCTGGTGCTCGGCACCATGCCTCAGACCGTCAAGCGATCCCTGACTGGCCGGGGGGAGGAGGACGCGTCATCCGCGAGCCCGGAGGCGCCGGTAGCGCCTGCAGGTTGAGCTGCGACCTGGCGCTGATCCGCAGGTGGGCGCCAGGGCGGGCATTTTGAACGCTGGACGGGCGCCTCTGAAATTCCGACTGAAATTTCACGAGACATTTTTGACCTGAGGCCGCGGTCGCGAGACTTTCTCCTTCAAGAGGCGCGCGGACGCGGGGATAACCGCCACCCGGCGGAGGGTCCGCGCCCCTCCTGAAGAGGGCGATATGTCAAAGAGACTCATGTTGGTCGCGGGCGCCTCCCTGTCCGCGCTGATCGCAAGTCCGGGCCTGGCCTGGGCGCAGGTTGATACGGTCGACGAGGTCGTGGTCACGGCGCAGGACCGGACCGGCCTATTGGAGAAGGACCCCAGCAACAGCGTCTTTGGCCTGGACAAGGCGCTGATCGAGACGCCGCGCTCGGCGAGTTTCGCCAGCGACGTGACGCTGGAGCGTTACGGCATCGAGAGCATCGACGACCTGACGGCCATTTCGCCCGGGACCTATACGGCCAGCTTCTACGGCGTGGCCGGCGCCCTCAACATTCGCGGCACCCTGGCGGAGAATTATTTCCGCGGCTTCAAACGGATCGAGAACCGCGGCACCTATTCCACCCCCATCGCCAACGCGGCCCAGATCGAGATCGTGCGCGGGCCGCCGACGCCGATCTATGGGGCCGGCAAGGTGGGCGGGATGCTCAACTTCGTGCCGAAGTCCGGCCGCACCGAAGGCGCCTATATCTCGGAGATCTCCGGCGAGGCGGACTTCACGGTGGGCTCGTACAACCGCAAGGAAGCCTCGGGCCAGATCAGCATTCCCCTCAACTTCGCGGGCCTGGAAGGGGGGCTGAACCTCTACGGCCAGGCGGAGAACTCCGACAGCTTCTATCGCGGGATTTCGCCGCGCCGGGAGATGCTGCAGGCCTCGGTGGACCTGGAGCTGGGCGGGGGCTGGCGCACGGCGTTCGGCGGCATGGCCTTCCATTCCGACGGGGACGTGCAGACGCCTGGCTGGAACCGCCTGACCCAGGACCTGATCGACAATCAGACCTATATCACCGGCCGCGACACCAGCCTGGTGGACGCCAATAGGGACGGCAAGCTGACCCCCAACGAGATCGGCTTCTATCCCTACGCCTCGGCCATGTATATCGCCTACTACGGCTTCCCGAGCAGCAGCGCCAAGCACACCCTGGACACCGGGGTGGGAACCACAAAGCTTGATCCGCGGACCGTCTATATCAGCGACGCCGACTTCTCGAACTCATGGACCCGGACGGGCTATTTCGACCTGATCCGCGACTTCGACAACGGCTCGGCGCTGAAGTTCCAGCTCTTCTATGACGAGCTGAAGAACAAGCGGTTCGTCTCCTACGGCTATCCGGCCATGTTCGACTCCCAGGTCGGCGAGGCCCGGGTCACCTACGACTTCGA
>NZ_JAUYAW010000043.1 GCF_030693405.1 Phenylobacterium sp.
CGCCTTTGGCGAGCTCACTGACGCCGATGAACAGCGCCGCCGGTTCGAGGCCGAGATGGATGAGAAGGCGAGGGTCTATGGGGAGCGATACCCCATCGACGAGGATTTCCTGGCCGCGCTCACCCACATGCCGGCCGCCAGCGGGGCGGCGCTGGGCTTTGACCGCCTGGTCATGCTGGCCGCCGGCGCCCAGCGGATCGAACAGGTGATCTGGACCCCGGTGGCGGAGGTCTGACAGGGGGCTTCCATTGCAGGGCGGCCCCATCTCAGCCATATGCCGCCGATGACGAGCCCGGCGCCCAAGACCCTGCGCACGCCTGCGGCCCTGGCCGAGGCCGGGCTGATCGCGCCTGCGGACATCGCCCCCCTGGAGGCCGTGGCCGCCCGCTATGCCGTGGCGATCACGCCTTATCTCGCCCAGCAGATCGCCGAGGGCGGGCCAGGGCTCGCCCGCCAGTACCTGCCCGATCCCGCCGAGCTGGACGCCACGCTTGAGGAGCTGTCCGACCCCATCGGCGATCACGCCCATATGCCGGTCAAGGGGATCGTCCACCGCTATGGCGACCGGGCGCTACTGAAGATCACCCATGTCTGCGCGGTCTATTGCCGGTTCTGCTTCCGCCGCGAAATGGTGGGGCCAGGCGGGGAGGGCGCCCTGACGCCGGCCGAGCTGGCGGCGGCGCTGGCCTATGTGGCCGAGCACGAAGAGATCTGGGAGGTCATCGTCACCGGCGGCGATCCCCTGGTGCTCTCGCCCCGCAGGCTCGCCGAGCTGATGGCGGGCCTCGCCTCTATCGACCATGTGAAGGTGGTCCGCTTCCACACCCGCCTGCCGGTGGTCGATCCGGCCGCGGTGACCGACGAGCTGGTGGCTGCCCTAAAGGCTCCGGGCAAGGCGGTCTATGTGGCCCTGCACGCCAACCACCCCGATGAGCTGACGCCGCAGGCCCGCGCGGCTTGCGCCAAGATGATCGACTCAGGCATCGCCATGGTCAGCCAGAGCGTGCTGCTGCGCGGGATCAATGATGATGCGGCGGTGCTGGGCGCCCTGATGCGCGCCTTCGTCGAGACCCGCATCAAGCCCTACTACCTGCACCAGGGGGACCTGGCGCCCGGCACCAGCCACCTGCGGGTGCCGATAGCTGAAGGCCAGGCCCTGATGCGCGCCCTTCGCGGCGATTATTCGGGCCTCTGCCAGCCGACCTATGTGCTGGACATCCCTGGCGGCCACGGCAAGTCGCCCATCGGCCCGGCCTATGTGGAAGGCGTCGAAGGCGCCTACGAGGTGGAGGACCCGCAAGGGGTCCGCCACCCCTATCCGCCGCCCCATTCTACCTAAGGGCTGAGGCCTACAGGATGTAGCGCGACAGGTCGGTGTCGCCGGTCAGTTCGCCCAGGCGCTGGCGGACATAGTCGGCGTCGATGGTCAGGGTCTCGCCGTCCCTGTCGGCGGCGGTGAAGCTGATCTCCTCCAGCACCTTTTCCATCACCGTCTGCAGGCGCCGGGCCCCGATGTTTTCCAGCGAGCCATTCACCGCCACGGCGGAATCGGCCAGCGCATCGATGGCCTCCTCGGTGAAGGTCAGCGTCACCCCTTCGGTGGCCAGCAGCGCCTGGTTCTGACGGATCAGATTGGCCTCGGGCTCGGTGAGGATGCGGCGCATGTCGTCGCGGGTCAGGGCCTTCAGCTCCACCCGGATGGGCAGGCGGCCCTGCAGCTCGGGCAGCAGGTCCGAGGGCTTGGCCACGTGGAAGGCGCCCGAGGCGATGAACAGGATGTGGTCGGTCTTCACCGGCCCGTACTTGGTGGAGACGGTCGTCCCCTCGATCAGGGGCAGGAGGTCGCGCTGGACGCCCTCCCGGCTGACATCGGCGCCGGCCCGGTCGGACCGGCTGGCCACCTTGTCGATCTCGTCGAGGAAGACGATGCCGTCGTTCTCGGCCAGTTGCAGGGCCTCCTGGGTCAGGGCCTCCTGGTCCAGCAGCTTCTCGCTCTCCTCGGCGATCAGCGGCGCCCAGCCGCCAGCCACCGTGGTCTTGTGGGTCTTGGTGCGGCCCTGGCCGAAGGCCTTGCCCATGATGTCGGAGATGTTCATCACCCCCATGGAGGCGCCCGGCTGGCCCGGCACGTCGAACAGGGGCGTGCCGCCGGAGTCAGCCAGGGTCAGCTCGACCTCCTTGTCGTCCAGCTCGCCGGCCCGCAGCTTCTTGCGGAAGCTGTCGCGGGCCGCCGTCGAGCCGGGACCGGTCAGGGCGTCCAGCAGCCGCTCCTCGGCCGCGGCCTCGGCCCGGGCGCGGACGGCGCCGCGGCGCTTATCACGGACCATGGCGATGGCGCTCTCCACCAGGTCGCGGACGATCTGGTCCACGTCGCGGCCGACATAGCCGACCTCGGTGAACTTGGTGGCCTCGACCTTGAGGAAGGGCGCATTGGCGAGCTTGGCCAGCCGGCGGGCGATCTCGGTCTTGCCGACCCCGGTGGGGCCGATCATCAGGATGTTCTTGGGCGTCACCTCGTCGCGCAGGGCGTCGGGCACCCGCCTGCGGCGCCAGCGGTTGCGCAGGGCCACGGCGACGGCCTTCTTGGCGTCCTTCTGGCCGACGATGAAGCGGTCGAGTTCGGAAACGATCTCGCGGGGGGAGAAGTCTGTCATGAGCTCACGGGGTTTGAGCCGACGGGCGCCCTACAGGCGCTCCACCGTCAGCTCGCCATTGGTGTAGACGCAGATGCGCGCGGCGATGCCCATGGCCTTGCGGGCCACCTCTTCGGCCGAGAGGCTTGAGTCCATAAGGGCCATGCCGGCGGCGAGCGCGTAGTTGCCGCCCGAGCCGATGGCCGCCACGCCGCTTTCCGGCTCCAGCACGTCGCCGACGCCGGTGACCGTGTAGATGGCGTCCTTGTCGGCCACCAGCAGCATGGCTTCGAGCTTGCGCAGATAGCGGTCGGTGCGCCAGTCCTTGGCCAGGTCCACACAGGCCCGGGCCAGGTGTTCCGGATACTGTTCGAGCTTGGTCTCGAGCCGCTCGATCAGGGTGAAGGCGTCGGCCGTGGCGCCGGCGAAACCGGCCAGGACGCGACCGCCGGCCAGGGTGCGAACCTTGCGGGCGTTGCCCTTGACCACGGTCTGGCCCATGGAGACCTGACCGTCGCCGGCGATGACGGTCTGGCCGTCCTTGCGCACCGCCAGGATGGTCGTGCCGTGCCAGTCGGGGAAGTTGGAAGAAGTCTGCGACATCCGCCGGGATGTGGCGACCAGGGCAGGTGAGGTCAAGCGCCATGGAATTTTCCGACGCCGAGGTCGAGCGCTACGCCCGCCATCTGGTGCTGCGGGAAGTCGGCGGGCCAGGCCAGCAGAGGCTGAAGGCCGCCCATGTGCTGATCGTGGGCGCCGGCGGCCTGGGCGCCCCGGCCAGCCTCTATCTGGCGGCCGCAGGCGTGGGCCAGGTCACCCTGGTGGACCCGGACGCGGCCGACCTCTCCAACCTGCAGCGCCAGGTGATCTATCGGCCTTCAGACGTAGGGACCGCCAAGGTCGAGGCCGCCGCGGCCGCGCTTTCCGCCCTCAATCCGCATGTGAAGATCAACCCCGTCCGCCTGGCCCTGGACAGCACCAATGCCGGGACCCTGATCGCCGGCGCCGACCTGGTGCTGGACGGCACCGACGACTTCGCCACCCGGTTTGCGGTCAACGCCGCCTGCGTGGCGCACGGCAAGCCGCTGGTCTCCGGCGCCATCGGCCGCTGGACCGGCCAGGTGGGCGTCTTCACCGGCCAGCCCTGCTACCAGTGCCTGGTCCCCGCCATCCCCCCCGACGCCGAAACCTGCGCCGCCGTCGGCGTCATCGGCGCGCTCGCCGGCGTCATCGGCTCCATGATGGCCCTGGAGGCGATCAAGGTTATCACCGGCGCGGGCGAGCCGCTGGAGGGCCGGCTACTGATCTATGACGGCCTGGCCGCGGAGACGCGGACGGTGCGGATTGGGGCTGATCCGGGGTGTTCGGTGTGTGGGGCGCCCCGCCCAAAAACGACGGCCGACCTCTAACCCGAAGCTAGACCGTATGCGCGTCATGGTAGTAGCTGTCTCAAGCGGTCCTGTGAAAGGATCCGAAAGTCCGGGATAGAGGTCTGCACTATGGGGCGTGGAAAGTTCTTTCTGGGCTTGGGGTGCTCGCTGATTTTGGCGGTGAGCCAAGGCCATGCCCAGACAGCATTCCGTTTCGAAGAGCAGGCCAGCGTCGAAGAGATGCGGGCTCTTTTTCTGCGCGACTTCTCCGATAGCTCAACGCGCGACGGGGTACGGGCGACCTTCGTTGATCAGGGCGGCGCCACCCTGAGGGCGCATCCGCGGAATAGCGACATCGAGAAGTATATCTACGACATCAACCTCTGCGGCTATTACGTCTGGCGTTGGAACATCTCAGCGGACTACAGGCCCGACGGGCGGCTAATGCAGCTGTATGTCAACGCTGAGCCCGTGCTTGGCGACGCCAAGCCGGCTGAAGCGCCGAAGAAAGGCCCATTTTACAGGGCTGACCTGCCGCGCCCGCAAGCCTTCAAGGGCGAGGCGAGCCTCGCGGTGATCTTTGCCGACCGCGACGGTGATCCGGAAACGGTTGATGATCAGGACATTCTGACCGGCGTTGGTCCGACAAATGTTGACCCGTTGAACATGGGTCGAGCCTACCCATACCGTGGCGAGGTGTGGCGCTCGATTTTCGACGGCGACAGTGCGGGCGTCGTTGCGCCATACCCAGGCGATTGCAAGGCCGTGCACGCGGGCATGTTGCGCCGCGTGGGCGCGAACGCGACCCCCATTCTGAGGTCATCACCCTCGACGGGCGGTAGCGCTCGGAATGCTCCAATGCCCGCAGCGCTTGACGATGTGGGCGTACGATCTTGGCTGGCGGACCATATCGAGTCTGATGGCTGGATTCTAATCACCGCCGATGAGTCTGCGGTGTCGTTTGGCGGTCCAGCAGGCGTTACGGAACTCGCCGATGGCACGCTAAGCGCTTTGGTACGTCACGAATACTACGGGCCGATGCGTCTCGGCCCCCTGGACAGCCAGTCGAACCTCCAGAGCTGGAACGTCGATTGCAGAGGCCGCAGACTGCGGGTTCTCTCCATGGCCATCTATGAGGGAAGCAACCTCAGTGGCCCGTCACAGGCCCAGGCCCAGGCTGAACCGTCTTGGATCCAGGTCGAGCCGAATTCAGCCAGAGGGGCAATCATCAAACGCATCTGCGAGGCGCCAACGACGGGTCAGCGGCTAAAATAGCAGGGCGCCGGCCTATCTGAGCGGTACAGCCACCGGCGTCATCGGCGCCATGATGGCGCTCGAGGCGATCAAGGTCATCACCGGGGCAGGCGAGCCGCTGGAGGGGCGGCTGCTGGTCTATGACGGCCTGGCCGCGGAGACGCGGACGGTGCGGATTGGGGCTGATCCGGAGTGTGCGGTGTGTGGCGAAAGAGCTTGAGAGGCTGGCGGGTCCGTATCCAGCTAGCTCTGCGAACTTCTTGTGAGGACGGAAGTAAGCTCTAGGCCTCAGGCAAGTTATCTTTCGACCACCGTAACTGCTGCACACCCGCACGGTAGTGGCCACGTCAGATGTTAACGCTATGGTAGCGCTCGTTTGACTGTGGGGGAAGTGATGGCGCGGGGCAAGCCGGGGAACACGCTGCAGCGTTGGGAGGTCGCCCTCGTGAAGGCGATGCAAGCGCGAGGCGGATGGAACGATCAGGAAATCTTGGCCTACTTCACCCGGCCGCTCCGCACGGTGAATCACCGCCTAATCGGCGAGATCCGAACGCAAGATCGCCACAAGGCTATCAACGCGGCCAACGACGACACGCTCGATGAATTTCTCGCGACGTGGCCTGACGTTGATCCTTCAACCGGGCTCAGCATTCGCGGCGATGAGCTGCTCATCAAAGCCCGTGAGGCGATGATCGCCGCCGTTCACACCTTTAACGGCGCTGGGCTGACGTTTCGGGCCGAGCTTTTCATCGTTACAGCCGTCATCGCTTGGACCTATCTGATGCACGCGTTTTACCGGCGCGAGGGCGTCGATTACCGACACAAGAAAGCTGACGGAACAGTGGTTCAGACGCCAGAAGGCGCAGACAAGTACTGGGAGCTTGGCTTCTGTCTGCGACAAGCGAAATGCCCGGTTAAAAAGCCGGTAGTGCAGAACTTGGAGTTCCTGTTGGACCTCCGCCACGAAGTCGAACATCGCTCAACCAACCGCATCGACGACGCCGTGAGCGCCAAGCTCCAAGCCTGCTGCATCAACTTCAACGACGCCCTCAAGACGCTATTCGGCGCGCAGTACGCGCTTGAGCGGCGCCTTCCTATCGCACTGCAATTCGTCACCTTCGGCTCTGACCAGCGGGCCTTGCTCAAGAAGGCTGGAACGCTCCCGCCGAACATCGTCGCAATGATGGACGCCTTCCATTCCGGGCTGTCAGATGAAGAACAGGCCGATCCGGCCTTCGCTCATCGTGTGGTATTCATTCCGAAGCTCGGAGCCAGGGCGAGCGCCTCTGATGAAGCCATCGAATTTATCAAGGCCGACTCGGCTGAGGGTGAGGCGATAGCGAAGGTGCTTCTTAAGGAGGTCGACAAGCGCCGCTATACGGCCACTGACGTCGTGAAGTTGATGAAGGATGCCGGATTCACCCGCTTCGGCATGAGAGCTCACTCCGATCTTTGGCAAGAGTTGGACGCGAAAGCGCCCGGAAAGCCTTTTGGCGGTCCGGGATTATATGCTGGCCAATGGGGGTGGTTCGATACTTGGATTGCTCGCGTGAAAGCCCACTGCGAGGAGAGCGGCGACCGTTACAAGTAACCGTCAGTTCCGAGGAGGTCGCAAGCCGATGCCATGATCGGCCGCGCGACCTGACGCGCCCATGCCAATCCCCTATATGCTGTACCTGACCCGCCACAGCCCCCCGAGCCCATGCCCCCTCGTCTGAAGCCGACCCGCCTGGAATATGTCGTCGATGGGGTGCGGCTGCGGGCGCAGTTGTCGGCGGCGGCGCTGGATGCGGCCGGCGATGAGGCCGAGCAGCGCCGGCGGGCGCTGGAGATCCTGAAACAGGCCCTGTTTCGCGGGCGGATGATCGCCAAGGAGCGGCTGGAGAATGGGGCCGGCGGCATCGAGACCGCGCGGCTTCTGTCCGGGGTCACCGACGAGGTGGTCACCGCGCTGTACGACTTCACCACCGTCCACATGATCCGGGCGCGCAATCCCACCGAGGGCGAGCGCCTGGCGGTGATGGCGGTCGGCGGCTATGGGCGCGGCACGCTCGCGCCCTTCTCCGACCTCGATCTGCTGTTCCTGCGGCCCTACAAGCAGACCGCCCACGTGGAGAGCGTGATCGAGTTCATGCTCTATGCCCTGTGGGATCTGGGCTTCAAGGTGGGGCACGCCTCGCGCACGGTGGACGAGTGCGTCAAGCTCGCCCGGGAAGACTTCACCATCCGCACCTCGATCCTGGAGGCCAGGCGCCTGATCGGCGACGAAGCCCTGGCCCAGGAGCTGACCGCCCGGTTCCGCAACGAGGTGGTCAAGGGCACCGGCGCGGAGTTCGTCGCCGCCAAGCTCAAGGAGCGCGATGAGCGCCAGGCCCGGGCCGGCGCCAGCCGCTACATGGTCGAGCCCAACGTCAAGGACGGCAAGGGGGGCCTGCGCGACCTCAACACCCTGTTCTGGATCGCCGAGTATCTGAACCCGTCCAAGCCGGTGGACGGGGTGCCGCAGCTGGAGATGTTCGAGGGCCGGGAGATCCGCGCCTTCATCCGGGCTTTCGACTTCCTGTGGGCCGTGCGCGCCCACCTGCATTTCGCCACCGGCCGCCCGGAAGAGCGCCTGACCTTCGACCTGCAGCCGGAGATCGCCCAGCGCATGGGCTATGGGGACCGGGCCGACAATCCGGCCGTCGAGCGCTTCATGCGGCGCTATTTCCTGATCGCCAAGGAGGTCGGCGCGCTAACCCGCGTCTTCGCCGCCAAGTTGGAGGCCGATCGGGTCAAGTCCGCGCCCCGGGGGATTTCGCGCCTGTTCCCCGGCAGCGGCCGCAAGACCACCCGCAAGCCGCTGGATGTGGCCGGCTTCATCGAGGAGGGCGGGCGACTGGACGTGGAGGGGCCGGAGACCTTCGAGGCCGATCCGCTCAACCTGTTGCGGCTGTTCCAGATCGCCGACCGCCGGGACCTCGATCTGCATCCCGACGCCTTTACCGCCGCCACCCGGTCGCTCGGCCTCATCACCTCGAAGATGCGGCGCGACCCCAAGGCGGCCAAGATCTTCCTCGACACCCTGGCCGGCGGTCGCGACCCGCAGCGGACCCTGACCCTGATGACCGAGGCCGGCGTGCTGGGCCGCTACATCCCGGAGTTCGGCCGCATCGTCGCCCAGATGCAGTTCAACATGTACCACTCCTATACGGTGGACGAGCACACCCTGCGGGCCATCGGCGTGATCGCCGACATCGCCGCGGGCCGGCTGGCCGAGGAGCATCCGCTGGCGGTCTCCCTGATGCCGCAGATCCAGGAGATGGACGTCCTTTTCCTCGCCATGCTGTTGCACGACACGGGCAAGGGCGGCGTCGCCGGCGGCCAGGAAAAGGCCGGCGCCCGGGCCGCGCGCGCCGCCTGCGAGCGGCTGGGCCTGCCCCGGGCGCGCATCGACCTGGTCGCCTGGCTGGTGGAGCATCACCTGGAGATGAGCGACTACGCCCAGAAGCGCGACATCTCCGACCCCCGCACCGTGGCCGACTTCGTGCGCATGGTGCAGACGCCCGAGCGCCTGCGCCTGTTGCTGGTGCTGACCGTGGCCGATATCCGCGCCGTGGGGCCGGGTGTCTGGAACGGCTGGAAGGGCCAGCTGCTGCGCGACCTCTATGCCTCGGCCTCAGCCGTGTTCCGCGGCGGCCGGGCCAATGACGCCGTGGCCGTGGTGCGCCAGCGCCAGGCCTTCGCCGCCGCCGAGATCCGCGCCCGCCTGGCCGAGGCCGATCCCGCCGCCGTGGCCTGGGGCGAGGCCATGGAGGACGCCTATTTCACGGGCTTTGGCCTGGACGAGATCGCCATCCATGCGGCGGTCTCCCAGCGGGCCCATGCCGAGGGCGCCGCAGCCATGGGCTATGTGCGCGAAGACCTCAACGCCGCCGAGCTGGTGGTGGCCGCCAAGGACCGGACCCGGCTGTTCGCCGACCTGACCCGGGCCATCACCGCCTCGGGCGCCAGCGTGCTGGGCGCCCGGGTGTTCACCTCCCGCCAGGGCCAGGCCCTAGACGTCTTCTATCTGCAGGACATCACCGGCCAGCCGTTTGGCCATGACAACCCGTCCGCCCTGCCCCGCCTGGCCGAGGCCCTGGAAGCCGCCGCCCGCGGCGAGGTTCCGCAGGGCGAGGCGCCCCGGGCCGGCGGGGAAGCCCGCACCGCAGCCTTCGCCATCAAGTCCACCGTGCTGATCGACAATGAGGCCTCGGAAAACGCCACCATCGTCGAGGCCTCGGGCCGCGACCGGCCGGGCCTCCTGACGGCGCTGGCCAATACCCTGGCCGACGCCGGCCTCTCCATCACCTCGGCCCATATCGATTCCTATGGGGAGCGGGCGGTGGACGCCTTCTATGTCACCGACGCCGCCGGCTGGAAGGTGACGGAGACCAAGGCGCTTAACCCGCTCAAGACCGCCCTGCTGGCCGCGCTCAACGAGGGCGACGCCGCCCGGATCCGCAAGAACACCCGCCTGCAACGCGCCCCGGCCAGCTTCGCGCGCTGACCCCTATTCCGGCGCCGATCGCTGGCGGACCTCGGCGAAGACCTCGTCGGTCTGTTCGCCCAGGCGCGGGGGGTGGCGGCGGATGTTGGACGGGGTTTTTTCGAACTTCACCGGCGGGCGGATGGCCTTGTAGGGGCCAAGGTGCGGGTGGTCGTAGCGCTCGAAGAGGCCGACGGCCTCCAGGTGTGGATCGCCCTCCAGGTCCTCGAAGCGGTTGGTCTTCTGCACCGGGATCGACAGGCCCTTGAGCAGGGTCAGCCATTCGTCGGTGGTCTTGGTGGCGGTGACCTCTTCCACCATGGCGTAGAGCTCACGGGTGTGTTTGGCCCGCTGGGCGTAGTCGGCAAAGCGCGGGTCCCTGGCCACCGTCTCGGCCCAGCCGGCCACGGCGAAGAACTGGTCCCACTGTTTGTCGGTATAGGGCAGCAGGCCGATATAGCCGTCCTTCGTTCGGAACGGCTTGCGGTGGGGATTGGTCACCCGCTGATAGGACCACTGGCCCGTGGGCGGCTCATAGGCGTGGTCATAGAGGTTCTCCACCAGGTTGAAGCTGGTGACGCATTCCAGCATCGGCACCTCGACGAACTGGCCCTCGCCGGTGCGCGCCTTGTGGAACAGGGCCGCGGTGACCGCCTGGGCCATGAAGAGGCCCGAAACCTTGTCGGCCACCAGGGTCGGCAGGATGCGCGGGGTCTCATTGCCATCGGTGCGGGGCAGCAGGTCGGCCATGCCTGAGGCCGACTGGATCAGATCATCATAGGCCGGCTCCCCGGCGTATGGCCCGTCCGAGCCATAGCCGGCGGCATGGACATAGATCACGTCGGGGCGGATTTTCTTCACCGCCTCATAGTCGAGGCCCAGCCGCTTGAGCCCCTCATAGCGGACCGAGGCGGCGAACACGTCGCAGCTGGCGATCAGGGCCTCGAGCGCCGGGCGCATGGCGGGGTCGCGCAGGTCCACCAGGACCGAGCGCTTGTTGCGGTTGATGGTCAGGAAGATGGGGCCGAGGTCCTTAGGCGCGCCCTCGGGCGGATGACCGGCCCAGCGCATGATGTCGCCGCCGTCCCCCCGGCCCGAGCCCGGATCCTCCAGCTTGATCACGTCGGCGCCCTGGTCGCCGAGGATCTGGGTCGCATAGGCGCCGAACACCACGCTGGTCAGGTCCAGGATGCGCACCCCTGAAAGCGGCCCCGTGGCCTTGCTCCCCAGTTCCTTGCCTTCCGCCACGGCCGTTCTCCCCTATGCTTCTTATCGGCGTTTATGCTGCGCCGGAGAGATCGCGCCAAGCGACGAAAGACCGTGACCTAGAGGGAGGCCGCCCATGGAATTCCAGCTGTCGGACGAGCATCGGATGCTCAAGGAGCTGACCGCGCGCTTTGTCCGCGACGAGCTGATGCCGCTCGAGGCCGGCGTCCTGGACCGGGAGGCCAAGGGCCAGGGCCTGTCGCTCGCGCCTGAAGAGCACGCCCGCCTCGACGAGATCTCCAAGACTTTGGGCCTCTGGGGCCTGGACGCGCCGGAGGATGTGGGCGGTTCGGACCTGCCCTATGTGGCCATGGTCGGCGTCGGCGAGGAGCTGGGCCGCACCATCACCCCCTACACCCTGCCGCCCGACAGCCCGAACCTGCGCATGCTGATGGCCACGGTGAACGAGCGCCAGCGCGAGGCCTATCTGGCGCCCTATGTGCGCGGCGAGACCGTCTCGGCCATCGGCATTTCGGAGCCCGGCGCCGGCGCTGATCCCTCGGCCATGACCACCAAGGCGGTCCGCGATGGGGACGACTGGATCATCAACGGCCGCAAGATCTGGATCACCCGGGCGGCGGACGCCGACTTCACCATCCTGATGGCGGTGACCGACACCGAAAAGCGGGCCCGCGGCGGCATCTCGGCCTTCCTGGTGGACCGTGACGCTCCGGGCTTCCACGTCCTGCGGCAGATCCCGATGATCGGGGGCCAGTCCACCTATGAGGTGGTGCTGGAGGATTGCCGGGTGGAGGGCTGGAAGCTGCTCGGCCAGGAAGGCGCGGGCTTTGCGCCCATGCAGATCCGTCTGGGCACCCGGCGGATCGAGATGGCCGCCTGGTCCATCGGCATGGCCCAGCGGGCGCTCGACATGATGGTCGAGTACGCGCCCCAGAGGTCCACCTTCGGCGCGCCCCTGTCCGAGCGCCAGGCCATCCAGTGGTGGGTGGCCGATGCGGCGACCCGTATCCATGCCGCGCGCCTGATGACCTATGACTGCGCCTGGAAGCTCGACCAGGGCCGCGATACCCGGGTGGAAATCTCGATGATCAAGGCCTACGCCACCGAAATGGCCTGGGAGGTGGTCGACCACGCCATGCAGACCTTCGGCGCCATGGGGATGACCAAGGAGCTGCCGCTGCAGCTGATGGCCTCGCGCCTGCGCACCATGCGCATCTATGACGGCCCCACCGAAGTCCATAAGTGGGTGGTGGCCCGCAACCTTCTGGGAACCCGCAAATGAGCAGCTCCGACCATCTCGTCATCAGCGTCCAGGACCATGTGGCGCAGTTGATCTTCCACCGGCCGCCGGCCAATCACGTGTCAGTGGAGCTGGTCGCCGACATCGCCGACGCCCTGCTGGCCTTCGACAAGGACCCGGCGGTGCGCGCCACCGTGCTGGCCTCAGAGGGCAAGCCCTTCTGCGCGGGCGCCGATCTCGCCTCCCCCACCGGCATCGGCGGGGCGGGCATGGGCGGGGTCTCCGAGCTCTATGACCAGGCCGTGCGGCTGTTTTCGGTGGAGAAACCCATTGTCGCCGCCGTGCAGGGGGCGGCTGTCGGCGCGGGCCTGGGGCTGGCCCTGGTGGCCGACTTCCGGGTCGCGGCCCATGAGGCGCGGTTCTCGGCCAATTTCGTCAAGCTGGGCTTCCATCCGGGCTTTGGCCTGACCCACACCCTGCCCCGGGTAATCGGCGGCCATCGGGCCGACCTGATGTTCCTCACCGGCCGCCGCATTCGCGCCGATGAGGCCCTGGCCTGGGGGCTGGTGGACGAGCTGGTCCCGGCCGACGAGCTGCGCCAGTCGGCCTTCGCGCTCGCCGCCGAGCTGGCGGAGAATGCGCCCCTGGCTGTCGTGGCCACCCGCAAGACCACCCGCAGCAAACTGGCTGAGGCGGTCCGCGCCGCCACCGCCCACGAGCATGAACAACAGACCATCCTGCGCGCCACCGAGGACTTCGCCGAGGGCGTGGCGGCCGTGAACGAACGCCGTCCTGGCCGCTTCAAGGGACGGTGAGGCGGGGGCGCAGTCGCCCTCGTCCTTCGAGGCCGCTTCGCGGCGCCTCAGGATGAGGTCGACGGAGAGGCGCCGGATATCCAACCCCTCATGCTGAAGTGCGAGCGCAGCGAGCCTCGAAGCACGCTGCGCTCAATCCCTCAGGTGACCGGCCCCCTCAGGTGACCGGGAAGCCCTTGTCGCGGAGATAGGCGCCCACATCGGCGTCGCGGCCACGGAAGGCGCGATAGGCCTCCGTCTGATCCACGGTGTCGCCGACCGACAGGACATGGTCGACCAGCCGCTTGGCCACATCCTTGTCGTACATGCCGCCCGGCGCCTCCTCGAAGGCCTCGGTGGCGTCCTGCGACAGCACCTCGGCCCACAGATAGGAGTAGTAGCCGGCCGAATAGCCGTCCGAGGCGAAGATGTGGGCGAACTGCGGGGTGCGGTGGCGCATGGGCAGCTCGGCCGGCATGCCCAGCTTGGCCAGTTCTTCCCGCTCGAAGGCGTCGGGATCGATGTCGGCGTCGCCGGCCAGATGCAGCTTCATGTCGATCAGGGCCGAGGCCATGAACTCGGTGACGTCGAAGCCCTGACGGAAGGTCGAGGCCCGCTCGATCTTGTCCGACAGCGTCTGGGGCATGGGCTCGCCGGTCTCATGGTGCAGGGCGAACCGATTCAGGACCTGGCGGGTGGGCAGCCACGCCTCAAGCACCTGGCTGGGGAACTCCACATAGTCGCGCGGCACGCTGGTGCCCGACAGGGACGGGTAGGTCACATTGGACAACAGGCCGTGGATGGCGTGGCCGAACTCGTGGAACAGGGTCGTGGCGTCGTCCCAGGAGATCAGCACCGGCTGGCCGGGCGCGCCCTTCACGAAGTTGGAGTTGTTGGAGACGATGGGCGTGACCGCGCCATCCAGCTTCTGCTGGCTGCGATAGGCGTTCATCCAGGCGCCCGATCGCTTGCCGGTCCGCGCATAGGGGTCGAAATAGAAGAGGCCCAGATGGGCGCCGTTCCGCTTCACCTCCCAGGTCCGGACGTCGGGGTGATAGACCGGCACGTCGGTGACCGGCGTGAAGCTCATGCCGAACACGTCGCCAGCGACCCAGAACATGCCGTCCACCAGCTTGTCGAGCTGCAGATAGGCCTTCACCTCGTTCATATCGAGGTCGTAGCGGGCGGCCCGGACCTTCTCGGCATAGTAGCGATAGTCCCAGGGCTCGATCTTCACCCCGCCCTTTTCGGCGTCCGCGATGGCCTGCATCTCGGCCACCTCCTCGCGCACCCGCGCCACGGCCGCCGGCCAGACCCGCAGCATCAGCTCCATGGCCGCCTCGGGCGTCTTGGCCATGGCCGCCTCCAGCCGCCAGTGGGCGTGGGTCGGATAGCCCAGCAGGTTGGCGCGCTCGACCCGCAGCTTGAGGATCTTCTGGATCACGCCGTTATTGTCGTGGGCGTCGCCATTGTCGCCGCGGCTGTAATAGGTCCGCCAGACCTTCTCGCGCAGATCGCGGCGATCGGAATAGGTGAGGAAGGGGTCCATGGAGGAGCGGGTGTTGAGGATGGCGTATTCGCCAGGCCGGTTCCGCTCCACAGCCGCCGCGGCGGCGGCGGCGCGCACGTCCTCGGGCAGGCCGCGCAGCTCGGCCTCGGTCTTCAGATAGAGGACATAGTCGGTCTCGTCGGCCAGCAGGTTCTGGCTGAAGGTGGTGAAGGCCTGGGCCAGTTCGCCATTAATCTGCGCCACGCGGGTCTTGGCGGCGGAGTCGAGCTTGGCGCCGGCCCGGACAAAGGCGTTCCAGCGCTTCCAGGTCAGGCGCTGCTGTTCCGGGGTCAGGCCGGCGCTCTCGCGGCCCTCATAGACCTGCTCGATCCGGGCGAAGAGCTTGGCGTTCTGCAGGATCTTGTCGGCATGAGCCGACAGGCGCGGCGCCATGGCCGTCTCCACCGCCCGCATCTCCGGATTGGACAGGGTGCCGCCCCAGACCCAGTAAGAGGTGTTCACCCGGTCGAGCGCCGCACCGGCCCGCTCCAGGGCTGCGATGGTGTTGTCGAAGGTCGGCGGAGCCGGATTGTTGGCGATAGCCTCGATCTCGGCCAGCTCCTGGGCCATGGCCGCCTCGAGGGCTGGCGCGAAGTCGGCGATCTTGACCTGGTCGAAGGGGGGCACGCCCCCATAGGGGCCGGTCCAGGGCGCCAGCAGCGGCGCGCCGTCGGCCGCAAAGGCGGGCAGGGGCAGGGTGGCGGCGCCGAGCGCTGCGCTCGAGACGGCCAGGAACATGCGCCGATCCATCAGAAACTCCGGTGTCGTCGAAAGGAAGGTTGGCGCGACCTTAGGCGCCGGGAGCCTGAACGTCACATGACAGGCTTGTAATGTGACATGCCTCCCCTCTGGCGGGGCGCGCAAGGGGCGGCTAAAGCCGGGACATGGCCATTGGCGTGTTTGATTCCGGAGTGGGCGGCCTGACCGTCCACCGCAAGCTGGCGGAGCGCTTTCCGAGCGCCGACCTCGTCTATCTGGCCGACCAGGCCAACGCCCCCTATGGCGGGCGGCCCGGCGAGGAGATCGTCGAGCTGACCCGGGCCGGCTGCGACCGGCTGTTCGACCAGGGCTGCGATCTGGTGGTGCTGGCCTGTAACACTGCTTCGGCCATTGCGCTGCGGCGCCTGCAACAGACCTGGCTGCCACAGCGCCGCCGGGAGCTGGGGCGGCCGGTGAACGTGCTGGGGCTGATCGTGCCAACCATCGAGGCGGCCACCGGCCTGCCCTGGGAGCATGAGGCCGAGCGCCGGGGGGACAAGGTGGAGAAGCTGGACATCCTGGCGGTGTTCGCCACGCCAGCCACGGCCCGTAGCCGGGTCTATGAGATCGAGATCGACAAGCGTCGGCAGGATGTGGCGGTCTTCGTCGAGCCCTGCCCGGAGCTGGCCCGGATGATCGAGGACAATGCCGGCGCCGTGGAGCTGGCCCAGGCGGTGGAGGCCCATGTGGCCCAGATCACCGCCCGCATCGGCCGGGCGCCGGACCGGGCGATCCTGGGCTGCACCCATTATGAGATCATCGCCGACATGTTCCGGGCTGCGCTCAAGCCCGGCACGCCGCTGATCCATCAGCCCGACGCCACGGCCGCGGCCCTGGCCGGCTATCTGGAGCGCCATCCGGAGATCGCCGCCGGATCAGCGGGGGGGCGGCGCTTCCTGACCACCGGCCGGCCCGGCGCCCAGCACGACCTGGTGCAGACCTTCTGGGAAGGCCCCCTGAACTTCGAGCGCGCCTAGGCGCCCTTTGGGGCGAGCCGGGGTCCGGGGGCGCGCCCGCGCTGGGGGAGAGAAGACGCCACCCCCGGACATTGAGACGGGCTGGGAAGCTCAGCCGCCTCGACCGCTCCAATATCGCCTCGGGGACCTGACGGGGTCCAATCGATAGTTTTTGATGTTTTGATAGGGCCCGCCTATATTGGCCCCATGATCCTGCCCACCGTCCGCCAGCTGCAATATCTGAAGCTCCTCGCCGAGCATGGCGCCTTCGGGCGCGCCGCCGAGGCCGCCCATGTCACCCAGCCGACGCTGTCGGCCGGCATCCAGGAGCTGGAGCGGACCCTGGGGGCGCCGGTGGTCGACCGGGCCCGCACCGGGGTCATCCTGACGGCCGTGGGCGAGGCCGCCCTGCGGCGGGCGGCCACCATCCTCAACGAGGCCGAGGAGATGGTGCAGGAGGCCCGCCACGCCGGCCAGCCCCTGTCGGGCCGGTTCCGCCTGGGCGTGATCCCGACCATCGCCCCCTTCCTGCTGCCCCGGGCCTTCCCGCTGTTGCGCACCCGCTATCCGGATCTGCGGCTCTTTCTGCGGGAAGACCTGACCGCACGACTGATCGCAGGACTCAAGGCCGGCCAGCTGGACGCCGCTCTGATCGCCCTGCCCTATGAGACCACCGGCCTCGACCTCGCCCATGTGGCCGACGACGAGCTGGTGGCCGCTTTGCCCGCCAATCACCCCTTGGCCCGGATGAGCGCGACGCCCCCTGATGAGTTGGAGCGGGCCGAGATGATCCTGCTGGAGGATGGCCATTGCCTGCGCGAGCACGCCCTGGCCGCCTGCGGTCTGAAGGCGCCCCGGGCCAGCACCGAGGACGGCCCCTTCGCCGCCACCTCTCTGCCGACCCTGGTGCAGATGGTGGGCTCAGGGCTGGGGGTCAGCTTCCTGCCGGCCATGGCCGTGGCCGCAGGCCTCACCGACTCCGCCGCCGTCACCATCCGGCCGCTGGCCACCGACCATCCCAGCCGCGAGATCGTGGTGGCCTGGCGGTCCGGCTCCAGCCGGGCGTCCGAGGGCCGCCTGCTGGCCGAGATCATGCGCGAAGTGGTCGATCCGCCCCTCCTGTCCTGACGGCCCCCTTGAAGTCCGACATGTTTCGATATATCTATTGTTTCGATAGATCGAAATAGGAACGAAACTCATGTATGGACACTTTGGATCTCACCCCCACCGCGCCCGCCACAGCCGGCACGGGGTCGGGGGTCATGGCGGCGGTCATGGCCGCCGGGGCGGGCCGCGCCTCGGCCGGTTTCTGGAGCACGGCGACCTGCGCTTTGTGCTGCTGGCCCTGGTGGAGGAGGCGCCCTCCCATGGCTACGAGCTGATCCGCACCCTGGAAGAGCGCACCGGCGGGGCCTATCGCCCCAGTCCCGGCGCCATCTATCCGACGCTGGCCCTGCTGGAGGACGAGGGCTTCGTGGCTCAGAGCCAGGGGTCCGGCGCCCGCAAGCTCTATGAGATCACGCCGGCCGGGCGCGAAGCGTTGGAGCCGCAACGGCCCGCCGTGGCCGCCATCTTCGCCCGCATGAACGAGACCGGCGATGAGGTCGGCCGCCACAAGGTCCGCCGGGGCATGGACAACGTGAAGACCGCCCTGCGGCTGCGCGCCTCCCGCGGCCTGAGCGAGGCCGAGGCCGAGGCGGTGGCCGCCATCCTCGACGAGGCGGCCGGCAAGATCGAGCGGGTGGGGGGGTGAGCATGGACGCGACCACATCGCTCGCCAGCGTGCCCACGGCGCACGCCCGCCGCTACATGATCCAGCTGTGCAAACACTTCGGCCACAAGGTCGAGACCCGGTTCGATGACCAGACCGGCGAGATCGTCTTCGAGGGCGGAGTCTGCCGCCTGGGCGCGGGGCCGGTGGCCCTGGACCTGCAGGTCGAGTCCGCCTCGGCCGAGACCCGCGCCCGCCTGGAAGGGGTGATCGACAGCCACCTCAAGCGCTTCGCCTTCCGCGAGCCGGAGATGGCCGTGACCTGGCGCCCGGCCGCCTAGGCTGGCAGGACCAAGACCCCGTCAGCGTCGGCGAACAGCCGGTCGCCTGGGGTGAAGATCACCCCGCCGAAGGCCACGACGCTATCGCTCTCGCCCAGGTCCCGGCGAACACTGCGCAGCGGCATGGTCCCCAGCGCCTTGACCCCCAGGTCGAGGGTCGCCAGCACCGCAGCGTCGCGCACCGCGCCATTGACGATGACGCCGGCCCAGCCCTGATCGACCGCGCTCTGGGCGATCAGGTCGCCCACCAGGGCGCAGTTCAGCGAACCGCCCCCGTCGACCACCAGCACCGCCCCGTTCCCCGGGGTGGCCAGCATGGCCTTCACCTTGGAATTGTCTTCGTGGCAGCGGACGGTGCGGATGAGGCCGGAAAATGCCCGCCGGCCGCCCAGGTCGCGCATCTGCAGGCGCAGGACCTGGGCTGCGCCCTCGTTCTCATCGGACAGGTCGGCGGTGGAGAGGTCCTCGGACATGGCGGCGCCTTGAAGGTTTGAGACGCCGAGGCTCTTAACCGCCCAGGGCATGTTCTTCCAGACCCTTGCCAGTGGGGGCCGCGCCGGAGGAAACTCTGACCGCCGACGCGACATTGGGCGGCATACCATTTCACAGGACCGCGGACGCTGAAACGAGCCGCGGCCAGACCATTTCCAGGGACGAGACCATGGCCGAAGAGATGATTTCCCTGAGCGCGCGGCTGGCGCAGCTGGCGCGGGACAAGGCGGACGCCCCGGCGGTGTCCAGCGGCGAGGAGACCCTCACCTACGGCCAGTTCCACCGGCGCACCAACCGCCTGGCTCGGGGGCTCCTGGCCATGGGGGTCAAAAAGGGAGACCTGGTGACGCTCGGCCTGCCCAACGGCATCGGCTTCGTCGAGGCCTGCTGGGCGCTCTGGAAGGTGGGGGCGACGCCGCAGCCGGTGTCCTTCCGCCTACCCAAGGCCGAGCTGGAAGCCATCATCGAGCTGGCCAGGACCCCTATCGTCATCGCCGCATTCGATCACGCCATCGACAAGCCCCTGGTGAACATCGCCGACATCGCCGCCCTGGCCGACGACGAGTCCGACCTGCCCGACGTGATCGCGCCGGTGTCAAAGGCGCCCACCAGCGGCGGCTCCACCGGCCGGCCCAAGCTGATCCTGGCTGGCCAGCCAGGCGTGACGGCGGCGGAGATTCCGGAGGTCGGCGGGTGGCAGCTGCGGTCTGACTCCATCGCCCTCCTGCCCGCGCCGCTCTATCACAACGCCGGCTTCGGCATGATGATGTCGGCCATCAATATGGGCGCCCACATCGTGGTGATGCCGAGGTTCGACCCCGAAAAGACCCTGGCCGAGATCGCGCGCTGGAAGGCCACCTGGGTCTATATGGTCCCGACCATGATGAACCGAATCTGGCATCTGCCCGACGAGGTTCGCAGCCGCTACGACCTCTCCTCCCTGCAGACCCTCTGGCACCTGGCCGCGCCGTGCCCGCCCTGGCTCAAGGAGGCCTTCATCCACTGGCTGGGCGGCGAGGTGATCCAGGAACTCTATGCCGGCACCGAGGCCCAGGCCTCCACCGTCATCTCCGGGACCGAATGGCTGGAACACCGGGGCTCGGTGGGCAAGGTGCGGATGGGCGAGATGGTCGCCATGGACGAGGCCGGAAACCCCCTGCCGCCGCGCGAGGTCGGCGAGATCTATATGCGCCGTCCCGAAGGCGCCGGCCCGTCCTACAAGTATCTCGGCGCTACGGCCAAGACCCTGCCCGGCGGCTGGGAAAGCCTGGGCGACATCGGCTGGTTCGACGAGGACGGCTATCTCTACCTGGCCGACCGGCGCACCGACATGATCCTGGTGGGCGGCTCCAACGTCTATCCGGCTGAGATCGAGGCCGCGCTGGACGAGCATGAGGCGGTGATGTCCTGCGCCGTCATCGGCATTCCCGACGATGATCTGGGCAACAAGATCCACGCCATCGTCCAGGTGAGCCGGCCGACCACCGACGCCGAGCTGCGCGACTACCTGTCGAGCCGACTGGTCACCTACAAGCAGCCCCGGACCTACGAGTTCGTCGACGAACCCCTGCGCGACGACGCCGGCAAGGTCCGCCGCTCGGCCCTGCGCGAGGCGCGTCTGGAGGCGCTGAAGGCGCAGCCGGCTTAGCCCAGTCACCGTCACCCTCGGGCTCGTCCCGAGGGTCCCCGTCGAGGGCGGGCGCAAGCGGCGCCAGGGACCCTGGGCACGAGGCCCAGGGTGACGGCGGTGGGGCGGGCGGCCCGTACTCAGATGACTGCAGGGATGACACCGCGCGCCGGCGCGGATAAGGCCAACCCCATTGATCAGAACCATAATCCGGGAAGGGACATGAGCATTAAAGGCCAGGCCTACATCATGGGCGCCTACGAGCATCCGCTCCGCGACGCGCCTGACATATCCACCCCCCAGATCCACGCCGAGAGCGCCAAGGGCGCCCTGGCCGATGCGGGTCTCACCAAGGATGACGTGGACGGCTATTTCTGCGCCGGCGACGCGCCCGGTTTCGGCGGCATGTCGATGATCGACTATATGGGCCTGCGCAATGTCCGCCACATGGACTCCACCGAGACCGGCGGCTCGTCCTACATCCTGCATGTGGGCCACGCGGCCCAGGCGATCGCGGCGGGCAAGTGCAAGGTGGCGCTGATCACCCTCGCCGGCCGCCCGCGCCAGCAGAAGTTCGGCGGCTTCGGCGGCGGCGGACGCCCCGGTCAGCTCACCGATGGTCCGCCGGAAGCCGGTTTTGAGAACATCTACGGCGGCACCACCCACAACACCTACGGCATGTGCGCCATGCGCCACATGCATGAGTACGGCACCACGTCCGAGCAGCTGGCCTGGATCAAGGTCGCCGCCAGCCATC
>NZ_JAUYAW010000045.1 GCF_030693405.1 Phenylobacterium sp.
CAGATCCATGGGTGGGGTCCCTCAGGCCTGCACGGCGTCGCGCAGGGCCTTGAGCGTCCGCAGAAGCGGTTCGGCCCCATTGAGCGGCAGGCAGCTTGGACCATCACAAAGAGCCCGGTCGGGATCATGATGGAACTCCAGGAAGACCCCATCAGCCCCTGCGGCCACCGCCGCCTTGGCGATGATCGGCACACCCTCCCGGCGTCCGCCTGTCGAGGCTCCATTGGACTTGGGGTTGGCGCCAGGCAGTTGGACTGCATGGGTGGCGTCGATGGTGACGGGGGCGCCGAGGGCCTGCATCTCGGCGATGCCCAGCATGTCCACGACGAGATTGTTGTAGCCGAAGCTGACCCCCCGCTCGCACAGGATGGTCATGTCGACCTCGACGGCTTCCTTGATCTTGTCCAGGATGTTGCGGCAGTCCCAGGGGGCCAGGAACTGCCCCTTTTTCACATGCAGCAGGCCGCCTGCGGCCTGGGTCGCCCGAGCCGTCGCCACCACAAGGTCGGTCTGGCGACAGAGGAAGGCCGGGATCTGAACCAGGTCGGCGACGGCGGCGACAGGTTCGGCCTGATCGATCTCATGCAGGTCGGTGCAGATCGGGACGTCGAACTCGTCTTTGATCTGACGAAGGATCTTCAAACCTTCCTCAAGGCCCGGCCCCCGATAGCTGCGGATCGACGAACGGTTGGCCTTGTCGAAGCTCGCCTTGAAGACGTAGGGCAGGCCCAGATCGGCGCAGACGGCCTTGAGGTGACGCGCCGCGTCACGCGCCAACTCCAGGTCCTCCAGTACATTTAGGCCAGCGATCACCACCAGTGGGTGGCCGGCGCCGATCGACAGGTTCCAACGCTTGAGTTCGAGTGCGGCCATGGGAACGTCCCTGGGGTGAGCGGATCAGGGCCTAAGTGGCGCCCGGCCCGCGGCTTCACAAGCCGGAAATCCCGCGCCAGGGTCGAGGCCGCTGCGTCCGACGCCCGCATGGGGCCGTACACTTGGCTCCGGGGGAGTGTCGCGCCCGGGGCCAGTTTGTGCTATTTTGCGTTCGACACGAGGGGTAAGCGACGATGACCATCGCCCATAACTCGTCATCCCTGGCCGAGCTCGCCGGGACCCCCGGGGCGCTTCGCCGGGCGCCGGAACTGAGCGGCGCCCCCGCCGCCTTCCGCAGCGCCCTTGGGCTGCTCGCCCGAAACTGGACCGTTGGGACGCTCACCTTCGTCCTGCCCACCGGCCGCGAGCTGGATCTGGTGGGCCCGGAACCCGGCCCCAGCGGCCGACTGATCATCCGCGACTACGCCTTCATGAACCGCGTGCTGGCGGCCGGGGATATCGGCTTCGCCGAGGGGCACATGGCTCGCCAGTGGGAGACGCCCGACATGGCGGCTCTGCTGTGCGTCTTCAGCCTGAACTTCGACAAGATCGAGCGTCTGGCCCTGGGCGCCCCACTGATGTGGGTGCTCAACCGGGTGCTGCACCTGTTCCGCGACAACAGCCGGACCGGGGCGAAAAAGAACATCCACGCCCACTATGATCTGGGCAACGCCTTCTATTCCCGGTGGCTGGACCCCACCATGACCTATTCGGCGGCCCGCTACGCCCATAAGGGCCAGCCGCTGGCCGACGCCCAGATCAACAAGTACCGCGCCCTGGCGCAGCACATGCGGCTGGAGCCGGGCCATCATGTGTTGGAGATCGGCTGCGGGTGGGGGGGATTCGCCGCCTACGCCGCCGGCGAGGTAGGCGCCCATGTCACCGCCATCACCATCTCCCAGGAGCAGTACGACTTCGCCGCCCGCCGCATCTTCGAGCTCGGCCTCAACGAACGGGCGCAGATCAAGCTGATCGACTATCGCGATGTGGCCGGGACATATGACCGGGTCGCCTCCATCGAAATGTTCGAGGCGGTTGGAGAGAAGTACTGGCCGAGCTATTTCGGCAAGATCGCCGAGGTCCTGGCGCCCGGCGGTCGGGCCGGCCTGCAGATCATCACCATCAAGGACGAGTTCTTCGAGCTCTATCGCCGTCGGGCCGACTTCATCCAGCGCTACATCTTTCCGGGCGGCATGCTGATCAGCGAAGCCCGCCTGCGCATGGAAACCGACACGGTCGGTCTGGCCTGGGACGAGATCAGCCGCTTTGGACAGGACTATGCCGACACCCTGGCCGAATGGATGCGCGAGTTCGAAGCCGCCTGGCCGGAGATCGAGGCGCAGGGGTTCGACGACCGCTTCCGGCGGCTGTGGCGCTTCTATCTGGGCTACTGCGAGGCCGGCTTCCGCACCGAACGCACCAACGTGATCCAGCTCGCCCTGTCGAAAACCTAGGCCCGGACCACCCTGCCCCCTGTTCCGGCGCACGGCAGGGCCCTAAATAGCGGCCTATGACCGTCGCACACAGCGTTCTCGACACCATCGGCGATACGCCGCTCATCCGCCTCAACCGCGCCAGCGAGCTCACCGGTTGTGAGATCCTGGGCAAGGCCGAATTCATGAATCCCGGCCAGTCGGTGAAGGACCGGGCGGCCCTCTACATCGTCCGCGACGCCGAGGCCAAGGGCCTGCTGCGCCCCGGTGGGCGGATCGTCGAGGGCACGGCGGGCAATACCGGCATCGGCCTGGCCATGGTCGCCAAGGCGCTCGGCTATAAGGCGACCATCGTCATCCCCCGGACCCAGAGTCAGGAAAAAAAGGACGCCATCCGCCTGTTCGGCGCCGAGCTCGTCGAGGTGGACGCCGTCCCCTACTCCAACCCCGACAACTATGTCCGCTATTCCGGCCGCCTGGCCGAAGAGCTGGCCGCCAGCGACCCCAACGGCGCCATCTGGGCCAACCAGTTCGACAATGTGGCCAATCGTCAGGCCCACACCGAAACCACAGGCCCCGAAATCTGGCGCCAGACCGAGGGCAAGGTGGACGGTTTCATCTGCGCGGTGGGGTCCGGTGGCACCTTGGCCGGCGTCGCCCAGGCCCTGCGGGCGCAGCGGGCGGAGGTGAAGATCGGCCTGGCCGACCCCTATGGCGCGGCGCTCTTTTCTTACTACACGACCGGCGAGCTGAAGTCGGAGGGCGGCTCCATCAGCGAAGGCATCGGTCAGGGGCGGATCACCGCCAATCTCGAGGGCCTCACCGTCGATCACGCCTACCGGATCTCCGACGAAGAGATGCTGGACGTGATCTACGACCTCGTGGAGCACGAGGGCATGGTGATGGGCGGCTCCACCGGCGTGAACGTCGCCGGCGCCATCCGGCTGGCCCGGGAGTTGGGTCCCGGCCACACCATCGTGACCATCCTCTGCGACCAGGGCGCGCGCTATCAGAGCAAGATCTTCAACCGGGCTTTCCTGACGGAAAAGGGCCTGCCGGTCCCGAGCTGGCTTTGACCATGGAGACCGGCCCCCTCGTCTCCGTCGACTGGCTTGCCCCACGCCTGGGCGAGGCCGACCTGCGGGTGGTCGACGCCACCTGGTACATGCCCGCTGAAAATAGGCCGGGCCTGGCGGAGTTCGAGAAGGGCCACATCCCCGGGGCGGTCTTCTTCGATATCGATCACATCGCCGACCGGTCCAGCGACCTGCCGCACATGCTTCCGAGCCCCGAGGCATTCGCCGAGGCGGTCTCGCGCCTGGGCCTGAGCCCCTCGCACAGGATCGTCGTCTATGACGGGCACGGCATCTTCTCCGCGCCCCGGGTGTGGTGGACCCTGCGGGTGATGGGCTTTGACCATGTTGCGGTTCTCGACGGCGGGCTGAAGGCCTGGCGGGCTGCGGGACACCCCCTGGCGACCGGCGCCCCGGCGCCGGAGCCGGTTGAGATCTCAGTCCGACCCCAGCCTCAGCTGGTGCGCGCCCTGTCTGATGTGCAGGCGGCGATCGAGGATTCCACCGTCCAGATTCTTGACGCCCGGCCGGCGGCCCGGTTCCGCGGCGAGGCGCCTGAGCCGCGTGCGGGCCTGCGCGGCGGCCATATGCCTGGCGCCTGCAATCTGCCCTGGAACGCCCTGGTGGATTCCGACGGCGCCCTTCGCGCGCCAGACGACCTTCGCGCTGCGTTTGCAGTCGCCGGGATCAATCTCGACCGGCCGATCATCGCCACCTGCGGCTCCGGGGTCAGCGCCGCGGTCCTGGCCCTGGCGCTCGCAAGGTTGGGGGTCGATGAGGTTCCGATCTATGACGGATCGTGGAGCGAGTGGGGCGGCCGGCTCGACACCCCCGTGGTCACCGGGCCATGAGTGGCGCGATGATCGTCCGGCTCGCCGCGCCGGAGGATCTTCCCCGCCTGCCCGAGATCGAGGTCTCCGCCGCCACGCTCTTCCGCGACCAGGGGGTGGAGGTCTTCGCTGGCGAAACCCACGAGACGCCGATCGACTTCACGCCCGCCGAGGTCTGGGCGCCGATCATGGCCGAAGGCCTGCTGTGGGTCATGGCTGAGCCCGATGGACCAGCAGGCGCCTTCCTGGCGGCGCGGATCGAAGAGGGTCGCCTGCACATCCTGGAGTTCGATGTCCACCGTGCGCATCAGGGTCAGGGCCTGGGACGCCGTCTGCTGGCCTTCGCCATCGCAGAGGCGCGGCGACGTGGACTGGCGGGTCTGAGCCTGACCACCTTCCGTGACGCCCCCTGGAACGCCCCCTTCTACGCGTCAGCCGGCTTCGCCATCGTCGAGGACGAAGACGCGCGCGGCGCTCTGCAGGCCTATCTCGACCGCGAAGCCGCCCGCGGGCTCGACCCCGCCCGTCGGTGCGCGATGGTCCTGCGTCTTTAGCGGACCGGCGGCGCGTAGATCAGTCCAGGATCCGGCGCGCTCCAGAGCGCATTTAGCCCACGCTCCAGCTTCAGTCCGGAATCGGCGCCCAGATTGCGCCGGAAGATTTCGTTATAGGCCCCCACCTGGGCGATAGCCTGATAGGCCCAGTCATCCTCAAGGCCCAGGAGCGCGCCAAGGTCGCCCTCGACCCCCAACAGCCGACGGGTGTCGGGATCCGACGCCGTCTCCCTGGATCCTTCAGCTGTTGTCGAGTTCACACCAAGTTCCTCAGCTACAATCAAGCTGTTGACAGTCCATCTTACGATGTCAGTCCAAGCTGGATCGTCCTGGCGCACCACAGGGCCGAGAGGCTCCTTGGAGATGACGGTCGGCAGGATGACGTGGGAATTGGGGTTGCTCATCAGAGAGCGGGCGGACGCCAGGGCGGAGACGTCGGCTGTGAACACATCGCACTGTTCAGCCTCATAGGCGGTCCTCGCCTCGGCCTCGTCATCGAGGATGACCGGCGTGAACGCCAGGCCCCTGGCGCGGAAATAGTCCGACAGATTGGTTTCGGTGGCGGTGCCCGCCTGCACGCAGATCCGCGCGCCATTCAGTTCATCGGCGCTGGTCAGGTTGAGCGACCGTGGGGCCATGAAGCCCTGGCCGTCATAATAGGTCACCGCTGCGAAATCGAGGCCAAGGCCGGCGTCCCGCGACAGGGTCCAGGACGTGTTGCGCGACAGGATGTCCACCGACCCGTCCTGGAGTTCGGCGAACCGGTTCTGAGCCGAGACGGCGCGGTAGCGCACCGCATTGGCGTCACCGAGCACGGCGGCGGCGACGGCGCGACAGATATCCACGTCGAAGCCCCGCCACACCCCACGCACATCGCGCACCGCGAAGCCCGCCAAGCCCGCATGGACGCCACACAGCACATGTCCGCGGCGGCGCACGGCCTGCAGGGTCGGGCTGGGCGTGGGCGCGAAGTCACGCACAACCGCAGGTGTCGGGGCCGGCGTCGCTTCAGGTTCCGGAGACTCCGCCTCCCGACCACACCCGGCCAGGACCAGCAACAGGACAGCGGACGCCGCGAGGCGTCGGATCATGGGGCGCTCCTTGATCGGACAGGACGGGAAAGGTCTAGTACAGGGAGTTTCGCCCCTGATGCCTCACGATCGTCAACCCGCATGACCGAAGAAACACGCCTGATCCATTCGGGTCTGGCGCAAACGCCTCTGGCTCGCACGGTCGGCCCGCCGATTCAGCGCGGCTCCACCGTCCTCCTGCCCAACGCCGCGGCGCTGTACGACCACGAGTCGCAGGTGACCTATGGCCGCCAGGGCCTGGCCGCCCAGTCGGCGCTGATCGAGGCCCTCGCCGAGTTGGAGCACGCCGCCGGCGTAACCCTCTATCCCTCGGGCTTGGCGGCGCTCACCGGCGCCCTGCTGGCCGTCCTGAAGACCGGGGACGAGGTGATGGTGGTGGACACCGTCTACAAACCCACCCGGCGGTTCTGCGACACGGTATTGCGGCGCTTTGGCGTCGGCGTACGCTACTACCCCGCCAGCCTGGACGCCGCGGCCCTCATGGAGGCCTGCGGGCCGGCCACCCGGCTCATCGTCCTGGAATCGCCCGGCTCGCTGAGTTTCGAGTTCCAGGATGTGCCGGCCATCGCCGCCGCAGCCAGGGCCCGCGGGATGCTCACCCTGATCGACAATACCTGGGCCGCCGGCCTGCTCTTCAAGCCCCTGGACCACGGGGTCGACATCAGCGTCCAGGCCCTGACCAAGTATGTCGGGGGTCATTCAGACGTCTTCATGGGTTCCGTCGCCGTGCGGGAGGACAGCCTCGTCCGCACCCTCGACGACGGCGTGCTGAACATCGGCTGGGCGGTGTCGCCCGACGACGCCTATCAGATGCTGCGAGGGCTGCGCACGCTCGCCACCCGCATGAGCCGGCATGACGCCTCAGGCCGTCGCATCGCAACCTGGCTGGCCGGACGAGACGAGGTCGGCCAGGTGCTGCATCCCGCCCTGCCGGACGCCCCTGGCGGCGAGATCTGGCGTAGGGACTACAGCGGCGCCTGCGGCCTGTTCGCCTTCACCCTGGCGCCGGGCCGGCCGAAGGCCACCGAGGCCTTCCTCGACGCCCTGGAGATCTTTGGCCTGGGCTTCTCCTGGGGGGGCTTTGAGAGCCTCGCCATTGATTGCGATCCGCAACTGTCTGGTCGTGGGGCGCCAAGCGACTATGGGGGCCCGCTGGTTCGGCTCCACGTGGGCCTGGAAGATCCCGAGGACCTGATGGCTGACCTGGACCGCGGGTTCGCCGCCTGGCGCGCCGCCTCCTAGATGCCGGGCCCACCGGACTGGATCGACGATTTCCTGAGCGAGGAGTCCCTGCCCCCGGACTACCGCCAGACGGTCCAGACGGTGGCCGAACCCCTGGCCCAGCGTCTGGCCGCCCTGACGGCTGGCCGTCGTGGGCCGGCGATCGCCGGCGTTTGCGGGGCGCAGGGCTCGGGAAAATCGACCCTGTGCGAGGCTCTGGCCCGGCTGTTGCGACGTCGCGGCCTGCGCGTCGCGATTCTGTCGCTGGACGACCTCTATCTGTCCCGGAGGGCCCGGGCGGAACTGGCCGACCGTATCCATCCCCTCTTCGCCACCCGCGGCCCGCCCGGCACCCATGACGTCGCTCAGGGCCTGAAACTCTTTGAAGACCTGTCCGGAACGCGCGAGGTCGCCCTGCCGCGGTTCGACAAGGCGCTGGACGAACCGGCGCCGCAGGACCGATGGCCCAAGATCAAGGCGCCGGTTGACCTGATCCTGTTTGAGGGCTGGTGCGTCGGCGCCATTCCAGAGGCGGAGACGGCGCTGAGCGCGGCGGTCAACCGGCTGGAGGTCGAGGAAGACCCTACTGGCATCTGGCGAACCTACGCAAACGAGGTGCTGGCTGGTCCCTACCAGGCCCTGTTCGCGCAGATCGACCACCTGACCCTGCTCCGGGCGCCCAGCTTCGAGGTGGTCGCCGACTGGCGCTGGGCGCAGGAACAGAAACTCAGGGCGCGGCTCCTGGCCCAGGGGGACGACGCCGGCCGGACCATGGATCAGGCGCAGGTCACCGCCTTCATCCAACACTATGAACGGCTGACCCGTCACATCCTGGCGACGCTGCCGGCTCGGGCGGATCTGGTGGTCGAGCTCGAGATCGACCGGTCTATGCGGCTGTCGGGTCCGAGGTCTCAGAGCCGCTGAAGTCCGCCGCGACCGCTTCGGCGGCGAAGTAGCGCACGGTGCCGATCAGGGTGTTGCGCCGGTCATGAACGATGACCTGAGCGTCTCCGCCGGCCGCCGCGATCAATTGAGCCAGGCTGCGGGCCTTGGCCTCGGCATGAGCGCCGGACATGAACATCAAGGGGTGGTCGGCTAGACCGCTGGTCACCGACCACCCGCCATCCACCGGCGTCACCGAGACCACATTGTCCGACGCCCCGCCCGCCTTCGAGAGCCATGTCATGTCAGCGCCTCCCGCTCTACCGAGCCCGACTTGGCGAGCTTCGCCGTCAGTCTGACCGGATCAGGGCCACCCCGTCTGTCAGCCAGCCGACACTTCTCAAACGCGTGAAGGGCGCTCCCGTCGATTCCAGGTTGCGCTGAAGCTGGCGCGCCCTGCAGGACTCGAACCTGCAACCGTCCGCTTAGAAGGCGGATGCTCTATCCGGTTGAGCTAAGGGCGCGTGTGGGGCGGCGGCCTCAGTGGGTCCAGGGGACCTTGCGACCGAAGGCGAAATTGTCGGCGTAGGCCTTGATGATCCGCTTGGCGGGCTTGGGGTCGAAGACCTCGAAGGCGATGCCGTTCTGCTCGGCATAGGCCACGGCCTCTTCCTTGGTGTCGAAGGACAGGCGCAGCTGGGTGCGGGTGTCGTCGGTCTGGGTCCAGCCCATCAGCGCGTCCGGCCGGCGGGCGCTGGCCGGCTCAAACTCCAGGACCCACTCCTTTGACTTTCCACGGCCAGACTGCATGGCGTTCTTGGCGGGGCGAAGGATGCGCGCAAGCATGTGACGGTCCCATTGGCGATCTGGCCGCATCGGCCGGCTTGATGAACCGGGCCCTGTGGCCTGAAGCAAAACTCACGGTCGCTTGCGCCTCCCGTACAGGAGGCGCGGCGCCCGACGTCGGCGTCTGGTCGGGGCGGCGTGATTCGAACACGCGACCCTCTGCTCCCAAAGCAGATGCGCTACCAGGCTGCGCTACGCCCCGAGATGGACGCCGACATTGGCCGTCTCATGCCATGCAAGGCTCCGCGCCGCAATGTGACCTGAGGCGATCAATCCCGCCTATGCATCAGTTTGAACACGCCCGAGCCTCGAACCACGTCCCGGCGGCCCACATAGACGCGCCCCTCGACGAAGGCCACCTCGCGGGTCAGCCGGGTGACCTTGGATTCGCCCATCACCCACTCCCCCACCCGGCCCATGTGCAGGAAGTCCACCGAGAGGTGGATGGTGACGCCGGGCCGACGCGCCGCGCGGAACACCGCCGCCCCCATGAGTCCGTCCAGAAAGCTGGTCAGCATGCCCCCATGCACCAGGCCCAAACCGTTGGCGTGGCGCGGCAGGGCGAAAAAGGCCTGTTCGGTGGTCTCGCCCTGAACGGCCCGATGAAAATAGGGACCGTTGTGACCCGAATAGGCGCCGCGCCCTTCGGAGCGAACGAAACCCTCTGGCGGTTCAGGAATCTGAACCTCGGCCTCATCCACGGGGGAAGATCCGATGGACCACGCGGTCGCCCGGCAAGGCGCCGATCTGGGCCGCGCGTCCGCCGACCAGTTCCAGGACGGCGCGCACCGGTCCGCCGGAGGGCACGCCTTCTTCGGACAGGGGCACGGTGTTGCGGGCGATCGACAGAATACGGCCGTCAGCCCGGATGAAGATCATGTCCAGCGAGATGTAGGTGTTGCGCATCCAGAAGGAGACCGGACGCGGGGTCTGAAAGTCGAACAGCATCCCGCGATCAGGCGCCAGCGACTTGCGGTACATCAGGCCCTGGGCGCGGCTGGCGTTGTCGGCGGCGATCTCCACCTGGAAGCGGACCGGTCCGCGGGCGGTGAGAATCTCCAGCGGCTCCAGCGTCGGGCTGGTTTTCGCCCAGAGCGGCCCGGGCGCCGAAAGCGCCGCCAGGCCGGCCAGCAGGCCGCGCCGATGGATGTCGGGTCGGTGAAGGCGGGGATGAGACACGGCAGACCTCCGGCAGACCGCCAATCAGGCGCAAGGCCTGGCGGCAGGCGCAAGCCTGCGCCTAGGCCAGACCTACCGGCTCGATCTCGGCCACGACAAGTCCTTTTGGCCCCTCGGCGAACCGGACCCGCACATCATCGCCGGGCTGGAGGTCCTCAAGGCCCGCGCGCCTTAGGGTCTCGATGTGGATGAAGATGTCGCCCGGCTGGGTTTCACGAACCACAAAGCCGTACCCCTTGGCCCGGTTGAACCACTTCACCTTGGCCTGCTCCAGGGGGCCGCCAGCCAGCACTGGCCGCTTTGGCCGCGCGAAGTCGGCGCGGTCGTGGCCGCGATCCTGCACCCGTTCATAGCCGTCGCGTCGACCCTCGTCCCGGCCACGGCGAAGCTCGGGTGGGGGGGCGGCGCTCTCGTCCAGTTCCAGAACCTCAGCCACCTGCCAGCCCTTGGGGCGCCGAATGGCCTCGCAGACGATGATCGCGCCCTCAAGCGCGCTCTCGTGACCGGAATCTCGCAACGAGGTCACGTGCAGGAGCACATCCTTGAGGTCGGTCTTGCTGGGATCGTCAGGGACGACAAAGCCGTAGCCCTTCCCCGCATCGAACCACTTCACGCGACCGCTGATGCGTACAGCGTCGTCTGCGCCGGCATCGTGATAATCGTAACCAGACATGCGCCCCTCTGACCCGGTCTCCTTCGATCCTCGGAACGGGCCAGTTATAACACTGTTCTCGTTAGGCGAGAGCCGTCAATAACCATTTGGCTGAACAAGCTTGGCAATGACAAAAACGCCGTGTTGTCAGGCAATCTGGTCGTTGGCGGCCGGCCCAGAGGGGCGCGGGGGCGGGTCTAGTTTGCGACGGGAGGCACGTCCACCGGGGGCAGGTTCTGGTTCAGATCAGCGCCGTCTTCGGGGGCCGCGCCGCTCATGCCGGGGGTCGCCGCGCCCGGTCCGGCAACACCCGTATCACCCGCGTCGGGGGCCGGGGACTCAGCGGTGCTGGTGTCTGGCATCGCCGCCGCCGTGCCGGTCTCTTCCGGATTGGGGTTCGTGCACGCCGCGAGGGCCAGAGCGGCCGCGCCAGCGGCGGCGAGGGTCAGGATCTTCATCGAAAGTCTCTCCGTCAAAATGCCGGAGACCAACGCGAAGCGTCGCCGTTCGTTGCGCGCAAACGCAACGCCGGCCTGCTCGATCGAGATGAAGATGAGAGCTCCGCGTGGCAGTCCCTAGGGGAGTCGAACCCCTCTCTCCAGGTTGAAAACCTGGCGTCCTAACCGATAGACGAAGGGACCACTCGACGCGGAGGGCGGCTCTATATCCGCCTTCCCTGCCCCACGCAACCCGCTGGCTAGACGTTTTTGCGACGGGGGTCAGCGATGTCGTCAATCTCGAGCTCGACGCCCTGCCGGCCGTTCCAATCATCCGCCTTCAGACGGCCCACCACATGAAGCGCCCCGCCGCCGCCCATCAGCCGGCGGCCGACCTCCGTCTCCTCGGCCCGCCACGCTACGGCCTTCAGGCGGCCTCCAGAGCGGTCCGTGAGGGTGCAGCGTATGTGACCGCCCCGGAGCATCATCGGACGCTCTACGCGCGCCTCTGCAAGGGCGAAGAGCGGCTCAGGGTTTCCCGGGCCAAAAGGCGCCAGCCGCTGGAAGGACTCCAGGAGCCCCCGATCAGCGCCAGCGGTCGTGATCAGGGCGTCGATCTCCAGGGCGTCCGACTCGGCGGCGGCCAGTGATTCGTCGCTCAGCCGCGCACATAGGAACTCGCGCAGCTCCGGCAGCGCACTCGGGCGCACGGAAAGCCCCGCGGCCATGGCGTGCCCGCCGCCGGCCAGGAGCAGTCCGGCGTCGAACGCCGCCTGGACTGCGCGCCCGAGATTTACGCCGGGTTGAGATCGCCCCGACCCCTTGCCCACGTCGGCGGCCCGGTCGATGCCGACCACCAGGGTCGGCTTGCGATAGCGCTCACGCAGACGGCCGGCGACAATGCCGATGACGCCCGGGTGCCAGTCATCGGCCGCCACCAGCAGCAGGGGCTGATCGGCGAAATTGCTTTCCCGCTCCAGGATGCGGACGGCGGCCTCCAGCACCTCGGCCTCGACCTCCCGCCGCGAGGCGTTGAGGGCGTCCAGTTCCAAGGCGATATTGCGCGCCTCGTCCGGATCGTCGGTGGACAGCAGCCGTGCGCCGAGGTCGGAACGCCCGATTCGTCCGCCTGCATTGATTCGAGGCCCCAGGACGAAGCCGGCATGGAAGGTGGTGGCCGGTCCCTTGGCCCCAGCGGCCTCCAGCAGGGCCTTGAGGCCGGGATTGGCCCAGGCCGACATCACCTTGAGCCCCTGGGCGGTCAGCGCGCGGTTGAAACCCACCAGCTGGGTGACGTCGCAGACCGCGCCCATGGCGGCTAGGTCCAGCCATTGGCGGAGATCTGGCTCCGGCGCGCTGGTGAACAGACCCCGGGCGCGGGCTTCGCGATTGAGGGCCGCCAGCAGGACGAAGGTCACCCCGGCGGCGGCCAGCACCCCCTGGCCCGAGCCGCAGTCGGGCCGATTGGGGTTGACCAGGGCCGCACAGACCGGGATTTCGTCGCGCATCAGGTGATGATCGACCACCACCACGTCGAGCCCGATCTCGGCGGCGCAGGCGATGGCGTCGACCGCCGCGGCGCCACAATCGACGGTGATGACAAGGTCGGCCCCCTCCTCCCGCAGCCGGCGGAAGGCGGCCGGCGAGGGGCCGTAGCCCTCGGCCACCCGGTCCGGGACATAGATGGTCAGCCGCTTGCCCATGGCGGCGAACCAACGGACCAGCAGAGCGGCGCTGGAAGCGCCATCCACATCATAGTCGGCGAACACCACCACGGCCTTGTCCGCCACCAGGGCGTCGACCAGGACGGCGGCGGCCTTGTCCATGTCGGCGAAGGTCGAGGGATCAGGAAACAGCGCCTTCAGGGTCGGCTGCAGATAGCTCGTCGCGGCGTCGGCTGTGACGCCTCGCGCCGCCAGGGCGCGGGCCATGGGTTCATCGAGGCCCAGCGCCATCTGATGGCTGCGCACCAAGGCGGGGTCGGCGGGTCGGGCGCGCCAGAGCCGGCCGCTCAGCGAGCGGTCCACATCAAGAAAGCCCAGGACGCCGGCGCCATCGGCCATGGTCAAACCCTGGCCATGGTCAGACGGGCCGCTTCATCCGCACTTCGCGAACCGTGCGGGTAAAGGAGTTCATCACCATGGAGTGGGTGTGGACGAAGCCGTCCTTCAGTCGAACCCCGTCCAGCAGCACGCCCTTGGTGACGCCGGTGGCGGCGAAGATGGCGTCGGCCCGAACCATCTCGTGCAGGTCGTACTTCTTGTCGAGCTCGGTGATGCCACAGCGCTCGGCGCGCATCCGCTCATCGGCGTTGCGAAACACCAGCCGCCCCTGAAACTGACCGCCCACGCATTTGAGCGCCGCGCAGGCCAGCACCCCCTCCGGCGCGCCCCCCTGCCCCAGATAGAGGTCGATGCCGGTTTCCGGGTCGGCGGTGTTGATGACCCCGGCCACATCGCCGTCGGTGATAAGGTGCACCCGGGCGCCGGCTTCCCGCAGGCGGGCGATGATTTCCCCGTGGCGAGGCCGGTCGAGGACGCAGACGGTGATCTGGCTGGCGTCCACGCCCCTGACCTTGGCCAGGGCCTGGACGTTCTCGGCCGGCGACGCGTCCAGGTCGATCAGCCCGGCCGGATAGCCCGGACCGCAGGCGATCTTGTCCATATAGGTGTCAGGCGCGTTCAACAGCGTGCCCTTGGGCGCCCAGGCCATGACGGTGAGGGCGTTGGACATGGCCTTGGCGGTGAGGGTCGTGCCTTCCAGGGGGTCGAGGGCGATGTCCACCGCCGGGCCGCCCCGGCCGACCTTCTCGCCGATATAGAGCATCGGGGCTTCGTCGCGCTCGCCCTCGCCGATGACGATCTCGCCGTCGATCTCCAGATCGTTGAGCGCAGTCCGCATGGCGTCGACGGCGGCCTGATCTGCGGCCTTCTCATCACCGCGGCCCACCAGGCTCCAGGCGGCGATGGCGGCGATCTCCGTCACCCGCACCGAGTCCAGCACCAATCCGCGATCGAGGGTCTCAGCGCTCATATCGGTCTCCGTCCTGCCCCCGCGGGCCGTTAGTCCCCTGGAAGTCTCATATCCGGGCGATTCGCATCAGTCGTGGCGCCTGGATGACGGCCGGATGACCGCCGATCCGCTCAACGGCCTGGGCCAGAACCGCCTCAGACACGGCGTGCGTGGTCAGGACGATGGGCACACCCTCGGCGTCCTCCACCGGCTTCTGCAGGAAGCTCTCGATAGAGACACCTGCCTCGGCCAGCGTTTCAGAGACCGCGGCGATGACCCCAGGCTCATCCTTGACCAGAAGGCGCAGATAGGCGCGCACCAGACTGCGGCTGCGGTCAACCGGGGTAAAGGCGGCCAGCTCGGTGGCCGGCCGTTGGAAGACCGGACGCATAGCCTGGGTCATCACGTCGGCGATGTCGGCCGCAACGGCCGCAGCCGTGGGGCCGGCGCCCGCGCCAGCGCCTTGAATGAAGATCCGCCCCAGCCGCTCGCCCTCGATGAACAGAGCGTTGAGAGCGCCGCCGGCCTGGGCCAGGGGATGGGCCAGGGGCACGAGGGAGGGATGCACGCGAACCGACACCCCTTCATCGCTGCGATCTGCCGAGGCGATCAGCTTGATGCGGTAACCCAGGTCCTTGGCCATGCGGATGTCGAGCAGTTCGACCTGATCGACCCCCTCCACTTCACAGGCGGCGAAGTCGGGCGCGCAGTTGAACGCCAGCGCCGCGAGAATGGTGATCTTGTGGGCCGCGTCGAAGCCGCCCACGTCCATGGTCGGATCGGCCTCGGCGTAGCCCAGGCGCTGGGCCTCGGCGAGCACGTCCTCGAAGGCGCGGCCGCCCTGCTCCATCTCGGTCAGGATGAAGTTGCAGGTGCCGTTCAGGATGCCGGAGATGCTGCGGACATCATCGCCGACCATCGCCTCGCGGACCATTTTGACCGCCGGCGTGCCGCCCATGACGGCGGCCTCGAACAGCAGAGGGACGCCCGCCGCTTCGGCCAGAGCGGCCAGCTCTGCGCCGTGCTCGGCGATCAGCGCCTTGTTGGCGGTGACCACAGGCTTACCGGCCTTCAGGGCCGCTTCGACGGCGGCCTTAGCCGGCCCATCGGAGCCGCCGATCAATTCGACGAACAGATCCACCTCGTCCGACTGGGCCAGGGCTACGGGATCGTCGAACCAGGCCAGGCCGGAGATGTCGAAGGGGCGCGGCCGGCTGCGGGACCGGGCCGACACGCCGCTCACGCTCACCAGGCCACCCGCGGGGGCGAAGCCCGGGCGCTCGCTCAGGAAGGTCAGCAAGCCAGCGCCGACCGTACCGAGGCCTGCGACGCCGACGCGCCAGTTGCGGGTGCTCATCAGCTGCTCACCGAGTTATGGTGCCTGGCGAGGATGTCATCAGCGTTCGCCAGGAACTTCTTCACATTGCGGGCGGCCTGGCGGATCCGGTGCTCGTTCTCGACCAGACCGACCCGGACATAGCCTTCGCCATACTCGCCAAAGCCGACGCCGGGCGCCACCGCCACACCGGCCTCCTCGATCAGCAGTTTGGAGAACAGCAGAGCGCCGGCCTCCTTGAACTTCTCAGGGACAGGCGCCCAGGCGAACATGGAGGCGTCGGGCGAGGGAATGTCCCAGCCGGCCCGCTTCATGGACTCCACCAGCACGTCGCGGCGGGATTTGTAGATCGCGCGAATATCGGCGACGCAGTCCTGCGGCCCATTGAGCGCCGTGGCCGCCGCCACCTGGATCGGCGTATAGGCGCCGTAGTCCAGGTAGGACTTCACCCGGGCGAGCGCATTGCAGATCCGCTCATTGCCCACCACCATGCCGACGCGCCAGCCGGCCATGGCGTAGGTCTTGGACAGGGAGTTGACCTCGACGGCGATCTCCTTGGCGCCCTCGACCTGCAGGACCGAGGGCGGCGGGTTGTCGTCGAAATAGATCTCCGAATAGGCGATGTCGGAGATGACCAGCAGGTCGTGCTTCCGGGCCAGCGCAATGGCGTCCTTATAGAAGTCCAGGTCCACGCACTGGGCGGTCGGGTTGGACGGATAGGACAGGATCAGCACGCTGGGGGGCGGGGCCGAGTGCTTCACCGCCCGGCTGACGCCCGCAAGATACTCCTCCGGCGAATGGGCCGGCACATGGCGGATCACCCCGCCGGCAATGATGAAGCCGTAGGCGTGGATCGGATAGGCCGGGTTCGGGCAGATGATGACATCGCCAGGCGCGGTCAGAGCCTGGGCGAGGTTGGCGAACCCTTCCTTGGAGCCCAGGGTGGCGATCACCTCGGTGTCCGGGTTCAGGGTCACGCCGAAGCGGCGCTTGTAATAGCCGGCCATGGCGCGGCGCAGGCCGACGATCCCCTTGGAGGCGGAATAGCGTCCCGCCTTGGGGTCCCTCGCCGTCTCGATCATCTTCTCGACGATATGCTTGGGCGTCGGCATGTCGGGATTGCCCATGCCGAAATCGATGATGTCGGTGCCTTCGGCGCGAAGCCGCGCCTTGATGCGGTTCACCTCCTCGAGGACGTAGGGCGGGAGGCGGCGGATACGATGGAATTCGGGGGTCATTGCAAGCTCTGCCGCTGCTGCGGCGTTGGGGAGCTGAAAGTCGCGCATGGATAGACCCCGGGCTGGGGTCCGCCAAGCAGGTTCGGGGAACTTTTCGCCTCCGCAGGTCCCCTCAACGGGGCGACGGAGGCGGTGTAGCTCGCTCCCGGGCGTCCCGGGCGAAGGCCTCGGTGTTGGCCGGCGCGCCCGCCACAGGCGGCGGCGCCACCGCCGACCGGGCCTGGGCTGCGAAGGCTTCAGTGTCCCGCAGGACCCAGGTCGAGGGGGCGGTCTCGGCATAGAGCGCCGCCCGCGCCGCCTCGACGTCGGCCACAGCTCCAGCCCAGGCGCGAGGCCCCCGGACCATCTTGGGCGCCTCTGGAATATCGCTGAACTTGGGATAGGCGCGATCAGCCCGAGCCGCCGCCAGGATCGCCGCAGCGGCCGGCGAGTCCGTATCCACAGGCGCGGCCGCAAAGGGGCTTGCGCCCACGCAGCCGCTCACCATCGCCGCCCCGAGGCAGACGACGGCCCCGCGCCGGACAAGGGCGTGTGTGGGGTTTCGAAAAAGAGCTGTTGCGACATTCATTTCCGCCTCGCTCTTATGACATGATGCGGTCCAGCGAAAGGGCTGCAATCGGCCCATCTGCCCGGAGGACAGCCGTCCATGAGCGAAAAGAGCCCGAAGGCCCGCAAGACGGCCGCCAAGTCCGGATCCCAAGAGATAACGCCTGCCAAGGCGCCCCCGCCGAAGGCCACCTCGTCAAAGGCGAAAGCGCCAGCAGCGAGAGCGAAGTCGAACACCGCCAAGACGACACCCGCCGCCACGCAGAAGAAAACCGCAGCGCCGAAGCCGCCACCGCAGCCGGTTGCGCAGGAACAGCCGCGGGCGACCGCCCCGCCGCCGCCCCTCGCTGAGGCGCCTCGAACGGCCGCCGTCGATCTGAGCGCCGACCAGCAGCGCCTGCTGGAGAACCTGTCCACCAACCTCGCCCGCGCGGCCATGACCGCCCAGGGCGCCATCGCCGAGGCGGCGCTGCGCAACGCTGACCGGCCAGCCGCCCTATCCACCGATCCCTTCCATATCGGGCCTGCCCTCACCGAAGTGATGGGCAAGCTCGCCAGCCAGCCTGACCGGCTGGTCCGCGCCCAGGCCGACCTGCTGACGCGCTATATGGATCTTTGGCAGTCTACGGCGCGGCGGATGGCCGGCGAGACCCCCGCCCCCATCGCCAGCCCCGCCAAGGGCGACAAGCGGTTTCTCGATCCCGACTGGTCGGACAATCCTGTCTTCGACGTGATGAAGCAGTCCTATCTGGTCACCGCCGACTGGCTGAACGGTCTGGTCGGCGGGGTCGAGGGCGTCGACCCGATGGCGAGGCGCCGGGTCGAGTTCTTCATGAAACTGCTCACCGACGCCTTCTCCCCCACCAACTTCCTGGCGAGCAACCCCACCGCCCTGCGGGAAATCATGGCCACCGGGGGGGAGAGCCTGGTGCGCGGCATGGAGAACTTCGCCGCCGACCTCGCCCGCGGCGGCGGCCAGTTGTCCATCAGCCAGACCGACTACGAACAGTTCAAGATCGGCGAGAATGTCGCCACGGCGCCTGGCAAGGTAGTGTTCCAGAACGAGCTGCTGCAGCTGCTGCAGTTCGCGCCGTCGACCGACGAAGTGCACGAGATCCCGCTGGTCATCTTCCCGACCTGGATCAACAAGTTCTACATCCTCGACCTGCGGCCCGATAATTCGATGATCCGCTGGCTCACCGACCAGGGGATCACGGTCTTCGTCGTCTCCTGGGTGAATCCAGACCAGAGCCTGGCCACCAAGACCTTCGACGACTACCTGCGCCAGGGCATCTATGAGGCCACTGATGCGGCCATGACCCAGGCCGGGGTCAAGGCGGTGAATACGGTGGGCTATTGCATCGGGGGCACCCTGCTCTCGGCCGCGTTGGCCCACATGGCCGCCAAGGGCGACAAGCGGATCGCCTCGGCGACCTTCTTCGCCGCGCAGCAGGATTTCGCCGAGGCTGGCGACCTGCTGCTGTTTACCGATGAGTCCTGGCTCAAGGATCTGGAGCAGAAGATGGACGCTGAGGGCGGCGTCCTGTCGGGCCAGGCCATGGCCGACACCTTCAATGTGCTGCGGTCCAACGACCTGATCTGGTCGTTCTTCGTGAACAACTATCTGATGGGCAAGGAACCGCGCCCCTTCGACCTGCTGTTCTGGAATTCCGACCAGACCCGCATGCCCAAGGCGCTGCACATGTTCTACCTGCGCAAGTTCTATGGCCAGAACGCCCTGGCCAAGGGCGAGCTGGAGGTCGATGGGATCAAGCTCGACCTCGGCACGGTCAAGACCCCGATCTATGTGCAGTCTTCTCGCGAGGACCACATCGCCCCGGCCGCCTCGGTCTATCGGGGCGCCCGACTGTTCGGCGGGCCGGTGACCTTCACCCTGGCGGGATCGGGCCACATCGCGGGCGTCGTCAATCCGCCCTCGGCCAAGAAGTACCAGCACTGGACCTTCGACCAGCTGCCTGGGAGCCTCGCCGAATGGCAGGCCGGCGCCATAGAGACCCCCGGATCCTGGTGGCCGCACTGGGCCGGGTGGCTCAAGGGTCATTCAGGCGGCATGGTCCCGGCGCGCGATCCAGCCAAGGGTCCGTTCAAGCCGCTTGAAGACGCGCCGGGCAGCTATGTGAAGGTGAAGTCCTGAGGCAGACGGGTCCGTCCCCTGTGAGGAGACGGACCCGAGGTCCTTACCGGGCGCTGAGGGCCTCATAGACCAGCCGGGGCGAGATATCGCGCAGCGGGGGTGTGCCCGCGCCGGGGATGCTGCCGCGCAGGTTCTGGATCATGCCGACAAACACCAGATCGTTGGTGGGATCGATCCAGAACCACGTTCCAAAGGCTCCGCCCCAGTAGAAGGAGTTGAGGCCCTGTGGCGTGCCCGCCGCGGCGGGGTCCATGATCACTGCGAAGTCGAGGCCAAAGCCGGTCCCGGTCTGGCTGGGACCATAAAGATCGACCGTGACGCCATCGGCCAGCACATTGGTGCGCATGAGCTCCACCGTTTC
Source organism: Phenylobacterium sp. (assembly GCF_030693405.1). Taxonomy (GTDB): domain Bacteria; phylum Pseudomonadota; class Alphaproteobacteria; order Caulobacterales; family Caulobacteraceae; genus Phenylobacterium. Next base: position 19,720 of record NZ_JAUYAW010000045.1, read on the forward strand.
GGGCTTCAGGATGCGCGCACCCTCGAACTCACCGCCATTGGCCAGCATCTGGGCGAAGCGCCAGTAGTCCTCGGCGGTGGAGAACAGACCGCCGCTGCCGGACAGGAAGGTGGGCGGACTGGTGGGCGCAGCCCTGACATCGCCGGCCGGCGCCACCAGGCCGTCAGGGCCGTAGGTGTGGACAGCCGAGACCCGACCCAGCTTGGCGGCGCCCACGTGAAAGCCCGTATCGCCCATCTTCAAAGGGTCAAAGACGCGGCTCTTGAAGAAGACATCCAGGCTCTGGCCCGACAGCTTCTCGACGATGTAGCCCTGGATGTTGACGCTGGGACCGTAACGCCAGTCTGTCCCCGGCTGGACGGCCAGCGGCAGGGCGGCCAGCTTGTCGATCATCGCCTGGAGGTCGGCGTCCTGCAGGCCATCATCCTCATAGCCCGCGCTGACGTCGAAGCCGGCCGTATGGCTCATAAGCTCACGCATGGTCATGGGGTGAGCCTGGGGCTCGGTTCCGCCGTCCGCGGTCGCCACGACGAGATTAGCGAACTCCGGAATGTGCTTGGCGACCGGATCGTCCAGGCTCCACTTGCCCTCTTCCCAGAGGATCATCATGGCCACGCCCGCCACCGGCTTGGTCATGGACGCGATGCGATAGATGGTGTCGCGGGTCGTCGCCTGGCCAGTGGCAACATCCTGGACGCCATAGGCCTCGAAATGAACGACCTTGCCCTGCCGGGCCAGAAGGGTGACCGCGCCGGCCAGCTTCTTCTGATCGACCAGGCTCTGCATCTCCGCCTTCAGGGCCTCAACGCCCGTCGCCGCAAACCCGGCCTGCTCCGGCGCCACAACGGCGACTTCCGCGGCGACCGGTCCCGCCGCGAGTGTGGCCAGGACTGCGGCCGAGGCGGCGGCGGCCAGACGTCGTGCAAGATCGTGTCTCATTCGTCCTCCCTAAGGTGTCGTCTCTTGTTGAGAGACCTCTTAGGGCGCCGCCGGACCGCAGCCTAGAATTTCATGAGCCCGTCAGGCCGGGATGAACTTGAGCGCCACGCCGTTGTTGCAGTAGCGCAGGCCCGTAGGCCGCGGCCCATCCTTGAAGACATGCCCCTGGTGTCCAAGACAGCGGGCGCAGTGATACTCGGTGCGGGGAAAGCCGATCTTGAAGTCCGTCTTTTCGCCGAGCGCGCCTTCAATGGGACGATAGAAGCTGGGCCAGCCCGTACGGCTGTCATACTTCCAGTCGGACTTGAACAGCGGCAACTCACAGCCGGCGCAGGCATAGGTTCCGCGCCGCGTCTCCTTGTCCAATAGGCTCGTGCCGGCCCGTTCGGTCCCTTCGTGGCGCAGGACCTGATAGGCCGCCGGCGACAGGCGCTGTCTCCACTCCGCATCGCTCAGCTTGCGCCAGGGCGAACTGGCGTAGGCGTCGGCGGTCTTGGCCTGGGGAGCGCCGCCGCAGGCGGCGAGCGCGCTGGCGCCGAGCAGGACGGCGCGACGATGAAGTGCCTGGAACAGGGTCATAACCCCGTATACGCGAGCTTCAGGCCCGCAGATGAGTCCAGATCTCAGCCCGCGATCAAGGCGCGAGCACCGCCTCAATCCCTGCGAGCAGACTGGCGGCCGTGATCGGCTTGGCCACATGGATGTTCGCGCCCGCCTCCATCGCCTGGGTCTGATGCTCAATCATGGCGTTGGCGCTGAGCATGACGATGGGCGTGGGGCTCGCGCCCATCTCCGCCTCCATGGCCCGGATGGCCCGGGTGGCGGCGAGACCGTCCATATGGGGCATCTGCATGTCCATCAGCACGATATCGAACCCACCAGCAGCGAAGGCCGCCACGGCCTGGCGTCCATCTTCAACTGTCACCAGTTCGGCGTCCTGGCTGGCCAGGATCAACTGAACGACGCGCTGGTTGGTCGGATGGTCTTCGGCCAGGAGAATTCTTAAGGGGCGTTGGGCGCCCGCAGGGTCAGTCACAGGGGTGCGCGGCGTCTCGCCGGCCAGGGGGGGCTCTGCCCGAGGCAGCGGGATCGACACCACAAACCGACTGCCCCGCCCCGGCTCCGAGGTGGCCGAGATGTCGCCGCCCATCAGATCGGTGAGGGATCGACAGATGGAGAGGCCAAGCCCCGTGCCTCCGAAACGGCGGCTGATGGTCTCGTCGGCCTGGCTGAAGCGGTCAAACAGCCTCGCCGCCGCTTCGGCGCCGAAGCCCACCCCCGTATCCTCCACCACCAGGGTCAGATGATCGCCCGCCGGCCCATCCATGCGGCCGATCCGCAGGGCGATATGGCCGGTCTCGGTGAACTTCACCGCGTTGGACAGCAGATTGGCGACGATCTGCCCAAGCCGTGTTGCGTCGCCCATGAACCGGCCAAGCGCCCCATCGTCCCGCGTGACATGCAGGACCAGCCCCTTTTCCTCGGCCCGCAGACGGGTGGCCTCGATGCAAGGTCGCAGGGCCTCCTCAAGGTCGAAGGCCCGGACTTCGAGGTCCAGCTGGCCCGCCTCAATCTTGGAGACCACGAGAAAGTCGGACACCAGCCGCTCGAGGATCACGCCGGAGTCGCGCACCAGACCCACCATCTCAGCCTGCTCGGGGCTGAGCGGCGTGCGTGACAGGGCGTCGATGATGCCGATCACCCCGTTGAGGGGCGTGCGCACCTCATGGCTCATATTGGCGAGAAAGTCGGTCTTTGCCCGGCTCGCCGCCTCGGCGGCGGCCTTGGCCTCCAGCAGGGCCTGCTCGGCGGCGACCCGATCGGTCACGTCACGGGCCACGCCGTAGATGCGGTCGCCGTGCCGCTGAGCCCGCCACTCCAGGGTGCGGTAGCTTCCATTGCGATGGCGATAGCGATTGATGAAGCCCAGCACCGGATCCCCGGCCTTGCGGTTCTCCACCTCCTCGACGCTGCCCTGTGTGCCCGGCAGATCCTCGGGGTGCACAAAGCGCAGCAGCGGGCGGCCTTCCATCTCGGCCGGGTCGTGTCCCAGGGTGGTCAGCCAGGAGCGGCTGGCCTTGAGCACACGGCCGTCAATGTCCCGGATCACCAGCAGATCATGCGAGACATCGAAAAAGGCCGCTGCATCGAGGGCCGGCGCCTCAGGGCTCAGCCAATGCGTCTCTGAATCCGGTTCGAGGAACGACGCATGTGTCATGAGCGGAGGGAATCCTTAAGCGCCAGACTATGACCCCCTAAGGGATAACGGTGTCTGGTTAAGCACTCATTGTGTCGGCCGTCGAAGCGCCACCTTGGTCAGGCGCGGGTCAGACCCGTCTCCTCCTCGAGACCCAGCATCAGGTTCAGGTTCTGTACGGCGGCGCCTGAGGCGCCCTTGCCAAGGTTGTCTAGCACGGCCACCAGTCGGGCTTGGCCCTTGGCCTCGTCGCCGAACACATAGAGCTTCAGTGAGTTGGTTCCATTCAGCGCCTCGGGGTCCAGAGCCTGGACATAGCCGGCGGCTCCGGCCCGCGCCTGACTAAGGCTTGCCACCTCCAGGTCCGTGGCGACGGTCACGAAGGTTTCGCCGGCATAGGCCTCGGACAAGGCCGCGCTCAGGTCGCTGACCTTCGGCTGCCCCGGCAGCGCCCAAAGGGCGAGCGGAACCTCAACGATCATGCCCTGGGCGTACCGCCCCACGGCTGGGGAGAAGATCGGCGGGTGGGTCAGGCCCGTATAGGCGACCATCTCCGGCAGGTGCTTGTGCGCCAGGGTCAGACCGTAGGGCCGGAGGGCGTCGGCCGAGGGCGCCGGCGCCGGAGCGTCCTCGAACTCGGCGATCAGCCCCTTACCGCCGCCGGAATAGCCTGAAACGCCGTGGACCGAGAGCGCCGCCTCGGCCGGAATGAGCCCCGCCCGGACCAGGGGCGCGACCAGGGCGATGAACCCCGTCGACCAGCAACCGGGATTGGTCACCCGCTTCGAGGCCGCAATCGTCTCGCGCTGGCCCGGGCTCAGTTCCGGAAAGCCGAACGCCCAGCCCGCCGAGGTCCGGTGGGCGGTGGAGGGATCGATGACCCGCACATCGGGATTGGCGATCATCGCCACGGCTTCCCGGGCGCCCTCGTCCGGCAGGCAGAGGATGGCCACATCGACGCTGTTGAGCAGCTCAGCCCGGGCCTCGGCGTCCTTGCGCCGCGCAGGGTCGATCGACACCACCTCCAGGTCGCGCCGGTCGGCCAGACGCTGGCGAATCTGCAGACCTGTGGTGCCAGCCTCGCCGTCGATGAAGATCTTATGGGCCATGGTCGTCTCCCGCTTGGGACGATGGACAAGAAAAAGGGCGCTCCGGTCTCCCGAAGCGCCCCATTTCGCATACGCGGTGTTCGCGCGCGACTAGCGCTTCGAGAACTGGAAGCTGCGGCGGGCCTTGGCCTTGCCGTACTTCTTACGCTCAACGACGCGGGAGTCGCGGGTCAGGAAGCCGTGCGGCTTCAGGACCGGACGCAGGCCCGGCTCGTAATAGGTGAGCGCCTTGGCGATGCCGTGACGGACCGCGCCGGCCTGGCCCGACAGGCCTGAACCCTTGACGGTGACGATGACATCGAACTGGCCCAGACGGTCAGCGATCTCCAGCGGCTGGGCGATCATCATGCGCAGCACGGGGCGCGCAAAATAGATCTCCTGGTCGCGGCCGTTGATGGTGATCTTGCCCTTGCCGGGCTTGATCCACACCCGGGCCACGGCGTTCTTGCGCTTGCCGGTGGCGTAGGAGCGGCCGTACTGGTCGATGACCGGCTCGCGGGGGGCCGATTCAGGATTGGACGAGAGGCTTTGCAGGGCCTCGAAACCTTGGGTCTCGGACATGGGCCTCAGGCGCTCCGCACGTTCTTGGCGTTCATCTCGGCGAACGCGATGGTCTCGGGGTTCTGGGCGGCGTGCGGATGCTCAGCGCTGGTATAGATGCGCAGGTGAGTCATCTGCTTGCGGGCCAGGGGGCTTTCCTTGGGCAGCATCCGCTCCACGGCCTTTTCAAGCACGCGCTCGGGGAACTTGCCGCCGAGGATCTTGTCCGCAGTGCGTTCCTTGATGCCGCCCGGATGGCCGGTGTGCCAGTAGTAGACCTTGTCGGTCAGCTTCTTGCCGGTGAACTTCACCTTGTCGGCGTTGACGACGACGACATAGTCGCCGCAATCGACGTGCGGGGTGTAGTCGGGCCGGTGCTTGCCGCGAAGACGCATGGCGATGAACGAAGCGAGGCGGCCGACCACGGCGTTCTCAGCATCGATCACGATCCACTTCTTCTCGACCTCGGCAGGCTTCAGAGAAGCCGTGGTCTTCATCATGGGGACGATCCGTTAGTTGCGACGGCGGCGTAGCGCCGGCGACGTGAGGCGCGGCATGTACGTGCCGCACGCCACCTTGTCAACACAGATGGCCCGGAAAGCCTTGTAAATCACGGGCCAAACTGACGCGGTATCATATTACCGCAGACGCCTCAGTCCCCGCGATTGACGATGGAGGCCGTCGCCACCAGGTCGTTCAGCAGGGACAGGGTGGCGGCTCCGGAACACTCGAAGGGATCGAATTCCAGACGGCGGAAATACTTCAGCACCAGGGAGGGGTTGAGCTTCTTGATGCTCACCTGGCCCATGGTCCAGTGGCCGAACTGGCGTTCGGAGATTTCCTCATAGGCCAGCATGCGGACGTTCTGGTGGCGTTCGTCGCGGACGATGGCGTTGTAGAGCTCGCACACCTCGTCCCGCCCGCCCTCGATCACCTGGATGAACAGATTGTCGGAGACGCAGAGAAGGCCCGTGATCCCCAGGGCGGGGTTGTTCTTCCGGGACTGGTTCAGGATGCGATCCAGTTCGGCGCCCTGCAGGGCGGCGGAGGGGCGGCTGGCGTAAAGACAACGGACGAGCATGACGCCTTACCTACTTGCTGGACTTGATCAGCGAGAGGAACTCGCTGCGCAGGTTGTGGTCCTTGAGAAACGATCCGCGCATGACGCTGTTGGTCATCTTGGTCTCGGAGTCCTTGACCCCCCGCCAATGCATGCAGAAGTGGTCGGCCTCCATCACCACGGCCAGGCCATCGGGACGGACCTTCTCCATCAGCAGTTCAGCCATCTGGGTGATGGCCTCTTCCTGGATCTGGGGGCGTGACATCACCCATTCGGCCAGGCGGGAATATTTCGACAGGCCGATCAGGTTGGAGTGCTCATTGGGCATCAGGCCGACCCACAGACGGCCCATGATCGGGCAGAAGTGATGGCTGCAGGCGCTGCGCACCGTGATGGGACCCACGATCATCAGCTCATTGAGCGCCGCGGCGTTGGGGAACTCCGTCACCGGCGGCGCCTCGGCATAGCGGCCGCGGAACACCTCGGTGAGGTACATCTTAGCCACCCGGCGGGCGGTGTCCTGGGTGTTGTGGTCGCGCTCGGTATCGATGACCAGACTGTCCAGCACCGAGCGGAACTTGCCCTCGACCTCGTCCAGAAGGCCTTCAAGTTCGCCAGGTTCAAGGAAGGCGGCGATGTTGTCGTTGGCGAAGAAGCGCTTGTTGGAGGACTTCAGCCGCGCCCGGATCTTGGCCGAGACGGGCGTTGGCTCCGGCGGACCGGAGGGCGGTTTGGAATCGCTCATGAACCATCTGTCGAAAGGTGAGGCCCGAGGGGACCAGGCCGACGCCGTACGCCGTCCTGGTCATGACTGTATCAGGTCCAGCCAAGCCGCCTACCTGCTTCTGGCCGTCAATCGGTCCGGCGGGTCAGGCCCTGTTGCTCAAGCCGCCACTTGAACTGGTCAAACCGGTCCTGGCCGAAGAAGGGTTCACTATTGAAGGCGATCATCGGGACCCCATAGTGGCCAGCCTGCCTTTGAGCGACCTGGTTGGCCTCGACCACAGCGTCGAGCCGGTCGGCTTCGGCGTCCACGGCGGCGGCGAGTTCGGCCGGATCCAGTCCTGCCCGCTCGGCCGCTCGGGCCAGATGGTCGCCCTCATGCCAGTTCTCGACCTCACCGCTCCAGATAGTCCGGCTGACCTCGGTCAGATAGGCCAGTCCCCGGCCGCGCTCGGCCGCGGCGACCCCCATCTGGGTCAGGCGATGGATGTGCGGCTGTTCCTTGGGATAGGTCCGGGTGGCCATGTCCATATAGACCGGGTCCGGGCGAGGCCAGGCGAAGGGCAGCCCCAGGAAGGCCGCCTCGCGATGGATATCGGCGAGAAAATAGCTGAACCACAGGGGATCCCGGGTCTCGAAGAACTCCGGGGTGCGCACCGCCAGCGGATAGACTGGACGTATCACGCCCTGGACGTCGAACTCCGCCTCAAGTGCCATCAGCCGCGGGGTGATCATATAGGAATAGGGTGAGCGGAAGGACCAGTAGAGATCGTAGGTCAGGGTCAAGAAGGCCTCCGCTGCGCTGTTCAGGCGATATGCTCGCCCCTATCTATTGACACGATAACTGTCATATCGACTCACTCCAACCCCGATTTGACGCTAGAGCCCGATGCGATCGGACGGAACCGTCCGATCGTTGAATCGGGCTCGACACTGCAAGTCTTGAGCGCGTTTCGTGCCGATAACCGGTTCCCACTTATCGGAACGCGCTCTAGTCATCGCCTCGCCACGGCTTTCGGCTAGAATGGCTTCAAACGCCTTTGAACTCTGGAGCCCCATGTCCCTTCATCGTCGCGCCCTGCTGGGCGCCGCCGCGGCTGGCGCGGCCTTTTCCGGCTATGCCCTGCGCGCCCAGGCCCAGGCCGACTCCGAGAGCTATCTCAACGAGGTCCATGGCTACGGCCCGCTGAAGCCTGACCCGTACAAGATCCTCGACCTGCCTGAGGGCTTTTCCTACCGGGTGATCTCCCACGCCGGCCAGACCATGGATGACGGCTTCTTCGTGCCCTACAAGGCCGACGGTATGGGGGTGGTCCCCTTGGGCGGCTCGCGTATCGCCCTGCTGCGCAATCATGAGCTCAGCCCCCGCGACCTGAACTATGGCCCCCTGGGTCATGGGCGGAAGCTGGCCGACAAGCTGAAGCCCGAACAGGCCTATGACATTGGGCCCGACGGCTATCCCCTGGGGGGCGGTGTCACCACCCTGATCTACGACCTGAAGCGTCAGCAGCTCGAGAGCCAGCATCTCAGCCTGACCGGCACCCTGGTCAACTGCGCCGGGGGCGTGACGCCCTGGGGCTCGTGGCTGACCTGCGAGGAAACCACCCTGTCGCCCAAGGCCGGCCTCGGCAAAGACCATGGCTGGGTCTTCGAGGTGCCGGCCCGGAGCCGTGGTCTCGTTGATCCTGTCCCGCTGAGGGCCATGGGACGCTTCCAGCACGAGGCCGCCGCGGTCGATCCGAACACCGGGATCATCTACGAGACCGAGGACTCCTTCGACTCAAAGGGGCTGTTCTACCGCTTCCTGCCCAATGACCGCCGCGACCTCAGCAAGGGCGGCCGCCTGCAGACCCTCGGCTTCAGGGATGCGCCGGAAGGCGGCGACGCCCGCAACATGAAGGGCTCCGAGCCGACCTGGAAGGTGGGCGATCGCAAGGCCTGCGTCTGGATCGACGTGGACGGCGCCGACAACCCCAATGAAGACCTCCGCTTCCGCATGCAGAAGGCCGGCGCAGCCTTCATCGGTCGCGGGGAAGGCATTTTCTGGAGCCCGGAGGGGGTCTATTTCACCTGCACCTCCAGCGGCCCGGCCGGCCATGGACAGGTCCTGCGCTACATTCCAAGTCCGCAGGAGGGCCAGGCCGGCGAGGCCGACGCGCCTGGCCATCTGGAACTGTTCGTCGAGCCAAGCGACAACCGGGTGATGGACTTCGCCGACAATCTGGCCATCTCGCCCTGGGGGCACATCTTCGCGTGCGAGGACCGCTATTCGGACACCCTGCGCAATCACCTGAAGGGCATCACGCCTGACGGGCGCGTCTACACCATCGCCCGCAATGTGTTCGAGGGGAACGCCGAGCTGGCCGGCGCCTGCTTCTCCCCGGACGGCTCCACCTGCTTCGTGAACATCTACTGGCCGGGCCTGACGGTGGCGATCACTGGGCCCTGGGACAGTTTCCGCGCCTGAGCCGGCGCCGGGCGCAGCGGCCTGGAGCCCTTTCCGATCTGATTGCTTCAATCAGATCGGATTAAAAGGGCTCTAAATCATAAAGTTAGAGCATTTTTTGATCCGATAACCGCGTCACACTTATCGGAAAATGCTCTAGACCCGGCGGATCCGCCAGGCGAAGGCCGTCGCCAAGCCCAGGACCACAGCGGCCAGGAACTGGTGGATCATGCTGAGCCACAGGGGGGCGACCAGCATCAGGGTGGCGATCCCCAGCACCACCTGCAGCAAGGTGGCGTGGGTGGTGGCCATTATCAGGCGCTTGGCGGGCGGGGGCACATAGTTGGTCCGCCGCGCGCTGATCGCCATCCAGATCACCACGATGGTCAGCACGTAGCCCAGCAGGCGGTGGTGCAGCTGCACCGCGCCCTGGCTGTGGGCGATGGTTCCCCAGACCCCCTCGCCTGCGTAATCCCGCGGGAACAGCGTGCCGTTCATCAGCGGCCAGTCGTTATAGACCCGGCCGGCATCATTGCCGGCCACCAGGGCGCCCAGCAGGATCTGCAGGAAGATGAGCCCCATCAGCCCAAGGGCCATCAGGCTCCACGGGCTTGGCAGGGGCTGGCGCGCCTCGCCGCGCCAGGCGTCAAGCGCTGTCCAGATGAGCGCGGAAAACAGGACAAAGGCGAGGCCCAGATGGACCATCAGACGTTCCGGGGCGACCGACACCCGGTCGGCCAGACCACTTGAGACCATCCACCAGCCGATGGCGCCCTGCAGTCCCCCCAGGGCCAGCAGGCCGGCGCAGCGCAGGATCAAACGCTTGGGGATCTGCTTGCGGATCAGGAAATAGGCGAACGGCAGGGCATAGGCCAAGCCCACAAGGCGGCCAAGGAACCGGTGCGCCCACTCCCACCAGTAGATGACCTTGAACTCCTCCAGGGACATGCCCCGGTTGACCAGCTGGTACTGGGGAATCTGCCGGTACTTGTCGAATTCGGCGTCCCAATGGGCGTCGGACATCGGCGGCAGAGCGCCGGTCACCGGCTTCCACTCGGTGATCGACAGGCCGGAGTCCGTTAAGCGGGTGGCCCCACCGACGACCACCATCACTAGAACGAGGGCTGCAACAATGGACAGCCAAATGGCGACCGGCGTCGACCGGTCCGAGCGCAGGAACGAGGTCATTGCGGCGGGATCGCGCCTCTTTGGGGTTTAAGTTGGGCCATGGGCTAAAGCACCGGGGGATATCCGTCCATGCCCCCGTGCCTTGCCAGTGGATTTGGAACTCCCCAAGCTTGACCGCATTCTGAAGAAGCGGCGAGGCGCGCCGCGTATGGGAGAGACGATACGATGAGCGGCGTGGGAATCCTTGGGGCGATCATCATCGGCATCTTCGCCGGCTGGATCGCAGAAAAAGTCATGAAGCGGGACCATGGCCTGTTCACCAATCTGGTGGTCGGCCTGATCGGCGCCCTGATCGGCGGGTTCATCGCCAACGCCATCGACTTCCCCTTCGACGGCTTTATCGGCAGCCTGATCGTCTCCACCATCGGCGCAATCCTGCTCCTGGCCATATTGGGGCTCATCCGGCGCAAGTGACATCGGCCGACGGCGCACCCTATATGGGGGTCGCGCCGTCCCGGCGCCGCCAGTCTCACGAGGATCTGATGAGCGCCCGCCTGCGCAAACTTATCGGCCTGTTTGGTATGGTCGCCTTCGTGACCGCCTATGCCGTGGCCGCGATCGCCATCGGCGAGCGCCTGCCCGACAGCCTCTGGATTCAGACGGTCTATTTCGCGGTGGCCGGTCTGGCCTGGGGCGTCCCGATTCTGCCGCTGATCAGTTGGATGAACCGGGGCCACTGAGCCCCCCAGGCCCTGGCGCTAAGCGCCGCTTGGCCCCCAAATCGACCCCGCCCTTTGGGACGATGGTCGGAGCGGCGGGATTCGAACCCACGACCCCTTGACCCCCAGTCAAGTGCGCTACCAGGCTGCGCTACGCTCCGTCGCCAGCGGCGAGGTCGCGTCTTATAGGCGGGCGCCCGGTCCCGGGCAACCCGCAAAGTCAGCCCAGATCGCGCCTGTCCCCAAGACCCTGATCCAGCCGATCCTTGGCCGCCTCCAGCGTCTCCAGAACCCGCCAGAGCCGGGCCTGGCCATCGTCGCTGAGGGGGGAGGAGTCCATGCTGATGTCAGCGGCCTCGACCTGCGCCATATCCAGCAGGCGGCGAACCCCCTGCTCCTTGTGCAGCTTCTGTACGCCCTTGATGGTGTAGCCCTCGTCGTGCAGCAGACGACGCACGCCCTTCAGCACAGCGAGATCCTGCGGCCGATAGAATCGTCGGCCACCGGCCCGCTTCATGGGGCGGATAAAGGAGAACTTGGTCTCCCAGAATCTCAGGACATGCTGAGGCACGTCCAGCTCCTCAGCCGCTTCCGAGATCGTCCGGAAGGCTTCGGGGCTCTTGGCCACGGTCTAGTCGCCTCCAGCGAGCGCCTTGTCGACCCTCGCCTTCATCACCTGGGAGGCCCGGAAACCGATGACGCGGCGCGGTTCGATAGCCGCCGGCTCGCCGGTCTTGGGATTGCGGCCCATGCGGGCACGCTTGGCGCGGACCTGGAAAACGCCAAAGCCCGACAGCTTGACCTGCTCGCCGGCCTCCAGGGCCTGGATCATCAGTTCAAGGGTGCGTTCCACCAGGGTGGCGCAATCCTGGCGAGACAGTCCAACCTCGTCGTGGACCGCTTCGCAAAGATCAGCCCGCGTCAATGTCGAGCCCTTCATACGCACCCCGCCCCGGACAACCATGAAGCCCCGTCATGCCGTGATTGTCGGGCAAGGTCAAAGGGTTCCCGTCTAGTTTTGAGCCGAGGCTCAGAAGCGCACGACACACGCGCCCCAGGTAAGGCCGCCGCCCATGGCTTCGAGCAGGAGCAGATCACCGCGCTTGATCCGGCCATCGTCGACGGCCACCGACATGGCCAGCGGAATCGAGGCCGCCGAGGTATTGGCGTGCTCGGCCACGGTGGTGATGACTTTCGATTCCTCGATGCCCAACCGGCGGGCCACGCCCTCCAGGATTCGCATATTGGCCTGGTGGGGCACGAACCAGTCCACCTCAGCCACCTCGACGCCGGCGTCGGCCGCAGCCGCCGTGACCGCCTCGGAGATGTTCACGACCGCGTGCCGGAAGACCTGATTGCCCTGCATCCGCAGCTTCCCGACCTCGCCGTTGGTCGACGGGCCGCCATCCACATAGAGCAGGTCCTGCTTGGTCCCGTCGGCCCGCAGGGCGAAGCCCAGCAGGCCCCGGTCAGCGGTGGTCCCCTGCCCGTCCACCGGCTCGACGACCACGGCGCCGGCGCCATCGCCGAACAGGACGCAGGTGCCACGGTCCGTCCAGTCCATCAGGCGGGTCATCATTTCGGCCCCAATCACCAGGGCGCACCGACTGCGGCCGCCCGCGACGAAGCCGTCAGCCACGGACAGGGCGTAGACGAAGCCCGAGCAGACGGCCTGGATATCGAAGGCGATCCCCACCGGGCAGCCCAGCTTGCGCTGCACGATGGCCGCCGTGGCCGGGAAGGTCAGGTCAGGCGTGGTGGTGGCGACGATGATCAGATCGACCTCGTCCACGGTCCGCCCGGCGGCGGCCAGGGCCCGGCGCGCAGCTTCCACGGCGAGGTCGGATACGGCCTGGTCGGGACCCGCCCGACGGCGCATCTGGATGCCGGTCCGCTCGCGAATCCACTCATCGCTGGTGTCCACGAACTTGGCGAGATCATCATTGGTGACGATCTCGTCGGGGAGATAGCCCCCCACGCCGGTCACGGCGCTGCGACGCACGGAACTCAACTCACTCGCCTCCCTGGCCCGCCGCGGCGGTCATCGGTTGGGCGCCGAGGCCCAGCCTGGTCATGCTGCGGGTGATCTCCGCGGCGAAGTCGCTCCGCGCAAGATCGGCCGCCACCTGGATGGCGTCGGCGAAGTCTCGAATCTCGGCGCCGCCATGGCTCTTCACCACCACCCCATTGAGGCCAAGCAAGGGCGCCGCGGCCGGCGGGTTCAGTCTCTCGCGGAAAGCCAGCAGGGCCTTGCGGGCCAGGAGCGCGCCCAGCTTCGAGGGCAAGGATGAGGTCAGCGCCGCACGAAGCTCGCCCGAGATGAACTTCGCGACGCCTTCGGCGGTTTTCAGCGCCACATTGCCGGTGAACCCGTCAGTGACCACCACATCCACCACGCCGCGGGTGAGATCATCGCCCTCGACGAAGCCGTAATAGTTCAAGCCCGCTGCGCCCTCGCGCAGCATGCGATGGGCCTCCCGGACTTCCTCGTGGCCCTTGATGTCCTCGGAGCCGACGTTCAGCAGGCCGATGGTCGGACGTTCGATCCCATGGGCCGCCCGGTGGAAGGCCTCCCCGAGAATGGCGAACTCGACCAGTCGGGCGGCGTCGCAGTCCACATTGGCGCCCACATCCAGGACGGTGGTGAAGCCTCGGACGGTGGGCCAGCTGGCGGTGAGACAAGGGCGGTCAAGATCGGCGCTCATGCGCAGGATCAGCTTGGAGATGGCCATAAGCGCGCCGGTGTTGCCAGCCGAGACGGCGCCCCCGGCCTCCCCCAGCTTCACGGCCTCTACCGCGTTCCACATGCTGGAGCCCTTGCCCCGACGAAGCGCCGTAGCGGGCTTCTCGTCGCTGGCCACCACCTTGTCGGTGTGACGGACCTCGACGCGACCGGCAAGATCCGGCAGTCGGGCGAGTTCGCCTTCAATGAGGGCGGCGTCCCCATGGGCGAGGAACCGCACATCAGGACCAAGGCGCCCCACGGCCCGCGACAGGGCGGGAATCGTCACCGCCGGGCCGTGATCGCCGCCCATGGCGTCGACTGAAATGGTGAAAACCTGGCTCACGGCGTGATTTCAGCCCCAATTCGCCGCCCGAAGCGGGCCGCTCTGGCGGCCTCCGGCGGGCGCTCACCCATTATCGTCTTTCAACCGCTTAAGCACGGCGAAGGGCGAGTCGTCATCCTGCGGCGGCGCGTACTCGAAGGTTTCGCCGGGCTGGCGGGGGAAGGGATCGATCTCCACAGCCAGATGCTCGACCACATAGGCGGCCAGATCGATCACGTCGCCGTCCAGGATTTCGGGAGGATCGGGGGCCTCGGGGTCCAACTCGATCTCGACCTCCGGGTCGGGGGCGTTGGGGCTCCCGGCCGGGACCAGCCGAACCTCAAGCGGCCCTTCGACCACCTGATCGAAAATCTCCAGGGAAATGCCCGACTCCTGCTCGACCAGGGCTTTGAAGCGGCCCCCGATCTCCGCCCCGTCCAGCCACGGTCGGATCCGCGCCTCGGCCGTCAGCGACTTGATGGCCCGCAGGCCGAGATGCTTCGCCAGGGCCGCGCGCGTGGCCTCATCAGCCTCGAGAGGGACGACCACGGGACCTCGCGAGAGGTCTGACATCCGGAATCTATGCGACCAGATGGGAGACTCGCTCATGGCGCGGTCCAGACGACATCGCCGGCCAGGATGGCGTCCAGGGGCTGGGCGGCCAGGGCCTGCCGTTGGCGCAGCACATAGGTCACGAGCGCTTCAGGCTGGGCGTCAGCGGCCTCGGCATAGACCGTCCGGGCGATGAGGCCCGCCAGGGAGGCCTCATCCGGCAGAGCGGCCAGGGCCGCTTCATAGGATTTCACCCGGCCATAAAAGGCCTCGCCCAGCTTGCGCATCTTCTTGCCCACCGAAAGATCGCCGACCCCCATCTCCCGGAGGGCGTCATCGAGCGCCGAGACATAGGCGTCGAACAGGGCCTGGGCGACCACGCCAGCCGCGGCCCCCTGCCGCTTCAGGCGATCAAGCAGCAGCACCACATGCAGAGAGTAGAGCTCGAAGCGCCCCTCCACCGTGTCGGGGACTGCAAGCTGGCTGTAGAAGTCCGTCCGCCGGGCCTGGGCGACCAGCCCGGCATAGAGTTTCTGCCCCGCGATCTTCGCGGGCTTGGGACGAAAGAGACGCTCCAGGATCATCTTGGCCTCGATTTCGCCGCCACAGGGCGTTAACGGCGGCATTGAACTAAGGCCCCGCGGGCGATAGGTCAAAGTCTTGAAATCTTGAACAGGTCCGGTTCCCTCATGTTTCGCCGTGTCGCCTTCGCCGTCTTCTCGGCCGGACTGCTCGCCACCAGCGCCTGCGCCCCCATCACCAGCTATTCCGGCTTCCAGGCCATCGACGCCAGTCCGAAGGACGTGAAGGTCGGCGAGGACACCAAGTCCACTGTGCGCGGCCGCCTCGGATCGCCCTCGACCACCTCGACCTTCGAGGACGACATCTGGTTCTACATCGCCCAGGTGAAGGAGCAGGTGGCCTTCCGCAAACCTCGGGTCGTCAACCGCGAGGTGGTGGCGATCCGCTTCAATGGCGACAGCGAGGTCGTAGAGGCGGTGGATCATTACACCCTCGAGGACGGCAAGGTCGTCGCCTTCAACGACCGCGAGACCCCCACCCGCGGCCGCGAGCTGACCATCCTCGAGCAGCTGCTGGGCAATGTGGGACGCGGCGGCATGCTGCCGCGGGACGACGAATCAGTGCCGGGCAATCGTCCGGGCGACCGTCGCTAGGACCGCAGGCCCGCCCCGCCCGCCAGGCCGCCAGACAGAAAAACGCCCCGGAGATCACTCTCCGGGGCGTTTCTCGTTCAGAGGTGACGCGGGGCGTTAGCCACCGACCCCATGGGCCAGGATCGCCAGCAGCAGCAGGGCCACGATGTTGGTGATCTTGATCATCGGATTCACGGCCGGGCCGGCCGTGTCCTTGTAGGGGTCGCCGACGGTGTCGCCGGTGACGGCGGCCTTGTGAGCCTCCGACCCCTTGCCGCCGTGGTGGCCCTCTTCGATCAGCTTCTTGGCGTTATCCCAGGCGCCACCGCCGGAGGTCATCGAGATGGCCACGAACAGGCCGGTGACGATGACGCCCATGAGCATGGCGCCGAGGGCGGAGAAGGCGTCGGCCTTGCCGGCGATGGCCATGATCACGAAGAACAGCACCACGGGCGAGACGACCGGCAGAAGGCTCGGGACGATCATCTCGCGGATGGCCGCCTTGGTCAGGATGTCCACGGCCCGACCGTACTCCGGCTTGACCTCGCCGGTCATGATGCCGGGGTTTTCCTTGAACTGCCGACGAACCTCGACCACCACGGCCTCGGCCGCCCGGCCCACGGCAGTCATGGACATGCCGCCGAACAGGAAGGGCAGCAGCCCCCCGAACAGCAGGCCCACCACCACATAGGGGTTGGACAGGTCGAAGGCGACGGCGCCCATGCCTTCAAAGAAGGAGCCGGGCTCGGCGGTGGAGGCGAAGAACTTCAGGTCTTCGGTATAGGCGCCAAACAGCACGAGCGCGCCCAGGCCGGCCGAACCGATGGCGTAGCCCTTGGTCACGGCCTTGGTCGTGTTGCCGACCGCATCGAGGGCGTCGGTGGAGACGCGGACGTCAGCGGGCAGGCCCGCCATCTCGGCGATGCCGCCGGCGTTGTCCGTCACCGGACCGAAGGCGTCCAGCGCGACAATGAAGCCGGCGAGCGACAACATGGCGGTGGTGGCGATGGCGATGCCGAACAGGCCCGCCAGGCCATTGGCCACAATGATGCCGCCGATGATGACCAGGGCCGGAAGCGCCGTGGACTCCAGGCTGACAGCCAGCCCCTGGATCACGTTGGTGCCGTGGCCAGAGACGCTGGCCTTGGCCACCGACTTCACCGGGCGGAAGGCCGTGCTGGTGTAGTACTCGGTGATGACGACGATGGCCGCGGTGACCGCGAGGCCGACGACGCCGCAATAGAACAGCGACAGGCCATCAAAGCTGCGGGTCCCCAGGGTGACCATGTCAGGCACCATGCGGGTGGTGACCCACCAGATGGCGCCGACCGACAGCACGCCGGTGACGATCAGGCCGCGGTAGAGGGCGCCCATGATGTTGCGAGACTTGCCCAGGCGGACGAAGAAGGTGCCGATGATCGAGGTGATGATGCAGACGCCGCAGATGGCCAGGGGCAGCATCATCATGGTCTCAACCAGGGGCGTGCCCCGGAAGAAGATGGCCGCCAGCACCATGGTGGCGACGGTGGTCACCGCATAGGTCTCGAACAGGTCGGCGGCCATGCCGGCGCAGTCGCCGACATTGTCGCCCACATTGTCGGCGATGGTGGCGGCGTTGCGCGGGTCATCCTCGGGAATGCCGGCCTCCACCTTGCCCACCATGTCGCCGCCCACGTCGGCGCCCTTGGTGAAGATGCCTCCGCCAAGACGGGCGAAGATGGAGATCAGCGAGGCGCCGAAGCCCAGAGCCACCAGGGAGTCGACCACTTCACGGCTGGTCAGTGCAAAGCCCAGCGGGCCGGTCAGCACGAAGAAGTAGCCGGCCACGCCCACCAGGGCGAAACCCGCCACCAGCATGCCGGTGACCGCGCCAGAGCGGAACGCCAGAGAGAGCCCTTTCTCGAGACTTTCAGACGCGGCCTGGGCCGTGCGGACATTGGCCCGCACAGAGATCCACATGCCGGCGAAGCCCGCGGCGCCGGACAGCACCGCGCCGATCAGGAACCCGATCGCCGGCAGAACGCCCAAGAGGACGCCGACGCCGATCAGGATCACCACGCCCACCATGGCGATGGTGGTGTACTGGCGACGCAGATAGGCCTGGGCGCCCTCCTGGATCGCGGCGGCGATCTCCTGCATGCGTGGGTTTCCAGGGGAGGCCCGCATCAGGGATGCGGACTGGACGACGCCGTACAGCACCGCCAGCAAGCCGGCGGCAATCACCAGCATAAGCTCGAGACTCATAGTTCAGACGCCCCTATTCAATGGCGCGACACGACGCTTCACCGCCGGGAGGCGGGAAGGACAGGCCGCAACGTTTCCTCTGGGTTGAGACGCCGTCATTGCGGCGCCTCTTATTTTTTTATCGCGCGGCGACTGTGCCAAGGTTGCGATAGGGGCGCAACGGGTTGTGCAGAAGCGCGGACTCAGCCCGGCGGAGCGCCTGGATGCTTGGGCAGTCCGCTCTGTCGTTTAGCCGTCTGGGACGTCACCGCCACGCTCTGGATGTCCTTGCCCCCGAGGCGCACGGCTTCCTTCAGCATCACGGCCTTCAACCGATCAACATCGATGGTCGTGAAGTTGGTCTTGCCGGTGAATGGGGTCCGATGCGCGGCGCGGACCAGCGCATCCCGAAAGAACGGTTCCCGTTCCCGCAGCTTCTGCACATTGGCCATGGCGGTGAGGTTCAGGCGAACGCCGACAAAGATGTAGTTCACCACCCTGTCGCCCATGGTCACCGGCAGGGCGACCGGCGAGATATCGATATACTGAGCTGCGCCAGCCTTGTCGGCGGCCTTGCCTCCGGCCGCCACGGCGGGACCGGCCGCCAGCACGAAGGGGAGAAGGGCGAGCAGGCTTCGACGATGCATGGATCGAGCCTAATCCAGACAGGGTTGCCGTAGTCTTACGATCAGCGGTGGGTCCAACCGGCGGCCGCGACGGTCACGGGCGCGCCGCCAAAGGTCACGTCGACACCCGCCCCGGCCTCGACCTCTCCAATGACCGACAGGCCAAGCGCCGCCGCCGCCGCGGGCGGCGCCGTGACCACCAGTTCGTAGTCGTCGCCAAAGCTGGCCAGGCGGCCCCGCGCCAGGCCCTGGTCGGGCTGGCCCGCCAGCCACCCTGCGGCGGCGGGCGACACCGGCGCCCGCGCCAGATCCAGCCGCAGAGCGACGCCGCTTGCCGTGGCGATGTGACCAGCGTCGGCGATCAGGCCGTCAGACACATCCGCACAGGCCGAGGCCCAACGCCCCAGACTCTCCCGCAGGTCCAGCCGCGGGGTCGGCAGCCGGTAACGGCCGGCCAGATAGCCGCCGACGTCCGCCAATCGCCCTTCCACAGCGGCGAGCCCCAGGCCTCCGTCGCCGATCGGGCCGCTGACCATGACCAGATCTCCGGGTCGGGCGCCAGACCGAAGCACCGCGCGACCCTCGGGGACCCATCCCAGCAAGGTCATGCTCACGCTCAGGGGACCGGAGGTGGACACCGTGTCGCCCCCCAGCAGGGAGACGTCAAAGGCCGCCCCGTCGACCTGCAGCCCGTGGGCGAAGGCTTCGCGCGTCGCGAAGTCGGTCTCCGGCGGCCAGGCGACGGCGAGAAAATAGCCGAAGGGCTTGGCCCCCTTGGCTGCGAGATCTGACAGATTGGTCCGGAGCAGCTTGCGCGCCACAAGGTCGCGGGCCTCACCCCACGGGAAATGCACGCCTTCCACAAGGGCGTCCTTGGTGACAACCAGATCATAACCGGGCCGCGACGGGATCACCGCCGCATCGTCGAGAAGTCCCAGCGCTTCTGGCGCCCCCCGCGTCAGTGGCCGGTAGAGCCGGGCGATCTGCTCGAATTCCCCCGGCGGATGGCCGGTCTCATCAGGTCCGGACATCCTGGGCCACGCCGTCCAGGGCGCCGTTCACGAAGCCGGGCTCGGGTCCTTCGAAGAAGGACTTGGCCAGCTCGACATACTCATCGATCACCACCTCGGTGGGCACGTCGGGCCGCTCGGACAGCTCATAGGCGCCCGATCGCAGTATGGCGCGCACCGTCGCGTCAAGACGTTCGAGACGCCAACCCGTGGCCAGGCGTCGGACTACGGCGCGATCCACCTGCGCCTGGTGGGTGACCACGCCGCGCAGGAGCTCGGCGAAGAAGGTCTCATCGGCGCCGGTCAAGGCGAAGCCCTCAACGTCGCGCTCGAACCTATGGTCGGAGAACTCACGGATCACCGCCTCAACGCCGGCCCCCGAGACTTCCATCTGGTAAAGCGCCTGGACAACGGCGAGACGGGCGACAGAGCGGGCCTGGCGGGGCGGCTGCGGCGGCGTGGGCAGGTCGTCGCTCATTGATCATGCCCGGAAAGCCGCGCCTTCAGGCTGATCATCTCCAGACAGGCGCGCGCCGCCCCGCCGCCCTTGTCGGCCTGGCTCGCCCGGGCGCGGGCCCAGGCCTGAGCCTCTTCATCGACGGTCAGGATGCCGTTTCCGATGCAGAGCTTGCGGCTAATCGTCAAATCCATGAGGCCGCGGGCAGACTCATTGGACACGACCTCGAAGTGGTAGGTCTCCCCGCGAATCACGCAGCCCAGAGCCACATAGCCGTCATAGGCCACG
>NZ_JAUYAW010000047.1 GCF_030693405.1 Phenylobacterium sp.
GATGGCGTGGTTCCAGGTGAACCGCTCCCCCAGATACATCACCGAGAAGACCGCGAAGACCGCGAGCGTGATGACCTCCTGCATCGTCTTCAGCTCGGCAGGCGAATAGACATCCCTGCCGATCCGGTTGGCGGGCACGGCCAGGCAGTATTCGAAGAAGGCGATGCCCCAGCTCACCAGGATGATGATCCAGAGCGGCCGATGCTCGACCTTCAGGTGGCCATACCAGGCGAAGGTCATGAAAATATTGGAGAACACCAGCAGGATCACCGGGGCCACGAAGGCCATCAGAGGGGTCAGGCCAGGCGCCAGGCTGGGGGGCATCACAAGTCTCCGGGGCTCGCGGCGTCGATTGGGGACTTAACCCCCGCGTCATCAGCCTTATAAGCAGGTGCTGGGCTGCTGAGGGAGAGCGTGATGCGGGCTTGGGTGAAGAAGACGGGCGTGGCCGCGGCCAGCGCGGCGGCCTTGCTGGGCCTCGCCGCCTGCGGCCAGGGGCAGAGCGCCAATGATACGGTGCGGATCTACAACTGGTCGGACTATATCGATCCTGAGCTGCTGGAGGCCTTCACCAGCGATACGGGCCTGAAGATCGTCTACGACACCTTTGATTCCAACGAGGTGCTGGAGACCAAGATGCTCCAGGGCGGCACTGGCTATGACGTGGTGACCCCGTCCAACCACAACATCCCGCGCTATATCCAGGCCGGCGCCATCGCCGAGCTCGACAAGTCCAAGCTGACCAATATCGGCAATCTGTCGCCCAAGATCATGGCCTATATGGAGCCGTTCGATCCGGGCGGCCGCTACACCGTCCCCTATATGTGGGGCACCATCGGCATCGGCTTCAATCCGCAGAAGGTGGCTGAGCGCCTGCCCGGCGTGGCCATCGACTCCTGGGAGGTGCTGTTCCGGCCCGAGAATATCTCCAAGCTGGCCGACTGCGGGGTCCATTTCCTGGACGCCTCGGAGGACATGTACGCCGTGGCGCTGAACTATCTGGGCAAGGACCCCAATTCCACGGCCGTGGCCGACTATCAGGCCGCCACCGATATGCTGATGGCCGTGCGTCCGCATGTGCGCAAGTTCCACTCCTCGGAATACGTCAACGGTCTGGCCAATGGCGATATCTGCGTGGCCATCGGCTATTCCGGCGACATCTTCCAGGCTGCCGATCGGGCCTCGGAGGCCGGCGCCGGCGTCGAGGTGGACTATGTGATCCCCAGCGAGGGCAGCCAGGTGTGGTTCGACGTCTTCGCCATTCCGGTGGACGCCCCCAATCCGGACGCGGCCTACGCCTTCCTGGACTTCATGCTGCGTCCCGACGTGATCGCGACGGCGTCCAACTACACCGCCTACGCCAACGCCAATGAGCCGGCCACGGCCCTGGTCGATCCGGAAGTCCGCGACGATCCGCGCATCTATCCCGGCGACGAGGTGATGGAGCGTCTGTTCGTCACCACCGCCAAGGGTCAGGATCTGGTCCGCGAAGTGAACCGGCTCTGGACCCGGGTGCAGACGGGCCAGTGACCCGCCGCGCCACGCCCTGGGGGCTCGACCTTTCGTGAACGCCAAGCCGCGTTTGAACATCGGCGCGGTGCGCTCGAGCTTCGCCCCGTGGGCGGACCCCTCGGCCAAACCGCTGGTCCGTTTCGATCAGGTGACCAAGCGCTTTGGCGGCGAAACCGCCGTCGATGCGGTGTCGCTGGACATCTATGAGGGGGAATTTTTCGCCCTGCTGGGGCCGTCGGGTTGCGGCAAGTCGACCCTGATGCGGATGCTGGCGGGCTTCGAGACGCCGGACCTGGGCCGCATCACCCTCGGCGGCGAAGACCTGGCCGGCCGGCCGCCGCACCTGCGGCCGGTGAACATGATGTTCCAGTCCTACGCCCTGTTTCCGCACCTGACCGTGGCCCAGAACGTCGCCTTTGGCCTGCGGCAGCAGAAAAAGCCCAAGGACGAGATCGCCACCCGGGTCGATGAGATGCTGGCCCTGGTGCGGCTGGAGGGCCTCGCCCACCGCAAACCTGACCAGCTGTCGGGGGGCCAGAAGCAGCGGGTGGCGCTCGCCCGCGCCATCGCGCCCAAGCCGCGCATGCTGCTGCTGGACGAGCCGCTCGGCGCCCTGGACCGCAAGCTTCGGGAAGAGACCCAGTTCGAGCTGATGGCCCTGCAGCAGCGCCTGGGCATGACCTTCCTGATCGTCACCCACGATCAGGAAGAGGCGATGATCACCGCTGACCGAATTGCGGTGATGCGAGCCGGCCAGCTGGCCCAGATCGGCCGCCCGGCCGAGGTCTATGAGGCCCCCAATTCCCGCTACGTGGCCGACTTCATCGGCGATGTGAACCTGTTCGAGGCCAAGGTCATCGAGGACGACGGCGATATCATCCGCCTGGTCAGCCCCGAAGCGCCTGAGGGTCTGGAAGCCATCGAGGACGACGAGATCGCCATCGGCTCCACCGCCTGGCTGGCGGTGCGGCCGGAGAAGATGCGGGTGCACCTCGATCCCCCGCCGCCTGGTCCCAACCGCCTGGAAGGGACCGTGGCCGACATCGGCTATCTGGGGGACTGGACCACCTATCTGGTGGAGCTGCCCGGCGGACGCACCATCCGGGCGGCCCGCGCCAACGCCAGCCGCGTCGTGGATCGCCCCGTCGATTGGGACGATAAGGTCTGGCTGACCTTCGCACCCGATTCCGCCGTGGTGCTCACCCGATGAGCGTGACGGGCGCCCCGCGCCCGCGTCGCCCGTGGAAGGGTCTGGGACGCCCCCGGGGTCAGCCGAGTTCCGAGGCGCGGGCGGCCTATGCGCCCTTCCTGTGGCTGGCGGTCTTCTTCCTGGTCCCCTTCCTGCTGGTGGCCAAACTGTCCCTGTCGGACGTGGTCCTGGCCATCCCGCCCTATGCGCCGCGACTGGACTGGAGCCAGGGGCTGGGGGGCGTCATCGCCTTCGTCCGGGCCCTGGATTTCGACGCCTATGCCCGGATGGGCCAGGACGGCCTTTACCTCGCGGCCTATCTCTCCAGCCTGAAGTTCGCCGCCGTGGCCACGGTGATCCTGCTGCTGGTGGGCTATCCGCTGGCCTATGGCATGGCCAGGTGCCGACCCAGCGTTCGCCAAGCCCTGCTGATGGCGGTGATCCTGCCCTTCTGGACGAGCTTCCTGATCCGGGTCTATGCCTGGATCGCCATCCTCAAGCCCGCCGGCCTGCTGAACATGGCCCTCGCGCAGATCGGCCTGCCGCCGGTGGACATCCTGAACACCGATACGGCCGTCTATATCGGTCTGGTCTACGCCTATCTGCCCTTCATGGTCCTGCCGCTCTATGCCGTTCTGGAGCGGCAGGAGGCCGGTCTGCTGGAAGCCGCCGCAGATCTCGGCTGCACGCCGCTCCAGAGCTTCTGGCGAGTGACCTTCCCCCTCTCCATCCCGGGCGTGATGGCCGGCGCCCTGCTCTGCTTCATCCCCATGGTGGGCGAGTTCGTGATCCCCGACCTGCTGGGCGGCTCCGGCACCCTGATGCTCGGCAAGACCATCTGGACAGAGTTCTTCTCCAACCGCGACTGGCCCGCCGCCAGCGCCGTGGCCATCGTGCTGCTGGCCACCCTCGTCATCCCCATCCTGCTGTTCCAGCGCCAGCAGACCAAGATGATGGAGCAGCGCTGATGCGGCGGGGTCCCAGCGCCTTCAACATCGCCGCCATCGTGCTCGGCATGGGCTTCCTCTATCTGCCCATCGTCCTGCTGGTGATCTACTCGTTCAATGAGAGCCGACTGGTCACGGTCTGGGGCGGTTTTTCCACCCGCTGGTACGTGAGCCAGTTCCAGAACGAACAGCTGCTGGCTGCAGCCTGGGTGACCCTGCGGGTGGCCTTCGTTTCGGCGACCCTGGCCACCATTCTTGGGACGCTGGCCGCGCTCGGCCTCGTGCGAGCCGGGCGGTTCCGGGGCCGCACCCTGTTCTCCAGCATGACCTATGCGCCGCTGGTCATGCCCGAGGTGATTCTGGGACTGTCGCTGCTGCTGCTGTTCGTGTCGGTGGGCGTGGCGCGGGGCTTCTGGACGGTGATGATCGCCCACACCACGCTCACCCTCTGCTACGCCACCGTGGTCGTTCAGGCCCGGCTCGTCTCCTTCGACGAGGCCCTGGAGGAAGCCGCCCGGGACCTGGGCGCGCCACCCTGGAAGGCGTTCGCCCTGGTGACCCTGCCCAATATCGCGCCCGCCGTGGCCGCAGCCTGGATGCTGGCCTTCACGCTTTCCTTGGACGACCTGGTCATCGCCAGCTTCACCTCAGGACCGGGCGCCACCACCCTGCCGATCCGCATCTACAGCGCCGTGCGCTTAGGCGTCAGCCCGGAGATCAACGCCATCTCCACCCTGCTGATCGGTCTGGTGGCCACAGGTGTGATCGCCGTCTATCTGCTGAACATGCGCAGGCGGACGGCCGCCCCCTGATGTGTCATAGGTGGGACGGCCCTGGAGTCGGGGGTCCTTCACCGCGCGATGATCCATGAAGCCGCCGCCCAAGAGACTGTCAGACCTCAAGGCCCCGGCCCCACCCATGGACGTCTATGCGCCGCCCAAGCCGCGGGTGTCGCGCCAGAAGCCCGGCAAGGTGCTCACGTCTGCCGAAAAGGCCGCCTTCCTCGCCGCCCGCCCAGACCTCAATGCCGGACCGAAAAAATGAGCGACTCCCCCGCCGATGACGGCCCTGAAGGCGAAACCTCGATCCAGCGCGCCCTGCGGCTGAAGAAAGCCGCCCTGGACGCCAAGCCGAAACCGCCCCGGGGCGGGCGTTTCCAGCGCGAACAGGCCGCCGCCCATCAGTCCTCGTCCAAGTCCAAGCCCTGGATGGGCCGCTAGAATCTGGCGATCAGGGCCGCGCCCAGACCTCGATGTGATTGCGGCGATCCACCCGGGCCTGCCGGGGTTCGCCCAGCGCGCCCAGCCCTGAGCGGGCCAGCAGGTCGTCGGCCCACACCCGGTCCGCCCCGGCCAGCGCGCCAAGGGCGGTTTCCGTCCTCTGGACCATGTAGAGCAGATAGGGCTGCACCCCGACCTCGTCGGGGACCCCGCGATAGCGGCTGGGCGTCACGCCAAGCGTCCGCTGGTGCGGCTTGGCGCTGACCGGTTCGCCGTCAGCCGGGGCCAGCCGCTGATAGTGGTCTTCCAGCCAGGCGAGCTTGGCGGCGAGTTCCGCCCCCATCTCCGCACCCATCTCTGCGACGAGCGCCTCCAGGGTCTCGGGCACAGCGTCGCCGGCCAGCCAGCCGTCGGCGGCTGGCATGTCGGGAATGTCCAGGTCGGGCGCATGCAGGCGCTCGATCCAGCGGAAGACCGACGGCGCCTGGCGCTTCATGATGTCGGCGGGCACGGGGTCGCGGCCCAGATGGGCGAACAGCGGGCCGAACAGGCCATAATCCCCGATACTGGGCCGGCCGCCCAGCAGGTAGGGATGGACCGACAGGTGAGCCTCCAGGGCGGCCAGCAGGTCGTGGTAGCCCTGTTCGATCAGCGGGATGGTGTCGGGCCGCACGCCGAGGCCCGGCAGATAGCTCTGCATCTTGCGCATGGCGCCGCGGCTGGGGTCGTCCTCAGCGCCGGATACGCCGAAGGCGTGATCCAGGAAGGCGCGTTGGACGTCGTAATAGCTCCACCGGTAATGCATGGCCGCCCGCAGCAGCCCCTGGGAGCCAAACAGCTGGAACAGGTGCGCCAGGAACAGCTGGCGCGGGCGGTCAGGATAGGCGCTGAGCGCCGCGCCGGCCGCCTCGACATGGTCGATGATGTCGACGCTGTCCTGGACGATCTGGCCCTCAGGCGTGACCAGCACCGGGATGATCGAGCGGCCAATGGCCGGCATCACCTGCTGACGGAACTCCGGCTCGCGGGCCGACCGCTCGACAAAGGCGACGCCGGACTTGCGCAGATAGGCCCGCGCCGGACCGGTATAGAGCGAGTGCGGCAAGCCGTAGAGGATGTGCGGGCGAGTCATGGCTCGGACCTTAGCTCCCACCACTCACCCGCTCCACCGCCAAGCGGCGCCTTAGGTGGCCGCGGTCCACCAGGTGGAAGCCAGCGATAGGTCCGTCGCCTCCAGCAGGCCGGTCTTGTCCTCGTCTTGGCGCGCCCCGACGACCACGATCTGAGCATAACCTGCGGCTCGCAGGCGCTGACGCGCCTCAGTCAGTAACTGAGCGCCGAGGGTCGTCCACCTGCCCTGCTCGACCACGAAGTCGTCGATCAGCGCCGTGCGCCCCCCAGGGTCGTAGACCGGCGGCGAAGGCGTCGGCTGGGCGATCAGGAAGCCTCTCACCTCGCCGTCGAGCTCCGCGACCAGGGCTAGGACCTCAGCCTTGGCGAACAGATGCGCAAACCACAGGCGGCTCATCTCCGCGGTGTTCTCCGCCCGGCGCCAGAAGCGGGGTTCGAAGGTCTCATAGAGCGCCCGTCTGGCTTCCGCCAACTGCACGCAGGCCTCCACGTCATCAGCCTCTGCAATGCGGATCATGTCGGACTCGTTCAAAGCGGCGCTGTGCGGTCGAACCAGGGTTTGGCCTGCTCTAGCTGTCCCGCCAGACGCAACAGCCTCGCCTCCTCGCCCATCGGGGCGACGAACTGCAGGCCGATGGGCAGGCCCTCTTCGCACCAGGCCAGGGGCACGCTCATGGCCGGCTGGCCGGTATTGTTGAAGGCCTGGGTGTTGCTCATGAATGAGAACAGACGGCGGGCGTACTGACTGAGGTCCTCGGTCAGCCAGCCCACCGGCGGCGGCGGCCGGCCGGCGGTGGACAGAAGCAGGATGTCATAGTCGGCGAACAGGCCGGCCACCGCCCGGCCGAAGGCATGCACCGCGGCGACCGCCTGGACGTATTGCGGGGCCAAAAGCTCCCGCCCGCGGCGATAGCTCATCCAGGTGGTGAACTCGACCTCGTCCTCGCTGATGGGCCGGCCGCGACGCTCGGCCTCGGCGTCGAGGGTGGCGGCGACGCTGGCGGCGATGATCACGCCGGCCGCCTGGGACAGGGTGGCGAGATCGCCGGGCAGGCTCGCCTCCGTCACATCATGGCCGAGGCTCGCGCAGAGGACGGCGGCCTCACGCACCGCCTGCACGCACTGGGGATCTAGCTCAGGGCTGGCCAGGGAAGCGGTGGTGAAGGCGATCCGCAGCTTGCCAGGATCGCGGCCCACCTCCTGGGCGAAGGGTCGTTCCGGCGGCGCCAGGAAGTAGGGATCCCCCGCCTGGGGCTGGCAGACCACATCAAGCAGGGCGGCGCTGTCGCGCACTGAGCGGGTCAACGCGTGCTGCATGGAGGCGCCCGCCCAGCCTTCGCCCGCGGGCGCGAAGGACACACGCCCCCGGGAGGGCTTCAGGCCGAACAGGCCACAGGCCGAGGCCGGCACGCGAATGGAGCCGCCGCCGTCGCTGGCGTGGGCGCCCGGGACGATGCCGGCCGCGACGGCCGCCGAAGCCCCGCCGGACGAGCCGCCCGGCGTATGGCCCAGGTTCCAGGGATTGCGGCTCGCGCCGAACAGGGCCGGCTCGGTGACCGGGGCCAGGCCGAACTCCGGCGTATTGGTCTTGCCGAAGATCACCAGACCCGCCCGGCGATAGGCGGCCACGATGGCGCTGTCAGCCTCGGCGCGGGCGTCCTTGAAGGCCCGGGAACCGCCGGTGGTCACCGTGCCGGCCAGCTGGGCGCCCAGGTCCTTGAGCAGGAAGGGCACGCCGCCGAATGGTCCCCCCGTCGCGCTTGCAAGCTCGCTGCGGGCGAAGTCGGACAGGTCCTGGGTGATGGCGTTGATCTGCGGATTGACCACAGCAGCGCGCGTCAGGGCGGTCTCCAGCAGTTCGGCGGCCGACACCTCCCGGCGGGCGACCAGGTCGGCCAGGGCGGTCATGTCGTGGCGGCGATAGTCCTCGAACCTCATGGCGCGTCTCCTGATGGTCGGGCGGGGCTAGCGGCTGCGACCGCGGGCGGTGACGGGCCAGATGTCCACCAGGGTGTCGCCGCGGACCACATGGTAGCTGTCGTAAAGGTTCACGGTCGGGTCGCAGTGCGGCACGGCCAGGGTGACCAGATCGCTGATTGTGAGGGTCTCACCGATCCCCGGCGCGATGACCGCCCCCTGCTCGTCACCCATGAAGGCGAACTTCGCCCCGTCCGGCGCGCCGGCCACCACCTGGGGGGGAGCGGCGTCGGTGGAAAAGGCCTTGAAGCCCGCATCGACCGTGACCAGGGGGCCATGATTGGCGCTGACCACCCGGGCGTCGACGAACAGACTGCGCCCATAGGGCGAGGCGCCGGCCTCGGTCAGGGCGCAGGCCAGATACTGATCGTCCATGAAGACATAGGACCCCACCTGCCACTCGGTGAAGACCCCCAGTTCCAGATCGATCCGGTGGGTGCCAGTGCCACAGCCCGTCACCACGGGCGGCGCCAGGCCAGCGGCCGCCAGGGCCGCAATGGTGGCCTTCAGGACCGCGGTCTGGGCGAGGATCGCCTCGCGGCGGGCGCCGTAGTCCTCGATGTGCTGCTCGCGGCCGCAGTACTTCTGGACGCCTCCGTAGATCAGAGACGGGGCGGCGGCGATCTGGCGGGCGAGCGCCACGGCGGCCTCGTCGGTCGCCACGCCGGTGCGGCGGATGCCCGGGTCGACGTCCACATAGACGGTCAGCGGAGCCTCGGCCGAGGCCGCCGCAGCCAGGGCCGCCACATTGTCCGAGTGGTCGGCCACCACCGACAGGCCAGGGCTGCGGGCGTTGAGCGCGATCAGTCTGGCGATGGCCGGGGCCGAGACCACCGGCGAGGTGATGTGCAGGTTTTCGATGTCGCCCGCCGCCAGGGCCTCGGCCTCGCCTAGCTTGGCGCAGCAGAGGCCAAAGGCGCCGGCCGCCACCTGCCGGCGGGCGATGTCGACGCTCTTATGCGTCTTGGCGTGGGGGCGCAGGCGAACCCCAGCCGTGGTCGCCAGCTGCGCCATGGCGGCGATGTTGCGGTCGAGGGCGTCCAGGTCGAGCACCAGGACCGGCGTATTGAGCGCGCGGCGCGAACCCTGCTGGCCGATCAGATGCCCGTGCAGGCGGCGGTCGTCGGAGAGGACGGACATGGGGGCTCTTTTCAGCTGAACAGGTCGGCGAGGTGGGGGTTCAGGAACTTGCCCGCAGGATCGGCCTTGCGGCGAACCTCCCGGAAGCGCCCGGCCAGCGGATAGAGGGCGTCGACCTCATCCCGCGTCAGGAAGTGGCGCTTGCCCCAGTGGGGACGGCCCCCGTGGCTGCGGAAGATGGGTTCGGCGGCGGCGAACACCTCCTGCCAGGGCATCTTCGCGTACTGGTGCATGGAGATCGAGGCGCCTGGCCCCTTGTTGAACGGGCTGATCCAGATGTCGTCGGCCGCCGCCCAGCGGAATTCGAACGGGAAGGCCACCGGCCGACGGCCCGTGCGGATCCAGGCGATGACCTCCTTGAGCGCCGGCAGCCCGGCCTCCCGGGGCAGTTCGTACTCCATCTCCTCGAAACGGACGTTCCGGGTCGACGGGAAGATGCGGTAGGCCGGACCCACCTTGTGCACATCGCCCGAGGACCGCGTCATGAACCGCTGGATCGGCCCGGCCAGGAAGGGGAAGGCCTTGGTCATGTCGCAGCAGAACCGGAAGATGTCCTCCTCGTTGCTGGGCTGGCCCCGCGGCGTGTCCTCGGCCTCGATCGGATGCAGCGTCTTGACGATGGCCTCATCGGCATAGGGGAAGACGAAGAACTCCGCGTGCCGGTGGCGCTGGGCCAGATCATCAAAATTCTCATAGACCCAGGCCATCGGCTTCTTCTCGACCCGCTCCTCCAGCTTGTAGGCCGGCAGGACGTCGATGGTGGCCGCCGTAATCACGCCGAACAGGCCAAGGGACAGGCGCTGGCCTTCAAAGAGATCAGCGCTCTGGGCGCGGCTGGTCTCGGCCACCGTCCCGTCGGCCATGACCGCCTGCACGCCCTGGACGAGCGTCGAGAGGCTGCCCAGATCGCGGCCCGTGCCGTGGGTGCCGGTGCCGATGGCCCCGGCCAGGGACTGCGGATTGACATCCCCCTGATTGGCCAGGGATAGCCCCTCGTCCCACATGGCCCGGGTGAGGCGCTTCAGGCTCCAGCCGGCGGGCGCGGTGACGGTCTTGCGGTCAGGGGCGATGACCAGCTCGCCCTCCAGCTCCGACAGGTTCAGCAGCAGGCCGTCGGTTTCGCAGAGCGGCGTGAAGGAATGGCCCGCGCCGACCACCCGCACCTTGCCTGCCCCACGCACCAGGGCCTGGAGGTCTTCCAGAGTCCTGGGCTGCGCAAATTGCGCCGGCTGGGCGCTTACGCTGCCCGACCAGTTGGTCCAGTTGGCCATGATCCCTCCCCGCTGCGCAGCGTCGAGGCCCGCAGCAGGGTCAGTGAACCCGATCCCCCCGGGCGCCGTCCAGGCCAGAAAGCGCCGGCCCTGCGAACCGAATGCGCCATGCGCCCGTTAGCCTCGCTCGGGCGGCCAGAATGTCGAGCTGGGCCAGACGAATGGGGCGATATGCAGAAGATCGAGGACTACGGGTTGATCGGCGACGGTGAAAGCGCCGCACTGGTTGGGCGAAATGGCTCCATCGACTGGCTGGCCTGGCCCCGTTTCGACTCCGAGGCCTGTTTCGCCGCCCTGGTTGGGGATGAGCGGCATGGCTTCTGGCGCATTGACGCCAAGGGCGCCGCGCCGATCGCCCGGCGCTATCACGATGGCAGCCTCGTCCTTGAACAGGACTTTGAGGCCCCCGACGGGACTTCCTATCGCCTGATCGACTTCATGGAGCCCCGCGAGGGAGACCCCAAGCTGATCCGGCAGGTGGTGGGTCTGGCAGGGCGCGGCCAGCTACAGCTGATGCTCCGCCCCAGGTTCGACTACGGGGCGGTCAAGCCGTGGCTGCATCAGATCGCGCCGGGAACGCTGCGGGCGGTGGCGGGACCGCACTCGGTCATCCTGCGCGCGCCCTGCCCACTGGATTTCGAGGACGGAGATGTGCGCGGCGCCTTCGCCGTGGAGGCCGGCGACAGCCTGAGCTTCATCCTGAGCTACGAGCCATCCCACATCTACACGCCCGAACCGTGTGAGGCGGAGGAGTCCCTGGATCGGACCCTGGCCTTCTGGCGCGGCTGGTCGGCGCAGAGCCGTTATGAGGGTCCCTGGGCCGAGGCGGTGAACCGGTCCCTCATAACCATCAAGGCGCTGATCTACGCCCCCACGGGAGGCATCATCGCGGCGCCGACCACGTCCCTGCCCGAACAGATCGGCGGCGAGCGCAACTGGGACTACCGGTTCTGCTGGCTGCGGGACGCCTCCTTCTCGGTGCTGTCGC
Source organism: Phenylobacterium sp. (assembly GCF_030693405.1). Lineage (GTDB taxonomy): Bacteria > Pseudomonadota > Alphaproteobacteria > Caulobacterales > Caulobacteraceae > Phenylobacterium. The sequence continues at coordinate 11,376 of NZ_JAUYAW010000047.1, forward strand.
TGATGAACGCCGGCTATCGCAAGGAGGCCGAAGCCTGGTGCGAGTGGGTGCTTCGGTCGGTGGCGGGCGACCCGAAGGCGCTTCAGCCGGTCTACGGAATAGCCGGCGAGCGACGGCTGGGTGAGCGGGAGGCCGAGTGGCTGCCCGGCTATGAAGGGTCCCGGCCGGTGCGGCTCGGCAACGGCGCGGCCGAACAGTTCCAGATCGACGCCTTCGGCTGGATCATGGACACCATGCACCAGGCGCGCACCTTCGAACTCGACTTGCGGGAGGACCGTTGGGAGCTGGAAGGAGCCCTGATGGTCCAGCTGGAGGAGGTCTGGCGGCGCCCTGACGAAGGCATCTGGGAGGTCCGCGGCGACCCCCGCCACTTCGTCCACTCCAAGGTCATGGCCTGGGTGGCTTTCGACCGTGCGGTCCGGGCGGTGGAGGACTTTGGCCTGCAAGGACCCGCGGACCGCTGGAAGGCCCTGCGGGACGAGATCCATCAGGAGGTCTGCGACCGGGGCTATAGCGCCGATCTCGGCGCCTTCGTGCAATCCTATGATGGCGAGTCCCTGGATGCCGCAGTGCTGCTGATGCCGCTGGTGGGCTTCATTTCCGCTGACGACCCCCGGATGATCTCAACCGTGGCCGCCATTGAGCAGGGCCTGACTCGGGACGGCCTTGTGCTGCGCTATGACCCAGAGGCCTCCGATGACGGGCTGGAGGGCGACGAAGGGGTGTTCCTGGCCTGCAGCTTCTGGCTGGCCGACAACCTCATTCTGCAGGGCCGGCGCGATGAGGCCGAAGCTCTGTTCCAGCGCCTGGTGGGCCTGAGCAATGATCTCGGCCTCCTGGCCGAGGAATATGATCCGGCCGCCCGCCGCCAGTTGGGAAACTACCCGCAGGCCTTCTCGCACTTCGCCATCATCGACACCGCGTTCAACCTGGCCCGCCTGAAGGCCGCAGCGCGACCTGACGCGCCGCAGGACCGGGAGCTAACGCCGCCCCAGGCGGCCGATCAGCAGGCCTAGACCGGCGAAGACGGCGGCGCCTGCGGCGACCGCCGCGACCCGCGCGACATCACCCGAGATCAGCGGCGCGTCGGTCATCTGTCCCTCCGAGAAGCGTCCTTCGGTTCGGTGCGGCGGCTCCACCGTGGCGAACAGGTTGTCCTGATAGCCGGGCGGGAAGGTCGCGTCGCTGAACTGCCCCTCCCAGGCCATGTCGGCCATCATGCGGTCCATCAGCTGCGGGGCGAGGGTCTGGCCGATGATGGTCTGGGCGGTGCTGGCGCCCAGCCAGTATTCCCGCCTCGGATGGCGGGCCGCCTTGAGAATAGCCTGGGCGGCGACGTCGGGGGCGTGGATGTCGCCGACCGGCTGCGGCCGTCGGGCGGTGTGCGCCCGGGCCCAGTCGAACTGGGGCGTGTTCACCGCCGGCAGCTGCACTTCGCTGATCTGCACGCCGCACCTTTCGTGGATCAGCTCGGTCCGCAGGGAGTCCAGAAAACCGCGAACGGCGTGCTTGGCCGCGCAGTACGGCGCCTGCAGGGGGATCCCCCGATAGGCCAGGGCCGAGCCGACCTGCACGATCACGCCGCGATCACGGCCCCGCATCACCTCAAGCGCCGCCAGCGCCCCATGGACCGAGCCGAGGTAGGTCACCCGGGTCACCTGGGCAATCTCCTCAGGGTCCAGCCGGGACACCGGAGAGAAGACCGTGACCATGGCGCTGTTGATCCAGACGTCGATGGGCCCGAGCGCCTGCTCCCCGGCATGGGCGGCCTGTCTGACCGCCTCTGCATCGGCGACGTCGAGGGGCGCCACGTGGACGCGGACACCCAATCCTCGGGCCTCGGCCGCCACCGTCTCGAGGGCCGTCTCGCTCCTCGCCATCAGCAGCAGCGAAGCCCCAGCACGGGCCGCCGCGAGGGCCGTGGCCCGGCCAATGCCGGCCGAGGCGCCGGTGATGGCGATGACCCGGCCAGAAAGCGCATCCTGTGTGTTCTGTCGCATGGGGGAGAAAGGGCTGACGCGGCGCGCGGTTCCGGGGCTGGACGGACCTTGCCGGAGCCGCCAGCGTTAGGCTCGCATGACCATGACCCCGATCCTGCTGGTGATGGGCGTTTCGGGCGCCGGTAAAACGACGATCGCCAGCGCCCTGGCCGAGCGTCTGGGCTGGGCCCTCCTCGACGCCGACGACCTGCACCCGCCCGCCAACCACGCCAAGATGGCGCGGGGCGTGCCCTTGGACGATGAGGACCGCCGTCCGTGGCTGGCGGCCGTCGCCGCCTGGATCGCCGCGCGCCGGACCGAGGCCAGGCCCGCGGTGGTCGCCTGTTCAGCGCTGAAGCGGGCCTATCGAGATCAGCTACGTCAGGCGGCGGCCGACCTGCAGATCGTCTTCATCAAGGCCGAGCCAGAGCTGCTGGCCGAGCGACTCATGCGCCGCCGGGACCACTTCATGCCCCCGTCCCTTCTCGCCAGCCAGTTCGCCGCCCTGGAGCCGCCCGCGCTCGAGGAACGCGCCCTGGTGGTCGATGCGGATCAGGCGCTCTCGGAAATCATCCAGGCTGTGGTGCGCAAAATGGGCGATGAGCGGGGGCGGCCTGCGCCCCCCTGACGATTGCCGAAGCTCATCATGGGCATGCCGACAACTCACGAGGGAAATCGTCCGCCAGAGCCTACAGCCATTGGCGTCGCACTCGTTCCTGAAGGAGCACGCCATGGTCATCGCCCCCACCCCCATCACGGTCGCCCAGGGCGACGGCGTCGGTCCGGAGATCATGTCGGCGTGCCTGCGCATTCTCGAGGCTGGCGGCGCGCGCCTGGCGCCCGAAGTCATCCCTCTTGGCGAAGCCGTCTGGCGCGAAGGCCACACCGCTGGCGTCACCCCTGAGGGCTGGGAAAGCCTGCGGCGGACGGGGGTGTTCTACAAGGCGCCTGTCGCCACGCCACAGGGCGGCGGGATGAAGTCGTTGAATGTGACGATCCGCAAGAGCCTCGGCCTGTTCGCCAATGTTCGGCCCTGTACGGCCTATGCGCCGTTTGTCGCCACCCGGCATCCGGCCATGGACCTGGTGATCATCCGGGAGAATGAGGAAGACCTCTATGCCGGCATTGAGCATCAGCAGACCCAGGATGTGGTCCAGTGCCTGAAGCTGGTCAGCCGGCCAGGCTGCGAGCGGATCGCCCGCTACGCCTTCGAATATGCCCGCAGCCAGGGTCGGCGGAAAATCACCTGCATGACCAAGGACAACATCATGAAGCTGACCGATGGTCTCTTCAGGAAGGTGTTCGAGGAGGTGGGCCAGGACTATCCGGAGATAGCTCAGGACCACATGATTATCGACATCGGCGCCGCCCGGATCGCTGACAGTCCAGAGGCCTTCGACGTCATCCTGGCGCCGAACCTTTATGGCGACATCATCTCCGATATCGCCGCCCAGGTGGCGGGCTCCGTCGGGTTAGCCCCTTCTGCCAATATCGGGGCCCGCTGCGCCATGTTCGAAGCCGTGCATGGGTCGGCCCCTGACATCGCCGGCCAGGACGTCGCCAACCCGTCGGGTCTGCTGCTGGCGGGCCTGATGATGCTGAACCATGTCGGCCAGGGCGAGACTGCGGCACGGATCCACAATGCCTGGCTTTGCGCGCTCGAGGATGGACTGGGCACGCCCGACATGAAGGGGACCGTCGAGACCCTGGGCACTCAGGCGTTTGCAGCCGGCGTCATCAGCCGAATGGGACGATTGCCCCAGTCCCTGAAGCCCGTCTCAACGCGGCGGACACCGGCGGCGCCGATCTCCAACCATGCGCCGGCGCCGCGGGCGGAGAAGACCACCGTTGGCGTTGACCTCTTCATCGACTGGCGCGGAGACGTCGACACGCTCGCGGCCCAGCTCAAGACTTTGGAACGGGGTCCCCTGGGCCTGAAGATGATCACCAATCGCGGCGTCAAGGTATGGCCGGAGGGGCTGTCGGAAACCAACTGCGTCGATCATTGGCGGTGCCGTTTCATGAACGGCGGCTCATCCGTTCCCCTGAAGGACATCGCGGCGCTGACCGTGCGGGCCGCCGAGGCGGGTCTGGAGTTCATCAAGACGGAGAACCTCTGCGCCTTTGACGGCCAACCGGGGTTCAGCCTCGGTCAGGGTCAGTAGGCGCGCGATGCCAACGCCCTCTCCGCCACACACGCCCCGCATCGATCTGCCGCCGCATCTGGCGCGGCTGGAAGCCGAGGCGATCCACATCTTTCGCGAGGCGATCTCTGGCGCCGAGCGGCCGGTGATCCTCTTCTCGGGGGGCAAGGACTCGACCGTCCTCGCGCACCTGGCGGCGGCGGCCTTCTATCCGTCGCCCCCGCCGGCGCCGCTGCTGCACATCGACTCGACGTTCGAGTTCAAGGAGACCCTGTCCTTTCGAGACCAGTTCGCCGCCGACTATGGGTTCGAGCTGCTTGTCCGGCGCAACGAAGACGGACTTAAGGCTGGGGTTAGCCCCTTCGCCCATGGCTCAGCCGTCTATACCGATGTGATGCGCACCGGGCCGCTGAAAGCGGCCCTCGATGAGTTCAAGGCGGACATCATCTTCGGCGGCGCCCGCCGGGACGAGGAAAAGTCCCGGGCGAAGGAACGGGTGGTCTCGATACGCCAGCCTGGACATGGCTGGGAGCCCAGGGCGCAGCGTCCAGAGCTCTGGAGCCTGTACAATACCCGGCTTGGGCCAGGTCAGAGCGCTCGGGTCTTTCCCCTGTCCAACTGGACCGAAAGCGACATCTGGACCTACATCCTGGTGCGTGGACTGCCGCTCGCGCCACTCTATTTCGCCGCCCTGCGACCGACGGTCATTCGAGACGAGATGTTGATCGTCGTCGGCGATGACCGCTTTGTCTTCGCGCCCGGCGAGGAACTGGTCACCCGGACCGTCAGGTTCCGAACGGTCGGCTGTTGGCCGGTGACCGGAGCGGTGGAGTCCGAGGCGACGACAATCTCGCAAGTCCTCATCGAGACCCTGGCTGATCCACGGTCCGAGCGGCAGGGCCGGATGATCGACCGCGACGAGGGAAGCTCCCTGGAGGCCAAGAAGCGTCGGGGCTACTTCTAGCAGCGCCCGATACGGCCGGCCGGGGACTGGCGAACCCGGCCGGCCGCCGGGCGTCAGGCGCGGACGGGGTGGAGGCCCGCCTCGGCGAAGACGAGCTGGTCCTTCACCGAAAGCTTACGCCGCTTCAGCTCCCGGATGCGCTCGATATCGGGGTGGGCGCGCCGCTCCTCCCGCCGGATCTCGTGGTCGAGCCAGCGGTGTTCGCTGCGCAGCCGGTTCATACGGATGTAGTTCACAATGGGCTCCTCACACTTGTGAGGCGCGCCGCCGGCCGCCGGGTCCGGGGAGCATGGGGGGACAGCTCAATGACCCTGATCGCAGCCGGGCGCGCCCGCTGCGGTCCGACATCGCGATCCCATGATCGCCAGAGGGGCCCGGCCCGCGAGGCCAATCAGATCACAGCCGCCAAGGGGTTCAAGCCAAACCAACATGCCGATCGGTCATGGTCATGATGAGGACTGACCAACAGTCAGCACCCACGTCGCTTGCGTAAAAAGACCTTCCTGCTAGGTTTCGGGCTGGCTCCCGCAGAGGAGCGCCAAAATCAGGAGCCCAGGTCATGAAGTTGGAGCGTCTGCCGCCGGTCCGCACCTCGTTGCAGCCCACCAACCACCCCTATCTGACCGGGGCCTGGACGCCGCTGCATGAAGAGGTCAACGCCGAGGATCTGCAGGTCCTCGAGGGTGTCATCCCGACCGATATCGACGGCGTCTATGTGCGCAACACCGAGAACCAGGCCCATCAGCCCCTCGGCCGCTACCACCCCTTCGACGGGGACGGCATGATCCACATGATCAGCTTCAAGGACGGCAAGGCCGACTATCGCAACCGCTTCGTCCGCACCCGCTGCTTCGAGGCCGAACAGGAAGCCGGTCAGGCCCTGTGGGGCGGTCTGGCCGATGGACCTGGAGTCTCGGTGCGCCCGGGCTTCGGCGCCCATGGGAGCCTCAAGGACTCCTCCAGCACCGACGTGGTGATCCACGGGGGCAAGATCGTCTCGACCTTCTATCAGTGCGGCGAGGCCTACTGGCTCGATCCCGAGACCCTGGAACAGGGCGGCGTAGCCAGCTGGGCGCCCCTGGACGGGGTCTCGGCCCACACCAAGGTGGACGAAGCCACCGGCGAACTCCTGTTCTTCAACTACTCCAAGCAGGCGCCCTATATGCACTATGGGGTGGTCGATAAGGACGGCAAGCGGGTCCACTACACGCCCGTCCCCCTGCCCGGCCCGCGCCTGCCGCACGACATGGCGTTCTCGGCCAACTATTCCATCCTCAACGACTTCCCGGTGTTCTGGGATCAGGACCTGCTGGCGCAGAACATCCATGTGGTGCGCATGCATGAGGGCCTGCCCTCCCGCTTCGCCGTCATACCCCGCTACGGCAGCGAGGCCGATATCCGCTGGTTCGAGGCCGCGCCGACCTATGTCCTGCACTGGCTGAACGCCTATGAGGACGGCGACGAGATCGTCATGGACGGCTACTTCCAGGAAGACCCCTGCCCGGCCCCCCTGCCCGACGCGCCCCGGGGCCTGGCCCACATGATGGCCTATCTGGACGAGCACAGCTTCAAGCCCAAGTTGCACCGGTGGCGATTCAATCTGAAGACCGGCGAGACCCGCGAGCATCACCTCGATGAGCGCATCCTGGAATTCGGGATGTTCAACCAGCGCTATGCGGGCAAGCCCTATCGCTACGCCTATTCCACCACCACCAAGCCCGGCTGGTTCCTGTTCAACGGCTTCGTCAAGCACGACCTGGAGACCGGGGAGTCCTGGTCCTTCACCCTGCCCGAGGGCAAGTTCGCCAGCGAGGCGCCCTTCGTGCCGCGCATCGGCGCCACGGCGGAGGATGACGGCTATCTGGTCAGCTTCATCATCGACGAGGCGGCGGGAACCTCCGAGTGCGTGCTGATCGACGCCCAGAAGATCGAGGCCGGGCCGGTGGTCCGGATCGCCCTGCCGCACAAGGTCTGCAGCGGCACCCACAGCGTCTGGGCCGATCGGGACTTCCTGCGCCATGGGGTTTCGGCGGCATGAGCCCACAGGAACACCTGGCCCTGGCCGAGCGGTTCATCAGCGCTCTAGAGGTTGGCGACGTTGAAGCGGTGCGCGGCATCTACGCGCCCGACGCCAAGCTCTGGCACAACAATGATGAGATCGAGCAGACGGTGGACCAGAACCTGCGGGTTCTGGCCTGGCTGATCCGCGCCTTGCCCGAGCGGCGCTACCGGATCGTGCGGCGAGAGATCCTGGCCGACGGCTTTATGCAGCAGCATGTGCTGGAGGGCGTCCTGGCTGACGGCCAGCCGTTCGCCATGCCCGCCTGCGTCGTGGTCCAGGCCAAGGACGGCCGCATCACCCGCCTGGACGAATATCTCGATCCCGCCGCAGGCGCGCCCCTGGCCGCCCAGGCCAGACGGCCCAAGGTCGCGTCCGCGACGCTTTAGCCAGACAGGGCCGCGACGCTGTCGAGGCCTGCCAGCTCGCCGCACTGGTCGCAGGTGATCTTCGCCTTGAGGGGCTGACCGCAGGGCCGGTGATAGGTGATCAGCGGCGGTCCCTTGCCGCCGTCGAGCCAGCGATCGCCCCACCGGTTGAGCTCGGCGATCAGGGGATAGAGGTCCCGGCCCTGATCGGTCAGCCGGTATTCCCAGCGCTGCGGCTTGTCCTGGTAGAGGATCTTGCGCAGCACGCCGAGGTCCACAAGCCGGGCGAGCCGGTCAGACAGGATATTGGGGGCGATCCCCAGGGCGGCCTGGAGATCCCCGAACCGCCGGCGCCCCATGAAGGTCGAGGCGATCACATGTGAGGTCCAGCGGTCGCCCAGCACCTGGAAGGCGCGGTCCAGCATGGGATTTCCCACATTGAGGGCGTCGGCGGGCACGATGGAGCGCCGCTGCGCCCGGGGCGGCTGGCTCGGCTCGACGCCGGCGCCAGGCCCGTCGATCACATAGACGTCCCGTGCGGTGACCACCTCGCCGCAGCAACTGCAGCGATACTCCGGGGTGAAGGGCTTGCCGCAGGTATGGCGAACCTGGTGGGCCGGGTGGGTCGGATCGAAGAACCAGCGCTTCTCCCACCCGATGATCATCAGGGCCAGGCTGTAGAGGTCGCGGCCCATCTCGGTCAGGCGGTACTCCTCCCGCACCGGCCGCTCCTGGTAGCGGACCTTCTCCAGCACACCGGCCGCCGTCAGACGCCGCAGCCGGTCGGTGAGGAGACTCCGGGCGACGCCGATCCTGCCCTGGAAATCCTCGAACCGCCGGACCCTCTGGAACGCCAGATAGAGGATCATCAGGGTCCAGCGATCGCCGAGAATGTTCAGGGCCCGGGTGGCGGAATTGGCCTGCACGAGCTGGGTCGTACGGCGTTCGTCCGGGAACGGGCTAGAGCTGGAATCAGCCATGGGATCTCGGCGTTATGGGCGGCCGGACCCTTGGAGCATGGCGCCCCCTTGTCAACCCGCGGTACGCCGCGCCTGGGCCCCTGCCCTCAGACCTCTTCCAGAGGTTGGGCGGGCTTGGGCGGCCAGGGAATGAAGGGCGAGGTGCGGCGGGCATAGTCCTCATAGGCCGGCTTGCGCCGACGCATGCGGCCCTCGACGGTGGGCATGCCGCTCCAGCGGGTCAGGGTGTAGACGAGGTAGATCGGCCCCACGATGGCGAACAGGCCAGGGGTCGTCTCCGCCGCCACCAGCCACAGGCCCCACCAGACGCAGGCGTCGCCGAAATAATTGGGGTGGCGCGTGTAGCGCCACAGGCCGGTGTCCAGCACCTTGCCCGCATTGTCCGGGTTTTTCTGGAAGCGGACGAGCTGCCAGTCGCCCAGGCTTTCGAAGAGAATGCCGAAAATGGCGATCCCCGCCCCCACATAGCCGATCACCCCAAGGCTCGCCGGCTCGTCGGCGATCTGGCCGAGTTGCACAGGCAGGCAGACCAGCCAGAGCAGCGGCATCTGCAGCAGGAAGACCAGGCGGAAGGAGGCGTAGCCATAGTTCCAGCCGCGCTCGGCCTTGGCCTTCTGCATCATGCGGACGTAACGGCGGTCAGGCCCGTGGTCTCGCCAGCGCCACAGGAGGTAGCCCCCCAGGCGCACGGCCCAGAGGGCGCAGATCACCGTGAGGACCAGGCGCCGCTCGGTATCGCCGCCGGTCTGGATGAAGGTGGTCACGGCCACGACACCCATGCCAAGGGCCCAGAGGCTGTCTACTGGCGTCGGGTCGCGCATGGCCCAGCAGGCCGCCCAGGCCAGGATGAACAGCGCCAGCACCACCCCGGCGTTGATCGCCAGGACCGTCACGATTTCAAGCATGGTTCCCCCGCCCCTCACTCGAGGGGTCTTAGTCCGTCTTTCTATGCAAGCTACTCGACGCGCGCCCGGCCCACAAGGGTCAGGCGGCCTCAGTTCCCACGATCAGGCTAACCGTCGTGGTGGTGGAGCCGCCGATATTGAGAGTCTGGCAGGTGCGGGCGCCCTCGACCTGATAGTCGCCGGCCTGGCCGGTGACCTGCTTGCAGGCGTCCAGCGCCATGCGCACGCCGGTGGCGCCCACAGGATGACCGAGGCCGATGAGCCCGCCTGACGGATTGACCGGCAGGGCGCCGCCAATCTCGATCATGCCGGACTCCACCGCCTTCCAGGCCTCGCCAGGCGCCGTCAGGCCCAGATGATCGATGGCCATGTATTCGGTGATGGTGAAGCAGTCGTGGGTCTCGACCACGTCGATCTGGTCAAGCGCCGTGACGCCGGCCCGACGGCGGGCGTCTTCGATGGCCCGGCGGACCTGCGGGAAGACATAGGGCTGGTCGGCGCTGGCGCGGACCTTGGCGTCATAGGAGATGGGCGCCGAGCGATGGCCCCAGCCCTTGATCTGGGCGAGGCTTTCAAGCGGGATCCCCCGGCGGGCGGCATATTCGGCGGCCTTGCGGTCGGACGCCAGGAAGACCACGGCCGCGCCGTCGGTCACCTGACCGCAGTCCTGCTTGCGGGTGCGGCCCTCCACCACGGGATTGGCCTCGTCGTTCAGGGTGAAGCTGTCCTCGCCAAACGCCCACTGCCGCGTCTGGGCGTTGGGATTGCGCTTGGCGTTCTCGAAATTGATCTGGGCGATGCGCATCAGGTGCGCGGAATCGAGTCCGTAGCGGCGCTCATACTCATCGGCGAGGTCGGAAAAGGCCCGGGGCCAGAGGAAGGTGGCGTCCTGGAACTCATGGCCGGTCCAGGCCGCGGCCCCCAGATTCTGGGCCGCCTGTTGGCCGGATACGTTCCGCATCTGCTCCAGACCGACGACGCAGGCCAGATCATAGCGCCCGGCTTCCAGCTCGGCCGTGGCCGCCAGGATCGCCACACTGCCCGAGGCGCAGGCGGCCTCATGGCGGGAGGTGGGCAGGCCATCGAAGTCGGGATGCACCAGGCCGAAGAAGCCGCCCAGCAGACCCTGGCCTGCGAACAGGTCGCCGACGAAATTGCCCACATGGCCGGTCTCGATGTCGCGGGGCTCCAGGTCTACCGCCGCCAGGCCCGCGCCGACCGTTTCGGAAAAGGCGTCAGCCAGGTCCGCGCCCTGACGGGCCCAGTTGGCCGCGAAGTCGCTCTGCCAGCCGCCCAGAATATAGACCATGGTCGTCTCCTCCAGCCGCTGCGGCTCTTCTGATTTGTCCGTCTGATTATACAAGCAACCTGCATTCCGCCAAGGGTCGGACCGGAGACGGACCTGGCTGGGCGTACAATTGGCCGCACCGGCCTGCGCCTTCCCTTAGGCGATGGGCCTTGGCGCCGGTGCGACGACGTGGCATCGGTCGCCGCACAAACGTCTTGTGGTCTGGTCTTTCGTTCCGTCGCCCATCCAAATGGGGACGCGCTCGGGCGGGGTCGCACGGCGATCTCTTTGATATTGCTAGGTTCGCCGGTTTAGCTCAGCTGGTAGAGCAGCGGTTTTGTAAACCGAAGGTCGCGGGTTCGAGTCCTGCAACCGGCACCATTTCTTCGTCCCCAGGCGATATCAAGACAGAGGACGCCCGCGCCGACCGGCGCTGGCTCACCACCGGAAAGAGGATTCCGATGTCATTTCCCGCCACGCACCCGGCGCTTAGCCGGGCGCTCGAGGCGCAAGGCTATGCGACCCCGACCCCCGTCCAGGCTGCTGTTCTTGACGCGCCCGAAGGCCGCGACCTGCTGGTCTCGGCCCAGACCGGATCCGGCAAGACCGTCGCCTTCGGCCTGGCCGCAGCGACCACCCTGCTGGGTGAAGCCGAGCACTTTGAATACGCCGCGGCCCCGCTGGCCCTGGTGATCGCGCCGACGCGAGAACTGGCCCTTCAGGTCAGCCGCGAACTGGAGTGGCTCTACGCCCACGCCAAGGCCCGGGTGGTCACGTGCGTCGGCGGCATGGACGCCCGGCGCGAGCAGCGGGCGCTGGCCGCCGGCTGCCATATCGTCGTCGGCACCCCTGGCCGCCTGCGCGACCACCTGGAGCGGGGCAATCTCGACCTCTCGGCCCTGAAGGTCGCCGTCCTCGACGAGGCCGACGAGATGCTCGACCTGGGCTTCCGGGAGGACCTGGAGGAAATCCTGGATTCCACTCCCGTGGAGCGCCAGACCCTGCTGTTCTCGGCCACTATCGCCAAGGACATCGTCACGCTCGCCCGCCGCTATCAGCGGGAAGCCACCCGGATCGACACCACCCGGCGGGACGAGGCCCATGGGGACATCGCCTATCGCGCTGTCCGCGTGGCCCCTAACGAGGTCGAGAAGGCCGTCGTCAACCTGCTGCGCTATTACGAATCCCCCGGCGCCCTGATCTTCTGCGCCACCCGCGAGGCGGTGCGTCACCTCTATGGCGCCCTGCGCGAGCGCGGCTTCTCGGCCGTCCAGCTGTCGGGCGAGCTGAGCCAGAAGGAACGGGCCGACGCCCTGCAGTCCCTGCGCGATGGCCATGCCCGGGCGTGCGTGGCCACCGACGTGGCCGCCCGCGGCCTCGATCTGCCGGACCTTGGCTTGGTCATCCATGCCGAACTGCCGGTGAACAAGGCCGGCCTCCTGCACCGCAGCGGCCGCACCGGCCGGGCCGGGCGCAAGGGCGTCTCGGTCCTGGTGGTGCCCTATACCCGCCGCCGCAAGGCCGAGCAGCTGCTCGCTTCAGCTGGGGTCGAGGCCGAATGGGTCGGGCCGCCGTCCGGCGAGGAAATCCGCCTGCGCGACCAGGAACGCCTGCTGGCCGACCCGATGCTGAACGAGGCCCTGACCGGCGAAGACCTGACGCTCGCCCAGAAGCTGCTGGCCGAACGCGGCGCCGAAGCCGTGGCCGCGGCCCTGGTGCGCCTGCACCGGGCGCGGATGCCGGCGCCGGAAGAGCTGTTTGACGACGTCCGCGACCGCTCGCCGTCGGAGGCCCGTCCCCCGCGCCCCGAGCGTGGCCCGCGGCCCGAGGCGATCAGCGACGGCGTCTGGTTCCGCATGCCCATCGGGCGCAGCAAGAACGCCGATCCCAAGTGGATCCTGCCGATGATCTGCCGCCTGGGTCACGTGACCAAGAAGGACATCGGTCAGATCCGCATCTTCGACCGCGAGACCAAGTTCGAGATTTCCAAGGAGGCCGAGAGCCGGTTCCGGGAAGCGGTCAAGGCCGCCGGGCCGAACATGGAAATTCCGGTGGAGGCGAGCGAGCCCCCCGGCGCCGCGCCGCCCCGTCGCCCTGGCCCGCCCCGCGGCCGTCCGGAAGGCGGCGACGCCCGTCCGCCGCGCCGCGACTTTGGCCCGCGTTCTGAAGGCGGCGACGCCCGCCCCGACCGCGGTCCGCCCCGGGATCGTCCCCGCGGCGACGGCCCGCCGCCCCGGGGCCCGCGCACCGGTCCTCCGGGCGCAGGCTTCGCCGGCCCCAAGGGTCCTAAGAAGCCCTGGGACCCCACCGCGCCCAAGGGCCCCAAGGGACCCGGCAAGCCCCGCAAGCCCCGGGACTAGACCCGATCAGGCGACCTGCGCTCAGGCATTGAGCGCAGGTCCCTTATAGCTGTCGCGCAGGTCCTTCTTCAGGACCTTGCCGATGTGGCTGCGAGGCAGATTGTCGATCAGCACCACATCAGCCAGGCGCTGGGTCTTGCCGACCCGGGCGTTCAGCCAGGCCTTGATGTCGTCCGGCGTCGCTGTCTTGCCCGGGCGCAGGGTCACATAGGCCACCGGCGTCTCGCCCCAGCGGTCGGATGGCACGCCGACCACGGCCGATTCCAGCACGTCCTCATGCTTGGCCAGTTCCAGCTCCATGTCGCTGGGATAGATGTTGAAGCCGCCCGAGATGATCATGTCCTTCTTGCGGTCCATGAGCGTCAGGAAGCCGTCCTCGTCAAAGCGACCCACATCGCCCGTGCGGATGAAGCGCAGGCCGTCTGGGCTGTACCACTCGGCGTCGCGGGTCTTGCCCGGCTGGTTGTGGTAGCCGACCATCATCGCGCCCGAGCGGCCGACCACCTCCCCCACCTGGCCCTGAGGGACCTCCTTGCCGTCCTCATCGATCAGCCGGATGTCGTGCCCGTTCATGGGCTGGCCGACCGTGTGCAACTTGTCGGGATGCTCGTGGGCCACCAGCATGCAGGAGCCGCCGCCCTCAGTCATGCCGTAGAACTCGATCAGGCCGCCGGGCCAGCGCTTCAGCACATCGGCCTTCACCTCCGGCGAGAACGGGGCCGAGGTGGAGAATTTCAGGACAAAGCTCGACAGGTCATAGGTGTCGAAGTCCGGCCGCTCCATGATCCGGCGGTACTGGACCGGCACCAGCATGGCGTGGGTGGCCCGGTGCTTGGCCGACAGCTTCAGGAACTTCTCGGCGTCGAACTTCGGCATCAGGACGGCCGTGCCGCCATTGCCCAGGGTGGGGAGGAAGCTGACCAGGGTGGTGTTCGAATAGAGCGGCGTCGAGATCATGGTCACCGCATCGACCGAGTAGATGCCCCGACGCACCTGGCCCCAGCGCATGGCGTGCGGCTGGACGATCCCCTTGGGCGTGCCGGTGGTCCCGGAGGAATAAATGATGTTGAACGGGTCGTTGGGCCCGACTTCCACGGCATGGGGCGTGGCGCCCTCGGCCGCCAGCCAGTCCTGGAAGGCGACCCCGGCCGAGGAGCCGTCCAGGGCCACGCGCTTGGCCTTGATCTGATCGGCCACCGGCTCCAGCAGGGCGGCGACTCCCTCGTCGAGGAAGAAGACCTTGGCCCCGCAGTCGTTGAGCATCATTACCAGGCTGTCGGCCGTGGACGACGGCGCCAGGGGCGCAGCCGCAGACCCGGCCCGCAGGGCGCCCATGAAGACCGCGGCATATTCCAGCGAGGTGGTGGCGCAGATGGCTGCGGCCTCGTTGGGACCCACCCCGTCGCGCTGCAGGGCCGCGGCGATGCGGTCCATCAGAGTGTTCAGCCCGGCATAGTCCAGGGTGCGCTCGCCATCCACCAGGGCGGGATGGGTCGGACGATCGCGCCCTTGGGCGGCGATCAGCGCAGAGAGGGTCCCGAAGTCCTGGGCCATGAGTTCTTCGGTGGTCATCGGCGCGTCCCTTTCCCGGATGTGTTTTCGGGAGTGGGCATATCGCGGAAGTCCGCCGGGCGGCAACCGCGCCGGCTTGCGTCTCAGCCGTTCCAGCGTCGGACGCGGCCGACATCCACATGGACGAAGTCGGAGCCTGGATAGTAGCCGACGCCCCCGGCCTGCAGCCCCCAGGCCGCATCCCGCAATCTGGCGAGGTCGACGCCGGGCATACGGATGTCCATGGCCAGGCCGTCCATGTGCAGGCTGCGCTTGGCGACCCCGCCGCTGCCCGACTGACGCAGGGCCTCATTGGTGCGCGGCGAGCGGTAGCCGGAGATGACCTGGACCGGCTGGGCGCCGAACTCCGCCTGCAGGCTGGCCACAAGATCGAGGAGCCCCGGCGCCATGGCGTGGGTCTCACCGGTGCGATGGTCACGCAGCACCCTGGCCAGGCCGGCCAGCGCGTCCTTCACATAGGCGCCGGCCTCCCAGTAGGTGGCCGCCAGGCGCTCGCCGGTGTGCAGGTTCAAGACCGAAAGGTTGCGGGGCGCAGGGCTCGTGGCCAGGGCTGGCGTCGCCAGGGGCAAGGTGAGCGCGGCGCCGAGGAGGACGCGTCGGTTCAGAGACATGGGACTTCTCCTGGAGCGCCAAGCCTAGCAGGCCCTAGCCCGCTGAGGAGGCGCATTCGCTCTGTGGCGGCACCATGTCGCGGCCAAGCTGCGCCAGGGCTTGCCGTTGCAGGGCGGCGGTGAGCTGAGCGTCCCAGCCATAGGGATCGGGCAGGAGATAGAGACCATCTTCGTCGACCAGAGCGGTGTTGTAGACCACGAACACCGGAACCGGCTGCGCCAGATCGACCCGCCGGGTCTCGCCCTGGAGGATGGCGGCGTCGATGGCCTCTCGTGTCCAGCCCTGGCTGGCCAGCAGCAGGGTCGCCAACTCCCGGGGCTTTTCAAGGCGCATGCAGCCGTGGCTGAGGGTGCGGACAGGCCGGGCGAACGCCGCGCGGCCCGGCGTGTCGTGCAGATAGACGCCGAACGGGCTCGGCATGTCGAACTTCACCTGGCCCAGGGAATTGTTGGGTCCTGGCCGCTGCTGCAGGCGGCCATCTCGATAGATGAAGTTGTTGCGCGCCAGATAGCCCGGGTCCCGCGCGGCCCGGGGCAGGATCTCGCCCTGGGCGATGGAGGATGGCACGTTCCAAGGGGGATTGAGGACCACCGTCTCGATCCGCGAGGCGAACATCGGCGTCTTGTTGGAGGCCGCGCCGACGATGATGCGCATGTCGAGGGCGGCCGCGCCCTCGATGAACAGCGCCGCACGGGCCGCGCCGACATCAGCCTCGATCCGGGTGGCGGGCAGCGGACGGGGCAGCCATCGCCACCGCTCCAGATTAGCGTCGATCTGGGCCAGCCGCGCCTGGGCGCCTACGTTCAGGGCCGCAAGGGTGGCCGGACCGACCACGCCATCGGGCTCCAGACCGCGTAGGGCCTGATAGCGGCGGACCACCGTCTCAAGGTCTGTGTCATAGACGATCGGCGACCTTGCCGTCGCCGTGACCGCTGCGGGAGCAGCCAGCGCTTCGAACCCCTCCGCCGCCAGCCGCGCGCGCAGGGCCTCGACCTGGGGTCCCACATCCCCGGGACGCAGGACGCCTGCGGCGGGCAAGGTCCCCCAGCCGCCGGCGGCGACCTTGGCCGCATAGTCGCGCCGCGCCGCCGCAAGACGACTGTAGCGGGGATCAGCGGGCGAGAGGCCGGCGATCCAGGCCTCCACCGCGCCCTGCGCCTGGGCTGTGGCCCACTCCGCTGGAACGTCCCGACGGGCCGGCGTCAGCGTCCAAAGGGGATTGATTTCGATCGGCCGGTTGAGACGTCCCGACTCCCGCTCCGCGTAGGCCAGCAGTTCGGCGACAAGCTCATCGGAGCCGATGGGACCCGCGAGCGCAGCGGGCGGCTCAGGGGCCTGGCGCAGAAGGTCGAGCACGGCCGCCCGCTCAGGGACGGTCAGCGGGGCGGCCGCGGCGCTCACGGCGCTGGAGATCAGGAGGATGGCGGCGCACAGAGGAAGCCAGGTCATCCCTTACGCTAGAGCATTTTCCGAGAGGTGTGACGCGGTTATCGGATCAAAAAAGCTCTAACTTCATGATTTAGAGCCCTTTTAATCCGATCTGAATGAAACAATCAGATCGGAAAGGGATCTAGCACGCCGCCGAGCTGTCCCGGTTTCAGGCCTGAGCCATCTCGCGCTTCAGGCGGGTGAGGGCCAGGCCTACGGCGCTGGAGGCGGCCGCATAGGCGCCGCCGCTTTCCAGCATGGCTCGGGCCTGATCGGCCTGGCGGCGATTGATGACCTCGGCCACGCGACCGGCTTCCCGGTGGAATTCGGCATGGCGCTGCAGGCTTTCCTGATAGGCCGGGCGGGTTCCCAGCAGCCGCTTGGCGTCGCCATGCAGCCACCGGCCAAGCTCACAGCAGTTGTCAGCCTGGATGCTGGCCGCGTCGAGGGTGTCGCCGGTCTCAATGGCGGTGCGCAGCTTGATCTTCCATTCGGCATGGGCGGCTACGGCATGGTCGAGATTCATGGGGTTTCGTCCTCCGACGTGAGCATGCCGCCTTTTGCGGCTGAGGCATCTTTTGAGGTTTGCAGGCCTAACAAAGCTTCACCGGTGCGCCCCGCCTGATGGGCTAGGCCGTATGGCCAGGGCAGCGCTCGCAAGGGCCTCACCCCGCGCCTTTCCTGGCCGCCCACGGCGCAAGCGCCATTGCATGGCGCGGGGACTGGGCTAGCTTGCCGCCACAATTCGCAAGGGGCGCGCATATCCAAATGCTTCATCCATCCAAGCTGGCCCTGGCGGCCACCTGCCTGCTCGGACTATCGGCCTGTGGTCAGGGCGGCGGAGAGGCCTCCACGTCGGCCGAGGCCGCCAAGGCCCCGGCGGCCCAGCCGACGGCCGCCGAGCAGCAGGCCCTGCTGGCCGCCCTCCCCGCCCCCTACAACACCGGCGACCTGGAGAATGGCCGCCGGCAGTTCGGCCTCTGCCGGTCCTGCCATACGGTCGCCGAGGGCGGCCCCAACCTGACCGGCCCCAATCTCCATGGGGTCTTCGGCCGCAACGCCGGCGCCGTGGAGGGCTATCGCTATTCCGAGGCCCTGCAGACGGCGGGCTTCACCTGGGACGCCGAACGCCTCGACGCCTGGCTCGCCAACCCGCGAACCTATCTGCCGGGCAATCGCATGACCTTCGCCGGCCTGGCTGATGCGAAGAAGCGGCTGGATCTCATCGCCTATCTGAAGGTGGAGTCTGGCTTCGCCGCATCTTCCACGCCTGTGGCGACCGAAGCCGCCCCTGCGGCGGAGGCAGACCTCTAATACGCGCGAAACGCGTGTTTTTGGTCTATGCAATCTTGACGGTCGCCCGTCAGACGCCCACCTTGGGTGGGTCGAGATTGCATTGCATCTGTCGATCCCGATGACCGCTCCTGGACCCCGGCCCAGGAGCACCCCCAATCCTGACGACTTGGCCTTCCTCCCCTCGGGAGGAAGGCCTTTCTTTCTCAGCGATTATTCGGCGGCGTTGGCGACCCTGGCCTGCTCGGCCTCTTCGAAGGCTTCGATCCGCCGAGCCATGTGCTCCGGCGACTTCGTGAAGCGGGCCAGCAGGTTGTAGAAGATCGGCACGATGAACAGGGTCAGCAGGGTGGCGAAGATCGCCCCGAAGAAGATGACCACGCCGATGGTGCGACGGGCCTCGCCGCCAGCCCCACCCCAGACGATCAGGGGGACAGCCCCGGCCGCCGCCGAGATCGAGGTCATGATGATCGGCCGCAGGCGCAGGGTGGCCGCCTCGATCACCGCCTCGCGAATGGACAGACCCTCGTCGCGGAGCTGGTTGGCGAACTCCACAATGAGGATGCCGTTCTTGGCGGCGATGCCCACCAGGATGATCAGTCCGATCTGACTGTAGGTGTTTATGGTGGAGCCGGCGACCAGCAGGCCAAACAGCCCCCCCAGGGCCGCCACCGGGACAGTGAGCATGATGACGCCGGGATGGATCCAGCTTTCGAACTGGGCGGCCAGAACCAGGAAGACCAGCAGCAGGGCCATGCCGAAGGCCAGGCCCACGGCCCCGCCCGCCTCCAGATAGTCCCGCGCCCCGCCGCCCCACAGCACCGCCACGCCTCCGGGCTGTTTGGCCACCTCGGCCTCGAAGAAGGCGATGGCGTCGCCGATCGTGTAGCCGGGGTTCAGCTGGGCCGTGAGATCGATGGACCTTGACCGGTCGGTCCGTTCGCGATCGGGGGTGTCGCCACGAACCTCTGTGGTGACCACCGAGGCCAGCGGGATGACGGCGCCGGAGTCTGACCGGACATAGAGGTTGTTCAGATCCTCCTGGCTCATCCGCTGATCGCGGTTGGTCTGCAGGATGACGTCGAACTCGCGGCCGTCGCGGATATAGGTCGTCACCCGCCGCGAGCCGAACATGGTTTCGAGCGCCCGGCCCACCGCCTGGGTCGAGACGCCGAGCGCTGCGGCCTGTTCACGGTTGATCGTCACCAGCAGCCGCGGCGAGGTGGGCTCGTAGTCCATCCGCACCCGGGTCAGGCCCGGATTGTTCTCCGCCGCAGCCTGGATCGGCCGCAGCCAGGCGGCGATCTGTTCGTAGTCGGCGCCGATGGCGACCAGGTCGACGCTGTTGCCTTCGCTGCCGCGCAGAGCGGGACGGACAAAGGCTGTGGCCCGCACCGAGGTGATCGCGGAGAACTCCTTGTTGAGCTGGGCCGCCAGCTCATTGGAATCCATCGCATCGCGTCCCTCGCCGACATTCACATTGGCGTTGGCCGTGTTGTACTGCAGGCCGCCGAACCGGGGCATGGAGATGAGGTAACGGGACACTGTCCCCTCCTCATAGAGCTCCATCAGGCGGGCCTCGATCTGCTTGGCCGCCTCGAAGGTGTAATCGTAGCCCGCGCCCTCCGGACCGGAGATGGAGATATCGACCCGGCCGCGATCCTCCTCCGGCACCAGTTCGCTCGGGAGGTACCGGAAGACGCCAAAGGCCGCCACGGCCAGAACGACGACGAGCACGCCAGTCGCCCAGGTGGCGGAGCGGCGGCCGAGCAGGAAGTCCAGGGAGGCATGGTAGGAGGCCCGAAGCCGCATCATGGCCCCGTCCACGGTGCGGGCCACATAGCCCTGACCCTGGGCCGGCCGCAGGAGCAGCGAGGCCAGCATCGGAGACAGGCTGAGCGCCAGCAGGGATGAGAAGGCCACCGCCGCGGCGACCGCCACGGCCAGTTCCACGAACAGCCGGCCGATGTAGCCCGGCAGGAACATCAGCGGCGCGAACACCGAGATCAGGACGATCGTCGTCGCGACCACGGCGAAGAACACCTGACGGGTGCCCCGCTGGGCCGCCACCGGGGCGGGCTCGCCCTCGTCGATCCGTCGCTGGATATTCTCCACCACCACGATGGCGTCATCGACCACCAGACCGATGGCCAGGACCAGGGCCAGCAGGGTCAACAGGTTGAGCGAGAAGCCGAGCGGCGCCAGGACGATGAAGGTCGAGAGAATGCAGATCGGGGCGACGATGGTCGGGATGATGGCCGCCCGCCAGGTGCCCAGGAAGATGAAGTTCACCAACCCGACCACGGCCAGGCAGATGGCCATGGTGTACCAGACCTCCTCGAGGGCGTGCCGGGTGAAGATGGTGAAGTCCACCGCCACGTCGAGCTTCGTGCCCTCCGGCAGGCCGCGGTTCAGTTCCGGCAGGATGGCCCGGACGCCGTCCGAAATTTCGAGATCGTTGGCCTGGGACTGGCGGGTGATGGGGATGCCCACCTGATCGCGGCCGTTGGAGCGGAACATCCGGCGCCGCTCGTCCGCCTCCTCCGACACCCGGGCGATATCCCCCAGGCGGGTGACGTAGCCGCCGCCCTCGGCGGTGCGGACCGGCAGGTTGGCGAATTCCTCAGGGGTGGAATAGCCGCGGGCGACGCGGATGGTGAAGTCCTTGGCCGCAGACTCCAGGGAACCGGCCGGCAGCTCGAGGTTCTGCGAGTTCAGCGCGGTCTCGACGTCGTTGACCGTGATGCCGCGCGAGGCCATCGCCTGGGGATCGAGCCAGATGCGCATGGCGTAGTTCTGGGCGCCGCCGACGCCGACCTGGGCCACGCCCGGCACGGTGGACACGCGCTCGACGATGTAGCGCTGGGCGTAGTCCGTCAGCTGCAGCCGGTTGAGCGTGGTCGAGGACAGGGCCAGGAACATGATCGGCTGGGCGTCGGCGTCAGCCTTGCGGATCTGCGGCGGGTCGGCCTGCAGCGGCAGGTTGGCCGAAACCCGGGAGACGGCGTCACGCACGTCGTTAGCCGCGGCGTCGAGGTCGCGGCTGAGCTTGAACTGAATGTTGATACGCGAGGAGCCGTCCCGCGAGCCGGAGGTCATCCGGTCGACGCCCTCGATCCCGGCGACCTGGCGCTCGATGACCTCGGTGATCCGCTCTTCGATCACCTCAGACGAGGCGCCCCGGTAGTCGGTGCTGATCGAGATGACCGGGGGATCGACCGCCGGCAGTTCCCGGACCGTCAGCTGGGTGAAGGAGGCCAGGCCGACGACGCAGAGGATGATCGAGGCGACGGCGGCGAAGACCGGGCGGCGGACGGAGAGGTCGGAGAGCGTCATGCGCCTGGCCGTTCGCTGGCGACCTGCACACGTGCCACATCAGCCGCATCCAGGGTTTCAGCCACCTGGACGGGTTGGCCGCCGGTCACCTTGTTGACGCCGTTGGCGACGATCCGGTCCCCGGCCGCGAGGCCGTCCCGGATCTCGACGAAACCGTCCTGGCGGGCGCCGGAGACCACCGGGCGCTGCTCGGCCCGGGTGGGCCCCTCGCCTTGAGAGATCACAAAGACGAAGGCCGATGCGCCCTGCACGGCGAGCGCCGCTTCGGGGACGGCCAGGCTTTCGCGTTGCCCCCGGGACAGGGCCACGCGGATCATCATGCCGGGCTTCAGATAGCCGTCCGGGTTGGGGAAGATGGCCCGGGCGGTGATGGCGCGGGTCGCCTCGTCCACCCGGGTGTCCAGGGTGTCGATCCGCCCGGTGATCACCATGTCGGGATAGACGTCGGTCCGGGCGCGGATGGTCTGGCCGGCGGCGAGACCGGAGAGATAGCGTTCAGGCACCTGGAAATCGACGCGCACCGCCGAGAGGTCATCCAGGGTGACGATAGCCGCACCCGGGTTGACCAGGGCGCCGGGCGCGATGTCGGTCAGGCCGACTACGCCGGCGAAGGGCGCGCGGATAAGCCGGTCGCCCTGACGGGCCTGGGCGGCCGAGAGATCGGCCTGGGCGGTGAGGTAGGCGGCTTCATGCTCGTCCACCGCGGCCTTGGAGGCGAAACCGCGTTCAGCCAGGGTGCGCCAGCGCTCCAGGGTCCGCTCAGCCTGGGCGACCCGGGCGCGGGCCTGCTCGACCCCGGCATTCTGTTCGGCGTCCTTCAGCTCCACCAGAACCGCGCCCTGGGCCACATACTGGCCGTCGGTGAACCGCACCCGCTCGACCAGCTGGGTCGCCGCTGCGGTCAGGGTGACCGACTGCCGCCCCTTGGCCACGCCCAGCAGCTCCACGGTGTCGTTGAAGGTGTGGTTCTGCACCAGGGTCGCGGCGACCGGGACGCCCCCACCCCCGGGTCCGCCTGGTCCGCCCGGCCCCTTGGCCTGTGGGGTGGCGGCGCCGAAGCCCATCCGCAGGCCCCCGACCACCACCATCAGCCCCAGGATCACCAGCGCGCCGACGAGGAAGAAGTGACGTCTCAGCAATGGGGGCTCCGTCGCCCCGGAGATGGAGCGTGTGACAAGCGGGACATGGACTACGGGACTCAGCCTTCAGGCATAGGCTTGGTCTGATGACATAGAGATGGCCATACGTTTCGCGACGGAAACGTATGGCCATTGGTTATAGTGTTCGGGCGCGCGAGCCGAAAAGATGCACGGCGGCGCCTATGAAATTAGCGATCGGCGATCCGGGCGCGGGCCGCCCCCGGTTCGCCGCGGCCTCAGGCGTCGTAGCCGGGCGATTCGCGATCGAGCCGGCGCAGGCAGCCCGGCCAGGCGAGCTTGCCGCCGATGCCCCGAGCGACCTGAGACTTCACCTCGGCCTGGGCGGCTTCCGGGGCGAACAGCACGTTCTCCCGGCCCGCCGACAAGGCCATGACCTGCTGCTTGCAGGCCCGTTCCAGATAGAACATGCCGATCCAGCAGTCAGCGGCGGAGTCGCCCACCGAAAGCGTGCCGTGGTTGCGCAGCAGCATCAGGGTCTTGTCGCCAATGTCGGCCACCAGACGCTCACGCTCGTCCAGGTTCAGGGCGATGCCTTCATAGTCGTGATAGGCCAGACGCGGCAGAACGATCAGGGCATGCTGCGACAGGGGCAGCAGGCCTTCCCGCTGGGCGGCCACCGCGACGCCCTGGTCCGAATGCAGATGCATCACGAACTTGGCGTCCTCCCGGGCCTCATGGATGGCCGAGTGGATGGTGAAGCCCGCCGGATTGATGAAGTAGGGCGTGTCCTGGAGGATGTTGCCCGCAAGGTCGATCTTCACCAGGGACGAGGCGGTGATCTCCTCGAACAGCATCCCGTAGGGATTGATCAGGAAGTGGTGTTCGGGGCCAGGAATACGCGCAGAGATGTGGGTGTAGATCAGGTCGTCCCACCCATGCAGGGCCACCAGCCGGTAGAGGGCGGCCAGCTCAACCCGAGCCTGCCACTCCTCGGTGCTCACCTTGCCTTGCAGCGACATGACGCCAGCAGATCCATCGGCCATGGCGGCCTCCCTTGGTTCTTGTTCTTCGACGCTAAAGTCCTCCCCGCGGTTCCTAGCGTCAAGGGCCAGGACGCTCACCCGTGGCTCAGCGCCCGGCGAACGGCGTCGCGCCAGCGCGCGCGGCCGGCCGCCCGCTCCGAGGCGGACAGGGTCGGCTCAGCAGGCTCGGTGCGCGGCCGGGCCGCTGCGGCGGCCTCCACATCCGGATAGAGCCCGGCCCCGAGGCCTGCGAAGAGAGCCGCCCCAAGTGCGGTGGTCTCCTCATAGCTCGCCCGGGCGACGCTCTGGTGGGTCAGGTCGGCCAGCCGCTGGGCGAACCAGGGGCTACGGGACATGCCCCCATCAATCCGAAGCTCCGTGCCGGCGCCAAAGGCGTCTGGCGCATCGGCCTGCATGGCCTCGATCAGGTCAGCGGTCTGGTAGGCGCAGGCGTCATAGGCGGCGAGCGCGATCTCGGCCAAGCCGGCGTCCCGGGTCAGGCCGGTCAGGGCGCCGCGAGCTTCGGCGTCCCACCAGGGGGCCCCAAGACCGGTGAAGGCGGGCACCAGGACGACACCGTTTCCGGGCCTGGCCTTCCGCGCCAGGGCCTCGGCGGCCGCCGGGCTCTCAATCCCCAGCCCCTCCACCAGCCAGCCAATGGCCGCGCCGGCGATAAAGATGGCGCCTTCCAGGGCATAGGTGGTCTGGCCGCTGATCCGCGCGGCCACCGTCGTCAGCAACCGGGCTTGGGAGCGCGGCGCGTGGGTCCCGGTGTTCACCAGCAGGAAGCAGCCGGTGCCATAGGTCGCCTTCATCTGACCCGGCGCGATGCAACCCTGCCCCATCAGAGCCGCCTGCTGATCGCCGGCGACGCCGCAGATCGGGATCGACCGCCCCAGAAGCTCCGGCAGGGTTTCGCCAAACAGACCGGCGCAGTCACGCACCTCCGGCAGGATGGCGCGGGGGACATTAAACAGCTCCAGCATCGCCTCTGACCAGGCCTGGGCCCGGATATCGAACAGCAGGGTGCGGGAGGCGTTGGTGGCGTCTGTGACGTGGGCGGCCCCGCCGGTGAGCTTCCAGATCAACCAGGTGTCAATGGTCCCGGCCAGCAGCTCGCCGGCCTCGGCGCGGTCCCGGGCGCCGGGGACATGATCCAGCAGCCAGGCGAGCTTGGTCCCGCTGAAATAGGGATCGATCAGCAGGCCGGTGACATCGGTCACATGGTCCTCGACCCCGCGCTGGCGCAGGGACTCGCACGCCTCGGCGGTCCGCCGATCCTGCCAGACCACCGCCCGGTGGACCGGGGCGCCTGTCGCCTTGTCCCAAAGGACGACCGTTTCGCGCTGGTTGGTGATTCCGATGGCCGCCACCTGCGCCATGTCAGCGCCGGCGTCAGCGACAGCCGCGCCCATCACCCGGACCGCCGCCTCATAGATCTCAACGGCGTCGTGCTCCACCCAACCATCAGCCGGATAGTGTTGCGCCAGGGGCGCGGACGCTTCGCCCAGCGCCTTGCCGGCCAGATCGAACAGAATGGCGCGGGTGCTGGTGGTGCCCTGGTCGAGGGCCAGGATAAGGGGGCTGGTCACTTGCATCTCCTCCTGGCGCCAACTGGGCGGCCCCTGCGGCATTTTGGTTGGCCGCGGTTTAAGCATGTTTTCATGTGCGAGCTTCAGATTCCCCGCAACGAGCCTAGTACCTGGAGATCGCCTTGAGCGTGCTCGCGCGGACGGAAGAGATCCTCAGCCTGGCCAGGAGTCGAACGCCCGCGGACCGGGAGCGACTGCTGCTGGCGGTCGTGGAGCTGTGTGATGTGGCCGAGAGCGCCCAGGTCATGTCCGCTCCGGCGGTTCAGGATCTGCTCAATTCGATCTTCATGAGCCTGGTGGTGGAGGCCGAACGGGACATCCGCCGCCGCCTGGCCGAGAAGCTGGCCCACGTGGACTGGGCGCCGGCCGCCCTGATCAACGTCCTGGCCCTCGACGACATCGAGATCGCCCGCCCCATCATCGCTTCGAGCCCCCTTCTGGACGACCAGGATCTGGTTCGCCTGCTGATCGAGGCCACCATCGAGCATCAGATCGAGGTGGCGCGCCGTCCGGGGCTCGCATCCCCGGTGGTCTCGGCCATCTTGCAACAGGGCGAGCCCGCCGTCCTCACGGCGCTCGCCGGCAATGTCCAGACGGCGCTGGGACCTGAGGACATGGCCCTGCTGGTGAAGGCCGCGCGCCGGGTGGCGGCGCTGCGCTCTCCCCTGGTGCGTCGGCCTGAGCTGACCGATGATCTGGCCCTGCAGCTCTATGTCTGGGTCGGCCAGGCCCTGCGCCAGGCCCTCACCACCCGATTTCGCCTCGACCCCGCGGCGCTGGAGGCCGCCCTTGGCCAGGCGGTGGGCGAGACCCATGCCGGCGCGCCCGGCGCCGACCCAACCGCCGACGCCATCGTCTGGGAGCAGGACGGCGAACGCGAGGAGATGGAGCGGCGTCTGATCTCCAAGCTGGTGGCCGCCGGTCAGCTGCGCCCGGGCTACCTGCTTCGCGCTCTGCGGGAGGGAAAACTATCTCTGTTCGCCGGCGCCCTGGCGACGCTGGGCGACTTTCCGCCCGACATGGTGCGGCGCGCCCTGGACGGCGAGCAACCCGAACATCTGGCCCTGGCCTGCGCGGCCGTGGGGATCGACCGCAGCGCCTTTCCCACCATTCTGGAGTTGGTCCGCGAACTCAATGGCGGCCAGCCCGGCGGCGGCGGCGAAGGGACCCGTCGCGCCCTGGCGGCCTTTGGTCCCTTCGCCCCGGACCTGGCTGCCATGGCCTTCCGACGCACCATGACTCCAAAGGCCGGCTGAGCCGCCCGTTCCTGTTGCAAGATCGGGGTTTGACAAGCACGGCCCCCTGCACGCTTTTGGCGGCCCATGTTCCGAGCCGAACCCTTTGTGACCCGGGTGGCCTTCGCCGCCAGCGACCGGCCTGAGGCCCAGGACGCCCTGAAGGCGCTCACCGCACGCTATGGCCAAGTGCCGCAGGACCAGGCCCAGGTGATCGTCGCCCTGGGGGGTGACGGCTTCATGCTCGAGACCCTGCACGGCAATATGGGGGCGCCCAAGCCGATCTACGGGATGAACCGGGGATCAGTGGGCTTCCTGATGAACGAGTACAGCCCCGACGACCTGCTCGACCGGATCAACGCCGCCGAGCGGGCCCTGATTCACCCCCTGAGCATGGTGGCGGTGGATTCCCGCCGCCGCCAGCATCGGGCGCTGGCGATCAATGAGGTGTCCCTGCTTCGCCAGACCCGCCAGACGGCCAAGCTGCGCATTTCAGTGGACGGCAAGGTTCGCCTCAATGAGCTGTCCTGCGATGGCGCCCTGGTGGCCACGCCGGCCGGCTCCACGGCCTACAATCTCTCAGCCCATGGCCCGATCATCCCCCTCGACGCCAAGGTGATGGCCCTGACCCCGATCAGCGCCTTTCGACCCCGTCGCTGGCGCGGCGCGCTTTTGTCGCACTCCGCCCGCGTGAGCTTCGAGATCCTGGAAGCCGACAAGCGGCCCGTGAGCGCGGTGGCCGACAATTTCGAAGTTCGTGACGTGCTAGAAGTGCATGTGGCGGAGAACCGCGACATCAGCCTGGTGATGCTGTTTGACGCAGGTCGAAGCCTCGAAGAACGGGTTCTGGCCGAGCAGTTCTCGGCCTAGTTGAGAAAGCCGCCTATCCTCCGACGCTTTCGTCACATGCATAGCGAGACTTAGCGCGCAATCGCCTCATTCGTTGTTAAGCTATCCTGCCTAGAATCGTTGGCAATCATCCCAAAAGGAGATGGCAGTGAGTCAGCAGAATACGGGTCAGGTGATCCAGGTCCCCAATACGCTTCGCCTGAAGGTCGGGGGACGTTTCGGCGCGGTCGACGCCAGCGCGATCGCCAAGGCTGAAGCTGCGCTCAAGAGCCTCTCAGGCAATTTCGCCGCCTGGCTGCAGGATGAGGTCACCAAGCTGGAGGCCGCCCGTCAGCAGGTGAAAACAGACGGCGCCACGCCTGAGACCCTGGAAACCCTCTATCTGCGGGCCCACGACCTCAAGGGCCTCGGCGCCACCTACGAATTCCCGCTGATCACCCGCATGGCCGGTTCGCTGTGCAAGCTGATCGACGACAAGGACAAGCGCATGGAAGCGCCGATGGTCCTGATCGACGCCCATATCGACGGCATCAAGGCCGCGGTCCGCGACGGCATCAAGACCGACGACCATCCGGTGGGCAAGATCCTGGTCGAAGAGCTCGAGCGCCGGGTGTCAGCCTCGGGCCTCGTCTGAGGACCTTCCTCCAAACCCCTACATTCCTGGGATAAACGGCTCACTGACCGCGCCATAACCGGCGCTCTCAGGCAGGACTAATCGCCGGCCGTCGGGGCCCTCGTGGATTTCCGGCTGCACGGTCACCAGAGGCCGCGCCCGGGCCTGATCGATGGCCGCCGTCGCGCTGGCCGCCCGGGCCAGCCGTTGCAGGTTCATCCGGGTCGGAAAGACCAGTTTCCGGATCCCCCGCTCGGCCGCGCCGAGCGCCTCGTTGGGCGCGTACCAGCAGGCGTCCACCGTCTCGCGCCCATCGCACACCGCCAGCTGGTCGGCCGGCGCATGGGCGACATAGAACCAGGTGTCGAAACGCTTCGGCGTCACCGGCGGGGTGATCCAGCGCGCGAAGACGGTCAGCGCCGACAGGTCCAGCTGCGCGCCTGCCGCCCGCACCACATCCAAAAACGGCGTCTCGCCCCGATCCACCGACTTGCGCAGCTCAAGGGGCGCAGGCTCGACCTCGAGCGGGCCGCCATCGGCCCGGCGGGCCAGCAACAGACCGGCCTCCTCGAACACCTCACGGATGGCCGCGATCCGCAGGCCAGACTGATCCGCGCCATGCTCGACCCAGCCGAGGGCGTGTTCGCGCCAGGCCTCATCATGGTCGCCAGGGCTGGACTTGCCGCCTGGAAAGACCAGCGCCCCTGAGGCGAAGTCGATCTGATGGTGCCGCTCGACCATCAGCACCTCAAAGGCGGGGTCGTCGCGGATCAGGAGCAGGGTCGAGGCCGGACGCACCAGGCCGCCCGCGGGATCATGGGTCATGGGCGATATCTGAGCCCGGCGCACCCATTCGCCAAGGAAAAGCTCGGATCAGGCCGACTGCAACGCCGGCGCAGCGCGCTCGGCCATCCGGTCCATGCGATCGAGGAGATAGTCGGCGTCCTCTCGGGCGCCCACATGGGGCTGGGTGAGGAAGCGTTCGAGCATCTTCTTCTGGAACTTGTCGCGGTCCCGGGCGCCGCCCTCAAATTCCATGGCGTGGAAGGTGTCCACCCCGGCTCGGAAGGCCGGCAGCAGGCGGGCGGGCATGCCGGCGCGCTCATAGATGGCCTTCAACCCCAGGGGGCCAGCGTCATGGATCATCAGCCAGGTGCGGTGGTGTGGCACCCCGGCCAGTTCGGCCAGGCCCCACTCGAAGAAGGCCATATGACCGTGGGCCAGGGCGCGCAGAAGCAGGGATGGCGTCAGGCGCTCGTTGCGGTGCAGGTGGGCGACGAAGGCCTTGAGGTCGGCGGCGCGGCCGGCCTGGTCCACCAGATCCAGCGTCGCCCGCTCCTTGGCGCCGGTGGCGATCTGCAGGGCCAGCTCCGGTGAGACCGGATGATGGGCCAGCAGGTGGTCGCGGACCTGATCGCCCACCAGGTCGATGAGCTTCTCGGTGACCGACAGCGGCAGGGTCTGACGGTAGGCGACCGCCGCCAGCACCCGCTCCGACCGCTCGAAGCGGGCCAGAACATTCATCAGGGTCTGGTCGGCGAAATCGGCGTTGTCGTTGGAGCAGGCGACCTCCACGGCGCGCTCCACCCCGGTCTCCACGATGACGTCAGTCAGGCGGCGCGACAGGCGTGGCCGCTTGGCGATGGCCACCTGGCGGACCGGTCCGCCGAGACGGACGATCTCGACCAGCTCCTCATCGGTGAAGACCGGCGAGAAGCTCAGAATCGGCTGACAGACGCTCTCCACATCCCTGGCCAGCTTCAGAGCCACGTCGTGGGGAATGAGCGGCGAACTCTTTAGGGTTACCGCCAGGGCCCGGCGCACCAGCTCGGCGGCGTCCTGGGCCATGACCCGCAGGATGTCCTGGGCCAGGACCTGTTCTTCGGGCGTCAAAGGCAGGGTGTCGATGCGCCGGCACAGCTTGTGCGCCACCAATGCCCGCTCGTCCGGGGTCGCGCCCTTCACCAGGGTGCGTATGTCATCCTCGGTGAGCGCCGCCCGCGTCGTGGTCATGTGCCCCTCCCCTGCGCCGGGACTCCCGCCCCGTCTCATGACAATGGTCGATTAGGCTTAACGGACGGTTTCGCACCCGCCTGTGGATTAACGCTGTTGCGTAACCCCCCGCCAACCCTGACCCACTACCTTCGCGGGCGTCACCGCAAAGGACCAAGCCCGTGTCATCCAACGATTCTGCTCGGTTCGCCCCACGCGGCGGCGCATCTGTGGCGCAACAGGCCCTGGACGCCCAGGCCGCGCTGCTGCCCTACGCGCTGGTGGCCTTCGTCGTCAGCATGCCGGTCTTCGTCTGGGCCGGCTCCTATGCCGACAACGCCGCCTGGATGACCGCCAGCTTCGCCCTGTTCGCCATGGCCTGCGGCGCGACCTACGCCGCCGTCAGCTGGCTGCGCACCCCGGGCGCGGAAGATCTGCGGGCCCGCTCGCGGGTCCATATTGTCACAGGCCTGGTCTGGGCCGGCTGTGTGGCCCAGGTCGCCGCCTTCGCCGACGGCGCGGGCCCCATGCGTGAGACCCTGCTGCTGATGGCCACGGCCGCGGCGGTGATCTGCATCTTCTTCACCGCGCCTTGGCTGCCCAGCCTGCTGGTGGTGGGCGCGGCCGCCGCCGCCGGTCCGCTGATCGCCCTGTTCGCCAGTCCGCACAGTCAGAACGCCGCCACCCTGGCCTGGGGCGGCGTGGCCCTGGCCTTCGCCCTCGCCCTGATGCTCAACCGGGTGCTGCGCCGGCAGTTCGCCATGGCCGCCGAGCGCGAGGTGCTGATCGCCGAGCGGGCGGGCAAGGTCGAGGAGGCCAGCCGGCTGGCCCAGTCCAAGTCCGACCTCGTCGCCACTCTCAGCCACGAAATCCGCAACGGCCTGACCGGGGTGTCCCACGTCCTGGCCGCCGCCGCCGGGCGCAATGGTCGGGCCGCCCCATCGCGGGAGCAGCTGTCGGCGGCCCTGGACGCGGTCAGCGATCTGATCGCGGTACTCAACACCACCCTGGACTCAGAGACCGCCGAGGCTGGTCGTCTGGCGGTTGACGTCCGGCCACTGGACGCGCCGGGCCTCGTCCGCGACTTGATGCTGCTGAACCGCCCCCATGCGGGCGCCAAAGGTCTGGAGCTCAGCGTCTATGTGGCCCCTGAACTGGCCGCAGGCCCCGGCGCGGCCCTGGGTGATCCGGCCCGGGTGCGGCAGATCCTCGCCAACCTGGTCGGCAACGCCATCAAGTTCACCGTCCGCGGCCGGGTGGAGGCGCGGCTCAGCCTGACGCCAGAGGGCCGCGTGCTCATCGAGATCGCCGACACCGGCCCAGGCCTGTCGGACGGCGAACTCGCCCAGGCCTTCGAGGCCTTCCACCGGGTGGAGCGTACGAGCGCAGGTGTGCCGGGCGCCGGCCTTGGCCTGTCCCTCTCGCGGCAGCTCGCCCGGCTCATGAACGGGGAGCTGACCGCCACCAGCGCCCCTGGGGTGGGCAGTTGTTTCGGCCTGATCCTGCCCTTCGACCCCCTGGCCGCCGCCCCTCTGGATCTCACCTTCGAAGCGCCCGACGAGGCGCCCGCCGAGGGGCGCACGCTGCGGATTCTCATGGCTGAGGACGACAGCCTGAACGCCGCCATGATGCGCGCGGTGCTGGAGCAGCTGGGCCACCAGGTGGTCCACGCCCAGGACGGCCGTCGGGCGGTGGACCTTGCCCGGGTCTGCGAGTTCGACCTGGCCCTGATAGATGGCCGGATGCCTGGCCTTGACGGGCCGGAGGCCACCGCCGCCATCCGCGCCCTCGACGCCCCGGCCTGCGACCTGCCGATCATTGCGGTGATCGGCGGCGATGCCGGCGAGGCCCTGGAATGCACCCGGGCCGGCGCCGATGCGGTGCTGCGCAAGCCGGTCAGCGTCACCGCCGTGGCCCGGGCCGTGGCCGACGCCACCGCCGCCTCCCGCCGGAGCCTCGCCCGCAAGATCGCCTGACGCAGGGTCACCGCGCAGAACGCCTTTCCCCCTTCGCCGGCCCCGGTCAGTATGGCGCCAACAGGGAGCTGCGCCGGTCAAGGCGCGGCCACAGGCGGAGGACGGAGCGCTCGTGATACTCAAGGGTTTGAAGGTGGTGGAGTTCGCCACCTATATCGCCGCGCCCGGCGCCGCCGGCATCCTGGGGGACTGGGGCGCCGAGGTGATCAAGATCGAGCGGCCGGGCGGCGACGACATGCGGCACGTCTTCGCCGACGCCAAGAGCGACCTGGGCGCCAACCCCACCTTCGAGATGGACAACCGGGGCAAGCGCTCCATCGTCCTGGACATCGGCAAGCCCGAGGGGCGCGAGGCCGTGGCGAAGCTGGCGGCCGGCGCCGACGTCTTCATCACCAATGTCCGGCCAGCCTCCCTGAAGCGCGCGGGCCTGGATGAGGCCAGCCTGCGCCCGGCCAATCCGCGGCTGATCTATGCCCTCGTCACCGGCTACGGCATGGAAGGACCCGACGCCCACAAGCCCGGCTTCGACGTCACCGCCTTCTGGTCCCGCGCCGGGGTGGCGCGGATGACCACGCCCAAGGGGGAAGACCCCTTCCTGCTGCGCACCGGCTTTGGCGACCACATCACGTCGCTGGCCACCACCTCGGCCATCCTGGCGGCCCTCTATGAGCGCGAGCAGACGGGCGTCGGGCGCATGGTGCAGACCTCCCTGCTGGCCACGGGGACCTATACGGTAGGCTCGGACCTGGCGGTGCAGCTGCGCTTTGGCCGGCTGTCGTCCAACCGCTCGCGGCGCGAGCCGCTCAACCCCCTGGCCAACTTCTTCCAGAGCGCCGAGGGCCGCTGGTTCGTGACCAACCCCCGGGGCGGATCGGTGGACTGGGCGGTCATGGCCAAGGCCGCCGGCCGGCCAGACCTGCTGGAGGATCCGCGGTTCGCTTCGGGCCGCCTGCGCAAGGACAACACCGCGGCCCTGACCGCCGAGTTCGACCAGGCCTTCGGCGCCCTGGCGTGGGACGAGGTCACCGCCCGGCTGGACGCCGCCGATCTGGTCTGGGCGCCGGTGCAGACGCCGGCCGAGGTGGCCGCTGATCCGCAGGTCCGCGCCTCCGGCGCACTGGTGCAGGTGGAAAACGCGCAAGGCGGCTTTGGAGACTCGCCGGCCGCGCCGGCTCAGTTCCCCGGCGTCGATCTCAGCCGAAGGCCGCCGCCCCCTGGCCTCGGCCAGCACACCCGAGAGGTTCTGGCGGAACTGGGCTACGGGGCTGAGGCGATCGATGCGATGCTGCAGGCGGGCGCGGCGGTCGCCTAGTTTCAGCTCGTCTGGGGCTGGGAGCAATCACTTGGCATGGCGGCCGAACAACCGAATGCCTGTGTCGCGGAGGTCGTCGAGGGTCTGTCCGTCACTTGGCCGGATGTGGGGCTCGACAGGGGCGACTTCAGTTGGACATCGAGCCAGCGGCGCCCCGTCTTCCTCAGACAGGGCATTAAAGCCGCCAGCGGCATTCCTGCGAAGCAGCCAAGTGGTCTCGCGTGCGACGTGATAGGTATGCTGAACCGTCAACACCCTGACTCTCTTGGCGGAGAGGGCGCCGTCGATGATCCGTTTCACGCGCAAGTCCACGAACCAGGGCCAGGACACAATAATGCAGTCGACGCCGCAGCCGGGTATCTCGCTAGGTATTTGATCAGTGGCTCGAGCTCGGACCTTAGCGTCATAGCATGCAACTTCGGCCACTACGGCGGAGGGAGCCGCTAGCCCCATCACAATGGCGGCGGCCAAGGTCGGCTTCGGGATCATAACCCCAGGCTAAGCCTGCAAAAGTTGACCGTCACCAATTTGTCTGCGCCGCCTAGCTATCGTCGCGGGCCTCGGACAGCATGCGCAGCATTTCGGTGGAGAACAGCGAGCCGCCGAGCCTCTGACCCACGCCGGCGCCTTCGGCAGGCTGAGAGCCGCGCAGGATGAAGTCCACCAGGACCTCCTGCTCGCGCATGGCCTCGGCGCGGCGGGCCGAGGCATATTGGATGAAGCCGGTGTCCTGCGGGGCGCTTTCCCGGGGCCCGACCGCCTGTCCAGCCCCGCCGGTGCGGGTGAGATTGGCGTAGACCTCCGCCACCGTGGCCGGGCGACCGCCCTTGTAGAAGATCGACCGATTAGCCCGGGCGGCTTCAGGGAACAGCGACGCCGCACTGGCGCCAGGCTGCGAGCGGGTGGCTTCAATCAGCTTGGCTGAACCATGCGGACCCAGGAAGTGGGCGGCGTAGAGTTCGCCGGCGGTGGGCGTGCGCCCAACCCGCCCCTTGAGGTAGGCGGCGTGGTCCGAGGTCAGTTCGCCGGCCATCAGAGAGGCGGCGTGAGGGTCGAAGCGCAGGTCCATGACCGTCTTGCGCGCCTCGGCGCCGGCGACCCGGTAGCGGCCGTCTGACCCCTTCTGGATCAGGTCGGCGTAGCGGGCGTAGCCGTACTTGGAGCCATGCTGCTTCAACGTCGCCAGCCAGGTCTGCTCGACAAACTGAAAGAGCCCTGCGGCCGAGGAGGTCTTGGCCTTGGCGGTGGGATTGTAGCCGCTCTCCCGGTGGGCGGTGCCCATTAGGAAGGTGAAATCCACCCCCGTCGCGCTGGACGCGCGCTGGATGGCGGTTTCGACCACACCTCTGAGACCCTGGACGGACATGGTTCCTGAATGGCGCACACATGGTTAACGGCCCGCTAACCACGTTCGCCGAGGCGTCTCAGGTGGCGAAGCGTCGCGGATTCAGCCGCGCGGCCCAGGGGCCCGGCGCCTCGCCCAGCGCCAGGGCCGCGACCATCGCCCCGACCAGGGGCGCGAGCAGCCAACCATTGCGCCGGGCCCCGCAGGCCAGGATGACCCCAGGGTTGGCGGAGAGGCCGACCAGGGGGAGACCGTCCGGGGTGGCGGCCCGCACGCCCGCCGCCGCCGTCCAGGCCCGGCCGATCAGCCCAGGAAAGACTGCTTCGGCCTGGACGGCGAGGCCAGCGGCCACCTCCAGATCAACGCCTTCGCGGCCCTCCCCCACCTCCATCGTGGCGCCAACCAGCAGGCCATGGCGCGACGGGGCGGCATAGGCGCCCGGCCCCCGCAGGACCGGGCCCTGATAGTCGAGGGCGCCATAACGCAGGATGTGCCCCCGGATTGGCGTGAGGGCCGCCAGCTCCGGGGCGGCGTCCAGGAAATCGCGAGAGGCGCCGGTGGCCACCACCAGCAGGTCTTGCTCGCCAGGTCTCAGCGGCTCGGAAACGAGCGTGACCCCCAGACCCTGGGCGGCCTGGATCAGGAGGCGCAGATCCGCTGCGTCGGCCCGCCAGTCGCCGGGAACCCTCA
Organism: Phenylobacterium sp.; assembly: GCF_030693405.1. Lineage (GTDB taxonomy): Bacteria > Pseudomonadota > Alphaproteobacteria > Caulobacterales > Caulobacteraceae > Phenylobacterium. Next base: position 46,390 of record NZ_JAUYAW010000047.1, read on the forward strand.
GGCCGCCCCAGCCGCGCGCTCCTTTTCCCGCCAGGGCGGGGGCGGCGGCGGTATCCGCAGCAGGCAGGGAGACCCCCAATTCCGCAGCCGCCGCGCTAAGGGCCGATCGCCGCGCATCATCGCCGACGAGAACGGCGCCGGACCTGTCCAGCTCAAGGCCATGGGTGGCGGCGAAGTCAGACCATAGGTCCTGGGCGGCCATCAGAAGGTCAAGGTGGGGCGCGACTGTGGGATCGGTCAGGGCTTCGCTGAGCGGCGCCAGCATCCCTGCGGCCACAGCGGAGGCGTTGGACTGGTCCAGCCCTGGGTCATGCACGGTGACCACCGCCCCGGCCCGGGCGAGCGACAGGGCGCTGGCCAGTCCGAAGACGCCGGCGCCGGCCACGGCGACTCTCAAAGGGGAGCTCATGCGGCTAACGACCCATCTGGGGGCGGAAAATCAAGCGGAACCGGCGGCTATCACTCCGGGTTGCAGCAGTCCCGCACGGAGGTTCAGCCCATGGCCGAAGCGCTCTCCCTGACCGTTCCCAAGCCGATCGATGACCTGGCGCATGATGTTCTGCGGCTGGCCTGCGACCGGGACCTCAAGCTCGCCACGGCGGAGAGCTGCACCGGCGGGCTGCTCGCTTCCCTGCTCACCGACATTCCCGGCTGCAGCCACGCCTTCGAGCGGGGCTTCGTCGTCTATACGGATGCGGCGAAACACGAACTGCTGGGGGTGCGCCAGTCGATTCTCGACATCGAAGGAGCCGTCTCGGAGGCCGCCGCCCTGGCGCTGGCCCAGGGGGCGCTGGATCGGTCTCAGGCCGACGTGGTCGCCGCCATCACCGGCTTTACGGACGCCGGCCCCTCGCCGGAGGAAGAGGCCGGACTGGTTCACTTCGCCAGCGCCCGCCGGGGCTCAAGTCCACGCCACCTACGGATGCGGTTTGGCGAAATCGGCCGGGCCAGGGTGCGCCAGGCGGCTCTCGAGACCGCGCTGCGCATGATGCGTGAGGATATCCTGGCCGTCTGACGGTTCAGCGCCGTCCGAACAGCAGCTCCAGCCCCTGGATCACATCCTCCATGAGCTCGTCGGCGCGATCGGCGTCGGAGGCCCGCAGAGAGGCGGCCCCATGGCCGCAGGCCCAGACCGCCCAGGCGATCTTGTCGATCTGATCGGCGTCCTTGCGGGCCGGCAGGGCCACGGCGACGGCGGCCTGGAGCACGGCGAAACAACGGGTCCTGGCCTGTTCAACGCCCGGATGGGTCGCCACCGCAGGATCGAACATCAGCCCGAACATGGCGCTGTCGGTCTTCGAATAGGCGAAATAGGCCCGGGCCAGGGTGCGGATCCGCGTGCCCTCCACCGCGGAGTCCTGGGCGGCCGTGAGACGGCGCTCCAGCTCCTGGAACCCGGCGGCGGCCAGTTCGGCCAGGAGCTCAGCCTTGCCGGAATAGTGATGATAGACCGAGCCTGCGGCGATGCCGGCGCGTCCGGCCAGGGTGCGAAGGTTCAGCTGGGCGACGCCCCCCTCCTCCACGATGGCGCGGGCCTCCTCGAGCAGCTGCGCCCGGAGGTTTCCCACATGATAGCGCCGACGGGCGGCGACGTCGGACCAGGCCATACGGCTCCCAACCCTGGTGTTACGCAAAACCCTCGCTCACCAATGATTGAGCCGGACAACCGAAGCGAAGTCCAGGGGCCGGACCTGCGGCGGTTTGGAACCCGCCTGGAGGCGCGGCGTTTTGCTGTGACTTGCAGAACTGGATGAAGGACGATGGCCCAGGCGATCCGGAACGACACCTATCACAGCGGCGAGCAGGACGGTCGTGGGCGCTGGCCGGTTCGGCGCAGCGTCATCTTCGTGCTGACCGCCTCGGCGCTCCTTTGGATGCTGATCCTGGCGCCGGCCGCCGCGCTTTAAAGCCTGCTGGTCAGGTGATGCAGGACGATGCCGCTGGTGGTGGCGACGTTCAGCGAGTCGAAGCCGCCGGCCATAGGAATGCGCAAGGTTGCGCAGCGACTCAGGATGTCGGGCGGCAATCCCGGCCCCTCGGCCCCAAACACCACAGCCGTCCGCTTCGCCGGGCGATAGTCCTTGAGGTCCTGTCGCCCAGAAGGGCTTAGGGCGACCACCTCGAACCCCGCCTCCTCCAACAGCGCCACCAGATCGTCGGCTGGCCCCAGCCTGGCGTAGGGCATGATGAGCGCTGCGCCGACGGAGACCCGCAGCGCCTTGCGGTACAGCGGATCACAGCAGGTCGGATCGAGAAGGACGGCGTCCAGGCCAAAGGCTGCGGCGTTGCGGAACAGCCCCCCCATATTGTCGTGGTTGCCGATGCCATGGACCACGGCGACCCGCGCCTGGGGAGCAAGGGCTTCGATCAGACGGCTCGCACTCGGTATCGCCCGCCGCCGACCAAGGCCCAGCAGACCCCGGTGGATCGGGAAACCGACGATGGCGTCCATGACACGCTGCTCAGCCACATAGACCGGCGCGGCCGGACCGTTCGCGCCGATCAGTTCGGCCAGGCGATCCGCCCGATCTGCGGCCGCCAGCAGGGCCACCGGCTCGCAGAGGGACGAGGTCAGCAGATGCCGCAACACCACCTCGCCTTCGGCCACAAACAGGCCCCGGCGTCCCACCAGATCCCGCTCGCGGACGTCCAGGAACGGCTCCACCCGGGGATCGGCGGGGTCCGAGATGACCGTGAAAGACGGCGGCAAGCGGCGCTCCTCAAGTTGCGGCGAAGAATCCCGCCCTGGGCGAACAGGAAAAGTTGACGCCGGCGTCATCTTTAGCCTATCGTGGGTCAAAATCTGGAGGATTCCCATGGCTGACGGTACGGTTGATATTCTGAAGGACGCGCGGGCCAAGGCCTACGCCACCCCCCTTGATCAGCTCAATCCGGCTCAGCCTGAGCTGTTCCAGGCCAACGCCATGTGGCCGATCTTCGAGCGGCTGCGGAAGGAAGACCCGGTCCACTTCACCGCCGAGAGCGAGTACGGGCCGTACTGGTCGATCACCAAGTACAACGACATCATGGCGGTGGACACCAACCACCAGGTCTTCTCCTCCGAGCCCGGCATCACCATCGCCGACCAGGATGGGGAAGAAGGTCCGCTGCCGATGTTCATCGCCATGGACCCGCCCAAGCACGACGTCCAGCGCAAGACCGTCAGCCCCGCCGTCTCGCCGATGAACCTGGCGATCCTCGAGCCCCTGATCCGCGAGCGCGCCGCCAAGATCCTCGACAGCCTGCCGATCGGCGAGGAGTTCGACTGGGTCGACAAGGTGTCGATGGAACTCACGGCCATGACCCTGGCCACCCTGTTCGACATGCCGCAGGAAGACCGCCGCAAGCTGACCTACTGGTCCGACGTGGTCACCGCGGTGCCCGGCCATGGGCTGATCGACACCCTCGAAGAGAAGATGCAGATCTTCATCGAGTACCATGGCTACTTCACTGAGCTGTGGAACCAGCGGGTCAATGCGGAGCCGGCCGGCGACCTGATCTCCATGCTGGCCCATGGCCCTGAGACCCGGAACATGACCCCCCGGGAGTATTTCGGGAACATCGTGCTGCTGACCGTCGGCGGCAACGACACCACCCGCAACACCATCACCGGCAGCCTGTATGCGCTGAACCAGAACCCCGACCAGTACGCCAAGCTGCGGGCCAATCCCGAGCTGATCCCGTCCATGGTCTCGGAGACCATCCGCTGGCAGACCCCGCTGGCCCACATGCGTCGCCGCGCCACCCAGGACTTCGAAATGGGCGGCAAGACCATCAAGAAGGGCGACAAGGTCGTCATGTGGTACGTCTCGGGCAACCGCGACGACGAGGTCATCCACAACCCCGACAGCTACATCATCGACCGCGAGCGTCCGCGTCAGCACATCTCCTTCGGCTTCGGCATCCACCGCTGCGTGGGCAACCGCCTGGCCGAGCTGCAGCTGAAGATCATCTGGGAAGAGATCATGAAGCGCTTCCCCGACATCCAGGTGGTGGAAGAGCCCAAGCGCGTCTTCTCGACCTTCGTGAAGGGCTATGAATCCATGAAGGTGGTCATCCCCTCGCGCCTCTAGTCAGCGCCCGTCTCCAGCGGACGTCCGAAGCCCCGTCGCCCCTCCAGGCGGCGGGGCTTTTGCTTTGGCGGGGCCGCCGGCAGGCGGTATGCGAAGGCCATGAAGCCCTGGATCTGCCTCGACACCGCCCAAATGCCCGACGGGGGCGGCGAACTGCGCCTGATGCGCCGCGACGTCGAATTCTCCATCATGGCCGGGTCCATCGAGCTGATGAACAGCCGGCTCAGCGGATCGGAAGAAGCGCTGGCGACGCTGGCCTGGGACCGGCTGGCCGGGCGCGCGGCCCCACGGGTGCTGATCGGGGGCCTCGGCATGGGCTTCACCCTGCGCGCCGCCCTGGCCGTCCTGCCAACGGACGCCCAGGTTTCGGTGGCCGAGCTGGTTCCTGAGGTGGTCGCCTGGGCTCGCGGCCCTCTGAGCGAGGTCTTTCAGGGTTGCCTGGATGATCCCCGCGTCAACATACACACCGGCGACGTCGGCCCCCTGATCGACGCGGCGCCGGCTGCCTGGGACGCCATCCTGCTGGATGTGGACAATGGCCCCGAAGGCCTAACGCGGCGGGCCAACGACGGCCTCTATGACCTGCCTGGCCTCGCCCGCGCCCGGGCCGCCCTGCGCCCCGGCGGCGTTCTGGCCGTCTGGTCCTCCGCCCCGGACGAGGGCTTCACCCGCCGGATGAAGCGCACCGGGCTGGCGACCGAGGTGGTCAAGGTCCCGGCGCGCAAGGGCGGCCGTGGCGCCCGCCACGTGATCTGGCTCGGCGTGCGGGGCTAGGGGTCGGGGAAAAAAGAAATACGGCTCCAAGGCGACTTAATGCTGCACCGCAGCATTACCTCTCTGTACGCTACCGCCAACAGGAACCGCTATGCCGAGCCTCGCAGACACCACCGCCATGCTTAAGCGCGCCAGACTGGTCGCCGCCGGGACATCCCGGCGCGGGGCTGACCGCCCGCGACGGATGGTGGAGACGACAGCCTTTGGGACAAACCCCGGCGGCCTGCGGATGTTGAGCTACACGCCGCAGGGCCTGCCCAGTGACGCCCCGCTGGTCGTGGTCCTGCACGGCTGCACCCAGGGCGCCGAAGCCTTCGCGCAAGACTCTGGCTGGCTCACCCTCGCCGATCGCTTCGGGTTCGCCGTGGTGGCCCCCGAGCAGGTCTCCGGCAACAATCCCAACCGCTGTTTCAACTGGTTCTCCCCGTCCGATATCACCCGAGGCGGGGGAGAAGCCGCCTCGATCGCCGCCATGACAGCCCATGCGACGGCCAGGTTCGAGGCCGACGCCGGTCGGGTGTTCGTCTCTGGGCTGTCGGCCGGAGGGGCCATGGCCGCGGTGATGCTGGCGACCTATCCCGATGTCTTCGCTGGCGGGGCCATTGTCGCTGGCCTGCCCTATGGCGTCGCCACCAGCGTCGGCGAGGCTCTGCAGGTCATGCGGCGGTCTGACGATCGGGACGCCGCGGCCCTGGCCGCCCTCGTGCTCGGGGCCGGCCCCCAGGGCGACCGGACGCCTCGGGTATCCATCTGGCAGGGGGCCGCAGACTCCACCGTGACTCCCGCCAACGCCGAGGCGCTCGTCCGCCAGTGGGCCGGGACGCTGGGGCTGGCCGTTGAGCCCGACGAAACCCTGTCCCTGGCTGGTCGCAGCCAGGCCATCTGGCGTTCACCCCAGAACGGCGTGGTCCTGTTGGAGCGCCATCTGATCGATGACCTCGGCCATGGGACGCCGCTTGCGACGGGCGGACCGGAAGGCGTCGGCGCGACGGCTCCCTACATGCTTGAAGCCGGCGTCTCCGCCGCCCTGGAGAGTCTCCGCTTCTGGGGGCTGGCCCCTGATGCGGCAGCAGCGGCGTCGGACGCCACAGCCGCGCCCACGCCCACGCCTGAGGCCAAACACGAGGGGGTGGGCGAAATGGTCATGCGGTCGGTTTCAGGCCACGTCCCTGCCTCTGTGCAGGCGGTGATCGCCAAGGCCTTGAGAAGCGCGGGTCTCATGGGCTGAGGCGAGGCCCCTCTATCTGGGGCCGATCTCAAGCCCGCCGGGGCCAATCTCCACGTCGTTCTCCAACGGGTCGCCTTCGTCCGGCAGTTCGGGAATGTCCAGGCCCGGTCGCCCCCCGGCCGGCAGTTCACTGGGCTGGGTCGGGGGCTGGCCATCAGGGTCGGGCAGGATTTCAGGATCAGGCATGGCGCTCTCCAGTGGTCAGTCGCCAGGTGCAACGCCAGCCACGCCCCATGCGATCCCTCCTGACCTCGGGGCTGAACCTTGGCCCGGCTTCGGGGTTTAGCCGGGATGAAATCGCTAGGCCTCCTCCCCTCCGCCCTCATCGGCGCCGTCGCCAGCGCCCGGTCGATGACCCCCATGGCCACCCTGGCGACGGCCAGGCTCGCCGGCCGTCGCACGCCCGGCGCCCTGGTCCTGCTGGACCATCCGCTGTTCAAGTTCGGCGCCCTGGCCATGGGGGTGGGCGAACTCTTCGGCGACAAGATGAAGTCGGCGCCTGACCGGACGGTCTTCCTCGGGTTGCTGGCCCGGGTGATGAGCGCTGGCATCGCGGGCGCGGCCCTGGCGCCTCGGGGGCGCGAACGGGCTGGCGCGGCGGTGGCCGTGACTACGGTGGTCCCCCTGGCCTATCTGACCCTGGCCGGCCGCAAGCGGGCCATGGCGAAGATGGGCCAGACCCCCAGCGGCCTGCTGGAGGACGCCCTGATCGTCGCCGCCGGCGCCGCCGTGGTGGCCCTGACCGTCAATCGGCGGTGAACCCTAGCCCAGATTGCGGCCGAACAGGGTGATCAGCCGCTCCCAGTGGCGCTCGGCGGCCGCCTTGTCATAGGCCGCCCGCTGGGGGAAGGCGAAGCCGTGGGACGTGCCCGGATAGAGTTCGACCTCGGTGGGCGCCTCGCGGGTCTCCAGGGCCTCGGCCAAGGCGCGCACGGTCTCCAGAGGCGCCCAGCGGTCGGTCTCGGCGCAGGCGAAATAGAGCTCGGCCTCGGTCTTGTGGGCGACCTTGTGGGGACTGTCGTCGCGATCGGTGACCAGATAGGTGCCGTAGAGCGAGGCCGCCGCGGCGATCCTCTCAGGATGTCGGGCCGCGGCGTTGATCGAGAACTGACCGCTCATGCAGTAGCCGAGGCAGCCGGCGGGGCCTTCGCCCGCCGCCGGATCCTGATCTGCAAACGCCAGCAGGACGTCTGAGTCGGCCATGACCATAGGGATGGTCAGGCCGTTCATCAGGTCGACCATCCGGGTCCGGGTCGCCTCGTCATTCAGGTCGCCGATCTCAAGTACGCCGGCCCGGTGATAGAGGTTGGGCAGCATGACGTAGTAGCCGACCGTGGCCAGGCGCCGGGCCATGTCGCGCAACTCCTCACGGATGGCCGGGGCGTCCATGAAGAACAGGATCACCGGATGAGGCCCACCCCGTTCGGGATGGACCACGAAGGTGGTCATGGGGCCGTCCGGAGTCGCGATCTCGTGGGTCTGTTCGATCATGGCGGAGCTCCGAGGGGGATGTTGACCCTGACCTGCCTCAGGCCTGGCCGATGTCCTTCAGCTTCGCCTGCAGGGACATCTTGTCAATCGAGGCGAGCGGAAGGTTCACGAACAGGCGAATGCGGTTCCCCAGCAGCCGGGCGGCTTCGGCGAAGGCGGCTGCGATTTCAGCCTCGGTCCCTTCCACAGCGGCGGGGTCTTCGACGCCCCAATGGGCTGAAATGGGCTGGCCCGGCCAGATGGGGCAGACCTCGCCGGCGGCGTTGTCACAGACGGTGAAAATGAAATCGAGCCGGGGCGCGTCTGGGGTGGCGAACTCGTCCCAGCTTTTGGATCGAAAGTCCTCCAGGCCAAATCCGCGGGCCTCAATGATCGGCCGGACATGGGGGTTCACCCGGCCCGTGGGCATGGAGCCCGCGGAAAAGGCCTTGAACCGCCCCGCCCCTTCCTTGTTCAGGATCGCTTCGGAGATCACCGAGCGTGCGGAATTGCCGGTGCAGAGAAACAGGACGTTGTAGGTCTTCTCAGTCATGCGCGCGGTCCCGTAGCCAAGGTTGGTTTCGATGGTTCCGGGATATAGGAAATTTCACGCGCTTTGAAGCCGCCAGTTCCGTTCTCTTGAGGCCCGATGTCTGATCTTCCCGCCCTTCAGTCACAGTTTCTTCCGCCCCCGCAGATCGAGCAGCTGGAGCCTGGGCGGCGGGCCTCCCATCCGCCGCGCATCCTGCTGCTCTATGGCTCGCTGAGAGAGCGCTCCTACAGCCGTCTGGCCACTGAAGAGGCCGCGCGCATCCTGCAGCGACTGGGCGCCGAGACCCGGACCTTCGATCCTGCCGGCCTGCCCCTTCCCGACTCCGTCTCCCCCGACCATCCGAAGGTCCAGGAACTGCGCGCCCTGTCCCTGTGGTCTGAGGGCCAGGTGTGGTGCAGCCCTGAGCGGCACGGGACCATTACCGGGATCATGAAGGCGCAGATCGACTGGATTCCGCTGGAGGTCGGCAGCGTCAGGCCCACCCAGGGCCGCACCCTTGCGGTCATGCAGGTCAGCGGCGGGTCGCAGTCGTTCAACGCGGTCAACGCGCTGCGCCTGCTGGGACGGTGGATGCGGATGATCACCATCCCCAACCAGTCGTCCGTCGCCAAGGCCTATGAGGAGTTCGACGAGGCCGGCCGGATGAAGCCCTCGCCCTATTACGACCGGATCGTCGATGTGATGGAGGAGCTGATGAAGTTCACCCTGCTGACCCGCGACCGGGCCGACTATCTGGTGGATCGCTACAGCGAGCGGAAGGCTGAAGGTCGTGAGACGGCCGGCCAGCAGCTTGGGGCCGGCGCCATGTCGCATGGGGCGACGCCAGCCAGCCCTTGAGTTCGCCCGGCTCGTCCTAGGACTGCGGGCTAAGCGCGACGTTCATCGCCTCGACCAGACGCGCGACCTCGATGGGTTTGGCCACCACCTGGTCCATGCCTGAGGCCACATATTCGGCCACCTGATGGCTGAGCGCATTGGCCGTCAGGGCGATGATCGGCGTGCGGGACAGGCCCAGACGCGCCTCCTCCGTGCGGATCAGTCGGGTCGCCTCGATCCCGTCCATGACCGGCATCTGGGCGTCCATCAGGATCAGGTCCCATGGCTCCTGCCGCCAGGCCTCCAGGGCCTGAGCGCCATCTCCGACGAAGCGCGGCTGTACGCCCAGCTGGCCGAGCAGCGTGCTCAGCACCAGCTGATTGACCTGATTGTCTTCCGCCGCCAGGACCCGCAGGGTCTCACCGAGGGCCTCAGGGGCGGCCTTGCGCGCCTGGCGCTGCGAAACGATTGCGTCGGCTGACCCCCTGGCCAACGGCAGGGTGACCACAAAGGTCGAGCCGACCCCAGGCTCGCTCGACAGCGATAGTTCGCCCGACATCAGCCGGACCAGCTCCCGGCAGATGCTCAGGCCCAGGCCCGTGCCGCCGAAATGACGTGTGGTCGAGCTGTCGGCCTGGACGAAGGAGTCGAAGATCAGCGCCTGACGGTCCTTGGCGATTCCGACACCCGTGTCGGCGACGCTGGCGACCAGGCCGGCTGGCCCGTAGTCCAGGCCGATGACAACCTTGCCGCTGGCGGTGAACTTCAGCGCGTTGGACACCAGATTGGACAGCACCTGGCGCACGCGCCCGGGGTCGCCGCGCAATGGGCCGGCGACGGCCGGCGTCGCCTCGACCCGCAGGGCTAGACCCTTGGCGGCGGCGAGAGAGGCGAAGGTTTCCCGGACCCCGTTGGCCAGCACCGCCGGATCGAAGTCGATCTCTTCCAGCTCAACCTTGCCGGCATTGATCTTGGAGAGATCGAGCACGTCATTGACGATGGCGAGCAGGCTCTCACTGGATCGGCAGATGACCTCAAGTCGCTTGCGCTGCTCGGCCGGGAGGTCATCGCGGGCCATGGCCTGGGCCATGCCGTAGATGCCGTTCAACGGGGTGCGGATCTCGTGGCTGACCGTCGCGAGGAACAGGCTCTTGGCCTCGTTGGCGGACTCCGCGGCCTGGCGCGCCTCGATCAGCTCCAGTTCGTTGCGCTTTTCCTGGTCCATGTTGCGCACCGCGCCGACCGCGCCGATCACCTCGCCGACCTCGTCGCGGACGGCTTCAGCGACGCTCTCGACCCAGCGCATACCGCCATCCTGGCGGACATGCCGATGGACAATATGGAGCGGCGGCCCGCCGGCCAGATGCTGGTCCCAGGCGGCCATGGCCCCGGGCAGATCCTCCGGATGGACGGGCGCCCAGAGCTGCGCCATAGCCGTGTCGTAATCGACCACATCGCGGCGCTGCTGCTCGCTGACCGCTTCGCGGCGGACATGGTCCAGTTCCCAGACGCGAATCCTGGCGATGCGCATAGCCGCCCTGAGCCGCCGCTCGGAGCGGGCGGAGTCCTCAAGGGCGGCGGCCAGTTCATTGGCCATCTTCACCCGGGCGTAGTCGTCGCCCAGAAGGGAGGCCAGGGACTGAAAGTGACGCACCGTCCGATCGACGCGGGGGCGGGCCTGTCCATCGATGGCGATCAGGGCGCCCAGGACCTTGCCGTCGCTGAGGATCGGGACGCCAAGGAAGGCCGTCATATCCGGGCCCGCAGCGAGGTTCAGCGTCCTCGCCTGGGGATCGGTCTCGAAATCCTCGATCCAGAGGGGCGCGGCCGTGGCGATGACATGCCGGCTGGGAAAGCGCCTGTTGGTGTCGCCCTTGAAGGGTTGGGTGCGGGAATGGCGGCGGCCCTCACGCCAGACCACATCGGCGCCCAGGCCCCCATAGACCGCATGGGCGAGCCTGACCACGCGCTCAGCGGTGGATCGCACCGCCTCTAGCGGAACGGAAGGATGGACCACGCGCCGCCCTCAACTGTGATTTCAGACCCGCATCCTAACGGTCGGGGAATTAATCCCTCCCGCCCAAGGCGGCGCTCCAGGGTGCGGCGGGACGCCGCACCCTGCACAACATGGGTATCAGAAATTCACCCGGCTGGAGATGGCGCCGTCCACCAGCATGTTGATACCCGTGGTGAAGGCCGACCGGGGGCTGGCCAGGAAGACGGTGGCGGCGGCGACCTCCTCTGGCGTCGCCATGCGGCCAGTGGGGTTGCGCTTGATCATGGCCTCGAAGAAGCCGGGGGCATTGGCCTTCACATTGCCCCACACGCCGCCCTCGAAGAACACGGTGCCCGGCGACACTACATTGCAGCGCACGCCCTTGGCCGCGCCTTCCTTGGCCACGCCCTTGGCATAGTGGATGAGGGCGGCCTTCATGGCGCCATAGGCCGAGGGGCCGCTGGCTTCAGCGGCCGACACTGATGAGGTGATGATGAAGGCCGCGTCGCCGCCTGCTGCGGCAGCCTTCTCCAGATGGGGTTTGGCTGCCTGATAGGTGCGGACCGCGCCCAGCATGTCGATCTCGAACATGGACCGCCAGTCGGCCTCCGAGCCGCCATTGACCAGGGCGCTGGCGTTGGAGATCAGGATGTCGAGACCGCCCAGCGCCTGGGCGGCGTCTTCCACAAAGCCGGTGATGGCCGGGCCATCGGCGATATCCACCGCCCGGCCCCAGGCCTTGACGCCCTTGGCCTCCAGGGCATTGACCGCCGCGTCGACACCGTCCTGGCCCCGGGCGCAGACCGCCACATCGCAGCCTTCGTCGGCCAGGAGTTCGGCGATCGACCAGCCGATGCCACGGCTGGCGCCGGTGACCACGGCCTTCTTGCCCTTCAACTGCAGATCCATTGTCGTCTCCTGTCCCGGTTTGCTTTGGCCGACAGTTACCACGGGCCAAGGGCCGCCGATCAAGGGCCGGTCGGCGCAGGCTGACGGATTCCTGATCAATGTTCTCTTTGCCGTTGCGCCCCTGGCCGGCGGCCGCCAAGCTGGGGACCAAGCCCGCCGTCCAGAGCTGGCTCCTTTGGGAGGATGACCATGCGAAGCTTCGCGCTCGCCCTGTGCGCCTTTGCGCTCGCCAGCCCGGCCTACGCCAAGACCATTTCCGTGGCGCCGGGCGCCGACGTCCAGGAAGCCCTGCAACTGGCCCTGCTCGACGCCCAGCCCGGCGACGTGGTCGAACTGGCCGCCGGCCGCTTCGAGCTCACCGATGGCCTTTCCCTGGACGTGGACGGCGTGACCATCAAGGGCGCCGGGCCAGACGCCACCATCCTGTCCTTTGACGGCCAGCAGGGCGGCGCCGAGGGGCTGCTGATCACCTCCGACAGGGTGACGGTGCGGGACTTCGCGGTGGAGAACTCCAAGGGCGACGGGGTCAAGTCCAAGGACGCCGACCAGATCAGCATGATCAATCTGCGGGTTGAATGGACCGGCGGACCCAAGGCCACCAACGGCGCCTATGGCGTGTATCCGGTGGGGTCCACCAATGTTCTGATCGACGGCGTGACGGTGCGCGGCGCCTCGGACGCCGGGGTCTATGTGGGCCAGTCGAAGAACATCATCGTCCGCAACAGCCTGGCTGAGTTCAACGTGGCCGGCATCGAGATCGAGAACTCCAGCAACGCCGACGTCTATGGCAACACCGTCACCCACAACACCGGCGGCATCCTGGTCTTCGACCTGCCCAACCTGCCGGTGATGGGCGGCCATTCGACCCGGGTGTTCGACAACAGGATCGTCAACAACGACACGCCGAACTTCGCGCCGGAGGGCAACATCGTCGCCAGCGTGCCGGTGGGCGCCGGCGTGATGATCATGGCCAACCGCAACGTCCACGTGTTCGACAACGAGATCGACGGCAACCAGACCGCCGCCATCATGCTGGTGGGCTATACCCAGGCCTTCGACGATGCGACCTACAACCCCATCCCCCGCGAGGTGGTGGTGCGCGACAACAGGATCGGCCGCAACGGCTGGGCGCCAGCCTTCCCCGGGGGCGCGCAACTAGCCGCCGCGGTGGGCGGAACCTTGCCGCCGGTGCTGTGGGACGGGGTGGCGCCAGACGGCGGTCCCCAGGCCATGCGGATTACCGATGGACCGGTGCTGAACCTCAACCTGCCCAAGGCCGGGGCCATGGATCAGGCCAATCCTTCGGTCACCCCAACCCTGGAGCGGGGCGAGATCACTGAACCGGCGGCCGTGGTCCTGCCCGAAGCCCAGGCCGCGCTCGCCTCATGAGGCGAGGCCTCGTCGTCCTGCTCGGCCTGGCCGCCCTGGCCCTGAGCGGGGCTGCGGAGGCCCCTGCCCCTGTGCGCCTGGACGTGGTGTTGGCGCAGACGCCGGCCCCGCGGCTGTCCGACTACGGCCTGTTCCAGGACGCGGCGGCGCGGACGCCGAGCCCGGGGGTCACGCCCTATGACCTGAACACCCCGCTGTTCAGCGACTATGCCACCAAGCACCGGTTCATCTTCACCCCAGATGGCCAGAGCGCGGCCTATCATCCTGATGGACCTCTAGAATTTCCGGTGGGTACGGTGCTGGTCAAGACCTTCGCCTTCGCCCCGGACATGCGTGCGCCGCAGGTGGGCGAGCGCCATGTCGAGACGCGGCTGCTGATCCGCAAGGCTGAGGGCTGGACGGCGCTGGCCTATGTCTGGAACGCCGAGCAGACCGAGGCCGTCCTCAAGCGCACCGGCGCGCGGCTGGAAGTGGCCTTCATCGATCCTGCGGGCGCGCCGCAGGCGATCAGCTACCTCGTGCCCAACCAGAACCAGTGCAAGACCTGCCATTCGGCCGAAGGCGAGCTGGTTCCCATCGGCCCCAAGGCGCGCAATCTCAATCGGGACCTGGACTATGGCCACCGGACGGAAAACCAGCTGGTCGCCTGGCGCCGGCTGGGGCATCTGAGCGGCGGACCCGACCCCGCCGCAGCGCCGAGGACCGCCGTCTGGGATGATCTGTCCGAACCGCTGGAGTCCCGCGCCCGGGCCTATCTCGACGCCAACTGCGCCCATTGTCACAACCCGGGGGGCATGGCCTCCACCAGCGGTCTGTTCCTGGGTGTGGAGGAGTCGCGCCCCGCCCATCTGGGGATCGGCAAGGCCCCGGTGGCCGCCGGTCGTGGCTCAGGCGGGCTCGCTGTCTCCATCGCGCCTGGCGATCCCGAGCGCTCGATCATGGTCTATCGCATGGGCTCCAATGATCCCGCCGTGATGATGCCGGAGCTTGGCCGCACGCTCGTTCATGCCGAGGGGGTGGCCCTGGTAGCCGACTATATCGAGCGCCTCGCCCCCTAAAGCCTCTAGGTCTTGAGCGCGTTTCGTTCCGATAACCGTTCCCACTTATCGAAACGCGCTCTAGCTCCAGCGGCCGAGGATATCGACGCTCAGGCCCTGCTCGGTCGTGCGCAGACGCGCGTCGATGCCGTAGGCGGCGGCGAGCACTTCGGGGGTCATAGCCTTCGCCGGCGGCCCGTCCGCCAGCACACGGCCGTGGCCCAGCACGAGAATCCGGTCGGCCAGCCGAGCGGCCAGGGTCAGGTCGTGGAGGGTGAGCAGCACGCCGGCCCCCTCCCCCGCCAGACGGCGGAACAGGTCGCCCGCCTCCAGGGCGTGGCGCGGATCGAGCCCCGCATAGGGCTCATCGGCCAGCAGCCATTCCGGCTCGCCGGCCAGGGCGCGGGCGATCAGGGCCCGGGCCCGTTCGCCGCCTGACAGGGTGGTGATGTCACGGGCCGCCAGGTCCTCGACCCGGGCGGCGGCCAGGGCGCGATCGACGGCGGCCTCATCCTCGCCCGAAAGTCCCCGGGCGCCCAGCCAGGGAAGCCGGCCCAGGCCGACCACGGTGCGCACCTCCAACCCCCAGGCGATCTCCGGGATCTGGGGGATGAAGCCCAGGCGCCGGGCCCGGCGCCGCGGCGGCAGGTCGAGCAGGGGCGCCTCGTCCAGGAGAACCTCGCCCCCCACAGGTCGCGACAGGCCGGCCAGGGCGGCCAGCAGCGTCGACTTGCCGGCCCCGTTGGCGCCCAGAATGGCCGTCACCTGGCCGGGTTCGAACCGGGCGCTGACCTGGCTCAGCACCGTGTGGCCGCCCGCCAGGAGATGGAGCCCACGGGCCTCAAGCACGGTCATGACAGCCTCCGGCGCTGAATGAGCAGCAGGCCGAGGAAGAAGGGACCGCCCAAGGCGGCCATGGCGACCCCGAGTCTGACCTCCGCCGCTGACGGGATCAGCCGCACCAGAATGTCTCCGGCCAGGACGATCACCGCTCCGCCGAGCGCGCTGGGCAAGAGCAGGCCGGCTGGACGTGGCCCCAGGAAGGGCCTCAGGAGGTGGGGGGTCACCAGGCCGACAAAACCGATCACGCCCGTGACCGCCACGCTGGCCCCGGCCGCCAGGCCGACGCCAAGGGCCAGCAGCAGGCGGGTGCACGACAGGCTGATCCCCAGCGACTGGGCGCCGGTCTCACCCAGCGTCAGGGCGTCCAGCGCGCGGCCAGTGAACAGCAGCAGGACGAGCCCCGCCGCCACGAAGGGGGCCGACATCTGCAGGTCGGCGAAGCTGCGGTCGGTCAGCGAGCCCATCAGCCAGTTGACGATCTCGTTCACCGCCCAGGGGTTCGGGGCGAGGTTCAGGGCCAGGGCGACGCCGGCCCCGGCGACGATGTTCAGCACCACCCCGGCCAGGACGAAGGTCACCGTGCCGGGCGCCTGGCCCGTCAGCCCGATCAGGACAAGAACGCCGATCAGGGCGCCGGCCATGGCGCAAAGCGGCATCAGCCACGGCGCGCCCCCGAGGACAGGCGCATAGAAGCCGAAATAGAGGGAGATGACCGCACCTAATGCAGCCATTGAGGAAACGCCCAGAACCCCCGGATCAGCCAGGGGATTTCTGGTATAGCCCTGAAGCGCCGCCCCCGACATGCCGAGCGCAGCGCCCACCACAATGGCCAGCAGGGTGCGGGGAATGCGCAGCTCCAGGATGATCACCCAGCGGGGATCTGCGCCGGTCCAGGCGTTCAAAGGCACCCAGACCCGGCCGGCCATAAGGCTGGCGGCGGCCAGCAGGACCAGGGCCACGGCCAGGCCAGCGATGACGACCGGGGTTGAGATCCGCTTCATGCCGCCCCCAGCACATTGCGCCGCGCTTGGGCCAGGGCCTGGGCGGTCTCGATCAGCACCGGTCCGCCGCAATAGAGCAGCCGCTGGGGAAAAGCCTCGCGACGCATGGCGCCTGAGATGCGGTCGAGCGCCGGATGGCTCAGCACCCGGTCGGCCCAGGTGGGCGCGCCCGCCGCCGCCTGCCCGGCCAGCAGGACCTGGGGCGGGTCGGCGATGATCTGCTCCAGCCCGATATTGCCCCAACGGCCGAGGCCGTAACGGGCGGCGACGTTCACAAATCCGGTTCGGCGCAGCATCTCGTCGGTCAGGGTGCCGGCCCCGGCTGCGAAGCCGTTGGGCTGATAGACGATGGCGCTGAGCTTCGGCGCCCCCGGCGGCGGGACGGCGGCGGCCAGGGCCGCCTCGATCCTGGCGACCACCGCCTGGCCCCTGACCGGCTGGCCCACCAGACGGGCCACCTGGCGGATCTGCGCGAGGCTGGCGGCCACCGTCTGGGGCACGTCGAACATGGCCTGGGGGATGCCCAGCCGGCTGAGCGCATTGCGGGTCGCCACCGCCGAATGGTGGCTCATCAGCACCAGGTCGGGGCGCAGGGCGACCACCTCCTCGGCGGTCTCATAGGTGATGGGGATGTCCCGAGCCCGGCCCGCCAGGATCGAGGCTTCAGGGTCACGGGCATAGTGGGTCAGGGCGGCGATCTGGTGACGCTCAGCCACATGGAACAGGATCACATCCAGGCAGGGGTTCAGCGAGACAACCCGCCGGGGTCGCCCTGAGGGGGCGGCGCCGGCGAGGCCGAGCGCGAGCCCGCCCACCGCCGCACGGCGGGTGAGCTGGCCCGGGCCCGGTCTCACCGGCTCCGTCATCAGAAGCGGGCCCGCACGCCCAGCGCCCCGAAGCGACCCACCTCGCCATAGCCGCGGGTGGACGGGTCCTGATCGTCGAACAGGTTTTCCACCCGGCCATAGACCTCGAAGGTCTCGTTCACCGGCCAGGCGGCCCGGACGTCGAGCAGAGCCCGGGGCTCAAGTCGGTTGCGGTTGGCCGCATCGTCAAAGGCCTCCCCGATATAGCGAACCGCCAGCGTCGCCGAAGGTCCGGCCGACCAGACATGGGTCACCGACATGTAGCCCTGGTGCTCGGGCCGCCGTGCCAGGCGCTTGCCCCGGTTCGGCGATCCGGCGGCCTCGTTGGTCGCCTCGGTCCAGGTGTAGTTGGCCGCCAGGTCGAAGGGACCGACCTTGGCCTGACCGGTCAGCTCCACCCCGTGGGCCTCGGTGCGGGCGGTGTTGCTGTAATAGCCAAACCGGGTCGCCCCGGCGACGCGGCAGAGGGGGTCGCCCGGCGCGCTGAAGCAGGAGACGTAGTCGATCTGGTTCGTGGTCTCCCGCTGGAACCAGGTGGCCGACACCACGGCCTGGCCGCCGGCCAGCACCTGTTCGACGCCAAAGTCCCAGGCGTCGGCCTCCTCCGGATTCAGCCCCAGATTCCCGTACTCGCTGTAGAGCTGATAGAGGCTCGGCGCCTTGAACCCCTGGCCAAAGCTCGCCCGCAGGATGGTGTTCCCCTCGTTCAGGGACCAGGCCAACGCCCCCTGCCCCAGGGTCTGGCCGCCGAAGGTGTCGTGCTCGTCGCGGCGAACCCCGGCCGTCACTGTGAGGCCGGCGATCAGCGGCCCCCGGAGTTGAACATAGGCGCTGTCGAGATCGGCGCTGGCCGATTGCGTCGGCGGATTGGGATTGAAGGCGCTGGGCGAGGCTGTCCGCATGGACGCCTCCTCCCGCTCCAGGCCGAACACCGCCTGCCAGGCCTCGGTCAGGGCGAAGGTCCCCTGATACTCCCAGCGATCCACCTCAGAGAGGGCGTCGAAGGTCACGTCGGTCATCGCCTGGGCGGGATTCAGGCTCTGACGATCGGTGCGGGTGTGGGAGAAGGCCAGGCGATTGCGCAGGCGATCATCCAGCAGGGCGAGGTTCAGGCCGGCATAGCCCGCAAGCTCCTCAGTCACCCCATATTCGGCGGTGTCAGCGAAGCTGAAGGCCGGGGCGGGATAGCCGTCCACCTGAACCCGGCCGTAGGAATAGATACCCCGCAGATCCAGTGAGAGGTTGTCGCTCACCCGGACCCCCAGGCGGCCGTTGAGGCTGGTGTGCTGGAAGCCGTCGTCCTCCGTGCCAACAGCCGCAGCGGAGACGCCGTCGGTGGTGTAGTAGCCCGCGCCCAGGCGCCAGACGAGGCGCTCGCCGGCGCCGCCGATTCCGCCACGGACATAGGCGGTGGAGAGATCGCCGCCTTCCACGTCGAGGCTGGCCTGGAACGGCTTGGTCGGCACGGTGGTGACCACATTGACCACGCCCCCGATGGCCTGGCTGCCCCACAGGGTGGACTGGGCGCCGCGCAGAACCTCGACCCTGGCCACGTCGCCGGTCAGCAGATTGGCGAAGTTATACCCCGCGCCCGGCTGGGCCACGTCATTCAGACGGACGCCATCGATGACCACCAGGGTCTGGTCGGTCTCGGCCCCGCGAATGCGTAGGGCGGTGACGCCGCCGGGGCCGCCGTTGCGCGACAGGGTGACGCCGGCGGTGCGGCCCAGCAGGTCCGGCAGCAGGATGGCTTGGCTCGCCTCGATCTGCGCGCGGTCGAGCACGGTGACCGCTTGGGCGACCTCGGCCGAGGCGGTGGGCGCGCGATTTGCGGTGACGACGACGCCCCGCACGGCGTTGGAGGACTCGGCGCCCGCCACATCTGGCGCGGCGGCCGGCTGGGCGACGGCGGTCGTGGCCGACAGGAGGCCCAGCAGGGCGGCGGTGGACAGCAGAATGGTCTTCATCGGGTCTTGCCCCTCGAATTGACGACAACGAGCCGTCGAGGAAGCGGACCACGGGGAGCCTTACGCGCGCGCACGACCCCGCCGGGACCCACGCCCTCGCGCGGCCCTGGACGGTTGTCGCCACCCGGGTAGACCCGTTCGTTCGGCGCACCCCGGCCGGACGAAGGACGACCGCGACAGGCAGGTCTCCTGGCTGGCGGGTCATCACCCATCTGCACGCCGCCTTCCCAGGTCCGAGGACCCAGTGGCGTATGGCGTGCGGGCTCGCCGCTTACAGTTGCGGGGGCAGCCCAGGTCTTACACCTGAGTTCCCTTTTGATCCCCTCGCGGGGAACCTGTCACAGGCGTGGCCTTAGGCGGGTGCGTCGGCTCCGTCAACGGCGCGGCTGAGGCGCCAGGACGTTCAGGGGGCTTTGGCGGGCAGTCGCAGGGCGTGGCGCATGACCTGGAAGAGATAGGGCTGGTCCATCGACCCGGTGACGAGATAGGCGCCGGGGCCTTGCGCATAGGCCGGCACGTCCTCGCCGGCGTGGGCGGCGCTGGGCGACAGGACTCCGGCCTGCCGCACATGGTCAGGGGCCGTGACGTCGACCCCCTCCAGGCTCGGACGACCCTCCCCGTCCCGCGGCCCGCCCGGGCCGGTGGCGTAGGTCAGGATCGGCAGCGGCCTGCCGTCAGCGGCCAGGCGCGGGGCGCCCGTGGGTCCCTTGATCAGGCCGAGCACATCGTCGCCACGGCCGCCACCGTTCAGGACCAGCCCATGGCTATGGTCGGCGGTCACCAGAATCAGCGTGTCGGCCGGGTCGGTCATCTCCCGGGCGACGGCCACCGCCTTCGAGAACTCGATGGCCTCGGTGAGAGCGGCGTTGATCAGCCCAGCATGGTGGGCCTTGTCGATATGGGCGGCCTCAATGAGCAGGACATAGCCCTGCGGCTCGGCGGCCAGCCTTGCAATGGCCGCGCGGGTCATCTCCTCCAGGGTGGGGATTTGCGGCGCGGTGGTCGGGCGATTGAGCTCGTGGGGGATGTGGACGTCCGCGAAGAGGCCGAGCACATCCTGGCCCGCGGCCACGGCGGCGGCCAGGCCGTCACGGTCGGAGACGAAGACGCTGCCCGGTCGCGCCGCCCAGGCGGCGGTCAGATCCTGCCCATCCTGGCGGCGTCCGCCCGCGGTCGCTGGCCGGAAGAAGCTCAGCCCCCCGCCGAGCACGAGATCGGGTCTCTGATCCTCGGGGGCCCCGATCAACTGGGCGGCGATATCGACGCAGCCGGCCTCGCGGGCCGCGGGCGGCAGGTCGGCGTCGCTCTGCCAGTTGCGATCGGGGACGTGAGCGAAGAAGGCGGCCGGCGACGCGTCGGTGACGGCGGCGGTGGAGACCACCCCCACGGCCTTGCCCAGTTCCCGCTTGGCCCGCTGGGCGAACGTCGGGACATTGCGGCTAGGATCACAGACCCCGCGGCGGGCGCCGCCGTCGACGCCTATCCCGCCGTTGATGGTGCGATGCCCGGTGGTGATCGCCGAGGCGCCATTGGCCGAATCGGTCACCAGAGCGTCGGTGGAATAGGTCCGCACCAGGCCGCCATAGGGCATCTGATCGAAGGCCAGATCATAGGAGGCGCCGTCCACCCCGGCCCTCTGGCCAGCCAGAATCCGCGTCGCGGTCACGGTCGACACGCCCATGCCGTCGCCAATGAACAGGATCACGTTGCGGGCCGGGTTCGTGATCGGCGAGCGCGCCAGCGCGTCATCGAGAGCCGCCTCGGGCGTGGCGGCCGCTGCGCTGGCGACGAGGGACAGGGCGGCGACGCAGGCGACGCCGAACGCCGTGGCGGCGCGGCGTGAGTTCGGAACGGTCATGGGGCCTCAACTGGACGCAGGGGAGCTCGGCTCACGCGCCCTTATGGCCAGACATTGTGACGGGAGGACGAAAGGGCCGGCCGCGGAGGCCGCGTCGCGATGGTACCACCTCTCGGGTTCGAACCGAGGACCTCCAGAGCCACAATCTGGCGCTCTAACCAACTGAGCTAAGGCGGCGCATCGCGAGGGATAGGGTTCTAGTGGCGCCGGCTTGCGGGATCAAGGGCCATCGGCGCCGCGGTTCAGCCAAAGAAAAGGCCCCGGAGACCTGAGGTCTCCGGGGCCCATTCCCGGTGCCTTTGTCCGCCGTTTTACCGGGGCAGACGGAAGGTGATCGGGATCCGAACGGTGCCGCCTTCAACAGGGGCGCCGTCGGCGGTCCGCGGACGCATCCGGAACAGTCGGGTCATACGCATCGCAGCGGCGCCGAAGTCCTGATCTGCGGGGCTTTCTTCCACCACAGAGCAACCTTCAAGCGTGCCACGGGCCGTGACCTGGCAGCTCAGAACCACCCGACCCTCTGCTCCCATCCGCTGAGCGCGGTCGGGATAGTAGCGGGCCACCTCTTCCCCGCTGGGAATACGCGCCCAGTCAGGGTTGGTGATCACCGACGGACGCGGAGGCGTCGGCGGCGGGGGAGCTGGCGGCTCAGGCCGCTCGATCCGCTCCGGCACCGGCGGAACCGGCAGCGGCGGGATCGTGGCCAAGCCGGCCGGCGGGGTCACCGGCGGCCGAGGCTGAAGCTTCGGCGGCGGCGGCGGCGGCGTGTTGGACGGCGGCGGCGGAGGCGGCGGAGGCGGCGGCGGAGGAGCCGGCTTGATAATCGACACCTCCGTAATGTCCTCCGAATACTCCCGATAGGTGGGTTCGAACTTAGTCTTGTAGAGATAGAGACCAAGCGCGACGTGAACCACGATCGAGACAACAACGGCGACGATTACGCCATTGTTGCGCTTCGGCTTCGGCGCGTCGAACGGACTGTGATGAATGTGAGTCGTGTCACTGGTTTCAGACATGCCTCACCCTCCTCAATTGTCTTCTTCGCCGATGAGCGCCACGCTGTAGAACCCATTGTCCTGAAGCATGTTCATCACGCCCATGAAGTCACCGTACATGGTGTCTCTGTCGGCGCGGATGAAGATCCGCTCACGTTCTGGGTTCCGCTGCCCAATGTTCGACCGGAGGTCGTCGCCCAGGCCCGCCAGGTCGGTCTGAAAGTCACCGACATAGATGGACCCGTTTGACTGGATCGAAATGTAGACCGGTTTGGGCGGGTTTGCGGATGGCTCGGCGACGGCTGGCGGAAGAGCTACCTGGACCGTCACACTGGCCAGCGGCGCCGCCACCATGAAGATGATCAGGAGAACCAGCATGACGTCCACGAAGGGCGTCACATTGATTTCGCTGTTCTGCTCCGTTTCGTACCTGCCACCCCCAGACCCTGAGAGTTTAGCGGCCATTGGGTTTAGGCCCCCTTGTCGAGCTGCCGGGAGATCGCGTTCAGAAGTTCAGCGACAAACCCTTCCGAGCGCGCGCCGTAAGCGGAGATGCGCGTCTGGAAGTAGTTGTAGAAGATAACCGACGGGATGGCGGCGAAGAGACCCATGCCGGTGGCCAGCAGGGCTTCGGCGATACCGGGCGCCACGACGGCCAGGTTGGTCGTGTTGGTGTTCGCGATGCCGATGAACGAGTACATGATCCCGTACACGGTGCCGAACAGACCGATGAACGGACCGTTGGAACCGACCGAGGCCAGGAACTGCATGCCGCCCGACAGGCGCTTGGCCAGGGAGGCCTGGACGCCGGCCACGGCCGCAACAGCGCGGCTGATGGTGGTTTCGCGGTGTTCGCCGGTGATGTTCAGGCCCGCTTGACGCGAGACTTCAATCTCTTGCACGGCGGCCGCGGCCATGTCGGCCAGCGGGTTGCCTTCGAACTCATCCGACATGGCGATGCGGCCGATGTCGCTGGTGTTCTTGGCGCCCCGGAAGGCTTCCAGGAAGCGGTTGGTTTGACGTTCCAGGCCACCGAACTCGAAGAGCTTGGTGAGCAGCAGGGTCCAGGAGAAGATGGATGCCAGGGCCAGACCGATCAGAACGGCCTTACCGACCGGCTGAGCGTCCAGGAACATCGTCATGATGGTCAGTTCGCCATGACCACCCACGTCGGTGGACACTTCTTCCGCGGGTGCCGCAGGCGCGGCCTCGGCGGGAGGGGCGGCGGCCGGATCGGCCGGGGCCTCGGCGGCGGCCGGATCCGCTGGAGCGGCGTCCTGCGCGAACGCCGGGGCGCCCATCATCAACGCAGCCGCGCCGATGAGAGCGATGAGGGGGGTGTTCCGTTTTTTGTCGAGCATCTGTCGCCAGTTCCTAATGGTCTAGCACGTTTGGACCGAGGGTCGTCGCGCGAGAGCGTCTCCTACCCTAGTTGAATAAGTCTGGCTCCGAACCCCGCTTTCGCCGCGTCCGAACCCGAAACCGCTATCGCTGCTCCCGACCCGTAACTTCCAACTTCCACATTTGTGTGAAGCGGGATGTTGCGATTGGGCAAGGCGAGACCGCAATCCAGGAGCGGACTGCGGACCCTCACCGCAAAGTTAGACGTGCGGCGAGGGACCTTTGGCAACCCCCAAACGGAGCGTCAAGTGCCGCCGACGCCAGCTAACCACCGATAAGATAATCAGAAATCGGGGTATCGTTGCGGCGCACAATATGAATTCTATGCAATAATTGGGGAAACTCGCCGCGCCGGGGAATGATATTGCTGCGACGCAACATCAGACTTCGAACGCCGGTCGCTCAAGATGGCGGAAATCTGGCGAGAATCGGCCTGCGGACGCTCAGCTTTTGCGCACAGCGCCGGTCTGCCGCGGCAAATGAGCGCCGACCCTGTCGAAGTCAAGCCGACAGCCTCGTCCGCAGGCTGTTCGCAGGCGCCCTGTCACATGATTGTCGCGGCGCTCCGGGACGCCGCCGAGCCTCACTTAGCCTGCGGCTATGGCCGACCTCCCCCTTGATGGGCCTCCGCGCCAATAACCCGGCCGGCAGAGCCGCCGCCACGGCGTCCGGCGGACGGAATGACGCCAAGCACCGGATGGGGGATGGATGATGGGAGGAGAATGGTGCCTGGGGGCGGATTCGAACCACCGACACGCGGATTTTCAATCCGCTGCTCTACCAACTGAGCTACCCAGGCACTGGGCCCGCCGCGCGGGAGCCGCGTCTATAAAAGAGCCGTTCGGGGAAGTCCAGCGCGGCGACGAGCGATTAGTTCAGAGCTCGTCCTCGCCATCGGACACCTCTTCCTGCTCGACGGCGGGAACCGCATAGGCGCCGGTGAACCAGCGCTGCAGATCTACATCGGCGCAGCGCTTAGAGCAGAAGGGGCGATAGTCCGCAGTCACCGGCTTGCGACAGATGGGGCACTTGGCCTTCGGGGGCGCAGCCGGGCTCATCGGGCGTGAACCTCGATCTGCTCCGAGGCCAGGGTTGAATCGGCCTTCACCTCAAACCGGGCGCCGATGCGCGCCGCCAGCAGGGCGAGCGCCGGCTTGGCCGCCTCGGCCACCGCCGGCGCACAGGTCGCCGTGAGGCGCCCCCCCGGCGTGGCTACGGCCTCAGCCTCAAGTCGACGGACCAGCCGGGCGCCCAGGGTGCGGGCCGAGGGCCGTCCTGCGCCGTCGGTGAGAATCTCCGTCACCGGTCGGCCGCGGCGAGGCACGGTGAGCTCAATGGTGCCGAACCGGCTGATCGGTCCAATGGAGACGCCCGGATTGTCCGGATTGAACGCCGCCCGCGCCGCGGCCATCAGCGCGGCGCCGTCGTGCCCACGGCCGGCCATGTCGAACACCACCAGCCCGCCGAGCCCCTTCAGCCTCAGCACCCGCGCCGCCACCGCCAGGGCGGCCAGATTGGCCTGGCGGGTGACTCGCTTGGCTTCATTGCCCTTCCGCTCGCCCACATCGACATCGATGGCCGTGAGCGCCCGGGTCGGTTCGATGGCGATGGTCCCACCCCCCGGCAGCGGATGGATGACCTCCAGCACCTCGGCCTCAGCCTCATCGGCCAGTTGCCGGGCGATGCGGCCCGTGACGGGCTCCCCCTCCCCGGCCATGTGTCGCAGGTGGTCCAGCAGGGTCGGCGCGGATTCAAGCAGCGCGGGGGCCCCCTGCGCGGGGCCGATCAGTCGGGCGGTGGCGAGCTTGCCGAGCCTCGGCTCGGTCCGGATCTCCACTTCCAGGGCCTCGCCCTGGCGGGGTCGGGCGTCGGGCTTGAAGGAGACGCTTGCCTCGGCCCCCTCCCCCAGGTCCAGGAAAGCCATGGCCAGGGCGGGCTCCACATGCGCCACCCGGGCGCGAAGACGTGCGCCCAGCGCCAGGCGGGGGTTGTCGTCGGCTCTCTGGATCAGCAGGCGCTCAGGTCGGCCGTCCAGCAGGACTCCGCCCCGAATCTCGCCCAGGCCTTCGTCGATAAAGAATGTGCGGCGGCTCATGCTGCGGGATAGCCCAGACCCCGCAGCAGACAAAGGGTTTCATAGAGCGGCAGGCCGACCACAGCCGGATAGGAGCCCTGCAGGTTCAGAACAAAGCCGCCGGCCCGCCCCTGAATCCCATAGCCGCCGGCCTTGCCCAAGCCCTCGCCGCTGGCCAGGTAGGCGGCGCGTTCCTCCTCGCCCAGGCGTTTGAAGGTCACCCGCGTCTCAACCAGCCGCTCGGCCCGCCGACCGTCAGGTCCCCTCAGAACCACCGCCGTATAGACCCGGTGGCTGCGCCCAGACAGCAGGTCCAGGCAGGCCCGCACCTCGTCCGGCGTCTCGGCCTTGGGTAGGATGCGCCGCCCTGCGGCGACCACCGTATCGGCGGCCAGGACAAATGACTCCGGTCGAGACTCGGCGACCAGGGCGGCCTTCGCCCCGGCCAGACGCAGGGCGCAACGGCGGGGCGTCTCGCTTTTCAGCGGCGCCTCGTCGATATCGGCTGCGCAGACCTCATCCGGAGTCAGGCCGATCTGGGCGAGCAGGTCGAGCCGCCTCGGACTGGCCGAGGCCAGGACAAGCTGGGGTGTGTAAGAACAGGGGGGAATGCTCACCCGCTAGCGGACGCGGAAGGTGATGCGGCCCTTTGACAGGTCGTAGGGAGTCATCTCGATCAGGACCTTGTCCCCGACGGCCACGCGGATGCGGTTCTTGCGCATCTTGCCGGCGGTGTGGGCGATGATCTCGTGGTCATTCTCGAGCTTCACGCGAAACATGGCGTTCGGCAGCACTTCGCTGACCACGCCGGGAAACTCCAACAGCTCTTCCTTGGCCATGCAGGCTCCATGGGGGCGCTCACCTGATGCCGCCGGCCGGCCTGGAATCGGCCCGCCGGACAGCGGTCCATTATAACTCAGGTTGCATCAGCCGGTAGAGACCTCTCGTTCAGGCCGGGCCGAACCGCTCCACCAGCCTGCGGGCCAGGGCGTCACGCACCTCACGATAGGCCGCCAGGCGATTCTCGCGGGATCCGTCAGCCAGGGTCGGGTCATGGGTGGGCCAGTATTCGATCTCGGCGGCCCTATGCCGGGTCAGTTCCACCGCCCGATGCTGCGCCTCCGGCGTCAGGGAGATGATCAGGTCGAAGGAGTCGTCATTCAACTCATCGAACGTCTTGGGCTGGTGCTGTTCCAGGTCAAAGCCCAGCTCGGCCATCACCGCACAGACGAAGGGGTCGGCGCCCTCGGCCTCGGCCTCAGTCTTTAACCCGCAGGAATCCACATAGACCCGGTCCCCCAGCAGACGCCTGGCCAGAACCTCGGCCATGGGCGAACGGACCCGGTTGAAATTGCAGGCGAACAGGACGGCGCCAGGCGCGCGCGGTGAAGAGCCCATCCCCATGGCCGCTTCAGCTCTTGTAGTGCAGGGCGCAGATGAGGGTGAAGAGACGCCTGGCGGTGTCGAGATCGGTCTCGATCTTCCCGGCCAGCCGGGCCCGCAGCAGTTCCGAGCCCTCGTTGTGCAGGCCGCGTCGTCCCATGTCCAAGGCCTCGATCTGGGCCGGCGTGGCGTTGCGGATCGCCTGATAGTAGCTCTCGCAGATCATGAAATAGTCTTTGATCAGCATCCGGAACGGCGAGAGCGAAAGGATGTGCCGCTTCTCATAGCCCGGCCCGGTCACGTCCAGGACCAGACGATTCTCCATCAGGCCCATATGGAGGTCATAGGGACCCTGCTCCGCGCCTTCGGGGACGAACCGATTCGATTCCAGCAGATCGAAGATGGCGATCTGCCGCTCCTGCTCCTGGTCGCGCGAAATCGCGCCCAGAGATTGCTGGTCGATCTCAACGCTCTGCAGCCGATGGTTCTTCTGGTCGTCGTCAGTCATGACGCCCTGGGGAAGGTCTTGGGCGCCAGCTTTAGTGCAATCCGCCCCCCGGCGTCATCCCGCTTAGAGCCCAAGCGCCGGCCGATGTGTGAAAAAGCCCCCGCCGCGGGGAGCGGCGGGGGCCTTCGGGGAGGAAAAGGCTTCTGCCTTAGCGGCGGTAACCCGCGTAGCGGTAGCCTTCAGGCTGCACATAGGCGCCGTGGACATAGCCGACGCCGACCCCGTTATGGCCCACCAGGATCCAGTCGCTGCCGCGGACATAGGACAGGGCTTCGAACCGCTCGCCGGCCCGCAACTGGCCGACCCGGGCGCCGCCGGTGGAGGGCGCGGCGCGCAGGTTCACCGTGGACCGGGCGATCATCGCCCCCCCGCCACCGGCATAGTGGGCAGGGCTGAGATTGCGATCCAGGCGATAGCCGCCGTGGGTGTAGGTGGCCGGCTGGTTGTAGGCGTAGCCCTGGCCCTGGGCGTAGCGGCGGTCCTGGTCGTCATGCTGCAGCTTGCAGCCGATGGCCGAGCCGGCCGCCGCACCGACCACCGCCCCAAGGGCCGTACCCGTGCCGCGATCCTTCTTGGCCAGGTTGGAGCCGGCCGCGGCCCCCACCAGGGCGCCGATCAGGGCGCCGCCCTCCTGCTTGCCGCCGCTGGCGTTGCAGCCGAGCACGCCGCCAAAGTTCTGGGCCTGGGCGGCCGGCGCCGCGGCGGTCAGGAAGAGGGCGCTCATAATGGCGGTGGCGGCCGCGCCCGTGGTCAGCTTGGAAAGAGTGGTCTTCGGCATGGCTTGCCTCCATCGGTTCGAAATCGCCGGGCCCGGTGTGGCCCTGTGAGTTCAAACCTAGAAGGCCGCGCCTGAACGAACGCGCGGCCATCGTTGACAGTTTTCGTTCAGCTTTCGTGAGCGCCTTGGCCGAGCCTCAGGGCCGCGGACCGCGCGTGGGCCGGCAGGCCTTCGGCCTCGGCCAGGGCCACGGTCGCCGGCCCCAGGGCCTCAAAGGCCGCGGCGTCGCACTTCACGAACGAGGTCCGCTTGATGAAGTCGTAGATCGACAGGCCTGACGAGAATCGCGCCGCCCGGCTGGTCGGCAGCACATGGTTGGACCCGGCCACATAGTCGCCGATCGCCTCAGGGGCGTGCCGGCCCAGGAACATGGCGCCGGCGTGCCGCACCTTGTCAGCCAGGGCGTCAGGATCTTCGACGGCGAACTCCACATGCTCAGGCGCCAAGGCGTCCACGAGGCGCGGGCTTTGGTCCAGCGGCGCGATGATCACCGCCCCGTGGTCGCGCCAGGAGGCCTGCGCCACCTCCCCCGTCGCCAGGGTGGCGATCTGGGCGTCGATCTGCGCCTCGACCCTGGCCGCAAAGGCCGCATCGTCGGTGATCAGGATGGACTGGGCCGCGGGGTCGTGTTCGGCCTGCGACAGGAGGTCGGCGGCGATCCAGTCGGGGCGGTTGAGGCCGTCGGCCACCACCACGATCTCCGAGGGACCGGCCAGGGCGTCGATGCCCACCACCCCATAGACCCGGCGCTTGGCGGCGGTGACGAAGGCGTTGCCAGGCCCGACGATCTTGTCCACCGGTCGAATGGGGCCGGCTCCGAAGGCCAGGGCGGCGACGGCCTGGGCCCCGCCGACCCGCCAAATCTCCGTCACGCCGGCCGCCTGGGCGGCGGCCAGCACCGCCGGCTGCAGCTTGCCAGGCGGGGTGACCATGGCGATGCGTTCGACGCCGGCCACCTTGGCGGGCACGGCGTTCATCAGCACGGTCGAGGGATAGGCGGCCCGGCCGCCCGGCACATAGATGCCCACCGCCTCGATCGACCCCCAACGCCAGCCCATCTCCACGCCAGCCGCATCTGTGAACCGGGCGTCAGCGGGCCGTTGCCGCTCATGATAGGTGCGGATGCGCTCGGCGGCGAAGGCGATCGCGTCGCGGACCTCCGGGGCGCAGGCCGCGGCCCCGGCTTCGATCTCCTCAGGCGTAACCCGCAGGCTGGCCTCGTCCAGCTCGACGCCGTCGAACTGGGCGCCGAAGCGCAGCACAGCGGCCAGGCCCTCGGCCCGCACGGCGGCGAGCACGTCGCGGACGCTGGCCTCGACATCCTCAGGGGTGTCTCGCCGTTCGCTCACCAGGGCGGCGAACCGGGCTTCGAAATCGGCATCGGAAAAATGTAAGCGGCGCATGATGGCGCTATGTAGCGACGGCCGGCGCCGAGCGCCATGGCTGCGGAGCCACAGCAGGCGATGCCAACGCCGCCGACCTCAGGTCTCGTGCCGCGGCGTCCGGGGCGTCGGCCAGGGGTCTGAGACGTCGGCCAGGACGGCGTCCACACACTCAACCCTGACCTTCAGATCGCCGCCGCCGGCGAAGCTCAGGATCAGTGCGCCGCCTGGCGGTTCGGCGTCCGGCTCGAAGGTGAGCGCCAGGAGTTCCACCACGGCGTCAGGCGCGTCGCGGCGCAGGCGTCGCGCCTCCACCCCTTCCACAGATCCGAGCTGCAGGGCCGCCCGCACCCGGGACCGACCGCCGGCCTCCCAGCGGTAGCGATTGAGCGTCAGGGTCAGGCGGCGGGGCTGGGCTTCAAACCTGATGTCGCCGATCTTGCCCACAGCGTCCTGCAACGCCGCCGACATCACAGCCAGATCGTCCGCATCCTCGGCCCGCAGCCGAAGGGGCTTGGCGTTGTCAGGCATCGAAGGCCGCATCCTCGCTGGTCGCATCGCCCTTCAGGCGCTGGATCTTTGCGCCGCAGGCCGACAGCTTGGCCTCCAGCCGCTCGAAACCCCGGTCCAGGTGGTAGACGCGGCCGACCACGGTCTCGCCCTTGGCCGCGAGCCCCGCGATCACCAGGCCCACCGAGGCCCGCAGGTCGGTGGCCATGACCTGGGCGCCGGTCAGGGCCGAAACCCCACGCACCCGCGCCTCGCCGCCCTGGATGCTGATATCGGCCCCCAGCCGCGCCAGTTCCGGCGCATGCATGAACCGGTTCTCGAAAATGGTCTCGCGGATCACCGACTCGCCGTCGGCCAGGGTCATCAGGGCCATGAACTGGGCCTGCAGGTCAGTGGCGAACCCCGGATAGGGGTCGGTTTCCACAGCCACAGCGCTCAGCCGCCGACCGTTCCGCTTCACGGTCACCCCGTCATTGTGGCGGATCACATCGACGCCCGCCTCCTCCATCTTGTCCAGCAGGTTGGCGATGAAATCGTTGCGGGTGTGGGTCAGACGCACCTCGCCGCCGGCCATGGCTGCGGCCAAGGCGAAGGTGCCCGTCTCGATTCGGTCGGGAATCACCGCGTGGCTGGTTCCGCCCAACCGGCTCACCCCCTGGATCCGGATCACGTCCAGCCCGGCGCCGACAATCCGCGCGCCCATCTTGTTGAGACAGTCGGCCAGATCGACGATCTCGGGCTCGCAGGCCGCATTGCGCAGGATCGTCTCGCCCTCGGCCAGCACGGCGGCCAGCAGAGCATGTTCGGTGGCCCCCACCGATACGAAGGGAAAGGCGATCTCCGCCCCGCGCAGGCCCCGGGGCGCCTGGGCGTAGACATAACCCTCGTGCAGGTCGATTTCGGCGCCCAGGGCGCGCAGGGCTTCCAGATGCAGGTCCACCGGCCGCGCGCCGATGGTGCAGCCCCCCGGCAGCGAAACCTTGGCCTGGCCCGAGCGGGCCAGCAGCGGCCCCAGCACATTGAACGAGGCGCGCATCTGTCGCACCAGGTCATAGGGCGCGATGGCGCTGATGATCTCTGGCGTGTGCAGCAGGGTCTCCGGCCCATCCGGGCCATCCTGCTCCTGCACCTCGGTCCCCAGCCGGCCCAGCAGCTGGCCCAGGAATCGGGTGTCTGCCAGCCGCGGCATATTGGTCAGCCGCAGGGGTTCCGACGTCAGCAGGCTGGCGGCCATCAGCTTGATGGCCGAGTTCTTGGCGCCGCTGATGGCGATCTCGCCCTCCAGACGCGCGCCGCCTTCAATGGCGATTCGGTCCAATCTCAGCCCCTTCAAGCGCCGCATATTCTGCGGTGCGGCAAACCCAGACCGCGCTTCTAGCTCGCGCGCGGGCCTGCGCAAAGGCGCTGGCCGCTCACGAACGCTTGTCGTCGTCGGACGGCGGCGGGTCGACCGCCCGCGGCGCGGCCTTCCGGAGCCGCAAGTTGGCCCGCAAAGCCTGGGCGAGCTTGGCTTCCCGGTCATTGGCGGGAGGTGTCTTGGGCCGGTCGGGCGGTGTCATGAATCCTCGTTGCGGCCCGCCCCCGCCGAGGTCAAGTCAGAGAAATCCGGAAATGGGGGCTTCACGGCGGCCGCATGGTTGGCTATAGCCCCCGCCTCGCCTTTCGCCGCCGTAGCTCAGTGGTAGAGCGCATCCTTGGTAAGGCTGAGGTCGGCAGTTCAATCCTGCCCGGCGGCACCATCGGCCCCAAGCCCTGAACGGGTTTGGGGCCGACCTCATTTTTGGCCCAGCCGTTCAATCCATCGCACCGTTACGCCCGTATCATCAGGGACCGTGGAGGACCGATGATCGACAATCCGGACAACTTCCCCATCGACACGCGCAACGCCGCCCTGGCGCTGATCCGCCAGTACGGACCCGACGCGCAGGTCATCGCCATGCTGCGCGCGGCCGAGTTCGCCGCCCTTGGCGATGTGGACGGCCTGGCCGCCTGGGACGACATCATCGCCTGCATCGAGGCCTACGACTCCCTCGGCCCGGTAGGCGGGGTCGTCCACTAGGCCGTTCAGCGGACAGACAGTTCCGTCGTCAGGCTCCGCTGCGCCTCATAGGTCTCCACAGCCAGGCGCCGGGCCGCGTCGCAGGCGACGATCTGCGCCCCGCGGGTCACATAGCCGATCTCCAGATCGGCCAGGGTCGGCTCCAAAGGCAGGGTGTGCAGGGCGCAAGGCGCCTTGGCCTCAGCCGCCAGGACGAGGCGTGGGACAGCCTGTGAGATCTGGGGCGGCTTGGCACAGCCGGCGGTCAGCATCGTGAAGCCGAGCAGCGCGCTCAGCAGCCAGGGTCTCATGGCCATCCTCCGTGTTCAGGGCCTGGGGAATGAAGGCGCTCACCACCGCCTGGCCCTGGACCCCGCGGGCCAGGGCTTCGGCCAGGCGCTGGCCCGAGGCCCGCTCCCCGTCGGCCTCCAGTCTGGCGACGTCACGTTCACGGGTCAGGACGGCGATCTCGGCCGCGTGGATCTGACCACCATCCCGCCGTCCGGCCACGTAGAGCGACAGGGCCGAAGCCGCCAGCGCGCCGGCCGCCACCGCCGTCACAAGCGCTCTGATTGTCATGGACGCAGCCCCCGCTGGTAGCCCTGGCCCGGTCGCCAGGTGAGGACCTCGCGGCGCCAGCGACCGCCCAGGCCCAGATGAACCCAGGCCCCGGCCTCCTCGATCAGCTGGTCGAAGGCGATGTCGGAGGCCGCGATCGCCCGGCACACCGCCAGCGGTGAGCCGAACCTCGGACAGATGAAGTCCGCCGCATCACCCCGCATGTGGGCGCTGCTGGCCGAGCCGCCGACCGCCCGGTTCACCGCTGGCGAGCGATAGCCGCTGGTGATCAGGATGGGCGAGTCCCCGAGCAGGGTTCGAACCTGCTCCAGAACCTGCGCCGTGGCGCGCAGGCGCGTCAGCACCGCCGACGGTGGACGGTTGTCCAACCCGCGCTGTTGAGTGGCGGTCATCTCCTCCAGGGAGAAGTGCGCCGACAGCCAGGTGGTCATGGCCGTCCTCCATGTTTCGATTGAGGGATATCTGTCAGGCTCGGTCCCGGCGTCCGGCCGCCACCAGCTTGGCCCAGTCGGTGACCGTGGCCCCGGCAAGATAGAGCGTGCCCAGCACCACATTGGCCCCGATCAGGGCCAGGCCCAGCCACTTCAGGGCGACCGGATCGTGCAGCCGCAGGATGATCGCCCCCAGCAGGGCGAAATTCGCCCCGCAGGCGGAATATGTGAAAATCCGCCGATAGAACCAGGCGGTATGGACCGCCAGAGCCGGGTCATGCGGAACCCGGCCAATGCGCCTTGCGCTCTGCGCCTCGCCCAGCAGGGTGGCATAGTAGGCGCCGGGCGCAGCCGCATCGAAGTCGACCAGATATTCCGAAGCGAACCGGGCCTCGCCCTCCTCCTTCGATCCGGTCTCGGCCACCAGCTCGGCCCGCTCTCGGGCCAGCTGCGTCGGCGTGAACACCTCGGTCTCCGTGGCCGGCGAGCGCAGGGTGAACCAGGCGCCGTCGCGGCTGCGGGCCTCGAAGGCGCGCACCGCGTGGTTGCGCCCGCGCGGCGTCCACAGAAACAGCGCCCAGCCGCCATTCTCCGCCAGGATCGGCCGGATGTAGGTCCAGGCCTCGGGCTTGGCGAGCGCCCATTCGGAGAACACCACGCCGACCGGCGGCGCTCCCACCAGGCTGTCATAATTGTCCGATCCCAGCACCTGCCAGACCGACCCATTGGCCAGACGCAGGCTCATGTCGCCGTCGCGCGTGCTGGTGCGGATCGCGGGCGGAAAGGCCTCGTCGATGCGCCGGCGCCCTGTGTGCGGGTTCACCGCCTCCCAGATCGCCTTGCGCGCCTGGGCGGCCTCCGGGAGCAGGTGCCAGTAGACCCCGGGCTTCTGGATGGCGCTGACCGCCGCCCAGTTCAGCGCCACATCGTCCTTGCCCCACCGGCGGTGGGCGGCCACGTCAGCCCGCAAGCCCCCGTCCTCCAGATAGCGCCACAGCGCCGTCTGATAGGGCCTGGGCCGCCAGCCGGCTGGCAGCTCGATCTCCACGCTCAACCCGCCGAGCCGTCAGGTTCGTCCCATCCGAGCCTGCGGATCGTCACCGTCAGCCGGCCCTCGGCCTCGGGCGCCTTGGCCTTGCCCTGAGACCGGTCCAGCACCTCGCGGATAGCGGCGATGCGGGCGGTATCGCTGGTCTTGTCCCCCTTCATCAGGGCCTCCAGCGTCTCTACCGCCAGCGGAGCGAGCGCCCTCACCGCCCGGCCGGGATCCCTGGGTCGCCCCGCCATCGCCGCCGCCTCCATCTGCACACAACCGCACTGAAACTGTCGGGCCGTTCCGCCCCGCGCCGGCCACAGGCCTCCCGAGAGGCGCGCCCGCAGGGCTCGTGGCCCTGGGACTATGGTCAGCCGGCGCGGGGCTCCTGCGGCGCAGACGGGATCGACGCACGACCCGCAGATTTCCACGCCTCGCCGCCCCGGGGAGGGACAAGGGGGCAAGGCCCCAGGACATGCTCAAACCCGGCGGCTCAGCCGCCCGGCGCACACGTCATCTGATGGAAATCTGCAGGTGCGGGCCCAGCCCGCCGCGGCGTCCCCCGCGCCTCAGACGCAAGAACGACCCATAGCCAAAACCTACCACATTCCCGCGGCGGCGCAAGAACAAAATGGGAACATCGTGCCGAGCGATGGCGTCATAGAGTTTCCCGTTCCAGGCGATCATTTTTATCCATTATCCAGGCGTCGCAACCTCTGCCTACAGTCCTTCAAACACTCACAAGTGAGGGAGGACGACGATGGACGACGCTTCTGGAACTGGCGATCCCCTGGGCTGCCCGATCAAGCAGCCGGGCGCCCTGCGGTCTCTGCTCGGCCGCACCAACCGCGACTGGTGGCCCAACCAGCTGTCGCTCGACATCCTGCATCAGCATGGCGCCCACGGCGATCCGATGGGCGAGGACTTCGACTATCCCAAGGCTTTCCAGGGCCTGGACTACGCCGCGCTCAAGCGCGACCTCACCGCCCTGATGACCGACAGCCAGCCCTGGTGGCCGGCCGACTATGGCCACTACGGCCCCTTCTTCATCCGCATGGCCTGGCATAGCGCCGGCACCTACCGCACGGGCGATGGCCGCGGCGGCGCATCCTCCGGCTCCCAGCGCTTCGCCCCTCTCAACTCCTGGCCAGACAACGCCAACCTCGACAAGGCCCGGCGCCTGCTCTGGCCGATCAAGCAGAAGTACGGCGCGGCGCTGTCCTGGGCCGACCTGATGATCCTGGCCGGCAATGTGGCCATCGAATCCATGGGCGGTCCGGTCTTCGGCTTCGGCGGCGGCCGCAAGGACGTCTGGGAACCGGAGAAGGACATCTACTGGGGCTCGGAGGAACAGTGGGTCGGCCAGGGCGCCGAAACCCGCATCCAGCCCGACAAGGAGATGGCGCTGGAGAACCCGCTGGCAGCCATCCAGATGGGCCTCATCTACGTCAATCCCGAGGGCCCCGGCGGCGAGCCTGACGCCATCCAGTCCGGTCGCGACATCCGCGAGACCTTCGCCCGCATGGGCATGAACGATGAGGAGACCGTCGCGCTCACCGCCGGCGGCCACACCTTCGGCAAGGCCCACGGGGCCGGCGACGCCTCCAAGATCGGGGCCGAGCCCGAAGGCGCCGACATCGCCCAGCAGGGCCTGGGCTGGACCTCCAGCCATGAGAGCGGCATCGGCGACCACACCATCACCAGCGGCATCGAGGGCGCCTGGACCCCCACCCCCGTCCAGTGGACGATGAACTATTTCCACATGCTGCTGGACTACGACTACGAGCTGGTCCGCAGTCCCGCCGGGGCCAAGCAGTGGCAGCCCATCAACCAGAAGCCGGAAGACATGGCGCCGGGCGCGCACGATCCCTCCAAGCGCCTGCCGACCATGATGACGACGGCCGACATGGCCATGAAGATGGACCCCAAGTACCGGGAGATTTCCGAGCGCTTCCGGGCCAATCCCGATCAGTTCGCCGACGCCTTCGCCCGCGCGTGGTTCAAGCTCTGCCACCGGGACATGGGGCCCAAGGCCCGCTACTTTGGCCCCGAAGTGCCCGCCGAAGATCTGATCTGGCAGGACCCCATCCCGCCGGTCGACCACCCCCTGGTCGACGCCGCCGATATCGCGGCGCTCAAGGGCAAGCTGCTGGACTCCGGCCTCACCGTGGCCGAGCTCGTCCAGACCGCCTGGGCGTCTGCCTCCACCTATCGCGGCTCCGACCACCGGGGCGGCGCCAATGGCGCCCGCATCCGCCTGGCCCCGCAGAAGGACTGGGAGGTCAACCAGCCTGAGCAGCTTTCCCGCGTCCTCAAGGTGCTGGAAGGGATCAAGGCCGCCTTCGACGCCGGGGCTTCCGGCGGCAAGAAGATCTCGCTGGCCGACCTCATCGTCCTGGGCGGGACAGCGGCGGTGGAGAAGGCCGCCAAGGCCGCCGGCCACGACGCCAACGTGCCCTTCACCCCGGGCCGCACCGACGCCTCGGCTGAACAGACCGACGCGGCGAGCTTCGATGTCCTTGAGCCCAAGGCCGACGGCTTCCGCAACTATCTGCAGGTCAAGTTCAGCGTCCCCACCGAGGAGCTCCTGATCGACCGGTCCCAGCTGCTCACCCTGACGGCCCCGGAAATGGCCGTCCTGGTCGGTGGTCTGCGGGTCCTGGGCGCTAACCACGGCGGGTCCAAGGACGGGGTCTTCACCGATCGCCCGGGCCAGCTGACCAACGACTTCTTCGTCAACCTGCTCGACATGGGCACGGCGTGGAAGCAGGTGGACGACAGCGCCGATGACCTCTTCATCGGAACGTGCCGCAAGACCAACCAGCAGAAGTGGACCGCCACCCGCACCGACCTGGTGTTCGGCTCCAACTCCCAGCTGCGCGCCCTGTCAGAGGTCTACGCCTCGGCTGACGCCGGCCAGAAGTTCGTGACCGACTTCATCAACGCCTGGACCAAGGTGATGAACGCCGACCGCTTCGACCTCCCCCGGGAGAAGCGCCTGGCCGGCGCCCACTAGACGTCTGCCCCATCGGCGACCCTCGTCGCGACGCCCCAGGGCGTAGCGGCGGGGGCCTACCCTGCGCAACCGCGCCCCGCGCCACACGTTGAGGGTCTCCTGCAACTAACGGAGCCTCCCCGATGAAACTGACCAAAGGCGCCCTTGTGGCCGTCGTCGACGGCGAGAAGCTGGTCCTCTTCGAAAACGTCGGGGACCAGGTGATGGATCTCAAGCCCAAGGCCAATCCCGACATGCCCGACCGGGCCTCGGGCGCGCCCGGCCGCCACTCCAGCGGCGCCAATCCCGACGACGACACCCAGGCCGAGGACGGCTTCGCCATGGGCGTCGCCGACGCCCTCAACCATATGGTCCTGACCCACAAGACGGAGTCCCTGCTGGTCATCGCCGCGCCCAAGACTCTGGGTCAGCTCCGCAAGGGCTGGCACAAGGAGACCGAGGCCCGCCTGGTGGGCGAGATCGCCAAGGACCTCACCGGCCACACCTCCGATCAGATCGCTGCGGCCATCGACAAGGCCTGAGCCGAAACGACCCAAGGCGGGGCGATCCGTCGCTCCGCCGCCCGGCCTCAGCCCGCGCCCCGCGCCCCATAGGCGCCCATCAGCCGGCCATAGTCAGCAGGCTGCGGAAAGCCCTCAAACCCCTCCACAGCCGTCGTGCTCACCCAGGGCAGTCTTTCGGCCGTCATGGTCTCCATGAACGGCTCCAGCCCCGACGGATCATCGAACAGCGTCGCGCGCACATTGACGAACAGGTCAGCGCCCTCGGGCCGGGTGAACATCCAGCTCATGCAGTGCGGACAGAAGAAGTGCCGCGTCGCCCCATGCAGCCCCCCGATCACCGGCTCGCCCGCCGTCACCTCGAAGTCGCCAGCCGCAAACAGCGCGCTCAGCGAAAACGCGCTGCCGGTCATCTGCTGACATCCCCGGCAATGACAGGCCATGGTCACCTTCGGCGCGTCAGAAACCTGGAACCGAACCTGCCCACACCGGCAGCCGCCTTCTCTGGTCATCGTCAATTCCCCGTCATTCGTGCGCTATGGACTAGGCGGCGCAATGCGACCCAGCTGGCCGACAGCCAGCCGCCGACCTATCCGGCGGACGGCCATTGCTGGGTGGCGTGCAGCACCCGCAGGACGATCACAGCGCGACCTTCCTCCGCATAGACCACGATGTAGTTTGGCCGAACAATCATCTCGCGAGTGCCGGCGACTCTTCCCGGCCGATAGAGCTTAGGCCGCGTGGCCAGCCTGGAAACCTTGACCTCAATCTCGTCCTTCAACCGCTGTGCGGCGTCGGGATTGTCGTCGGAGATATAGTCCAGGATCGCGAACAAATCGCCGCGCGC
Organism: Phenylobacterium sp.; assembly: GCF_030693405.1. Taxonomy (GTDB): domain Bacteria; phylum Pseudomonadota; class Alphaproteobacteria; order Caulobacterales; family Caulobacteraceae; genus Phenylobacterium. The sequence goes on from NZ_JAUYAW010000047.1 coordinate 84,645, forward strand.
CGCCTCGCGCCATTCAATCAACCGGACGGTCACGCCGCTTCCGGTCGATCCGCGCCTGGGCTTCGTCCATCACCTGCCGATGGGGCGCGGCGGGCGCGGTGTCCGCCAGGGCCTCCTGCACCTTGGCGCGGAACCAGGCGTCATGAGCGTCGGGATCGGAGGTGAGTCCGGCCGGCAACCCCCCTTCCCTCGCGATGCGGGTCAACAGAATGCGTACGGCGTCGGAGACCGTAAGACCGACGCGGGCGAGCTTCTCGGTGGCGTCGGCCTTAAGCTGCTCGTCCACACGCACATGGAGCATTGAGGTTTGCGCGGCCATCGCTGGTCCTCCTGAAAGCGCCCTCAATCTGTATCTCAAATGAGAGACGATCAAGGCCATTCAGAAACCAGCGCCACCCGCCAACCGGTGTCAGGCGATCCCCCTTCCCGGCCAGCGCCTCGCCCCGGCGCCTCCGCGTCGCCCAACGCGCATCAAGCCACGATGCGCTCAGCGCGAAACCGCGTCACCCACGCCTGATTGGTGTCGTCAGCCATCTTCCGCAAGCTGGGCGCCACATGACCCGCCGCAGCAGGGTCCAGCCCAAGGGAATCCAGTATGCGACGCAGGACTCCTTGGGGGTCGCGGGAGAGATGGTCGTACGTGACGCGCACCGGCTCGATGGCCTCGCTCGCAAACCACCTGTTCCAGTCCCAGTCATAGCCGACCATCGCATCCACCCAGGCCTGCAGCTGCTGGCCGTCATATTCCGGCTCACGAGGCGGCCCGATCCGCTCCACGTCCGAGCCGTCGGCCGCCACGTGCCACAGGCCGGTCTGCTCGGCCTTCAGGCAGGACACCGCCTGCTCGACCTTGTCGGTGCGAGACAGGTGGATGAACAGGGTGCGCCCGAACACGCCCTCAAACCGATCCCGATCGGACAAGGCGCCAGGATGAACCAAGGCCAGGCGGGAAAAGAAGAACGCGAAGCTCGGCCGCTGCAGGCGCAGGCCAAAGACCCCATTTTCGCTACATCCCTGAGACCGGGCCGCCTGAATGCAGGCCTCGACAACCTCACGCTCCGACGCCCCAGCCTCCGGCTCGACGCCCAGCCGCCGCATCCATTCGGCCACGGACGGCTCGTGGAAATGAGACGCGGGCTTCCCCGCCACCGCCGTTTCCGCCAGCAACCGACATAGCAGGGTGCTCCCGCTGCGCGGGGCCGTGCAGATCATGTAGGAGTCGTAGTCTGTCATGATCGTCCCGCCAGAGCGCCGACACACTTCATGAACACTCTAGCCAGGCAAGGCGATGGCGTACAAATCTCGCCTTGATCAGCAGTGAGGCCGCATGACGTTCTGGATCGTGAGTCTGACGGGTTGGATGCTGGCCTACATCCTCGGCTCCATACCAACAGCCTATTTGGCGGGCAGACTGTATCGGCTCGACATCCGCCAGTACGGCTCGGGGTCGGTCGGCGCCACGAACGCCCTGCGGGTCCTGGGCAAGTGGCCCGCATTGGGGGTGCTGATCATCGACGTGCTCAAGGGCGTTGCAGCCGTCGTCCTTGTTCGCGAGATCAGTGTCTGGTTTCTGGCGTCATCGATCGCCGCCCCAGCCACGCTGGACCAACAAGCCTGGCCATCCTGGGCCGCCAGCCTGGGAGCTGGCGCCGCCCTGCTGGGACACAGCCGTTCGATCTGGCTCGGGTTTGGCGGGGGAAAGTCGGTCGCGACCGGCCTGGGCGTCTTACTGGCCCTCGCATGGCCTGTCGCCTTGGGCGCCTTGGCGGTCTTTGCGATTACCCTTGCCGTTTCCCGCATTGTCTCCCTCGGTTCCATCCTGGCGGCGCTGACGGCGATGCTTCTGGTCGTCATCCTGCAGCAGCCCTTGCCTCACCAGCTGATCGTCTTTGCCGGCGGCCTCTATGTCGTCGTGCGACATCGCGCCAATTTTGGAAGGCTGCTGAACGGGACGGAGCCTCAGTTCGGCCGAGTCGCAGGAGATTAGCCCCGCGCACGACTCTCCCCCGCCAGCACATCCAGCGCCACAGCCACCAGCGCCTCGATCCGTCCCACCTCCCGCTCGCTGGCCACGGCCTCGCGGGGCGTCAGCTCCTGGCCGCAGATCAGGTCGCAGGCGCTGATCAGGTCGGCCTGGTCCCAGAGCCTGGCCCTCATCGCCGCCAGTCGCGCCGCCGCCTGGGCTGAGCCTTCGGCGGCCATCAGCAGCACCTCTTCCCGCAGCCCAGGCCCGGCCGGACCGCCGCCGCCGGGGCGCACGTCCAGGGTCGAGCGGATGGCGCCTTCCCGCGCGGTCCGGCGATAGAGGGCGCCATAGCGCTCCCCGGCCGACTTCTGCGCCGGGCTGATCCGCCCCTTCCGCGCCAGCCAGTCGAGCCCGGTCTGCCGGCGATAGGGACGCCCAGGGCTAGGCGGTCCCTCGAACACCGCCCCGCGGGCCTCCGACAGGCCCATCGTCTCAGCCACGCCCTCGGCCACCGCCGCGGCCTCGGCCCGGTCCCGGGTGCGGGTCTCCAGGTCCCGCAGCCGCGCCCGCGTCCGAGCGGCGGGATCGAACACCGCCCCCCTCATGGCCGCCCCCGGGAGACCACCGCGTCGGCCAGCCGGTAGACCGCCTCGCTGGCCGCCCGTTCCCCTTCCAGGATCACGAGGCCAGCGGCGGTATGGGCCAGCAGCTCCTTCAGGAACTGCGCCCGGTCGCCCGGCGTGCGATGGCCCAGCGCCTGGGCCACCAGGGCGCCCGCATCCCGGGGCGCCTCTCCCATGGCCGCGCTCATGGCCGCGCCTCCGGCCAGGTGAGCGGCAGGCCGACCTGCACGCCATTGCGCCCGATCCGCCGTTCCGTCAGAGCGGGAAAGCCCCCCTCCGCCAGCACGGCGGCCACATGGCGCTCATGATGGGCGAAGCGGGGCTGGGCCTCGCCGACGCCGCGGGCCACCTGGCCGCGAAAGGCCCGCTCCAGCCGCGCCACATCGCCGTCCCCGAGCCTCAGTAAGGCGCGGATGCGCGGCGGCGAGGCCCCACCCCGGCGCAGGTTGGCGTAATCCCCCAGGCTCGTGGGGCTTCGGGCTGGAGCCCGGTGCGACTGTGTCTGTTCCATGGGCCGACTGTATTTTTCATACACACACTCGGCAAGCGGAAACTGTATCCTATGTACAGTTATCCCAAGTTGCGCTAGACCGTCCCCATGAACGACCGTTCCGACCGCCTCCGCCAGGCCCGCCTCGACGCCGGGTACGAGACCGCCGCCGCCGCGGCCGAGGCCTTCGGCTGGAACCGCAACACCTACGCCTCCAACGAAAACGGCAACGCGCCCTTCTCCTATCGCAAGGCCAAGGACTATGCGGCCGCCTTCGGGGTCAGCGCCGAATGGCTCTATGACGCCGCAGGTCCCGTGCGGGCTTCGGCGCTCGCCGGCTACGTCCCAATCCTCGGCCGCGTCGGCGCCAATCCCGAGGGTATCGTCCTCTTCGCCACCGGCCAGGATGCCGGGGATCTCGCCCCTATCCCGCCTGGCGGCACCGACAAGGCCGCCGCCCTGCGGGTGGTCGGCCACTCCATGCGCGGCCTCGCCGACGACGGCGCCCTGATCTATTTCGAGGACCAGCGCACCCCGCCCACCCCCGATATGCTGGGTCATGTGGTGGTGGTGGAGATCGACACCGACGAGGTGCTGGTCAAGCGTCTGCTGCGGGGCTCCCGTTCGGGCCTCTACGACCTGGAAAGCGTCGCTGGCCCCACCCGCCAGGACGCCCGCCTGCGCTGGGCCGCCCACATCACCGCCATCATCCCGCCCTTCCAGGCCCGCCGGATCATCCAGTCGGCCCTCTGAGCCGGACGCACTTCCGGTTGCGCGAACCTGTATTTATTATACAGTTTTGCCATGGATCTCTGCGCCTCCGAGCCTGACCTCGCCACGGCCTGCGCCGCTCTCGACGCCGCCGACCACGCCGTCTGGACCCACGGACAGGCCCGCCGTTCCTGGGGGGTCGCCTGGTCCGGCCTTGGCCTCGAGCCGCCCCGCCGCCGCAGCCCAGATCAGATCCGCCGCGCCGCCGAAGCCCGCCTCGCGGCCCAGCAGGCCTGGGCCGCCTCGCCCGAAGGCCGCCTGAAGCGCGCGCTCTCCGACCTCCAGGCCGCAGCCCGCGCCCTGGACCAGCAGGCCGAAGCCCTACGCGAAGCCGCCTCCCGCGGACACGCCGATGCTTGCGCCGCAGCGCCCCGCCGCCTCGCTCGCCTCTCCAATGAAGCGCGCATGGCCCTCAAAGCCCTGCGCGAGGCCCGTAGCCTGCTGGTCTGAGCCGGGTCTATGCTTGGGCCTCAAGCGCTCGCCAGAAGCGCCGCAGGGAGCCCGCCCGTGAACCCGTTTGACCCAGACGCCCACGCCGCCCGCATCGAACGCGACGGCTATACCGTCCTGCCCGACCTCCTCGACGCCGCCGGCCTCGAGGCCGTGCGCGAGGCGCTCGCCCCTCACCTCGGCGGCCACCTGGGACGCAACGCCTTCGAGGGCTACGCCACCGAGCGAGTCTATACCCTGGTGGCCCGGGGCAAGGTGTTCGAAGACCTGACCGAGCATCCCCAGATCCTCGCCCTCCTCGACCGCTTCCTCCTGCCCGGCTACCTGCTCACCGCCAGCCAGGCCATCGCCATCCAGCCGGGCGAGGCCGCGCAGAGCGTCCATTTCGACGACGGCTTCTATCGCCTGCCGAGACCCAGGCCCGCCGCAAGCCTCAGCGTCATCATCGCCATCGACCCGTTCACAGACCAGAACGGCGCCACCGACCTCCTGCCCGGCAGCCACCTGTGGGGCGACGCCGAGGTCGAGGCCTTCGGCCGCGATCCCGAGGCCGCCAGCCGCTTGATCCAGGCGATCATGCCGGCGGGCTCGGCCATCGTCTTCCAGGGCCACATGCTGCACCGGGGCGGCGCCAACCGCTCGGGCAGCCCGCGCCTCGCCCTCACCAACCAGTATTGCCAGCCCTGGGGGCGCACCCAGGAGAACTACTTTCTCAGCGTCCCGAAGGACCAGGTGCGGGCCATGAGTCCCCGCCTGCAGGCCCTGCTGGGCTACGAGATCTGGCCGCCCTTCATGGGACATGTCACCGCCTCCCACCCGCGCAAGGCGCTGGAGCCTGATTTTGTCCCGCCCGTACTGCGGCCGCCGACCGCCGTCTGAGCCGGCATCGCGCCGCGCCCCTTGACCTGCGGCCCTGGGGGTCTATCTAGCCAGATAGATAGTTTGCTTACTTAACTAGATGGCGCCCATGCCCGTCGGCCTCCCTGACGATCCCGACCAGCTCGCCGAGCTGCTGCGGCCGGCCCTGCTGCGGGTCGCCCGTCGCCTGCGCCAGGAGGCGTCCAAGGCCGGCCTCTCAGCGCTGGACGTCCTGCTGCTGGTGGAGATCAAGCGCCAGCCCGGCGTCGGCGTCTCCGACCTGGCTGACGCCGAGCAGATGTCGCGGCCGGCCATGAGCACCCACATCAAGCGTCTCGAGGCCGCCGGCTGGATCAGCCGCCTCAGCCACGCCTCTGATGGCCGCAGGTCCGGCCTGACCATCACGCCGGCCGGCATGGCCGCCCTGGCGGAGACCAGACGCCGCCGCAACGACTGGCTGGCCGCCCGCCTCAGCCGCCTCTCTCCCGTCGAGCGCCAGGCCCTGGCGGCGGCGGCCGCGCCCCTGCTGGCCCTCGTGGAGGTCCAGCCATGACCGAGATCTCCGCCGAGGACACGCCAGAGGCCGGCGCATCGACCAAGCCCGTCGTCGCGACGGCTGAAGAGCGCGCCGCCGCCCTGAGCCGCGGCTGGATCGTGCCCGCCGTCATCGGCTCGGCCCTGATGATGCAGACCCTGAACGCCACGGTCCTGTCCAACGCCCTGCCGGCCATGGCCCGGGACATGGGGGAAGATCCCCTGCGTCTGAACCTGGCCATCACCATGTATCTGCTGGCCGCGGCGGTCTTCCTGCCGATCAGCGGCTGGGCGGCCGACAAGTTCGGGGCCAAGCGCATCTTCGTCCTGGCCATGGCGCTTTACGCCCTCTCATCGGCGCTGTGCGGCTTCGCCGACACCCTGATGGAGCTGGTCGGCGCGCGGCTGCTTCAGGGCGCCGCCGGCGCGATGATGGCGCCCGTGGGCCGCCTCGTCCTGCTACGCACAACGCCCAAGAACGAGCTGGTCGGCGCCATGTCGGTCCTCACCATGCCGGCCCTGCTGGGCCCGGTGATCGGCCCGCCGGTGGGCGGCTTCATCGTCACCTTCTGGGACTGGCCCTGGATCTTCTTCATGAACCTGCCCATCGCCGCGGTCGGCCTGCTGCTGGTCATCCGCTTCGTGCCCAATGTGGCGCTCCAGGACGCCAAGGCGTTGGACTGGAAGGGCATGCTGCTCACCGGCCTTGGCCTCGCCTGCGTGATCTTCGGGTTCGAAAATCTGGGGCGCGACTTCCTGCCCGCCCTGGCCGTTGTGGGTTTGTTCGCGATCGGCGGCGCCATGCTGTGGATCTATGCCTGGCACGCCAGACGCACCCCCCACGCCATCCTCGACCTGTCGCTCTTCCGGTTGCGCACTTTCGAGGCCTCGGTGGTCGGCGGCGCCTTCATGCGCATCGCCATGGGCGCCACCCCCTTCATGCTCGCCATGCTCTTGCAGGTCGCGTTCGGCATGACCGCCCTGCAGGCCGGCCTGCTGACCTTTGTCGGGGCGGCAGGCGCCCTGATCATGAAGACCACCGCCCCGCCCATCCTGCGCCGCTTCGGCTTCCGTCGGGTGCTGATGGTCAACGCGGTCATCACCGGGGTCTTCTTCCTGGCCTACGCCGCCTTCCAGATCGACACCCCCCACTGGGTCATCATGCTGGTCCTGCTGGCCGGCGGCTTCTTCCGCTCCCTGCAGTTCACCAGCCTCAATGGCCTGGCCTATGCCGAGATCGAACAGGACCGGATGAGCCGCGCCTCCACCATGTCGGCCATGGCCCAGCAGTTGATCCAGTCAGTGGGCATCGGCCTGGCCGCCACCCTGATCCACGTCTTCACCCAGATGGCGGGGCAGACCGAGATGACGGCGCAGACCATCTCGCCAGCCTTCCTGGTGATCGGCGCCCTGACCTTCGTGTCGATGTTCTTCTACGCCCGCCTGCCCAAAGACGCCGGGGACGAGATGAACAGTCGAAGCTGAGCTTGGAAGGCCCGCCTTGACGCGCCCCCTCCCCTGCCCCCTATGGCGGCTGAAGGAGATCCCCATGAAGCAGACCCTGGCCACAGCCCTGGTCACCGCCCTGGCGCTCAGCGCCTGTTCGCCGGCCGAGACGCCGCCAGCCCCTGTTGCAGAGGTCGAGACGCCCGATCCGCCGCCCCCGGCCGCTGTCGCGCCTGGCTTGGCCTGGGCCGCCTCGGCCAGCGGCGAAGGCGCGGTCCTCACCCTGTCGGACGCCGCGGGCGAGGCCGTCCTGCGCCTGGGCTGCGTGCGCAATCCCGCCGCCATGACCCTGACGGTGGCAGGCTTCACCCCGATCAGCAGCGAGGACCGGCTCACCGTCGGCCTGGATGATGAGCTGTTCGTCTTCGTCGCCGACCTGCAGGCCTCATCGGCCGAGCGCGGCGTGGTCGCCCAGGCCGACGTCTCCACCGACTTCATCGAACGCCTGCAGACCGCCACGGCGATCAGCGCCGTCTATGGCGCCCAGCAGCTTGGCCCGCACATGCCCCCGCCCGCCGACATCGCCGGGACCTTCGCCGCCGAATGCCGCCGGGCGGTCGACGTATCGTGACGCGTAGCGCTCAGCGTTTCATGACCTGGGCGAGCGCCGTGCAGGCGGCCGAGCCGATCGGCCCCTGCTCGTCATAGAGGAAGCACTCGCCGATCGCGACGCCGTCGCTGGCGCCGTGGTTGACCACCTCGAACCCGACCCACTCGGTAGCCGGCAGCCGGTGCAGATAGACCGTCACATCGCTGTTGATATAGGCCAGCCCCTTGTCGCCGGCATTGGCGAAGGGGCTGGCGAAGTCGGCCGCCACCGCGACCCGGGTGAAGGGCGTCAGGGGCTCGTCCTCCACCAGTTCGCGCACCTCGCTCATCCAGGTCCGCTTCACCCCCACCTCGCCGAAGTCGCCGGTGATGCGCCGCATGGCCCACATGCCGCCCATGCCCATGCGCTTGTCCTCCGGCGGCGGAATGTCGGCCGGCGCCGGCACGTCCCAGTTCCCCGGCGTCCACACCGTCCCCTCAGGGTTGGCGGTGCGGCGCAGGAACTGACAGCTCGCCCGGCCCATGCTGACCCCGCCGCTGATGAACTCGGCGTCCACCACCTTGATCCGCTTGCCAGCCCGCACCACCGTGGTCGTCACCTCCACCGGGGAAAAGTCCGGCAGGCGGTACATGTCCACGGTCAGCCGGGCGGGGATGAAGTCGGGCTCCCCGTGCTCAGCCTCCAGCACATGGCCCAGCAGGCCGACGATCACCCGGCCATGCAGCGACTGCGGATTCCACGGTCCGCGGCAGGCGGGCATGGGGACGAAGCGGCCATCCTGCCGCTTGAAGAAGGGTTCGTTTTTCATCGCGGCGATCCATGCCGGATTCCGCCGCGACCGCAAGCGCCTCAGCGCGGCGGATCGGCCCGATCTGCGGCCTGGCCCTCAAAGGTGGCCCAGCCCGTGCCGACGCCGGTTTCCGGCAGGCCCTCGGCGATGTCGTCCATGGGGTTAGGATCGATGGCCCGCCCCTGCCGGTGCAGGTGCGCCTTGGCGATCATATTGGCGGTGATCGGCGCGGTCAGGAACAGGAACAGGGTGATCAGCAGTTCGTGGGCCGAGTACTTCCCCTGCATGGCCGGAAAATAGATCATCGAGGCGATGAGGCAGGAGCCCACCCCCAGGGTCGTCACCTTGGTCGGACCATGCAGCCGGGTCATCAGGGACGGCATCCGCGCCAGCCCCCAGGATCCCACCAGGGCGAAGAAGCCGCCGATCACGAGGATGGCGGAGATCAGGATTTCAACGGGTCCGGCGTCCATCATCCTCATCCCTACTCAATGATATCGCCGCGCAGCAGGAACTTGCAGTAGGCCACCGTGCCGACGAAGCCGACCATGGCCAGCAGCAGGGCGGCCTCGAAATAGACCGCCGATCCCTGCTGAATCTGCATCAGCACCATGAGCGCGATGGCGTTGATGGTCATGGTGTCGAGCGCCAGGATCCGGTCGGCCGTGGTCGGTCCCCGGGCCAGCCGCCAGAGGTTCAACGCCATGGCCAGGCCCACGCAGGAGATGGCGAACAGGACGGCGATCTCGATCATGCGAAGACCTTCTTCAACCGGGCCTCGTAGCGGCGCTTGATCCGCGCCACCTCGGCCTCGGGGTCGGGGGTGTCCAGGGCGTGCACCAGCAGGGCCCTTCCACAGGACGACACATCACAGGACACCGTGCCTGGCGTCATGCTGATCGTCCCCGCCAGCATGGTGATCGCCTCAGGGCTGCGTACATCCAGGGGCACGACCAGCCAGGCCGAGCGCAGGTCTTTTGACCGGCGGAACAGGACGATGACGGCGATCTGAAAGCTCGCGGTGACGATGTCCCAGAGCACGATTGCCAGATAGCCCCAGGTCGGCGGCCCGAACCTCACCCGTGGCCGGTCGGGCCAGAAGGGGCTGGTCAGGATGGGAACCACCAGGCCGATAATGACGCCGAGAACCAGACCCCCGAGGGTGAGCTGGTTGGCCAGCAGCATCCAGACGACGATGAGGGTGACGCTCAGGGCCGGATGGGGCAGCAGCTTCTTGATCATCCCCCGTCCCTCACCCTGGCCCCAGGACTGCGCCGCCATAGGCGCCGGCCTCATAGATCTGCTCACCCGTGGCGTTGAGATAGGCGCTCACCGGTCCGCCGGCCAAGGTCAGGGCGGCCAGCGACGCCAGCAGGCCCGCCACCACCAGGGCCGAGGCGACCGGCGCCACAGGGGCGGAGGCCTTGATCTCGCCGGTGGTCGCCGCGCTCTTCCAGAACAGCACGCTGCCGGCCCTGGCGAAAGCCAGCAGGCTGATCACCGTGGTCCCCAGGATGAAGCCCCAGATCCACCAGCCCCCCGGCGCGTCCCGTACGGCGTCCAGGATCAGAAGCTTGCCCGGAAAGCCCGACAGCGGCGGCAGGCCGACCACGGCGATGGCGGTGAGGAAGAACAGGCCCGACAGGGGGCCGGCGCCCGCGAACACCGGGCTGGGCGACAGGACGTCGCCGAAGTCCCCGCGCCGCCGGGTGATCTGGTCGGCGACCAGGAATAGGGCGGCCGCCGCCAGGGTGGAATGCGGCAGGTAATAGAGGGCGGCGGCGGTGGACTCCGGCGTGAAGACCGCGATGGCGCTGACCAGGGTCCCCATGGAGCCGATCACCGAAAAGGCCGCCAGTTGCCGCAGATGACGCGCGCCCAGCACGCCGATGAAGCCCAGCAGCATGGTGGCGAGCGCCGCGGGCAGCAGATAGGGCGCCGGCGCCCAGGCCAATTCGCCGGCCCCGTCGCCGAACACTACTGTGGTGAAGCGCAGGATGCAGTAGGCGCCGACCTTGGTCATGATGGCGAACAGGGCCGCCACCGGCGCGGAGGTGGAGCCATAGGTCCTGGGCAGCCAGAAGTGCAGCGGGACCACGGCGGCCTTAAGCGCGAACACCGCGATCATCAGCAGGCCGCCGGCCAGGATCAGCCCGTGGTCGCCGGCCGGGGCCTGGGCCACCCGCTGGCCCATATGCGCCATGTTGAGCGTGCCCGTGGCCCCGTAGAGCAGGCCGACCGCCACCAGAAACAGGGTCGAACCCACCAGATTGACCACCACATACTGCACCCCCGCCTTCAGCCGGGCCGCGCCGCCCCCATGCAGCATCAGGCCGTAGGAGGCGATAAGCAGCACCTCGAAGAAGACGAAGAGGTTGAACAGGTCGCCCGTCAGGAATGCGCCGTTCAGGCCCAGCAGCTGGAACTGGAACAGGGGATGGAAGTGCCAGCCCTTGCGGTCGAGGCCCGTCACCACGGCATAGATCATCACCGCCAGGGCCAGGATCGCCGTCACCATCAGCATCAGGGCTGACAGCCGGTCCAGGACGAGGATGATGCCGAAGGGCGCCCGCCAGTCTCCTAGGGCGTAGGTCTGGATCGTCCCGTCGTTTGCCTGGGCCATCAGCAGGCCGGCCAGGGCCAGCAGGCTGAGGCAGCTGGCGATGGACAGCACTCGCGATTCCATCAGCCGCTTGCGCAGGAACAGCAGCATCAGCGGCGCCAGCAGGGCCGGCAGCAGGACTGGGGCGACCAACCAGTGACTCATCGGCCAGCCTCCTGCGACGAAGAGGCCTCAGGTCCCAGAACCGCGCTCTCCTCCGGCGGCGGCAGAGGGGTGGGCGAACGGTCGGTGAGGCCGTCGATCTGGTCGGTGCCGGTCTCCAGATAGGTCCGCAGGGCCAGGACCACCACAAGGGCCGTCATGCCGAAGGCGATGACGATGGCCGTCAGCACCAGGGCCTGGGGCAGCGGGTCGGTATAGGCCGCCACGTCCTTGCCCCAGATGGGGGGCTGGTTGATCACCAGCCGACCTGAAGCGAACAGGAAGACGTTGATGGCGTAGGACATGAAGGCCAGGCCGAGGACGACGGGGAAGGTTCGCCCCCGCAACACCAGATAGATGCCGGCCGCCGACAGCACGCCCACCGCCGTGGACACCAGAAACTCGATGCTCATGCGCCCTCTCCCGCCGGCGCCGACGCAGGCGGCTTCGCAGCGCGGCTGGGATCGACGTCCATGGGCCGGTCGTCGCCCCCGGGCGACTTCTCAGCCCGCTGGGCCACATTGGACAGGTGATGCAGGGCCAGCATCACCGCCCCCACCACCGTGCAGGCCACGCCGATGTCGAAGGCGAGCGCGCTGGACAGGCCGACATCTCCGATCAGCGGGATGGACACATACTCATAGGCGCTCTTCAGGAACGGCGCCCCCAGCGCCATGGCCGCCAGTCCCGTCAGGGCCGCCACGAGCACCCCGAAGCCGATCAGGCCGTGGTGATCCACCGGCAGCCGCCGATGAGCCCAGACATAGCCGGACGCCATGTACTGCATCAGCAGGGCGATGGAGACCACCAGGCCGGCGATGAAGCCGCCGCCGGGCTCGTTGTGGCCCCGCAGGAAGATGTAGAGACCGACCACCAGGGCCAACGGCAGCAGCAGGCGGGTGGCCACCACCAGCATCATCGGATGATGTTCGGGCGACCGGCTCTGGTCCGGCGACCAGGCCGCCAGCCTGCGGCCCGAGGCCCCGCGGCCAGCGGTCTCCAGCAGGGCGAAGATGGTCAGGGCGGCGATCCCCAGGACGATGATTTCGCCAAAGGTGTCGAAGCCCCGGAAGTCCACCAGGATCACATTGACCACATTGGTGCCGCCGCCGCCGGAATAGGAATTGGCCCAGTGGAATTCGGAGATCGAGGGCGGTCCTTCCCGGCGCAGCAGGGCCCAGGTGGCGCCGGCCATGCCCAGCCCGCCAAGCCCCGCCAGCAGTCCGTCGCGCAGGCGCCGCCCACGGCTGCTCTCCACCGGCGTGGTCTTGGGCATCAGGTTCAGGGCCAGCAGCAGCAGCAGGATGGTCACCACCTCCACCGAGATCTGGGTCAGGGCCAGGTCCGGGGCCGAGAGGAAGACAAAAGCCAGGGAGACGATCAGCCCGATCACGCTGATGAAGATCAGCGACAGATAGCGGTGCCGATGACCCAGCAGCACCGAGGTGGTCCCGCCTACCAGCAGCACCCAGGCGATCACCGCAGCGCCGGGCGCCGGCAGGGTGGCGCGCGCGCCCTCGACATAGTCGGCGCTGACGAAGCCGGCCATGGCGACGATGACGGCGGCAGCCAGGATGATGAACATGTAGCGCTGCAGCGAACCGTTATGCACGGCCTCGGTGAACCGCTGGGCGCCTCGGGCCGCGGCCCCAGTGACCTTGTCGAACATGGCCTTGGCGTCAGGCAGGCCCATGGCCAGCCAAACCCGCTCAGCCCCGCGATGGGCGCCCAGTAGCAGGCCGCCGCCCACCAGGGCCGCCACGCTCATGGCCAGCGGCAGGTTGAAGCCGTGCCAGAGCGACAGATACTTCTCCCCCGCCGTCCCGCCGGTCACCGCGGCCGACACCGCATTCACCAGCGGCCCGGCCACCAGGGCCGGCGCCAGCCCGATGGCCACGGCCAGGATCACCAGCAGGGCCGAGGGCGCCCACATGCCGAACGGCGCGTCATGGGGCTTTGACGGATAGGACTCCCGCTTGGGCCCGAAATAGACCCCGACCACATAGCGGAACGAATAGGCGGCCGAGAACAGGATGCCGACCATGACGATGGCCGGGACCAGCCAGGTCAGGCCAAACGCCTGGGCGCCGACCGCCTCCTCCAGCATCATCTCCTTGGAGATGAAGCCGTTCATCGGCGGGACGCCGGCCATGGCTGCGGCCGCCAGAACCGCCAGGGTCGCAGCGATCGGCATGAGGGTGAACAGGCCCCCCAGCTTGCGCAGATCCCGGGTGCCGGCCTCGTGGTCGACAATGCCGGCGTTCATGAACAGGGCGGCCTTGAAGGTCGCGTGATTGATGATGTGGAAGACGCCGGCCACCGCTGCGGCCGGCGTGCCGAGCCCGAACAGGAAGGTCAGCATGCCCAGATGGCTGATGGTGGAATAGGCCAGCAGCCCCTTCAGGTCGTCCTTGAACAGGGCGACGATGGCGGCGAACACCATGGTGAACAGACCAACCCCGCCCACCAGATAGAACCAGGCCTCGGTGCCGGCCAGGGCCGGCCACAGCCGCGCCAGCAGGAAGACGCCGGCCTTCACCATGGTCGCCGAATGCAGGTAGGCGCTGACCGGTGTCGGCGCCGCCATGGCGTGGGGCAGCCAGAAGTGGAACGGGAACTGCGCCGACTTGGTGAAGCAGCCCCCCAGAATCAGCAGCAGGGCCGGCAGATACATGGGCGAGGCCTGGATCGCCTCTCCGCTCTGCAGGATGACGCTCAGATCATAGGAGCCGGCGATCTGGCCTAGGATCAGCAGGCCCGCGATCAGCGACAGCCCGCCCAGGCCGGTGACGGTAAGCGCCATGCGCGCGCCCTGGCGGCCCTCGGGCAGATGACGCCAATAGCCGATCAGCAGGAAGGACGAGAGGCTGGTCAGCTCCCAGAAGATCAGCAGCAGCAGGATGTTGTCCGACAGGACAATGCCTACCATCGCGCCTTGGAACAGCAGCAGGAAGGCGAAGAACCGCCCCATGGGGTCGGCCTTGGCCAGGTAGAAGCGGGCATAGATGATGACCAGCAGGCCGATGCCCAGGATCATCCCAGCGAACATCAGCCCGAGCGCATCAAGGAAGAAGTTGAGGTTCAGACCCAGCGCCGGGAACCACTCCAGGCGCGCGGTGATCACCTGACCGGCCATGACCTGGGGCGCCAGGCTCAGCAGCAGACCAAGCGCGGTCGCGGTCACGAGCCCCGTGGCCAGGGCGCAGGCGTTGCGACCAAGACGAATGGCGAGGGCCGGGGCGAGCGCGCCCAGGAACGGCAAAAAGGCGATCCACGCCAGGGTCAAATTGGCCCTCGAGTCGATGACGTCAAATGGGTGCGCGCCCATCAATAGCGACAGGCGGTCGCAGCCCCAATGAATTTCCCGTTATTGCTCAGCTCAGCGGCTGGGCGGGTCGTCCCTAGCGGCGGCGGAACTGCGGCCGCTGCTGACCGCCGCCCATCCGGGGGCCTTCGGTCTTGTGACGATAGGTGATCCGACCCTTGTCCAGGTCGTAGGGGGTCATCTCGACGGTGACCCGGTCGCCCACCAGCGAGCGGATGCGGTTCCGCTTCATGCGGCCGGCTGTGTAGGCGAGAATGGTGTGTTCATTGTCCAGCTGAACGCGGAACCGGCCCTCGGGCAGCAGTTCGGTGATCACGCCTTCGAACTCGATAAACTCTTCCTTGGACATACGTATCGTCTCCTGCTGGCCGCCGACGCCCGGCGAGCCGGCCTCATGGCCGGGCCCTTCCGCGAGGAGGGCGGTCCCCGCCAGACGGCGGCAGGACGGTCCAGACGCGCCAAAGGCCCCGCTCTGCGCCAGCGAACCGGCGCATGGAGGAGGCTTGAGAGGCGGGCTTTGAGCGAACCGCGCTGAAACGGACTTAGGTCGGGCGTCGCGCGACGAAATGTCGAGACGCTTAGGTAGGCCCTGGGACGGCAAAAGTCCAGCCGCCGCCGATCCGGCCTCATCCCCTCCCCCCAGCGCGCCGATAATCGGCTAAGGAGCCCCATGGACCTCAGATACGACGTGGTGATCGCCGGCGCCGGCGCCGCCGGCATGATGTGCGCCGCTCAAGCCGCCCAGCGCGGCCGCAAGGTGCTGGTCATCGACCACGCCAAGGCGCCGGGCGAGAAGATCCGCATCTCCGGCGGCGGCCGCTGCAACTTCACCAATATCAACACCACGCCGAACAACTTCCTGTCGGAGAATCCGCGCTTCTGCATCTCGGCCCTGCGCCGCTACCGGCCCAAGGACTTCATCGCCCTGGTGGACAGCTATGGCGTCGCCCACCACGAGAAGACCCTGGGCCAGCTGTTCTGCGACGGCTCGGCCCGCCAGATTATCGACCTGTTGCTGGCCGAGATGGCCAAGGGCGACGCCGAGCTCGCCCTGCAGACCTCCATCCAGGCCATCAGCCACAACGACACCGGCTTCACCCTGCAGACCTCGGCTGGCGAGGTCGCCTGCGCGCGCCTGGTGATCGCCACCGGCGGCAAGTCGATCCCCAAGATGGGCGCCTCGGGCTTCGGCTATGATGTGGCGAGGCAGTTCGGCCTCCGCGTCACCGACACCCGCCCGGCCTTGGTCCCGCTGACCTTCGACGTCTCCCTGCTGGAGCGCACCGCCCCCCTGGCCGGCGTCGCCGTGGACGCCACGGTGTCCGCCGGCAAGACCCGGTTTTCCGAGGCCCTGCTCTTCACCCACCGGGGCCTGAGCGGCCCGTCCATCCTGCAGGCTTCGTCCTACTGGCGCGAAGGCCAGGAGATCGCCGTGGATCTCGCCCCGGGCCAGGACGTCTACGCCCATCTGCGCGCCGCCCGCACCAGCCGCGCCAAGGCCGCGCCCGCCACCATCCTGGCCGAACTGCTGCCCAAGCGCCTGGCCCAGTATCTGGCCGAAACCCACGCCCCCAAGGGCAATATGGCCGACCAGTCCGACAAGGTCCTGCGCCCCCTGGCCGAGGCGGTGAACGCCTGGCGGGTCAAGCCCGTGGGCTCCGAAGGCTACCGCACCGCCGAGGTCACCCTGGGCGGCGTCGACACCAATGAGCTGGAGTCCCGCACCCTGGAAGCCCGCAAGGTCCCCGGCCTCTACTTCATCGGCGAAGTGGTCGACGTCACAGGCTGGCTCGGCGGCTACAATTTCCAATGGGCCTGGGCCTCAGGCTGGAGCGCCGGGCAGTCGGTCTGAACGCCGTCCAGGATCAGGTCAGAATCCAGCCCTCACCGAGGCTCGCCAGCTGCACGCCCTGGAGAACGAGCTGGTCCCCGCTGGTCAGGGTGATCACCGCGTCGCCGCCCACCTGGGCCGTGGAGTACTGGGCGCCGGAGAGCAACTGCACGCGGTCACCCTGGGCGAGGCTGAAGTCAATCACGACGTCGCGGCCGGCGCCGGCGAAGATGTGGAACCGGTCGGCGCCCTCCCCACCCGTCAGGGTGTCAGTCCCCCTGTCTCCCGAAAGGAAGTCGTTGCCGGCTCCGCCGAAGATCTGGTCATCCCCCTGACCGCCCCGGACGATGTCGTCGCCAGCATCGCCGAACAGGACATCGTCGCCCTCTCGGCCATAGACCTCATCGGCGCCCTGCCCCCCATGAACGGTGTCGTTCCCGAGGTCCCCGGACAGCGTGTCGTTCCCGGTATTGCCCTGTATGAAGTCGTTATCGCGCCCCCCGAGCAGGAGGTCGTTCCCCCCGCCGCCGGTCAGGGTGTCGGCCCCGGCGTTGCCGTGCAGAGAGTCCGAGCCGTCGCCACCGTTGATCTGGTCGGCGCCGTCCAGGCCGCTGATCGTATCGTTCCCCTCCCCGCCGTTGATCACATTGTCCAGGCTGTTGCCGCTCATCACATCGGAGAACGGCGTGCCGACGATCAGGACAGGCGGCGGCGGCTCCACGGGCGCGGAGGCCGTCAGCACCGCATAATTGTTAGAGGACGTCGTCCCCGTGCCGACGTTGCCGGCCAGGTCCATGATGCCTGCATTGTCCAGGATGATCAGGTTGGTCGCATCATTGACCGAGGCTGAGGGGGTCAGGGTGCCGGTCCAGGTGGCCCCACCGTCAGCGGAGGTGAGACCCGAAATCGTCCCGTTGGCGACGGTCAGGTCGCCGGTGTCCAGCCCGGCAATTCTCTCCGAGAAGGTGATCGTCACGAGCGAGGTTTCACCCGCTGTGAGAGACGTGTCGGCCACGACAATGGTGGTGGCGACAGGCCGGACGGTGTCGACCGTGTAGTTGTTGGAGTTGGTCGTCCCGACCCCGGGGACGCCGCCACCGCTGACACCGGAATTATCCAGCGTGATCAGGTTGGTGGCGTCGCTCACATTGGCCGAGGGCGTCAAGGTGGCCGTCCATGTGACGCCGCCGTCCGCCGAGCTCAGGCCGGAGAGATCCCCATTCGCCACAATAAGGTCGCCCAGGGTGAACCCGCTGACCGCCTCGGAAAACGTGAAGGTGACTGTTGAGGTCTGACCGATCCTCAGGGTGGTATTTGCGACGACGATGGTGGCTGTGGGAGCGGCCATGCGGCCTCCTGTTCAGGTGAAGCGGCAGAGGTGGAGGTCGTTCCGAGGCCTAGGGTGCGGGATCGCCTTCGAAACCAGAAAGCCGACGCACAGCCGTGGCGCACGGACGAAGGCGAAAGGACAGGCGCCAAGCCCTCATACCGAAATGCGAGGTGGAAGTCCCTGGTCGGTCGCCGCCGCAGACGTCAATGGTCCCGCTGTGACGGAAGGTAGAGCGCACAAACTCCCGCGCCCGCAACGGCACGACCAAGTTTACCTCGCGAGTTAGGTGATGCGGGGCGATTAAGATTACGCAAGGGCAGGTTTCGCTGACCCCGTCGCTGTACTGATGGATGATCTCCTGGCGCCAGAACGTCAACTGCCACGCGGCGTTCAGGACCTACCGTCTGAACCGGCGACGCCCTCGAACCCAACCCGGGCCACCGGCGCCCACGGCCCGCCCAGATAGCGCCAGACCAGCAGGCCTTCGGCGGTGATGTCGAAGGGCTCGAACTCCAGCTGCAGCCGTTCGCACAGCGCCCTCGCCTCATCCGGGTCGGCCTTGTTCTGAATGGTGATGTGCGGACGGAAGGCCGCCCGGTCCTGGGGCGTCAGCCAGGGCGCGAAGGCCTGGGCCAGTTCGGCGCGCAGGGCGTCAAGGTCGGCGGAGGCGATGCGGTAGGCCACCCCGCGCCCTATGAACCAGGGGCCGCGCACGGCCATGGTCAGGGGCCCCCGGGAGGCGCAGGCCGCCCTCACCGTCTCTGCGATGGACGCCTCCTGGTCGCCAGGCAGGGCATGGAACAGGGTCAGATGAGCCGGAACAATGTTGCGATGGACGGGGAAATGCGTCCGGCGCAGGTCCTGGAACCAGTCGAACGCCCCCTCGTCCAGGGCAGCTGTGATGATCAGAGGCGGCGATGGGATCATGGGGCGTCCAACCTCGCCCCGGGGGCGGCCAGGGGGCGTGGGCCTCCATATCGTGCGTCCATCGCCCCCTGACTAGCTTTGCTGTGACCCAGGCCTAGAAGGCCAGGTCGACGCCCACGGTGGCGGCCCGGGGCTCATTCACCAAGATGCCGCGAGAGCGGTCGACGATGAAGGTCTTGTCGGCCAGGTTCCGGACCGCAAGGGTGAGCTTCACCTGGGTGTTGGGGATCTTGTAGGCGGCGGCCAGATTGAACTGCCAGGCGTCGTCGATCAGACCCCGCTGGCCGTTGGCGCTGGGCGTGACCGAGTTCACATCGTCGGTGAACATCTCGCCGGTATAGACCCCTTCAAACTCAGCCTGGATCGCACCGGTGTCGAATCCTACCGCCGCCCGGCCCATCCACTCCGGGGCGTAGGGCAGCCGGTTGCCGGTGACTGAGACGGCCCCCAGGCCCGCGATGGACGAAAACCGGCGCCCCCGGTACTCTGCTGTCTCCACCCAGGTGAAGGCGGCGTCGGCGTACCAGTCCACCGAGGTGGCGAAGGCCGTCTTGGAGGAGAAGCTGGCCGCGCCCTCCAGGCCCAGATGCCGGGTCTCGCCGGCGCTGGTCGCCGTGGCGCCCACTCCGCCGGCCACAGACGCCGGCACGATCTGATTGTCGAAGTCCAGGCGGAAGAGCGCCAGCTCCCCCTTCAGGCCGGCCATGGGCGAGCCCCGCAGACCCAGCTCCCAGTTCAGGCTACGCTCCGGATCAAGCTCGACTGAGCCGCCGGCATTGGTGATGATGTCCTCCACCCGCGGCGGCGAGAAGCCCCGGTGAACTCCGGCGAACACGGTCAGCCGCTGGTCCTTGCTCCAGGACACCCCGAGGCCCGGAATCCACTCGCTGAGCTCGGTGGAACCGCTTCGGCCCGCCAGCTTGTCCGACCGATTGAAGGTCATGGTCTCATAGCGGACCCCCGGGGCGATGGAGAGATCGCCGAACTGGAAGGTGTTCTTGATGAAGGCCGAGGCCGCCCGGGCTTCGCGCACATTGTGCTCACGCACCCCCGCGCCCGAGCCTCCCCCCGGCGCCCGGGAGTTGGGACGATCGCCGTTGAACTGGAACCGCTCCTGGTTTTCCGCATGCAGGCGAGCGCCGGCCAGAAGCTCGCCGCCGGACCAGTTGAGCGTCAGCCGCTGCTCAAGGCCGAACATGTAGTACTGCCGCAGCCGGCCTTCATTGCCGCAGGTGGTGTTCAGATTGGCCATGCCGCCGCAGGCCGGATCGGCAGAGTCCGAAGGCCGCTGGCTGGAATTGGAGGATTGCCGCCACCAGTCCCGGTCAAAGGTATTGGCGTAGAGCACAGTGTTTAGCTGCAGGTCGTCGGAGGGTGTCCATCCGTGGGCCAGGCTCGCCCCATAGCGCTCGATGACGAACGAGTCGTTGGTGAAGGGATAGCCGCGTGGATTGGCCCGGTATTCGGCCTCCGTCAGCCCCGAATAGCCGACCTTGCTGTCCTCCAGATAAGCGGTGGCCTTGAAGGTCAGGGCCTGGCGGTCCGAAAGGGTGGCGACAGCCTTGATGAAGACGTCGTTATAGGAGAGCTCCTGATTGTCCCGGACCCCGGCATTGCTGCCGGTGGCGAAGCCGCCCAACAGGCCCAGGGCGCCAAAGGTGTCGCCGCCTTGCAGCACCAGCTCGCGGGTCTCATTGCCACCCGCCCGGAGCACCAGCCGGCCTGAGGCGTCGGCGGGCGGGGCTGCGGTGGTGTAGTTGATCACCCCGCCCACCGTGTGCGGTCCATAGACGATCTGGCCGGCGCCCTTCAGCACCTCCACCGCCGAGAACCGCTCCAGGGGCGGGTGGTAGTAGGAGGCGTTGTCGCCATAGGGCGCATAGGTCAGCGGGACGCCGTCCTCGAGCAGCAAAACCTCGGTGGAGCGAGTCGGGTTGAGGCCTCGAACCCCGATGTTGGGGCGCAGGCCTAGTCCCTCTTCGGTCCGGACATAGATGCCGGGCACCCGGCGCAGCACGTCATTGATATCCCGGGGCTGCGAGCGCTCGTACTCCACCGCCTCAACCCGTGTCGCTGCGCCGGGGAAATCGCCTAGCCCCGCCGGCCCGAGGACGATCAGTTCGGAAACGGGCGCAGCCTCCTCCTCGGCCAGGGCGGTAACGGGCGACAGGAGCGACAGGAGCGCGGCGGTGGCCAGATGTGACTTGCGCAAGACATACCCCAAGGTTTGCGATCAATTCGCGTTAGCGAACGCCGTTACGTCCCCACGAAGCTGCGAGTCAATATCTTTCGCAACAAGCTCCCGGGACTTTCTCGCACCCCGTCTGGTCAGGCTGATTTCGGAAATAAATTGAATGATGCCAGATACTTATCACAGAGACGCTGCCGCAGCGCTGATCCGCCAGCGCGGCGCAGCCGGTGTGGCAGGGCGACTGTCCATGGGCGCGGGACATATCCTCCTGTCTTTTCTAGCATTTGGTTTGCGCAGAGCCGGTTGACGCCCAAGGCGACTGGGTCTTTGTTCCAGTCCACGCGATGCGCCGAACCATTTTAAGAGCGCTCGGGGAGGATTTGAAATTGGCCCAGAATTCATCGGGCGACAGCGAGCGGCTGCCGTTCAAGACCAAGCTCGCCTTTGGGGTCGGCAGCGGCGCGGAGTCTATCGCGCTGTTCTCGGTCGGCTCCTACGCCATGCTCTATTATAACCAGGTCCTGGGGCTGGAGGCGCACCTGGCGGGTCTCGCCATCTCCGCCAGCCTGTTCCTGGACGGCATTTCCGACCCCCTGGTCGGCTCGATCTCCGATCGGACCAAGTCCCGCTGGGGTCGGCGCCACATCTATATGTTCTTCGCCCCCATCCCGATCGTCCTGTCCCTATGGGCGGTGTTCAATCCGCCGGACGGCCTGGGCACCTGGGCGCTGTTCTCCTGGTTCGCCGTGACCGTCGTCATGCTGCGCCAGTCGATGACCTTCTATCACACCCCGCACATGGCCTTGGGCAGCGAGCTGAGTCGCGACTACACCGAGCGCTCCAAGGTGATGTCCTACAACAGCTTCTTCACCTGGGCGGGCGCGGCAGCCACCACCTGGATCGCGCTCAGCTACTTCTTCAAGGCCACCCCTGAATATCCCCGCGGCCTGCTGAACCCCGAACCCTATGGCGCCTTCTCGGTGATCATGGGGGGCATCGCCCTGCTGCTGCTGGCGGCCTCGGCCTGGTTCACCCGCGACCGCATCCCTTACCTGCCCAAGCCGGCGGAAAACCTGCCGAAATACAGCCCTCTCGAGTTCTTCAAGGACATGGGCAAGGCCTTCGCCAACATCAACTATGTCTGGCTGCTGGTCGCCTACTTCTTCCTCAGCATGATGATCGGCCTGCGCGGCGGCCTGCATCTCTACACCAACACCTATTACTGGGGCCTGGGGTCGGAGCAGATCCGCTTCTTCGTCATCGGCTCCTTTGCCGGCTATCTGTCGGCCTTCCTGTTCGCTGCGGCCCTGCACGGGAAGTTCGACAAGAAGGCGACCATCATCGTCTCGGCCATCGTCTATGCGCTGGCGCCGTCGGTCCCGATTCTGATGGGCTTCGCCGGAATGCTGACGCCCCAGACGCCGAACCTGCTGGCCATTCTCATCGCGTTCTCGGTGCTGAGCTATGGGGCGGCCAGCGTGCTGTCGATCAGCATCATGTCGGCCCTCGCCGACATCGCCGACGAGAACGAGCTGAAGTTCGGCCTGCGTCAGGAGGGGGTGCTCTATTCCACCCGCGCCCTGTTCGCCAAGGTGGACCAGGCCATCGGCGCGGCCCTGGCCGGTTTCGTCCTGACCCTGATCTCATTCCCCGTCCGCGCCCAGGTCGGCGAGGTGCCGGCCCAGGTGATCTGGGATCTGGCCCTGTGGGATGGTGTGCTGGCGGGCATCCCCGGCTTCATCGCCGTCTTCTTCTATGCCCGCTACAAGATCACCCGCGCCTCCTACGAGGAAACCAAGGCCGCCCTGGCCGAGCGCCGCGCCGCAGGGCTAGGTCCCCAGGCGACCGCTGTCTCGGCCGCCATCGACGTGCCCGAGCCGATGATTCCGCCCACGGCGCCGCGTCCCGCTGAGTAGGGGCCAGCAAAAAGGGCCCCAGCTTGCGCTGGGGCCCTCCTCGGACTTCAGATCAGACCAGCCTTAGGCGGCGGGCATGATCACGGTGTCGATCACGTGGATCACGCCGTTGGACTGGTCGAGGTCGGTGGCCGTGACCATGGCCGTGCCGCCCTGGGCGTCGGTCAGCTGGACGCCGCCATTGACGACAGACGCCTTCAGCTCTTCGCCCTGCACGGTGGTCAGGGTGGCCGTGCCGCCGCCGGCTTCGATGGCGGCCATGATGTCGGCGGCCAACAGTTCGCCCGAGACCACATGATAGGTCAGGATCTTGGTCAGTTGGTCCTTGGAGGCCGGCTGGACCAGCGTGTCGACCGTGCCGGCCGGCAGCTTTTCAAAGGCCGCGTTGGTGGGCGCAAAAACCGTGAACGGGCCCGGGCCCGACAGGGTCCCCACCAGATCGGCAGCCTGGACCGCGGTCACCAGGGTGGTGTGGTCGGGCGAGGCCTGGGCGCCGGCGACGATGTTGGTCTGCGTCACGGCCGGCTCAGCCGCAGCCATCGGTTCAGCTTCGGGCGCAGCAGCGGTGTCTTCCGCCTGCGAGCAGGCCGACAGGGTGAAGGCGAGCGCGAGCGCGGAGACGCCGGCGAGAATACGGAATTTCGGTTCGGTCATGGACAGTCCCTCGGATGGGCGCCGGGCGAAGCGCCCGGCGTCTTGGAAGGGGTTACGAGTCCGGCCCCCACCCCGGATGCGCGAAAGTTAAGACTTTCTCCCGCCCACCGGGCAGAACGCCGCCACGGCCAAGCCCGTTCCCTCGGCGCGGCCGTGGGGCGCAAGCCGACCATGGGGCGCGGCGCTCAGCGCCCCGCCAAGTCCGTCGGTTGGCGCGCTTTCCGACCCAAGAACCCGGTTTCCCTTTCATAGAACGCGCCGTAAGGTCCGCGCCCTTCTCATTCACATCACGGGCGTCCGCCCATGCCACAGATCCTCGTCGAGGACCTGGCCAAGACCTATCGCGTCGCCGAGCGCGATCCCGGCCTGCTGGGCGCGGTCAAGGGTCTGGTCCATCGCCGCCACCGCACGGTTCAGGCCTTGCGCAACGTCTCCTTTTCCCTGGAGGCGGGCGAACTGCTGGGCTTCATCGGCCCCAATGGGGCGGGCAAGTCCACCACCATCAAGATCCTTTCGGGCATCCTGAAGCCTGACGCCGGGGTGGTGCTGGTCAACGGTCGCGTCCCCTTCACCGACCGCATCGCCCACGTCTCGAAGATCGGCGTGGTGTTTGGCCAGCGCACCCAGCTCTGGTGGGACCTGCCGGTGTCCGAAGGCTTCGACCTGCTGGCCGATATCTATCGCGTCGATGCGGCCCGCTACCGCGCCAACCGCGACGAGCTGGTCGCCCTGCTGCGCCTGGAGCGGGTGCTGGACCAGCCGGTGCGCCAGCTGTCGCTGGGCCAGCGGATGCGCGCCGAGATCGCCGCAGCCCTGCTGCACGAGCCCGACATCCTGTTCCTGGACGAGCCGACCATCGGCCTGGACGCGCCCTCCAAGCTCGCCATGCGCGAGGTGGTCCGCCGCCTGAACCGGGAGCGCGGCGTCACTGTCCTGCTCACCACCCACGACATGCACGACATCGAGGCCCTGGCGGAGCGGGTCATCGTCATCGGCCACGGCCAGGTCCTGGCCGACAGCCCTTTCGAGACCCTGCGGGCCAATGTGCTGGCAGAGCGGCGCCTGGTGGTCGACTTCGCCCAAGAGGCGCCGGAGATCGTCATGGCCGGCGTCGAGGTGCGCAGCCGCCGGGGCCAGACCCTGGAGCTCGCCTTCGATCCGACCCGGACGCCGACGCCAACCCTGATCGCCGCCCTCGCGGCGGCCCACGAGGTGGTCGACATCCATGTGGGCGAGCCGGCCATCGAAGAGGTCATCGCCCGCTTCTACGACCTGCACGGCGCGGGCGAGGCCTGAGCCCATGTACGCCGCCCGCCCCTACCTGGCCGCCTTTTCCAGCCGCTTCCTGCTGATGCTGCAGTACCGGGCCGCGGCCATCGCCGGCTTCGCCACCCAGTGCTGGTGGGGCGGCATCAAGGTGATGATCTACGCGGCCTTCTTCGCCGCGGCGCCCGATGCGGCGGCGGCCTCGCCCATGAGCCTCGCCCAGGTCATCACCTACACCTGGCTCGCCCAGGCGCTCTTGGCGCTGACCCCCTGGAGCGCCGATCCCGAAGTGGCCCTGTCGGTGCGCACGGGCTCGGTGGCCTATGACCGCCTGCGACCGGTGGACACCTACAGTCTCTGGTATGTGCGCGGCGCCGCCTGGATGGCCTCGCGCGCCCTGCCCCGAGCGGCGCTGATGTTGCTGGGCGCAGGCCTTATCCTGCCACTTATCGGGCTGTCGGACTGGGCGTGGAAGCCGCCGCCGACCCTGGCCGCGGCCGCCGCCTTCGCCATTTCACTCCCCCTGGCGCTGGCGCTCTCGTCGGCCTTCCTGATGATCGTCAACATCATCGTCGCCGCCACCCTCACCGACCGGGGCGTCAATGTGCTGTTCAACAGCCTGATCATCGTCTTCTCGGGTAACCTTCTGCCGCTCGCCCTCTATCCGGACTGGGCGCAGACGGCCCTGCTGATCCAGCCCTTCGCCGGCATGATGGACATTCCCCTGCGCCTCTATGTCGGCCAGCTGAGCGGGACCGGCGCCCTGGCGGGGCTCGGGCTGCAGGCCTTCTGGACGGTGGCGCTGATTCTTCTCGGCCGCTGGGCCATGGCCCGCGTCATGCGCCGCCTCGAAGTCCAGGGCGGCTGACGGCCATGAACAGCCTCCGCCTGATCCTCCGCTATTTCAGCGCCTCCCTGCGCAGCCAGCTGCAATATCCCGGCTCGGCCATCATGCTGGGGATCGGCGCCTTCCTGACCACCATAATCGACATGCTGGCCGCCTGGGCCCTGTTCGACCGATTCGGTCAGGTGCAGGGCTGGGGCCTGGGGCACATCGCCGTCTTCTATGGGGTGGTCTCCACCAGCTTCGCCCTGACCGACTTCTTCACCCGTGGCTTCGACGTCTTCGGCAATGAGTTCGTCAAGACCGGCGCCTTTGACCGTATCCTGCTGCGCCCCCGCTCCCCGGCCCTGCAACTGGTCGGCTACGAGTTCCGCCTCAGCCGCTTCGGCCGCCTGGCCCAGGCCCTTCTGGTGCTGTTCGTGGGCGCCGCCGTGGTCGGTGTCGACTGGACCCCGGACAAGGTCCTGCTGCTCGCCTGGACCATCACCGGCGGGGTGGCCCTCTTCACCGGCCTCCTGGTCCTGCAGGCCAGCTTCGCCTTCTGGACCACCGAGAGCCTTGAGGTATTCAACGTCCTGACCTACGGCGGCATCCAGGCCGCCCAGTTTCCTTTGAGCCTCTACGCCGGCTGGTTCCGCAACTTCCTGATCTTTGTCGTGCCCCTGGGATGCGTGGCCTATTACCCGGTCCTGGCGATCCTGGATCAGCCTGATCCGCTGGGCGCGCCGGACTGGTGGCTGCCCACCGCGCCAGCCATGGGCTTCGCCTTCCTGGCCGCCTCCTTCATCGCCTGGCGCGCCGGCATCAGCCGCTACACCTCGACAGGCAGCTGAGCCCGGAATCTGGGCGCCGATCGATCTGTCGCCTCACCTCGACTTCACGTCGAAAACGCCTCTTAATGCAACTTCTAGAGAGTATGCATAGGAGGAACCCATGAGAACTGTCGCCCTAGCGGCCGCTATTGCCCTGGTCGGATCCGGCGCGGCGGCGCAGAGCCCGCACGCCGTCTCTTCTATCGCCGTCGACAATCCTCTGTTGAACATCACCGCCGAGGGCAAATCCGACCGGCCACCAGACATCGCGACATTCACCGCGGGCGTCGTCGCCCAGGGCAAAACCGCGGGCGATGCGATGAGAGCTAACTCCGCGCGGATGAACGAGGTTGTTGGGGCCCTGCGCGGCGCGGGGATCGCTGAGCGTGACATCCGCACATCCCGCCTGAGCCTGCAGCCGCAGTATCACCGTCCCATGCCTGTGCGGTCAGCCGACGGGTCGTTTATTGCTCCGGTCGAACCGCCCAGCATCATCGGCTACGAAGCCCGCAACACGGTCATGGTCCGCTTGCGCAACATTGATCGGATGGGACAGATGATCGATGCGTTGGTAAGCGCGGGTGCAAACGAGGTCAACGGCCCCAATTTCGCGGTTGAGGACCTGGATGAAGCCGCCGATGAGGCCCGCGCCGACGCCCTGCGTAGAGCTCGCGCCCGGGCGGACCTCTACGCAAGAGAGGCCGGTTTCAGCTCAGCGCGTCTTCTCACCATCAGCGAAGGCAGCGGCTACTATCCAATCCAAGGCGACAGTCAGGTGATCACCGTGACGGGCCAAAGCCGGGGTGCCGGCATCCCCCCTCTCCCGGTCCCTCCAGCCCCCGTACAGGGCGGACAGGTATCGGTCAGCGTCACCCTATCGGTGCAGTTCGCCCTGGAGCGTTGAGCGGCGCTCCAGGCGACGAACCTACTCCGCCGCCATCAGCACCCGGCCGGCGGTGAACGAGGTCTTCTCCGCCAGGGACGCCTTGGCCGCCTCGTACTCGGCCGCCAGCTTGGCGACGAGTTCGCCGGCGCCGAGGATCTCCTCCACCGCGCCGATGCCCTGACCGCAGCCCCAGATGTCCTT
>NZ_JAUYAW010000059.1 GCF_030693405.1 Phenylobacterium sp.
CTGGGTCTTCGAACCGAACTGGCGGATGGTCATGTCCTCGATCATCCGCTGGCGCAGCGGGGTCGTGGTCGCAGAGGTCATGGGGATCTCCTGTCTGCAGGGTTGATCCCCAATCTTCAGACAGGACCGGCCAAACACCGCGCCAGCCGACCCCTCACAGACCTCTCTCCAGCCCACCCATGCCGCGCGAGCGGCTTAGTCCACTTGGCGCACTGCCGACCTCCCCGCCCGCGCCCAGGACCCTGCGCCGCCTACGCCACCACCCCCTCATGGGATCGCGCGAACGCGCGCTGGTAGGCGTCGCGGGAGGTGGTGCGGGTTAGGTAGGTCTGTTCGGCTTCGGTGAGGGTGAAGCCGGCGTGGTTGGCGGCCAGCCTGAGGGCGTAGCTCACCGAGATGTCGGCGGCGGTGAACCGGTCCCCGGCCATGTAGGGCGCGGTGGCGAGCTGTCGCTTGACCAGCATCAGCCGTCGCTCGACGCATTCGCGGGCCCAGCGGGCGCCCCAGTTGTCCCGCTCGGCCTCCGGCGCGATGAAGCCGCTCACCAGGGGCACCATGACCAGGGTCGCCAGGCCCGCCTCGCCCATGTGGAGGAACTGCTGGTAGGCGGGGAAGGCCGAGTCGCCGGGGGCCGGCTGCAACGGCGTGGGTCCGTAGCGGCCCATCAGATATTCCATGATCGCCACGGACTCGACCATGGTGACCTCGCCGTCCTGGATCGCCGGCAGGAAGTCGCCGGGATTGACGGCGAGCCAGGCCGGGTCCTTCTCCGCAGCCAGCATGTCCACCTGCCGGACGCGGTAGGCCACGCCCATCTCCTCCAGCAGCCAGACGACCCTGAGCGACCGAGAGGTCTGTCCGCCCCAAACCGTGATCATCGTCCTGATCCTCCGCCCGACGATGATTTCACGGGGCGTCCGTTTTAGAAACGCCCGACCATGGCCGCACGCCATCCGCGGTCGGCCGGGCGCGCAAGCTTGAGTGCAGAAACCCGTATGGGCCTGCCCGCCAGGGTGGTACCGGTCCCCCGGTAAAGAGGGGGACTAACTGAGTGACCATTCGTAACTTTAGCGTGCTGGCCATGGTGGCCGGCGCGGTTGCGGCTTCGCCTGTCCTGGCGCAGACCGCCCCGATCACCGAGGCGACCGCCAATCAGGGCCTGGTTTTGATCAACGCCCAGGCGGCCAACAGCCTGGGCTACACCGGCGCGGGCGTGACCGTCGGGGTGCTGGACAGCGGCATTGACGCCACCCATCCGGACCTGAGACCCAACCTCGCCACTTTCTCGTATGACGGGAACACCGGCGGGCCGGCGCTGCAGGACTACGACATGCACGGCACTCATGTGTCGGGCATCATCGCTGCGGCCCGCAATGGGGCCGGCGTGCAGGGCGTGGCCTATGACGCCAAGCTCGCCCTGATGGTGCCGAGGACTGAAGCCGGCGACGGCGAGACGCAGGCCGACCTGGCCATCGCCGACGTCTATGGCCGGGCGCTGAACGCCAATGTGCGGATTTTCAACAATTCCTGGGGCTTCGACTACTACACCGGCACGCCGCAGGGCCGGGCCATGCTCAACACGGTGATGCGGGGGCAGATCGAGGTGTTCAAGCGCGCCGTGGCGCTGGACTCGGTGATCGTTTTCTCCACCGGCAACGAATACCAGAGCCAGCCGAACACCCAGGCGGGCCTGCCCTATTATGTCCCTGAGCTGGCGCGCAACTGGCTGGCGGTGACGGCGGTCGACCTGTCGGGCGAGATCGTCGACTACGCCAACCACTGCGGCCTGGCCGCGGCCTGGTGCCTGGCCGCGCCGGGCGGCGACGGCGAGGCGGCCGGCATCGTCTCGACGGTGCCGCTGGACCAGGGGGGCTATGATCGCTCCTCGGGCACCTCCATGGCCGCGCCGCATGTCACCGGCGCCGTGGCCGTGGCCCGGCAGATGTTCCCCACCGCCTCGGGCGCCGACCTGGCCAGGTTTGTCCTGGTCACGGCCACCGATGTGGGCGCGGCCGGGCTGGACCCCGTCTATGGCTGGGGCCTCTTGAACATGGGCAATATGGCCGCCGCCCGGTCGGGCCTGGGCGCCGGCCTCGCCGCCCAGAGCGCCTGGGCCGCCGATCAGGGCCAGGCGGTCATGCTGCAGAGCCTTGATGGCCGGCTGAAGAGCCAGGGCGCGCCCGGCGCCTGGGCCGCCGCCCAGGGCGGCCGCAGCCGCCACGATGGCGCAGCGATGGTCCCTGGGGCCGAGGCCGACAGCCTTGGCCTGATGGCAGGCTATGACATGGCCGTCGGCGAGGCCGCGAAGGTCGGCGCGGCCCTGTCCTGGACCACCACGGACCTGGACGAACGGGGCGGCGCCAACAGCGCCAAGGTCGAAGCCCTCACCCTGGCGGCCTATGGCGCGGCCACCCACGGCCAGCTGTTCGTCGATGGCTCGGCCGGGATTCATCGCCGCGACTACAGCCTGACCCGGGCGGGTGTGGCCGGCGCGGCCGGCACCGTGCTGGGCGCCCAGGGGCTTACCGGCCGGGCTGAGACCGAGGGCTATGGCTTGTTCGTCGATGGCCGCGTCGGCCTGATCGTGCCGGTGGGCCAGGTCGCCCTGCGCCCGTTCGTGCATGGCCAGGTTTCGCACCAGGCCTTTGACGGCTTCACCGAGACGGGCGCCGATGTCTTCGCCCTGACGATCGAGGATGTGGAGCTGACCCGTTATCAGGCGGGGCCTGGGCTGGAGGTTCTGCTGCCGCCGCGGGCCATGGGGTCGGCGCGGGTGTCGGGCGACCTGTCGGTCCGCTACGCCGCAAGCTGGGGCGACACCGACTACCGGGTGAACGCCGCCATGCTGGGCGCGCGGGTCGGCGGACAGCTGGGCGAGCTGGACGATCCCGTGACCCTGGCCGGCGGCCTGTCCGCCGCCTGGGG
Organism: Phenylobacterium sp.; assembly: GCF_030693405.1. Classification (GTDB taxonomy): domain Bacteria; phylum Pseudomonadota; class Alphaproteobacteria; order Caulobacterales; family Caulobacteraceae; genus Phenylobacterium. The sequence continues at coordinate 2,926 of NZ_JAUYAW010000059.1, forward strand.
CGCCGTGGAGAGCTCAGTGCGCGGTTTCTATGCCGAGGCCGGCGACCAGGACTCCGCAGGCGTCAGCCTGGGCGTCCGGGTGACGTTCTAAGGAATAGCGTCTGGCGGGGTGGGGCCTCCCCTACTCCGCCAGGAAGCCTTCGGTCTCGGCCATGAACGACTCCAGCTGGTCGTGGTGCACCCAGTGGCCGGCGCCTTCGAAGTTCACCAGGCGGGCGTTCTTGAAGTGCTTGATGCGGCCATCGGCCTCGGGGTCTGAGGCCCAGGACTCCTCGCCGCGCATGAGCAGGACCGGGCAGGTGATCTGGCTCCACAGATAGTGCTGGTCGGCGTGGGACAGGCCGCCCATCCCCCAGCGGGAGTGGTTGTCGAACTTCCAGCTGTAGGTGCCGTCCTCGTTCTGATGGGCGCCATAGATGGTCAGGTGCCGGGCCTGTTCGGGGGAGAGGTGCGGGTTCTCCTCGGCCATGCGGGCATAGGCCTCGTCCAGGGTGGCGTAGCGGCGCGGCGTGCGGCCGGAATTCTTGCGGCGGTCCTCGATCCAGTCGCGCAGGCGCTGGTCCACCGTGCGGCTGGCCTGTTCAGCCATGACGGCGGGCGACGGGCCCAGACCCTCGATGGCGACGATCTTCTTCACCGCGTCCGGATAGGCGCCGCAATAGTTGAGCGCGATGCCTGCGCCCATCGAATGGGCGATGATGGTGACGGGGGCCAGGCCCTTCTGATGCACGATCTGGGCGATGTCGTAGATATAGGCGCCCATGTCATAGCCGCCGCCGATGGCCCAGGCGCTGTCGCCATGGCCGCGCAGGTCGGGCGCAATGATGTGGTAGCGGTCACGCAGGCGCTGGGCCACCCAGTCCCAGTTGCGGCAATGGTCGCGGCCGCCATGCACCAGCAGCAGGGGCTCGGCCCCCTCATTGCCCCAGTCCACATAGTGCAGGCGCAGGCGCTGGGAGAAGTAGAAGTGCGAGGTGGGGCCTTCCATGGCGCGTCGTCTCCCGGCGGTTTCGAAGTCTCTGGCGTGGGGCTTTAGCACGACGTCGGCGCGGGCCAAGGGCCAGGCCTTGGCGAGTCAGTCCTCGGACTCGGCGCCGTCGATGGCCCGGTCCACCAGGTCGCGCCAGGTGGGGTCGGTGTCGTCCACCAGGTCCACGTCCTCCAGCAGGGCCACAGCCGCATCGCCATCGGGCAGGATGAGGCCAAGCACCTCCATGATTTCTCCGTCGGCGTTGGTGTGGACCTCGGCCTGGACGGCCACGGCGGCCTGCTCGCCATCCTCCTCCCACCAGATCACCGGCTGGGGCAGTTCCATCTCCAGCACCCGGGCCTCGGTGGTGTCGCCGAGCGCGAAGACCGCCCGGCGGGCCTGCACATCGTCCAGCGTGGCCACAGCCGCGGTGAAGGGTGTCAGCCGGCGCCAATCCTCGGCGTCATAGCCGCCGCCTTCGGGCTCGTCGTCGGCCCCGGGGCGGTCGTCAGGATCGGTGGTCATGGGCACAGGGTCCTTCTTGGGCGTCCAGACCGGTCACAGCCACTTGGAGCGCCTGAAGCCGAGATAGAGGGAGGTGCAGATCGCGGCGATCACCGCCAGGACGGCGGGATAGCCGTAGCGCCAGTGAAGCTCTGGCAGGTAGTCGAAGTTCATTCCGTAGATGCCGGCGATGGCCGTGGGCACGGCCAGGATAGCGGCCCAGGCCGCCAGCCGGCGGGTGATCACGCCCTGGCGCTGCTGCTCCAGGAGGTTGGAGACCTCGAACACCGAGGTCAGGGTTTCGCGCAGGGCGCCGACCCTGGAGTTCACCCGGCGGGCATGGTCGCGGATGTCGCGGAAATAGGGTCGCACCTCGGGGTCGATGCCGGGAAATTCCAGTCGCTCCAGCCGGCTGGCGGCCTCTTCCATCGGTCCCAGGACCCGCTCGAAGCGCAGCAACTCGCGGCGCAGCTGGAACAGGGCGCGGATCTCGGCCCGGCTGAGGAAGGTGTCGAGCGCCCGTTGCTCCATGGACAGCACCGCCTCCTCCGCATGGTCAACGATGGGGGTGTAGCCATCGACCACGAAGTCGAGGATGGCGTGAAGCACATAGTCGGGGCCGTGGTTCAACAGGGCCGGCGAGGCCTCCAGGTGAGCGCGGAGGTTCACATGGCCTCGGGCCGAGCCGTGCCGCACGGTGATGATGTGGCCGGCGCCCAGGAAGATGTGGGTCTCGCCGTACTGGATCACCGTCTCGCCCTCGTCGATCTGGGCGGTGCGGGCGACGACGAACAGCTCATTCCCGTAGGTCTCGACCTTGGGCAGCTGGTGGGCCGAAAGCGCGTCCTCCACCGCCAGCGGGTGCAGGTTGAAGCGGGCCTGCAGGGTGCGAAGCTCGGCCTCGTCCGGCTCCAGGAGGCCGATCCAGACGAACTCGCCTGGGCCAAGCGCCAAGCCATCGGCGCTCAGCGAGGCTTCCCGGACCCGCAGGCCGTCCTTGTAGACATAGGCGGCGACGATGCTCATGGGGCTGGGCTCATGGGACTCTATCGCACAAAGCTGGCGCCGTTTACGTCCAGCACGGCGCCGGTCATGGAGGCCGGGGCGTCGAGGGCCAGATAGGTCGCCACGCTGGCCACCTCGCCGGGCTGAGCGACGCGGCCGAGGGGGATGTCGGCCAGCAGCTTGTCCCCGCCCCGGCTGGCCAGATAGTCCTGCGCCATGCCGGTCATCACATAGCCGGGGCAGATGGCGAAGGCGGCCAGGCCCTGGCCGGCATAGCCGCGGGCGATGGACTTGGTCATGGCCACCATGCCGGCTTTGGACGCCGCATAATGCCAGTGGGCCGGCGAATCCCCGCGATAGGCCGCCCGGCTGGCCACATTGACGATCCGACCGCGAAGGCCCCCGGCGTCCGGCTCGCGCCCTTGAGCGTGCAGCACCATGCGGCGGCAGAGGTCGGCCGAGGCCTGCAGATTGATCTGCAGGGTTCGGGTCCAGCTGGCCTGCCATTCGGCGTCCGGCGCCTCGACGGAAATGGCTTCGAAGACGCCGGCGTTGTTGATCAGCACGTCGATGCGGCCGTCCAGGGCGGCGAGCGCCGCCTCCCACAGCCCGTCGCCGGCGCCCGACTCGCTGAGGTCGGCGGCCAGGATGCCGGGCGTGGCGCGCGTACCGTGCCCGATGACCCTGGCGCCGCGGGCGCTGAGAGCTTCGAGGATGGCTGCCCCGATGCCGCGGGTGGCGCCGGTGACGAGGATGTGGGGCGGGGACTCAGGCATGGTGCAAACCTAGCCGGGAGACCCCCGCCCCCGCCAGGGCGAGCTTGAGGGGTCAGCGCGCGTCGCGTCGGGCCTGGGCCACAGCGCCAGCCTTGCGCTGGCGGCCCCGCTCCATGGGCCGCATCAGATTCTCGCGGCGCTGGCTGGCGGCCTTGCGCATGCCCTTGTGGGCATGACGGCTGTTGGGGGTAGCCGCAGCCTTGGAGTCCGTCTTCATCTGCATGGCGCGCTGGGCGTTCTGGGTCATCTCCACCCGGGCGGCCATCTTGCGGCGGCGTTCCAACTCGCCATTGGCTCGGCGCAGGGCCATGGACAGGACGGCGAGCTTGGTCTTGGAGCCGTCATCCTTGGCCGAGGGCGCCGCGCCGCGGGCCTCGCCCTTGCCGCGCATTTCGCGTCGGCGTTGATGGGCCATGTCGCGGGCCTTGTTGCGCCGCTCGCGCACGAGGCGGGTCAGGTCGCGCAGATCTTCGTCCGAGGTCTCCTGGATTTCCGGGTGGTGGGTCCGGCTGACCAGGTCCTGTTCGTCGCCGCTTAGGGCGCGTGCTTCTTCCTTGCGTGTGATCGCCATGGGTCTCTTTCGTTCTACGCGGGCCAGGGCCCGCAGATGCCGTCGCCAGATTGCGACGACCGGCCGCCACCGCAGAGACAACGCACAGCCAAGGCTGAGGCTGCGACCCGAGCGGCGAGACCGCGCTATGACTTGAACTCCGACAAGGGCGCCCGGACGTGCTAGGGTCTGGGTCATCGCCCCGCGGATCCGCCCGCTGGCCCAGGCCCGAAAGGCCGCCATCATGAAAATCTACGACTCGCGTCTGCAGGCGCCGGCGCGCCGCGACCTCACCGATCCGCGCTCCACCGCCCCGGCCAACACCCCGCAGCAGACGCCCCGGCCGATGCTGAACGACCGCCGCAGCACGCGCTGATCCGCCCATGAGTGATCTGACTGAAGGCCAGCTGCACGCGCTCGAGAACCTCAGCCGCAAGAAGTCCGGGGGCGAGGCGCCGTTCCTGAACATCCGCGACGCTCAGGTGCTGGTGGAGCTGGGTCTGGCCGCACGCAGCCGCCAGGGTTGGGACATCACGCCTGAGGGGCAACGCCTGCTCGCGCCGCCGCCCAGCTCCGACAACCAGCGCTGAGCGGCGCGAGCTTCAGTCCAGTCCGAGCTTCTGGGACAGGGACCGGGCCGCCTCCACCGGCCGCAGCTTGTCGACGTCGCGATCGACGCTGTAGTTGGCGTCGCGCATGGCCTCCACCGAAATGGCCCCGATCAACGGGCGCAGGGCCGCCAGAAGCCGCGCATCGTTCACCCGGTCGGGCGCAATCAGCACCACGGCGTCATAGGGCGGCAGGGCCTGACGCGGGTCGGACAGGGTGACCAGATTGTCGGCGGCGATCCGACCGTCGCTGGAGAAGGCCGAAATCACGTCCACATCTCCGGACGTCACCGCCCGGAACATGAAGGTCGGCTGATAGGATCGCCGGGCGCGGAAGTTGAACCCATAGGCCTCATTGATCGCCGTCCACTCCGGCCTTGCGAAGAACTCCAGGTCGCCGCCCATGGTCAGGCCTCCGGAGCGCCGGGCCAGATCATCCAGGCTCTCGATCCCGAGCGCGGTGGCGCGATCCTGGCGCATGGCCAGGGCGTAGGCGTTCTCGAACCCGAGGGAGCCCAGGACCAGCACCCCGTCCCGCTCGGCCAGTTCCCGGGTCAGCTCATCGAGCACGGCCTCACGCCCGGGATTGTCCTCCCGGTTCAGCACATTGGCCCAGAGCGTGCCGGAATAGTCGACATAGACGTCCAGTTCGCCCGACGCCAAGGCACGGTAGGCGATGGCGGACCCCAGATCCTCTTTCATCCGCGCCTCGCCGCCAAGGTCCTCGATCCGCTCGGCCATCATCTCGGCCAGGATGTACTGCTCGGAGAAGTTCTTGGCCCCGACCACATAGCTGGCGGGCTTGCCGAAACTGATGAGCGGGGTAAGGGCGACGATGATCCCGATCAGGATGCCGGCCGCGCCGATCGCTACGCGCTTGATGTCGCGCTTGGCGGCGCCGGCCTCGATCAGGCCCAGCAGCTGGTCGGTGACCATGGCGAGCAGGGCCGAGGCCCCGCAGCCGAACAACACCAGCACCCAGTTCTCGGTCTGCAGGCCTGAAAAGATGTAGTTGCCCAGGCTGGTCTGGCCGACCGGCGTGGACAGGGTCGCGGCCCCAATGGTCCAGACCGCGGCGGTGCGCACGCCGGCCATGATGACCGGCGCGGCGAGCGGCAGCTCCACTTGGAACAGCCGCTGGCGGGGCGTCATGCCGACGCCCTCGGCCGCCTGGATGATGGCGGGGCTGACCGAGAGAATGCCGGTGGTCCCGTTCCGCACGATGGGCAGCATCGAATAGAGGGTGAGCGCCAAGAGGGCCGGGAGGAAACCGAGCGCCGAGAAGCCGTAGCCGATCAGGTCCTCGCTGGCCGCCGAGATCACCAGCAGCAGCGGGAAGAATAGCGCCAGCAGGGCCAGGCTCGGGATGGTCTGGATCAGGCTCGCGCCGGCCAGCACCGGCCAGCGGATATGGCGGTTGCGGCTGGCGGCGACGGCCAGCGGCAGGCTGATCAGCAGGCCAAGCCCCAGCGCAGAGGCGCTGAGCAGGACGTGCCAGGCGAGATATTCCGGCAGGCGCGCAAACGCCGCCTCCACCTGCGGGCTCATGCGGCGTCTCCCAGTCGGGCGCGCAGGCGCTCGGCCTGGCGACGCGGGGCGGCCAGCAGGGCGGCGACCTCCGGCTCGGCGGAGGCGGCCAGGGCCTGGGGCGTCCCATCGGCGATCAGCCTGCCATCGGCCACCACCACGATCCGGTCGGCGAGCAGCAACGCCTCGGTCATGTCGTGGGTGACCATGACGGTGGAGAGGTTCAGTCGCTCATGCAGGGCGCGGTAGTCGTCCCCCAGCGCGTCCCGGGTGAGGGGATCCAGCGCCCCGAACGGCTCGTCCATCAGCACGATGTGCGGCTCGGCCGCCAATGCCCGGGCCACGCCGACCCGCTGCTGCTGGCCGCCGGACAGAGCGGCGGGGAAGCGCGCGCCCATTTCCTGGGGAAGGGCCACCAGGTCCAGCAGCTCGGCGGCGCGGGCGGCCCGCCTGGCCCTGTCCCAGCCCAGCAGCTTGGGCGTGATGCCGATATTCTCAGCCACCGTCAGGTGGGGAAAGAGGCCCACCTCCTGGAAGACATAGCCGATGCGACGGCGCAGCAGATGGGGCGTCAGGTCGCCGACCGCCTCGCCCTCGATCCGCACCTGGCCGCTGTCGGGCCGGATCAGCCCGTTGATGGTCTTGAGAAGCGTCGTCTTGCCCGAGCCTGAGGCGCCGACCAGGGCGACGAACTCGCCGGCCGCGATGTGCAGGCTGACGTCGGCCAGGGCCTGGTGGGCGCCATAGGTCTTGGTGACGCGCTCAAGCGCGATGCGGGGGTCTGCCATGCGCCAGACCTAACACGCAAAGCCGCGGTTGGGCTCCCCTGGAGGGCCTCGAGACTTCACCGGCATGTGTCCCACAGAGGCGGGAGGGCGAGATAGGCTCTCGTCAGCGCCATGGAGGGAACGGCCGATGGGATTTCTCAGTGACGACGACAAGGCCGCCCTTGAGCCGGCCGAGACCGCCTCGCCCCGCACGCCCATCCCGGTCCAGATGGTGGCCAGCGACGAATACGCGCCCCAGGCCCAGACGGCGCGCCAGCGGGAGGTCCAGGCTCGGCTGATGGAGATGGGCGGCGACCTTTCCCGGCATCAGGGCCTGAGCCGCCGGCGGTTCTTCCAGACCTCGGCGGGCATGGCCGCAGCCTTCGTGGCGCTGAATGATGTCTATGGCCCGCTGTTCTCCGCCAGCCGCGCCGAGGCGGCGACGCCGGACATGGCGCAGGAACGCTCAGACGCCCTGCGCGGCCAGTTCATCATGGACATGCACACCCACTTCTTGCGGGACGACACCCGGCTGACCGGCTTTGTCCGCATGCGCGAGGCCGTGGGCCAGCGGGGCTGGAACCCGGACCTGTCGGGCCGGCCGCAGACCCTCGAGGACCTGAAGTTCGACAACTATATCAAGGAGGTCTTCCTCGACAGCGACACCAAGGCGGCCCTGATATCCAGCGCGCCCTCGGACATTCCCGAGGACTGGTTCCTGACCAACAGCCAGATGGCCAAGGCCCGCGAGCGGGTCAACGCCGAAGCCGGGGGCCGTCGGCTGTTCACCCACGCCATCTTCACGCCCGGCGCGCCCGGCTGGCTGGAGGCCCTGGACGCCGCCCTGGAGCTGCGCCCGGACTCCCTTAAGGGCTATACGGTGGGGGACAACACCCACAAGGCCACCAGCCGCTATCCCTGGAGGATGGACGACGAGGCGGTGGCCTATAAGGGCTATGAGAAGATGGCCGCGGCCGGGCGCAAGATTGTCTGCGTGCACAAGGGGCTGTTCTCCACCGAGGTCGAGGCGCAGTTCCCCCATCTGGCGCCCTTCGCCGATGTTCGCGATGTGGGCCAGGCGGCCAAGGACTGGCCCGACCTGACCTTCGTCATCTACCACTCAGCCTACCGCCTGGGGGACCCGGCCAAGGCGCTCGCCCAGTTCGAACAGACGGGCCGGCTGCACTGGGTCAGCGACCTGGCGGAAATCCCCGAAAAATACGGCGCAAACAACGTCTATGCCGACCTTGGTCAGGTCTTCGCCCAGACCATGGTGGCCGAGCCCCGGGTCTGCGCGGCCCTGATGGGCATTCTGATCCGTGGTTTGGGCGCCGACCATGTGTGCTGGGGCACCGACGCGGTCTGGACCGGCTCGCCCCAGTGGCAGATCGAGGGCTTGCGGCGGCTGGAAATCCCAGAGGACATGCGGCGCGCCCACGGCTTTGCTGAGCTGGGCGCCGCCGACGGGCCGGTGAAAAACGCCATCTTCGGGGGCAACAATGCGCGGCTCTACGGGGTGGGCGCCGCCGAGGTCGCGGCCCAGGACGGCGACGGCCTGGCGCAGCGCAAGGCCGCCTATCTGGGGCAGGGCGGGCGCCCCAGCCTCAGGCGCTACGGCTATGTCAGATCGGCATCCGCATGATTTCCTGATAGGCGGAGATCACCTGATCACGGACGGCCATGACGGTTTCGAGGCTGGTCTCGGCTGCTGAGATGGCGGTGACCACATCCACCAGCTGCGCCTTGCCCTGCACGTGGGCGGCCATCTGGGTCTCGGCGGTGCGGGAGGTCTCCACCGCCTGTTCCATGACGTTCTTCAGCATGGCGCCGAAGTCGGCGCCCCCTGCGGCCGCCCCGCCGCCGACGGCGGGAAGGGCTGCGCCCTGGGTGGCGGCATAGGCCTTGGCTGCGGCGAGCGGGGTCATCATGGCCTAATCGTCCCTAGCGCTTGAGCAGATCAAGGACGCGCATCTCCATGGCGCGCGCCGTCTCGATCACATTGAGGTTGGCCTCGTAGGCCCGCTGGGCCTCGCGCATGTCCATCGCCTCCACCAGGGTGTTGACGTTGGGCAGCTTCACATAGCCCTGAGCATCAGCCGAGGGATGGCCGGGCTCGTATTCGGTGCGGAAGGCGCTCTGATCAGGCTGCACCCTGGCCATCCGGACCCCCTGGCCCGCATCGATCTTGGAGGGTTCGAACACCGGCACCTGGCGGCGATAGGGGTCGCCGCCCGCCTGCTGCGAGGTGGAGTTGGCGTTGGCCAGGTTCTCGGCGATGACCCGCATCCGGGCCTGCTGGGCGCGAAGGGCCGTGGCCGCGATGGCCTGGGCCGCACCTTGGGTCGATTTGATTTCAGCCATGGCTCAGTCTCCCAAGATCAGCGGCCGGGCGGGCGGGCGGCGGTGCGCAGCAGGTTGAGAGACTTCTGGTAGAAGCCGACGGCGGCGTCATAGGCCATGCGGGCCTCCGACATCTTCATCATCTCCTCCTCCAGGACCACGGAGTTGCCATCCATGGTGGTCTCGGAGTCCTTGCTGTTGATGGCCTTGAAGGTCGACGCGGCCGCCGTGCGATTCACCGTGCCGCTGAGATGGGCGGCCTGGGTGCGGGCCGGCGCCCCCGCCTGGGTCATCTGGACACCGCGGACCTGGGCCTGAAAGCTGTAGGCCTTCACATCCTGCGGCGTGTAGCCGGGGGTTTCGGAGTTGGCGACGTTCTGGGCGATCAGCCGCTGGCGCTCGCCCAGATGGCCCATGCGGCCACGCAGCATCGAGAACAGAGGGATGTCGCTCAGGTTCATGGGCAACATGGTGAATAAACAGGGTTAATTGCTCCTTAAGAGTGTTGGCGGCAAACCGGGCCAAAGACCGGCGCCCGCGCGCCGGACAGGTGCGCCCCATGGATCTCGCCAGTTTCGCCCGGGCGGTTTTCGCTCTCGCCATCACGATCGGCCTGATCGGTCTGGCCGGCGTGGCCCTGCGCCGGTTTGGGCCCGAAGCCATGGCGAGGTTCGCCCCGACCCGCGCCGAGCGCCGCCTGGCCGTGGTCGAGACCCTGGTGCTCGATCCCAGCCGCCGCCTGCTCATCGTCTCCTGCGACGGCGAGGAACGCCTGCTGCTGCTGGGGGAAGGTCAGGTGCTGAACGCGCCGGCGCCCGCACCGGTCCCGGCCCAAAGCCCGGCGGGCCCGCTCCGCAAGACGCCCACCCGCAAAGCCCGCAAGCCCAAGGCCGACGCCTGATGCGCCAAGTCTTCCGCGCCCTCTCAGCCCTCCCCGCCGCCGACTGGCGCCGCGCCGCAGGCCTCGCCGCCCTGGTGAGCCTGGTCAGCATCATCGGCCCGACGGTGGCCCACGCCCAGGCCCTGAACGTCGATCTGGGGACCGGCGCGGGCCTGACCGAACGGGTCGTCCAGCTGGTGGGCCTGCTGACGGTCCTGTCGCTGGCGCCATCCATCGTCATCATGACCACCTCCTTCGTGCGGATCGTGGTCGTGCTCTCCCTGCTGCGCACGGCGCTCGGCCTGCAGCAGAGTCCGCCCAATGCGGTGATCATCAGCCTGGCCCTGTTCCTCAGCGCCATCATCATGGCCCCGACCTTCGAACAGGCCTATGCGGACGGCATCCGCCCGCTCCTCGACCAGGAGATGGAGCTGCCCCAGGCCTTTGACGCGGCGGCCACGCCGGTGAAGACCTTCATGCTGTCGCAGGTGGACCGGGAGGACCTGGCCCTGTTCGTGCGGCTGTCGCGGGAAGAGCAGCCTTCGAGCGTCGAGGACCTGCCGCTCCGTATCGTCACGCCAGCCTTCATGATTTCGGAACTTAAGACGGCCTTCGAGATCGGCTTCCTCTTGTTCGTCCCCTTCCTGGTCATCGACCTGGTGGTGGCCAGCGTGCTGATGAGCATGGGCATGATGATGCTGCCGCCCGTGGTGGTCTCCCTGCCCTTCAAGCTGATCTTCTTCGTCCTGGTGGACGGCTGGCGCCTCGTCGCCGGCAGTCTGGTGGAGAGCTTCCAGCGGGGAACCGGCGGGGGTTAGCGGCGGGCTAAAGCCGTCGCACGCCTTCCCGTCTCAGATCGGCCAGGGTGGGCATGCCGTTGACGGCCATGAAGAGATCGGCCTCGGCCAGGATGCATTTGAGGACGTGGGCGGCGCCGGCGGCGCCGTCCAGGGCGAGGCCGTAGACGAAGGGGCGACCGACGCCCACGGCCGATGCGCCCATGGCCAGGGCCTTGACCACGTCGGAGCCCGACCGGATTCCGGAGTCAAACCACACAGGTACGTCGCCGCTGGCCTTGACCACATCGGGCAGCATGTCGATGGCCGCGATGCCGCCATTGGCCTGCCGGCCGCCGTGGTTGGAGCAGTAGATGCCGTCTGCCCCCAGATCGACGGCCTTGCGGGCGTCATCGGGGTGGCAGATGCCCTTCAGGATGATCGGCAGCTTGGTCACCGACTTGAGCCAGGCGATGTCCTCCCAGAGCATGGGCCGACCAAACAGCGAGCCCCACAGGGCCACGGCCTCGGCCGGCGACTCTGAAGCGTCCTTGCCCAGCAGTTTCTGGAAGACCGGATCGGCGGTGTAGTTCTTCAGCACATGGCCGCGCAGCTGCGGGAAGTTGCCGGCGTTCAGATCTCGGGGGCGGAAGCCAGTGACCCAGGTGTCCAGGGTGACGATGATCCCGCGATAGCCGGCCGCCTCGGCCCGGGTGATCAGGCTTTCGGCCAGGTCCTTGTTGCGCGGGGTGTAGAGCTGGAAGAAGCCGGGCGTCTGGCCCAGATGCGGCGCCACATCCTCCAGGGTGTCGTTGCCCAGGGTGGAGACCACCATCGGCACCCCGGTCATGGCCGAGGCCTGAGCCGCGGCGATGTCGCCATGCTGGTCCTGGCTGCACATGGCGGTCACCCCGATCGGCGCCATGAACAGGGGCGAGTGATAGGTGTGGCCAAACAGGTTCGCCGACAGGTCGCGAACGCTGGTCTCGACCATCATCCGCGGGACCATCCCCCAGTGATGGAAGGCCAGCGCATTCTGGTCCTGGGTGAACTCATCCCCGCAGCCGCCCTGGACGTAGTTCAGCACGTGGCCCGGCATGGCGGCCGTCGCCCGGGCGACCAGGGTGGCGTAGTCGACGGGCACACCGGGCAGCACGCCGCGCAGTCCGCCCTGATAGATTTCGTTCTGATAACTGCCAAACTGCGCCATGCCCGGCTCTCCCAATGTCGCCTTGTTGTTAAACAGACGAAGCCATGATGGCCCAGTTGAGGTCAAAGGAAACCGATGGCCTGGCCACGGCTCCGAATTCCGTTTGCGAATCCCCTGGTTGACAGCGTCATATTGCTTCGCCCCCGCCTCTGGACCATACCCGTTCGATGAACCCTCGGTCGCTTACCGCTCTAGAGTCCGCCGCGCTCAACATTTCCCGTGGCGCGCTGCTGACTCTATGGCAGGGCCGGGACAAGACTCTGGACCCGATGGACGCCCTGCTTGTGGCGACCATCGTGCAGGCCAATGTGGACGTCGCGACAGCCGGGCTCGACGAGCAGGTGGCGTTCGGGGCCCTGGACCGGCCGCCGCCGGATATGGCGCGTCGGCGGGTCAGCATCAGCCGGGTGGCCGACAGCCTGGACCTCCGCTTCGAAACCGTCCGTCGCCGGATCAATCGCCTGAAGGAGAAGGGCGCGATCGTCTCTGACGCCGCCGGCGTGATCGTGCCGGAGTCCTATTTTCACACCCCGGCGAACGCCGCCACGGTGATCGCCATCGACGCCTTAGCGGCGCAGACCTATTGGCGCCTGGCCGACCTGGGCTACTTCAACGACAGGCCCCTGCCGTCGCCGCCCTACCATCCCCCCGAACACCCTTACCGCGCCGTGGCCAGGCACTTCATGAGCTACGCCCTGCGGTTGGGTGGCGAGATGCGCCTGCTGTGCGTCGACTATATGAACCTGCTGCTGGTGCTGAACCTCAGCTATCTGAACACCGCCGATCTCGGTGACGCCCGGAGCCCGACCCCGGCGGCCGACGGGGCGCCGCTGGTCGCCGACGCCGACAAGACGCCGGTCAGCATCGCCGCCCTGGCCAGGGATTCCGGCGTGCCCTTCGAGACCACCCGCAGGCGCCTGGCCAAATTGGCCGAGCAGGACATCTGTCGCGCGGTGGGGGGCGGCTATATCATTCCGACCGACACCATTCTGCGGTTCGCCCAGACCCTGGCGCCGGTCAATGAGATGAACCTCACCCGCCTCTACCGGAACTGCGCCCTCGTGGGCGCCGTGGAGGGCTGGCAGACCAAGCCACCAATCTTCAAGGCGTCCTGAGGCGAGGGTTCTCGGGCGACCACCGCCCTGACCAGAGGGCGGAGACGTCAGGCCGGTTTCGCGGCCGTGGCGGGTTTGGCCGCGGCCTGGGCGGCCGGCGCCGCAGCAGCGCGGAACTTGTCCTTCATCTTGGCAACCCAGCCAGCGAAGGCTTCATTGTCCGCCGCCAGCCGGCCGAACTCTCCGACGCCGACAGGCCCTGAGGCCACGCCGGTCAGGGCGACCCGCAGGGCTTCGGGGTTGCGCGCGGCGTCGAGAAAGCCCTTGTAGCGCTCCTCCATCCGCGCCAGGGCCGCGTCGTCCCCAGCCAGACTGAAGGCCACCCCCGCCCGCAGCAGCTTGCCCTCGTCTTCGGCGCTCAGGGCGGCCGGGTTGCGCCAACGCTCGCCCAGGGAGGCTTCGAACAGCTGGCCCGCCTGGGGCCAGTCCTTCTTGCGCCAGACGATCTCGGCGCGAAGGTCGCGGGCGCCGACCGAGTCGTCCCGCTCGAGGATTTCCAGGGCGTGATCGAGCCGGCCCAGATCCGACAGGGCGCGGGCCTCGATCAGGCGACGGTCGGCGTTCAGCTGCCGCGGCAGGATGGTCGAGCGGGTGCCGTTGATGGTCACCAGAGCCTGCTCAGGGCGGCGGTCCATCAGATAGATCAGCGCCAGATCGGTCGCGACCTGGGCCCGGGGCACACCGTCCAGGCGGTTGTCCACCTGATAGGCCAGCAGGTCGGCGGCCTGGTTGAGCAGGTCCACATCCACCAGGCGGCGGACCAGGCGGCGGACCATCATGTCGCCGTCGGCGCCCAGCGGGGTGAGGTCCTTGAAGTCGAAGAACAGGGCCAGCGCCTGCACAGGCTCCAGCCCGTCGGCCAGGCCATCCAGGAAGAGGGCGCGGAAGGCGGTGCTGAGGTCGGCCTGCAGCCCAAGCGCCTCGGGCAGGTCAGGCAGCCGCTGGCCGGCGGACCGCAGCGCCTCCAGCGCCTCACGATAGCGGCCCTGGCTGAGATAAAGCCGGCCAAGGGCGCGGATGGTGGCGAGCTCGGTGGCATCGCCCCGCCAGCGGAACCGCAGGCTGTCATAGGCCGCCGTCGCCTGGATCGGGGTGATGTCCCCTTCCTCGTAGCGGATACGGGTGGCGTTCAGCAGGGCCGGGGCGGAGAGATAGTCCACGGGCGCGCTGGCGACGGCCTGGTAGATGCGCAGCGCCCGACCGGTCTGGCCACGGCGCTCGGCCAGCTCGGCCTGCAATAGACGAACAGCCAGCTCCTCCAGGGCGTCGGTGTCTTCGGCAAGCGCCATGCGGATGCGGGAGTCGGCGCCGTCCAGGTCACCCATCTCCAGGGCGGCCTTGGCGTCAGCCCGGGCGAAGCGCTGTCGCCAGACGGCGGGGAACTGGTTGAAGGCGGCCGCACCGGCTGCGAACTCCTTGCGCGCCTCGGGCCACTGCGCCGTCTGCCCGGCCAGATAGGCACGCCAGAGGGCCGCGGCCGGGTCGTTGGACAGGGCCGGCGAGGAGAAGTCGGCGCTGGCCTCCTTGTAGCGCCGGGCCATGACCCGGGAGATGCCGCGCAGACCCCGGAACTCAGCGTCCCCCAGCACGGAGGGATGCTGGCGGGCCACATCGTTCAGCACTCCGATGGCCTCGAAGGCGAGTTCGGTGCCGACCAGGAAGCGGGCCAGGGCCATGCGGGCGGCGACCTTGCTGTCCTGGCCGTCGAGACCCTCCTCGGCGGCCGCGGTCACCAGGGCGTTGTAGCGCGACATGAAGCCGCCCGACCCGGTCTTGGGCCAGTTGTCATAGTCCACCAGGGCCGGGCGACCGGCCGGCATGGGCGCGCCCACCGGGGCCTCGTTTCGCCGGGCGGCCACGGTGGGGGATGACAGGGCCAGACCTGCCGGACGACCGATCGCCACCAGGTCCCCGTCGCGGGACAGGGTGATGTCGTCGGCGAAGGCCTCCATGGCCAGACCCTGGGCCGAAGGCAGCAGGGCCATCTGGACGAATTCCCGTCGGGACGGCAGCCCCTTGGCCGGGCCAAGGGCTGTGGCGATGGTCAGGGTGTCGCCGACCATGGGGTCGGCGATGCGGACGATCCGGGTCACCCCGGAGACCGCCGCGGTCAGGCTGGCCGGGCCGCCGGTCTCGTCCCGGCGCACATTGATCACCGCGGGCTGCGCCTGGGCGCCGGCCCCGAGGGCGATGATCCAGGTGTTGCCCTCGCTGATGGCGAAGACTGGCACGCCCTGCGGGCTGGTGATGCGCACCGCGGAATAGTCGGGGCCCCGGAAGGCCTCCATGCGGGAAAACTGGCGCAGGCCCCTGGGCGCCTTGGCGACATCCAGGCGGGCCGGGGCGTCGAACACTACCCAGACCGCATCGCCCCGGCGGAAGACAGCCGCGCCGGCCGGCGCCGCCCAGGGAAACCGCAGCACCGCCTGGGCGCCTTCCAGACGGGCGTCGAGGCGGACGACGCCATCGGCCGGAACCGGATTGGGCCGATCAGGGGGCGGCTCCAGGGGCGCGGGCGCAGCCGCCACGGCCTTGGCCTCGGGCGCCTCAGCGGTCTGCGCCTCAGGCTTGGGGGCGATATTGACGAAGGCTGCGCCATCGGCCTGGCCCATGCGGGCCTCGAACCCGTCCTCAAGGGTCAGATCCAGCTCCAGCACACCGCCCACATGACGGACCTGGGCGGTCTTCAGCCCTCGCGGGGGCGAGACCCGGAGCCGGGAAATGTCGGGATTGGCGTCCCGGGAGAAGCGCAGGGTCAGGACCTGACCGGCCTGGCGGCTGGTCATCCGCGCCACACCGCGCCACTGGAACTCGACCCGGGAGAAGCCCCGCGCCTGGGCGACCCGGACCTCCAGCGGCTGGGCCGCGGCCTGGGGCGCGCTCTGGGCGGCCACGCCCGCGGGCGTGGCCGTGGCCAGGATGCAGGCCGCCGCGACGCCAGAGCGCAGGGTCCGCCGCAGGGTCATCAGATCAGCCGCCCGCCTTCGGGGCCGGCGCGGCCGGCCGCGGGGCGGCCTGGGCGGCGGCGCTTTCGGTGGCGCTCACCGCCTTGCCCAGGGCCCGGGCGGCCTCGAACCGGCTGGCCAGGCTCTCGGTGAGCCGCTTGGCCTCCTCGGGCGGCATGGCCGCCAGCATGGCCGACAGGGCGCGCTCCTTCATGGCCGCAGCGATCGGCAGGCGCACGGAATCGTCCAGCACCGTCATGCGGGCGGCGGAGTCCTTGGGCTTCATGCCTTCGAACACCTTCACCATGCGGGCGACCTCGGCGTTCTCGCGCACCTCGGCCTCCCCCATCAGACCTTCGATGTCGGTCTTCAGACCGTTCAGCGCCTTGACCTTGGCGTCCAGCTTGGCCTCGGCCGCAGCCATGAGGGCCAGTTGCGTCTCCATCGACTGCTCGCGGGCGTCCAGCTGGCCCCGGCGCTCGCCGAGGCTTTGCAGGACCTGGAGTTCGGCGGGCGACAGGCCGGCTTCCCGGGCGAGCTCCGCAGCCGTTGGCGCGCAGGCGGCGACCGGCTTGGGCATGGTGGACTTGGCGACCGCGTCGGCCCCCTCGCCGGTGGCGGCGGCCCCATCGGCACCTTCGCCCGCGCCCTCCCCGATCTTGCCAGCCCCTTCGCCAACCGCCTCCTGGGCGAAGGCGCGGGCGCCAGACAGCAGGTCAGGCAGGGCCTGGGCGCCGGCCAGGGCGTTGACCACCAGAACGCCGCCAATGGCGACGCCGACGATGGGCAGGATGCGGGGGACGGACTTCATCGACGGCCTCGGCTCAGATAGCCCTCGGCCTCGGCCGGGGGCGTGTCGAACAGGTCTTCTTCAAGAGCCCGCGCCATCTTCGACAGCGGACGGGACGGACGGGGGATTGGCGCGATCTCGCGGTCGGGTTCGGCCCGGGGCCGCGGGGGCCGGAGCTCATGGGCGCCAGACAGCAGAGCGCCGAGCCGACGCTCGGCGGCGCGCTCGGCCTCTTCGGCTTCGATCAAGCCAGGGCCTTCATGGACCTGGCGTTCAAGCCGGGCGCTGAGCGCACGGGCTTCGGTGACACGGTCGCCCAGGGTTTCGGCGGCCTCGTCGGTGGCCGCGCGCAGGTCCGCCAGACCCTGTTCGGCGCGGCGGGCGGCGGCGTCCAGTTCGGCCACGGCCAGGGCGAAGCCCTCATGGCTGTCGCGCAGGGCCTTGAGGCGCCGATTGAGTCGCCAGCCCATGATCAGGGCCGCCGCCAGCAACACCGCCAGCAGGAGGTTCATGGAGATCGCCACCAGACTCATCAGATCCTCTGCACGGCTTTGCGGGCCTGCGGCGAGAGGGGAGCCTCGACGCGGACAGCGATGTTGTGATTGCGGCGCCCCATGTGGCCGCGGGTCAGGGGGATGGTCCCCGCCCGCAGCTCCACCGGGCTTTCCGGCGTGGCGTTGAGCACGATGGTTTCGCCCACCTGCAGGTTGAGCAGCCGCTGAAGCGGTATCTGCAGCTCGTCCAGGACGCAGCGGACCTCCATCTGGGTGGTCCAGAGTTCGGTGGCCAGGTGGCCTTCCCAGATGTTGTCGCGGCCGAACTTCTCACCCATGAACTGCTGCAGCAGCATCTTGCGGATGGGCTCAAGCGTCGCATAGGGCAGCAGCAGCTCGATGCGCCCGCCGCGGTCTTCCATGTCGATGCGCAGCTTAACCAGGATGGCGGCGTTGGCCGGCCTGGCGATCGCGGCGAAGCGGGGGTTGGTCTCCAGGCGGTCGAGCACAAAGGACACCGGCGTCAGGGGCTCGAAGGCCGCCCGCGCATCGGCCAGCACCACCTCGACCATCCGCTGGACCAGCACCCGCTCGATGGTGGTGTAGGGCCGGCCCTCGATGCGCATGGCCGCCGTCCCGCGGCGCCCGCCCAGCAGCACGTCGACGATGGAGTAGATCAGGTTGGAGTCGACCGTCAGCAGGCCGTAATTCTCGAGCTGCTCGGCCTTGAACACCGCCAGGATGGCCGGCAGCGGGATCGAGTTCAGATAGTCCCCGAACCGGATCGACGAGATGTTGTCGAGGCTGACCTCGACATTGTCCGAGGTGAAATTGCGCAGGGAGGTCGTCATCAACCGCACCAGGCGGTCGAAGACGATCTCAAGCATCGGCAGACGCTCATAGGAGACCAGGGCCGAATTGATGATCGCCCGGATGCCGGTGCGCTCGGACGCCTCATCGTCGGAGAGATCAAAGCCGAGAAGGCTGTCGATCTCGTCCTGATTGAGGATGCGCTCGGTCCCGGCGAAGGGATCGGCCTCGCCGCCTGCGCCCCAGGCGTCGGCGCCGTTGTCTGCGGACATGTCGTTGTCGTCTGCCATGGCGAAAGCTCAACCGAGGACCCGGGGGTCGTCAGTTGATGAGCATCTCCTCGATCAGGACGGCGTTCACCTTGGCTGGCGCGATGACCAGATTGACCCGACGCAGGATCTCCATGCGCAGCTGGTAGCTGCCCTGGCTGCCCGACAGATCCTCGGGCCGCAGTTCGCGCAGGAAGGTCTGGAACATGTCCTGCAGGCGGGGCAGATTCGGATCCAGTTCGCCGGCCACCGTATCGTCGGGAAGTTCGAGGGTCAGGCGCAGCTTGAGGAAGGTCGCCTTGCCCTCAGGCGTCTGCATGTTCACCACGATGTCGGGCATGGTGTAGAAGACCACCCCGTCGGGGCCTGGGCGGATCACCGCCGGGCTCGCGGGCGCGTCGCCTTCCTTGCCCTTGCCTTTCTCTTCCTTGCCCTTTTCGGCCTTCTTGTCCTTCTCCGCATGGGCCTCGCCCTCGGCGGCCGGCTTGGGCTTGAGGAGCATGAAGGCGCCTGCGCCGCCGCCGCCCAGGACCACCAGGGCGCCCACGCCGGCGATGATCAGAAGCTTGAGCGGCGGCTTCTTCTTGCCGGGCGCACCTTCGCCGTCGACGGCGTTTTCGTCGCCATCGACAGGGGCTTCCTTGTCCTTCTTGTCCTTGGACTTGGCCACGCGCGCGGCTCCTTAGAATCTTACCCCTCACCCATGCGACAGCGGTGGTTAAGGATAGGTTTTTACACCTGTTAACGGGGGCCGATCCTGCCCGGCAGTTTCCGCCACGGGGTCGAAATTAACCTTCTTAAATATTGTAATTGCTGGGCTTTTTGTCTGGCCCGAAGCTTGCAGGCGTCAGGTGAGAAATCCTGTCGCACCCAGGGAGGCGAGCAGATGGACAATGCGGTTTATGTCGGCCTGTCTCGCCAACTGGTCTTGCGGCGCGAGCTGGACCTGATCGCCAACAACGTGGCCAACGCCGACACGGTCGGCTTCAAGGTCGAGTCCCTGATGGCCCGCACCGAACCCGGCGCCCCGGCTTCCAACGCCGGCGCCCCGCGTCCGGTGAAGTTCGTCATCGACGGAGGCGTGGCCCGGGACTTCACCCAGGGCGGCCTGTTCAGCACCGGCTCTGACCTCGACCTCGGCATCGAGGGCGAGGGCTTCTTCGAGATCACCACCGACGATGGGCCCCGCTACACCCGCGACGGGCGTTTCCGGCTGGATGAGCTCGGCCGCATCACCAATCAGGCCGGGCAGCCGGTGTCCGGCGAGGGCGGCGGCGAGATCGTCGTCAATCCGGAGGACGGTCAGGTCAAGATCGGCCCTGACGGGACCATCAGCCAGGGTGAGAACCCGATCGGCCGCGTCTCCGTTGTCCGGTTCGATGATCTGTCGGTCCTGGAAAAGACCGGCGACAATCTGCTGCGCAACACCGCCAACCTGCAGCCCGAGGCCGCCCCCGACGTGCGGGTCCGCCAGGGCATGCTGGAAAGCTCCAACGTCAAACCCATCCTGGAGATCACCCGGCTGATCGAGGTCACCCGGGCCTATGAGAGCATCACCAAGATGATGGAATCCTCCGCCGACCTGTCCCGCCGCGCTGTCGAGCGCATGGGCCGGGCGAACTAGATTACTTAGGGAAGGTCTTCACCATGCAGGCGCTCCGCACCGCAGCGACGGGCATGTCAGCCCAGCAGCTGAACGTCGAGGTCATCTCGAACAACATCGCCAACATGAACACGGTGGGCTTCAAGAAGCAGCGCGCCGAGTTTCAGGACCTGCTCTATCACACCCTTGAGCGGGCCGGCGCCATGGCCGCCGAGGGCGCCATCGTGCCCACCGGCGTTCAGATCGGCGGCGGCGTGAAGGCCGGCTCGGTCTATCGGATCACCGAGCAAGGCGCTGTCACCCAGACCGGCAATCCCTACGACCTGGCCATCGAAGGCCGCGGCTTCTTCCAGGTGCTGATGCCGTCTGGCGAAACGGCCTATACACGGGCGGGCAACCTGTCGCTGAACGCCGATGGGCAACTGGTGACCGAGGACGGCTATGCGGTCCAGCCGGCGATCAATGTGCCGGGAGACGCCACGGCCATCTCGGTCTCGAAGACCGGCCAGGTTCAGGCGGTCCGCGCCGGCCAGACTGAGGCCGAGGTTGTGGGCCAGATCGAACTGGCCAATTTCGTCAACGAGGCGGGCCTGAACGCCATCGGCGACAACCTGCTGATGGAGACCGCCGCCAGCGGCCCGGCCACTGTGGGCGCCCCCGGCGCAGACGGCTTCGGCAACCTGCTGCAAGGCTATACCGAGGCCTCCAACGTGGACGCCGTCACCGAGATCACCGCGCTGATCGTCGCCCAGCGGGCCTATGAGATGAACTCCAAGGTCATCTCCGCCGCCGACGAGATGCTGCAAGCCGCCAACGCGGTGAAGTGATGACCCTGATCCGCCCCCTCCTTCTCGCCGCGGCCCTCTGGGTCGGTTGCGCCCCGGCTGTCCTGGCTGCGACCTCCGTCACCCTGAAGGCCGAGGTCTACGATTCCGACGGCGTCGTCACCCTGGGCGACCTGTTCGATGGCGCGGGCTCAGCCGCCGATGTCCGGGTCGCGGCCAAGCCGGGCCTGAGCGTTGTGCTGGACGCCGGCGCCGTGCAGCAACTGGCGCGGCGCGCGGGCCTCGACTGGGCCAACGCCCAGGGCCTCCGCCGCATTATCGTGCGCACCGGCGCCGATAGCGGGACCGCCACGGCCGCGGCGGCGCGATCGGGCAACGTGGAGGTGCTGACCTACGCCCGCAATCTGTCGACCGGCGACATCGTCCAGCCTGAAGACCTCATCTGGGGCAAGGCGGCCGCAGCGCCCAACGACGCGGCCCAGGACGCCGAACAGATCATCGGTCTGGCGGCCCGCCGCCCGCTTCGCGCCGGCTCTGTCGCGGCGGCCCGCGACGTGACCGCCCCTCAGGTCATCGCCGCCGGCGATATCGTCACCCTGACCTATGAGGCCGCCGGCATGATGCTGAGCGTCAAGGCCAAGGCCATGGGGCGCGCCGCGCTCGGCGAAGGCTTCGCCGCGCAGAACCTGACCTCCAAGCGCACGGTCCAGGCCGTGGCCACCGGCCCCGGCCAGGCGGCCGTGGGCCCCGGCGCCGACCAGATCCTGGCCAGCCCGGCCGCCCGTTACGCCCTGCGTTGATCCCGATGAAGAGAGACTGCGCCATGCGCCTTCCCACCCTCGCCCTCCTCGCCCTGCTGCCGCTGGCCGCCTGCTCCACCGTGCAGGAGGCTGTCGCCGGGCCTGACCTGACGCCGGTCCGCTATCCCGCCGCCCTGGTGGGCCAGCAGCAGGTGGTACTGGCCTCGGCCAACCAGCCGATGCCGACGGCGGCCTCGGCCAACTCCCTGTGGCGGACCGGCGCGCGAGCCTTCTTCCTGGACCAGCGCGCCAACCGGGTCGGCGACATCGTCACCGTCCAGATCGAGATCGACGACCGCGCCCAGACTTCCAACTCCACCAGCAGCAACCGCAGCGGGGCCATGTCGGCGGGCGTGCCCAACTTCCTGGGCCTGGAATCGAGCCTCGGCCGCATCCTGCCGGGCGGCTTTGATCCGGCCAACGCCATCTCCACCAACTCGAGCTCCAGCAACACCGGCTCCGGTTCGGTCTCGCGCTCGGAGAAGATCAACCTGGTGATCGCCGCGGTGGTCACCGGCGTCCTGCCCAATGGCAACATGATGATCCAGGGCACCCAGGAGGTGCGGACCAATGGCGAGGTGCGCCAGCTGTCGGTGGCCGGCATCATCCGCCCGGAGGACATCACCTCCTCCAACACCATCCGCCATTCGCAGATCGCCGAGGCGCGCATCAGCTATGGCGGCCGCGGCGATATCAGCCGGGTCCAGCGGACCCCGGCCGGACAGGCCCTGGTGGAGACTTTCTCGCCTTTCTGACCGTAGCGCGACCCAGGAGGTGAACCCGGCGGCGGCGCGGACGTTATCCTCTGCGAAGGAGACGCAACCATGCGCACCCGTTCGGCCCTGGGCCTCACCGCCGCTATCGTTCTCGTCGCCGCCTGCGCCCATCCCGCGCCCGAGGCGCCGGCGCCGATGCGCTGGAGCTTCAACCACACCCAGGACGAGGGGCTGAAGCTCGTCTATGGCCAACCCCGGTCGGACAACGTGCTGGTCATGCTGAGCTGCCAGCCTCAGTCGGGCGAAGTCGAGGTGGCGGTGGCGACCTCCAAGGATGATGTCGGCGTCGTCGGACTGGTCTCTCGCGAGGCCCGTCTTGACCTGACGAGCCCCGCCGCGCCGACGCCGATCGAAGGGGTCGGCGTGATCATCGAGACCGCGGGGACCGATGACCCCGCCCTCGACGGCTTTGCCAGGACGGGCGAACTGTCGGTGCGCACCGCCGGGCGAATCCTGCCGGCTGGCGCGCGCGGCGCCGACCAGGCCCTTGTCAGCGGCTTCTTCACCCAGTGCGGCCAACCCATCTGAATGCGATCGGACTGGAGCCCGCCCAAAGGCGAAGCTAAGCTCGCGCCATGATGCGTCCGGCCCTGCTCACCACCCTGCTGCTCTCGATCGCTGCGCCCACCTCCGCCCAGGAGGGCGCCTGGACCTATCGCGCCGATCTGGAGCCTGTTGAACTGAGCTATGTGGCGCCGGGCGGAGCTGCTGCCTCGGTGACCTTCACCTGCGTGAAGGACAGTCGTCAGCTCGTGGCGCGGTTCCCGGTCGAGCAGCGGTTAGGGGTTGAAGCGGTCGACGGGCGCTGGGTCGATAATGTAGGGCGCGCCGCCCCGTGGCCGGTCAGCGTAACCCTCGCCTCCGCCGAATCCCGGACCACCATTCCAGGCGTGGCCGACATCGATCCGCAAGGCGGCGGTTCGTTGGTTTCCGTGGAGTTCGCCGACCGCGCGCCGGTGGCTGAGGCCTTCCGTCAGACCGGAGTCATCAGCCTTGCGGCCGTGGGCGGCGCGGTGACGCCGTCTCCCGCCCCGCGCAGGTCGGTTCAGAGCTTCCTGCGCTACTGCCGCTGATCAGGCCCGGCGTCCGGCGGCGGCGACCACATCGGCCCCCAGGGCCGACAGCGCCGTGCGGACCACGCCCTCGGCGTCGAGGCCCGCCTGGGCGTACATCAGTTCCGGCTTGTCGTGATCCTGGAAGATGTCGGGCAGGGTCAAGGTCCGGACCTTGAGGCCGCGATCCAGGGCGCCGTGACGGGCCAGCGCCTCCAGCACGAAGGCGCCGAAGCCACCCATGGCGCCTTCCTCAATGGTGATCAGGGCCTCGTGCTCCCGGGCCAGCCGCAGGACCAGGTCGATGTCCAGGGGCTTGGCGAACCGGGCGTCGGCCACCGTCGCCGACAGGCCCCGGGCGCTGAGCATCTCAGCGGCCTTGAGACATTCCGGCAGGCGGGTCCCGAAGGACAGCAGCGCGACCGCGGTCCCCTCCCGGACGATCCGGCCCTTGCCGATCTCCAGGGGGCTGGCGATGTCGGGAATGGCGACGCCCGTCCCCTCGCCCCGCGGATAGCGGAAGGCGCTCGGGCGATCATCGATGGCCGCGGCGGTCGCGACCATGTGGGCAAGTTCCGCCTCGTCGGCGGCGGCCATCAGCACCATGCCCGGCAGGGCGCCCATGAAGCCCACATCGAAGGAGCCGGCATGGGTGGGCCCATCGGCGCCGACCAGGCCCGCCCGGTCGATGGCGAAGCGCACCGGCAGGCCCTGGATGGCCACGTCATGGACCACCTGGTCGTAACCGCGCTGCAGGAAGGTCGAATAGATGGCCGCGAAGGGCTTCATGCCATCGGCGGCGAGGCCGGCGGCGAAGGTCACTGCATGCTGCTCGGCGATGCCGACATCATAGGTCCGGTCCGGGAAAGCCTGGCCGAACAGGTCGAGCCCGGTGCCCGAGGGCATGGCCGCGGTGATGGCGCAGATGGTCGGGTCACGCTGCGCCTGCTTGATCAGCTCGGTGGCGAAGACCTTGGTGTAGCTGGGCGCCTTGGCCTGGGCCTTGGCCTGCTGGCCGGTGACCACGTCGAACTTGACCACGGCGTGGTGCTTGTCGGCGGCGCTCTCGGCCGGGGCGTAGCCCTTGCCCTTTTGGGTGACCACATGGACCAGCACCGGACGATCGACGATCTCCCGGGCGTTGCGGAGAACCGCCACCAGGGCCTCCATGTCGTGGCCGTCGATGGGGCCGACATAGTAGAAGCCCAGC
This sequence comes from Phenylobacterium sp., assembly GCF_030693405.1. Classification (GTDB taxonomy): domain Bacteria; phylum Pseudomonadota; class Alphaproteobacteria; order Caulobacterales; family Caulobacteraceae; genus Phenylobacterium. The sequence goes on from NZ_JAUYAW010000059.1 coordinate 27,488, forward strand.
TCTTCGAAGAGCGTGCCGCCGGTGACCATGCCGCGGGCGTATTCCTCGGCCTTGCGGGCGGCTTCCTGGATCGGCCGCGGGAAGGCCTTGGCCACCGACTTGCCCAGATTGCGCAGGGACTGATAGCCGCCGCCGGACACCAGGCGGGCCATATAGGCGCTCATCCCGCCCACGGGCGGGGCGATGGACATGTCGTTGTCGTTCAGGACCACGGTCAGCTGCTTGGTGGTCTCGGCGGCGTTGTTCATGGCCTCATAGGCCATGCCGGCGCTCATGGAGCCGTCGCCGATCACCGCCACCACGCGGTTGTCGCGGCCGGCCTGATCGCGGGCCGCGCAGAAGCCGAGCGCCGCAGAAATGGAGGTCGAGGCGTGGGCTGCGCCGAACGGGTCGTATTCGCTCTCAGCGCGCTTGGTGAAGCCCGACAGACCGCCGCCCTGACGAAGGGTGCGGATGCGGTCGCGGCGCCCCGTGAGAATCTTGTGTGGATAGGCCTGGTGGCCAACGTCCCAGATCAGGATGTCGCGAGGCGTCTCATAGACGTGATGCAGGGCGACGGTGAGTTCCACCACGCCAAGACCCGCACCGAGATGACCGCCGGTCTGGGAGACGGCGTCGATCGTCTCGCTGCGAAGCTCGTCAGCCAGGGTCTGAAGCTGCGTGACCGTGAAGCCGCGCGTGTCGGCGGGCGCGGAAACCTGGTCCAGGAGAGGCGTGTTCGGCGGCATGAAGTGGGCAAACAACTGATGCGGCGGCTAGTTGCGGCGCTGTAACACGAAATCGACGCTCGCCCGCAGGAAATCAGCCGGCGGGCCGAAGGGGTCAAGGTGCGACTTGGTCTGTTCGATCAGCAGGTTCAGTCGCTCCCGCGCCGCCTGCGCGCCCAGCAGGGTGACATAGTTGGCCTTGCCCCGGGCGGCGTCCTTGCCCGCCCGCTTGCCCATCAGGTCGGGGTCGCCCTCGGCGTCCAGCAAATCATCGACGATCTGATAGGCGAGGCCAAGATCCTGGGCGAAGGCCATCAGGGCAGGCCGGCGAGCGTCGCCAGACTGGGCCATGACCAGGGGCAGCTCGAACGCGCAGGCGATCAGCGCCCCGGTCTTCATACGCTGCATCCGGGCCACCGCGCCCAGGTCGTCGCGGACGCCCAGCAGGTCGATCATCTGCCCCCCGCACATCCCCTTGGCGCCGGCCGCGGCCGACAGCTTCAGCACCATTTCGGAGCGCACGGTCGGGTCGGGGTGGGTGTCGGGATGGGCGAGGATTTCGAAGGCCGAAGCCTGTAGCGCGTCCCCGGCCAGGATGGCGGTCGCCTCGTCATAGGCCTTGTGCACCGTGGGCCGCCCGTGCCGCAGGTCGTCATCGTCCATGCTGGGCAGATCATCGTGGATCAGGCTGTAGGCGTGGACACATTCCAGGGCGCAGGCGGCCCGCAGAAGCGGACGTTCCTCCACCTCGAACATGCGGCCGGTCTCGATGACGAAATAGGGCCGCATCCGCTTGCCGGGGCCCAGGGCCGCATAGCGCATGGCCTCGGTCAGCCGGGCTTCGGGTCCGTCGGCCCGGGGCAGGAGTTCGTCGAGGGCGACCGTGACCAGGTCTGCGGCCTCGGCCACGCGGCGCTCGACCTCCGCAGTCATCAGCTGAACTCGGCCGGTTCGGTCCCCGGCGTCCCCTGGGCGCCGACCACGATCTTCTCGACCCGCAGGCGGGCGGCCTCCAGCCGCGACTCACAATGCGCCTTGAGGAGCGCGCCGCGCTCATAGAGGCGGATGGAATCGTCCAGGGCGGCCTGGCCGGACTCCAGCCGGGTCACAATGCCTTCCAGTTCGGCGAGCGCCTGTTCGAAGGTCAGGGCTTGAATGTCGTCGGTGTCGGCCATTTCGCTCCTCGCGGGAGCCGCCAACCTAGAGACCAGGGGCGACGGCCGCAACGGGCCACCCGGCTAAGGGACCTCAAGGGCGCTCAAAGCGCCGCATGGACCAATATTTGTAGCCCTGGCTGACCGCGATACGCCAACCGCGACGGCGCAGGGCGCGACCGACCATGAAATTGAAGAAGCCGTGGGCCAGCACCACCACGTCCTGGCCCTGCTGTGCCGCCTCAATCAGGCGCTCTGCGGCCGCGGCGGCCCGGTCCTCTGCCTGGCGGCGGGTCTCCTCGCCTTCGTGATGATTGAGGAACCACCAGCAGACCCTAGCCAGGAAGCCCCAGTAGGAAGGCCGCATCTTGATGAAGGCCGGCAGGTTCGGCGGCGGCAGGGGCGCCTCGACAAACAGGGCCTCGCTGGCGAAGTCCCGCCCCCGGGTCAGGGCGATAGCGGTCTCGATCGACCTCTGGCGGGTGGAAGAAAAGACCACGCCGGCGCTGGCGACAAACTCGGTCAGGGTTTCCGGCGGGGTCTGGCCGGGCAGCAGACCCAGAACCTCGTACTGCGCCCAGAATCGCCGATAGCCCTCGGCGTTCAGCCAGACCCGACGGCTGAGCGCCGGCTCTCCGTGACGGGCCAGGATGATGGCGCCGGGGCGCATAGGCTGCGAGGCGGCGGGAGCGGCAGAATCGACGGTCACAGAATCGGCCATGTCATCCCAGGGTTCGCGCCAGGCAAGCCAGGCGCACCCTTCACCCCCGTTGCAGGGCCAGGAGGTGCGCCACCGCCGACCGGCCCAGAGCCTCAAGGTCGTATCCGCCCTCGAGCGCCGACACAACCCGGCCGCGCGAACTGGCCCTGGCTACAGCCACGATCTGCTCGGTGGCCCAGCCATAGTCCTCGGCGCCGAGCTGCTGGCCCCCGGGGCCCCCGCCCAGGGGATCCAGCCGGTGGGCGTCGAAGCCCGCCGAGATCAGGATCAGGTCTGGACGGAAGGCCGCCACCTTGTCCATCAGGCTTGAGAAGGCCGCCCGCCAGCCGTCCACCCCGCCGCCCGCGGGTGAAATGGCGTTGACGACGTTGTCCGCCACCCGCTCGTCAGGATGCCCGGTGCCTGGCCACTGGGGCCATTGCTGGACGGAGGCGAACATCAGGCCCCGCCGGCCGGCCAGGGCCGCCTGGGTGCCATTGCCATGGTGGACGTCGAAGTCGACCACCGCCACCCGCTCGAGGCCGGCAAGCTGGGCCACGCGGGCGCCGATGGCGACATTTGAGAAGATGCAGAAGCCCATGGCCGCGCCGGGCTCCGCATGATGACCGGGGGGACGCACGGCGCAGAAGGCGCGCTCGAACTGGCCGGCCGCCACATCGCGCACCGCCGCAGCCACCGCGCCGGCCGCCCGGCGGGCCGCCAGCAGTGTGCCGGGGGACATCACCGTATCCTCATCGAGCCGCGTCAGGCCGGCGCGAGGGGCGGCGGCGAAGATGCGCTCCACATAGTCCGCGTCATGCACCAGCAGCAGGTCGGCCAGCTCGGCCTGGGGCGCGTCGCGGGGCTCGAAGTCCAGGCCGTCCTGCGCCTCCAGGGCCTCAATGACCGCGGCCAGCCGTTCCGGGCGCTCCGGATGGGTGGCGCCGGGGCGGTGGTCGAGCATGTCCTCATGGGTGTAGAGGCCGATCATGCCGCCATATTAACGGACCCCTGAGCCTTGGGAATGCAAGACGTGATCATCCGCCGCGCCAATGCGGACGATATTCAGACCCTGGCGGAGGTGGGACGCGCCACCTTCACCGAGACCTTCGGCCACCTCTATCCGCCTGAAGACCTGGAGACCTTCCTCAACGCCGCCTATGGGACGGACTATCTGGCCGAGGCGCTCGCTGATCCGGACCGCGCCCTCTGGCTCGTGGAACAGGAGGGACAGGCGGTGGGCCATGCCATGGCCGGCCCCTGCGACCTGCCCCATCCCGCGGTCGGCCCTGGGGCGCTGGAGGTGAAACGCCTCTATCTGCGCAAGTCGGTCCAGGGCGGCGGGCTTGGCGCGAGGCTTTTGGAGACCATCCTGGCCTGGCTGGACCGTGACGGACCCCAGGATTTATGGCTCGGCGTCTGGTCCGACAACCATGGGGCGCAGCGGTTCTACCGCAGGTATGGGTTCGCGCCGGTCGGGGAGTATGGCTTCCCTGTAGGCGCCACGGTCGATCGGGAGTTCATTTTTCGGCGCACGGGATAGATTTTCTACGCTTCCTGTCACATTTGCTCGCCATATGCCCCCAGCCGTGGCGTCAAACCGACCGCATTGGTGGATTATTGCTGAGAATTAACGCCAGTCGCTTTGACGCGGGCCACGCGTTCGGGGCATTTAGGCGCCTGTCATTTCTGCGCGGAAGGACGTCGGTTGGATGCTGAGAATTGGCTATGTTCGCCTGCGTGACGCTCGCTCGTCCGAGGATACCGCGGTCCTGAAACAGCTGGGCTGCCACGTCGTGCGCGCGGAGGAGCCGGCGGCGCCCGGCGGCGACGAAACCGCCGTCCTCTACTCCATTCTCGATTTCATCGGCGAAGGCGACCAGCTGGTGGTCACACGGCTGGATCAACTGGGACACTCCACACGTAACGTGCTTCGCGTCATCGACCGGCTGGAGGCGCGCAACGCCAGCCTGTTCATCGTCGAGCCAGACCTGACCACCGACGGCGAGGGTGGCCGGGCCCTGAGAGCCGCCCTGAAGGCCGTGGCGGCTGTGGAGCCGGCCTGGGCCGGACGCAAGCGCCGCAGCGCGCCGGCGCCGGAAGACATCCGCGCCCTGCAGCAGGCCGGCGTGGGTCCTGTGGAGATCGCCCGGCGCCTGGGCGTCTCGCGCATGACCGTCTGGCGCAAGCTCCGGGCGATGGAAGCCTAGCCCCCTCCGGGAACGAGGGCGACCAGGGTCGCCTTCGCCTCCCGCATCGCTGTCGACACTTGCGGCAAATTCGCGCAACTGCGCGAAAGTTACCCGAATCGAGTTCGGCGAACGTTGTAACCATTTTGTTACAGCGTAGTTTGCCTCCCGGAGTTGGGGGCAGGCATGAACGATCAGGTAAACGCCCTGGCCCAGGCGGCGGGCCAGGCAGCGCGCGGCGGGCGATGGCAGGAGGCCGAGGGCCTCTGGGCGCAGGTTCTCAAACTGGCGCCCCAGCATCCGCAGGCCCTCTACAGTTTTGGCGTTCACGCCTTCCAGCGGGCCGATTTCAGCACAGCGATCGAGTATCTTCGCGCCGCCCACATGGCTGCGCCGAACGACCCCCTCGTGCTGATGACCACCAGCGTGGTCTGGCGGGAAAAGGGGGACGCCGAAAACGAGTGGCTGGCCATCAACGCCTGCCTCGCGATCGACCCCTATTTCCTGCCAGGTCTGCTGAGCAAGGCCGCCTTCCTGGAGCGTCAGAACCGGCCCCGCGCCGCCGCCACGGTTTATCGTGACGCCCTGAAAGTCGCCCCGCCCCCGTCCCATTGGCCAGAGGCGTTACGTCCCCAGCTGACGCACGCCCAGGAGCGTGTAAACGCTCACAGCGAAGCCTTCGCCGCCTATCTGGAAGCCGAACTCGCCGCGCCGCGGGCCGCGCTCGAAGCGGCCGTCGCCGGGCGCTGGGCGGAGTCGGCCGCCATCATGACCGGCCGGATTCAGGCCTACAGATCCGAATGCAACCAGCTGACGGCGCCACGGCTGCCGGCGATCCCCTTTTTCGACCGGGCCGACTTCGCCTGGGTCGCCGACCTTGAGGCCGCCACGCCATTGATCCGGGAAGAACTGCTGGCGGTTCAGCACACCGAACAGGCGCGCTTCTCGCCCTATGTCGCCTATAATCCCGGTGAGCCCGTCAACCAGTGGGTCGAGCTGAACCACTCTGACCGCTGGAGCACCTATGCCCTCTGGCGGAGCGGGCAGCCCGTGGTCGAAAACCTCGCCAGATGTCCCGCCACCGCCCGGGCGCTGGAGGCGGTCGAAATGGCTGAGATCGGCGGCCTCTGTCCCAACGCCATGTTCTCCGTCCTGGCGCCGCACACCCAGATCCCGCCCCACCACGGAGAGACCAACGCCAGACTGGTGGTCCACCTGCCCCTCATCGTGCCCGAAGGCTGCACCTACCGCGTCGGCTTCGAGCGGCGGGGCTGGACGGAGGGCGAGGTGCTCATCTTTGACGACACGATCGAGCATGAAGCGCGCAATGATGGCGACCTGCCCCGCACGGTCCTGATCTTCGATGTGTGGAACCCCCTGCTGTCGCTGGCCGAACGGGAAATGGTCAAGGCCATGACCAAGGCCGCCCGGGAGTTCAACAGCGAGGCCTGAACCGGCGGCGGATCAGGCCCCCGACATGGCGAAGTCACCGACTTTCGCGGTCGCAGGCGCTGGACATCGCGGCGTCGCCGCCCCATCCTCTGCAGTCAAACGTCTGTTCGTCCCGCTGTTTGGGAAGGCCTGCCCCATGTTTCTGCAATTTTTCACCGAGCTGCGCCAAGCCAAGGTCCCGGTGTCCTTGAAAGAGTACCTCATGCTGATGGAGGGCCTCGACAAGATGGTCATCGATCGGTCGGTCGAGGACTTCTACTACCTGTCGCGGGCAGCCCTCGTGAAGGACGAGAAGAACATCGACCGGTTCGACCAGGTGTTCGGTCACGTGTTCAAGGGCCTGGAAAAGGTGGATGGGGTCGGTACGGCCGACATTCCCGCCGAGTGGCTGGAAAAGATCAGCGAGAAGTTCCTCACCGAAGAGGAAAAGGCGCAGATCGAGGCCATGGGCGGCTTCGACAAGCTCATGGAGGCGCTCGCCGAGCGCATGAAGGAGCAGAAGGAGCGCCACGAGGGCGGCAACAAGATGATCGGCACCGGGGGCACCTCGCCCTTCGGCGCCAACGGTTATCACCCCGAAGGCATCCGCATCGGCCAGGACAAGGGTCGCCACGGCAAGGCGATCAAGGTCTGGGACAAGCGCGAGTACAAGAACCTCGACGACTCCGTCGAACTTGGCACCCGCAACATCAAGGTCGCCCTGCGCCGCCTGCGCAAATGGGTCCGCGACGGCGCCACCGAGGAGCTGGACATGTCCGGCACCATCCGCGGCACGGCCGAGAAGGGCTATCTCGACATCCACATGCGGCCCGAGCGCCGCAACAAGGTGAGCGTGCTGATCTTCTTCGATGTCGGCGGCTCCATGGACGCGCACATCAAGATCTGTGAGGAGCTGTTCTCAGCGGCCCGCTCAGAGTTCAAGAACATGGAGTTCTACTACTTCCACAACTGTCTCTATGAGACCGTGTGGAAGGACAACCGCCGCCGCCATGCCGAGAAGCTCAACACCTTCGATGTGCTGCACAAATACTCCAGCGACTACAAGGTGATCTTCGTCGGCGACGCCACCATGAGTCCCTATGAGATCACCTATCCGGGTGGTTCGGTGGAGCACTGGAACGAAGAGGCCGGCGCGGTGTGGATCGACCGGGTGGCCCAGATCTATGAACACATGGTCTGGCTGAACCCGACTGCCGAGCGCCACTGGGCGCACACCCCCTCGGTGGAGGTGATGAAGCAGCTGGTGAATGATCGCATGTATCCCCTGACGCTCGAGGGCCTGGACAAGGCCATGCGCGAGCTGGCGCGGTAGGGGTTTGGGATTACCTGCGGCGCCGTCCGTCTCCGGCTGATAGGCTGGAGAACGGACGTTTGAGAATCGCATGACCGAAGCCGTACCCCCATCGCCGCCGCAGCCCGAAGCGGACATGCAGGAAGCCGCCACCAAGGCGGCGGTCTTCTGCGCGGCCGAGCGGCTGTTCGCCCTGCACGGTTTCCAGAACGTCTCGGTTCGCGACATCACCGCCGAGGCGGGTGTGAACCTCGCCTCGGTGAACTACCATTTCGGCTCCAAGGACGGGCTGCTGTTCGAGATCTTCCGCCGGCGCACCGCCGAGCTGAACCGCGAACGGGCCCGGATGCTGCACGAGGCCAATGACCGCCATGGCGGCAAGCCGCCGGTGCGCGACATTCTGGAGGCCCTGTTCGCCCCGCCCCTGAAGTGGGCCGATCCGGCCGGCGACCGGCGCATCTCCGTCCAGTTCATCATCCGCGCCCGCAGCGAGGGCACCGCCCAGATGCGCGACGTGCTGCAGAACGACGTCTCGCACCTGCGCCGGTTCGCCGACGCCCTGATCGCGGCCCGGCCGGAGATGGCCCTGGAGGACGTCTACTGGCGGCTGCACTTCTGCCTGGGCATGGTGCACAACAACCGCTTCGCCGAGTTCGACCGGCTGCACCATCTGTCTGATGGCCTGACCCGCGAACAGGACGCTGACGGCCTGCTCAGCCGCATGCTGGATTTCGCCGAAGCCGGGTTCCTGGCGTGACCGGCGGGCCGCGCGTCACCCATGTGGCGAGCCGGCCGGGACACAGCTTTTCCAAGACATTGCAGGACGCCATCACCCTGGTCGCCGGTCTTGGCGTCGAGGGCGACGGCCATGCCGGCGCTACTGTGCAGCACCGCTCACGGGTCGCCCGGGACCCGACCCAGCCCAACCTGCGGCAGGTTCATCTGATCGCCGGCGAGCTGCATGACGAGCTGAACGCCGCGGGCTTCGAGCTTGGCCCCGGCGACCTGGGGGAGAACCTCACCACCCGGGGGGTTGATCTGATCGCCCTGTCGGCAGGGACGAGGCTGCACCTGGGTCAGGGCGCGGTGATCGAGGTTACCGGCCTGCGCAATCCCTGTATCCAGCTCGACCGTTTCCGACCCGGTCTGATGGCTGCCTGCCTGGGCCGCGACGCCGAGGGACGGCTGGTGCGCAAGGCGGGGGTCATGGGGATTGTGCTGGCTGGCGGCCAGGTGAAACCCGGCGAAGTCATCAGGATCGAGGCGCCGGCGGCCTTCCGCGCCCTGGAAAAGGTCTAGCCCTCCCCCGCCAGGGCCCAGGCGAGCTTCAGGTCCTCGATGAACTGCCCTTCGGCCCGGGCCTTGGCCTCAGCGTCCGGAACCCGCAGTAGATAGGACGGATGCCAGGTGACCACCGCCTGGGCCTGATCCTGAAGCTGCAGGACCTGGCCTCGCACCTTGCTGATCGGCGCGGCCTTGCCCAGCACCGCCCGGGCCGCCGTGGCGCCCAGGGCCACGATGACCCGCGGACGGACCAGCCGCCGCTCGGCGTCCAGCCACCAGCGGCAGGCCTCGATTTCGGGCGCCTCCGGGGTCTTGTGGATCCGCCGCTTGCCGCGCAGCTCGTGCTTGAAGTGCTTTACCGCATTGGTGACATAGGCCTCGCGCCGGGGGACGCCGGCCGCAGCCAGGGCCTGATCGAACACCTGGCCCGCAGGCCCCACGAAGGGACGACCGGCCAGGTCCTCCTGATCCCCCGGCTGCTCGCCGACGATCATCAGCCGCGCCCGCGCCGGACCTTCGCCGGCCACCCCTTGGGTCGCGTCGCGCCACAGCGGGCATCGGCGGCAGGCGTCGACCCCGGCGGTCACCGCCTCGAGGCTTGAGGGCGCGGCCCCGTCGAAGGGCGCGTCGCGGCTGACCCTGAGGGCGGCCCGCACGATCCGGCGGGCGGGTTCGGACGGGGCCGTCTCGACCATCTGGGTGGTCCGATCTCCTGCGGCTCGGGTCATCTCTGGAATGAGCGAGGCCTCTGGCAGGTTGCGCCAGTACCGCTTGGGCATTTCCCGCACCATGGTCGCCGTCCGCAGCCGGGCCGGATTGAAGGTCGAGGCGTAATAGGTCCGCCAATAGGCCTCCAGGTCATCGCCGGTCGGCGCATCGGCCGGATCAGCGCCCGGGGTGAAGCTCAGCGCCTGCCGGTCCCAATGGGCGCAGACATCCGGCGTCAGGATGGAGAATGCCATGTTGGAGAACCGGCGCACGAAGAAGGGCGCGGTGGCCTCGGTCACCCGATGGGCCGGTTCGAACCAGGCGACGAAGGCCTCGGCGCCCTCTGCGGCCTCCACCTCACGAAAGCGGACAAAGGCCTTCATCTTGTGGGCCGCCCGGTTCACCTGGCTCTGCATGTCGAGCGCCAGGGCCACGTCCGGATCACTGGCGATCTCCAGCAGGCGGGGCGTCGCGTCCAGCCGCCAGAGCAGGCGATAGAGCAGGTCAAACCGCGCCGGCGAGCGGTGCAGCGCCACCCGCCCGGCGAGGTCCACGAAGGCCCGACTGACCTTGAAGCCCCCCTCGCCCGCCGTTCGGGCCTGAGGCGCCTGCGCCGGAAACAGGCTCGCCTGGCCGCCATCGACAGTCCAGAGCACGTCAGCCGGCGCGGCCGCCTCGGGGCGCAGAGCCCGGGCGGCGGCCCGCCAGCCGTCGAAGTCGGTTTCGGACGCCAGGCGGACGACGCGCATCAGAACAGGCTCAGCTGCTCAGGCGGCGGGGCGAAGCGGTCGCGCAGATCGACCCGATCGGTCAGGGCGCCCGGGCTCCAGTCGCTGGCGGTGACGAAGGGCTTCAGCTTTTCGAGGTTGCGGGCCAGCCGCTTCACATCGGCCAGGGAGAGCCGGGTCAGCTTCCGCGCGGCCAGCATCCGGTCCACGCTGCGGGTTCCCAGGCCCGGCACCCGCAGCAACCGCTCGCGCGACGCGATGTTCACATCCACCGGAAAGTCTTCCCGGTGGCGCAGGGCCCAGGCGAGCTTGGGATCGATGGCCAGGTCCAGGTCTTCCCCCGGGGCGATGATCTCGGCGGTTTCAAAGCCGTAGAACCGCATCAGCCAGTCGGCCTGGTAGAGCCTGTGCTCGCGCATCAGCGGCGGTCGCTGGGCCGGCAGGGACTTGGCCACGTCCGGGATCGGGCTGAAGGCCGAATAGTAGACCCTGCGCAGGCCATAGTTTCCGTAGAGGGTGCTGGACCGCGCCAGGATCTCCCCGTCGCGGGCGCCGTCCGCGCCGATGATCATCTGGGTCGACTGGCCGGCCGGCGCGTATTTTGGCGGCCGGGTCTTGCGGGCCGGTTCCTTGCCCGCCTCGATCCCAAGGCGCACCGCCCCCATGGCCTTGCGGATGACGCCGGCGTCCTTCTCCGGCGCAAAGGCCGCCAGGCTCTCGTCCCGCGGCAGCTCCACATTGATGGAGACCCGGTCGGCATAGAGGGCCGCCTGGTTGGTCAGCTCCACCGAGGCTTCCGGGATCAGCTTCAGATGGATGTAGCCGCGGAAGTCATGATCGGCGCGCAGGCTTCGGGCGACGGCGACCATGGCCTCCATCGTATAGTCGCTGTTGCGGATGATACCCGAGGAGAGGAACAGCCCCTCGATATAGTTGCGCTTGTAGAGGCCGAGCGTCAGGTCGACCACCTCCTGGACCTTGAACCTGGCCCGAGGCGTGTTGGACGAGACCCTGTTCACGCAATAGGCGCAGTCATAGATGCAGTAGTTGGTCAGCAGGATCTTCAACAGGCTGACGCACCGGCCATCCGGCGTATAGGCGTGACAGATGCCCATGCCCTCGGTGGAGCCCACCCCCTTGCCGCCCTGAGAATCCCGTTTCCCTGCCCCCGACGAGGCGCAGGACGCGTCATACTTTGCCGCGTCGGCGAGGATGGAGAGCTTCTGCTTCAGATCGAGAACGGCCATGAGGCCACTCTAAAGTTCTTATTTTGTTCCGCAAGCGTGGCTGCGTGTTCATTCTCACTCGGCCACCATTCCCATCGCCAATATCTATGGTAGAGCTTCGCGCCTGACACTCGGGGAGCGGACTAGATGAGATAGCGCTCCAGGATGGGAAGGCCATCGTCAGCGAGAACCAGATCGTCGATCCTGCCGGTCCCTTGGCGCGCCAAATGGCGGCCGAACTGGCGCAGTCGCGGTCTACGCGCCTGGCCGACGTTGCTATTCCGCCGGAGGACAAAGCCGCAGTAGTTCAGGCTCAACAGGCTTACTCCCACGTCGTATTCGTCGATACGCTCTACTGGGGATTTATGTACTTCGCCACAGATTGGGCACACTATAATGTGCTCTATACGGCTCGAATGCGCCTTTTCGACAATGCCGAGAACAAGAACGTGGCGCTAAAGACCTGTAGCTGGGAGAGCGAAAAGGCTGGGAGCGGCAGGTACACGCGCGGCGAACTCCTGGCGAATAACGCCCAACAGCTGAAAGCGGAGTTGGCCAAGGCGGCTGAAACCTGCGCCGACGAATTCCGAGGCGTCCTAGCGCTTCCTCGGCCAACCCAGGTCACGCAGAATTCGTCGGACATCATCCCCTAAGCCCTTGGCCAGGCGCCTTTCGACATCAGCTCATAGGGGTTTGAGGCTGGTCTTCGGGACGGCCGCGCGGGTTGGTCTTGACGCCTGACGAGGACAGGGGCCGTGTTAACCTGACCCGGCGCCGGGCCTAGAGAGCGAAGGCTCAAAGTGCTCGGGCGCCGGCCTCTTGATCCTGAACGCCGCCACGCATCGAGGGATTTCAGTTGCGAGGCGAGCGGAGATCAATTCGATTGATCCCGCCGCCAGACCATGGAGATCCGATGGAAAGCGATCTGATTGACCGGATCTACGAGTGTTCCGTGGCCCCGGACCTGTGGCCCTCGGTGCTCGACGATCTGGCGGCGATGACCGACTCCCGGGGCGGCCTGCTGTTCTCTGCCCGCAAGGCGCTTTGCTGGACCGCCTCAGGATCGATCCGGGAGGTGTTCGAGGCCTATGTGAACGACGGCTGGTTCCACCGCTGTCCCCGACGCACCTGCATCATGAGCCAGTCCGATCCCGCCTTCTTCGTGGAGCAGGATTTCTGGAGCGAAGACCAGATCAAGGGCGATCCGATCTATCGCGACTTCTTCCACCCCCGCGGGCTGGGCTGGTCGGCCGGCACGGGCCTGCAGGTGCCCACCGGTGACTCCATTGTCTTCAGCATCGAACGGACCCTGGAACGCGGTCCGATCGAGCCCGAGCACGTGGCCACCCTGAACAGTCTGCGCCCGCATCTGGCGCGAAGCGCCCTGGTCAGCGCCCGCCTCGGCCTGCAACGCGCCCAGGGCGCCACCGAGGCGTTGAGCGGGTTGCGGCTGCCCGCTCTGCTGCTCACCGAAGGCGGTGTGGTCGTTGAGGCCAATGAGTGGATGGCGCCGCTGGCCGGGGAGGTCCGTTTTGGCGCGGGCAACCGGCTGGTGCTGAGCGACAAGGCCGCTCAGCAGATGCTCGCCGACGCCCTGAAAACCATTGACGCGGCCCCTGGCCTGGGGCGCTGCACCTTCCCCCTGCGCGACGAACTGGGCAAGGCGACGATGGTGCTGCACCTGATCCCCATCAAGCGCTCAGCCCACGACATTTTCGGCCAGAGCTTCGCCCTGCTGATGATGACGCCGGTCAGCAGCGAGCGGACCCCGTCGCTGGACCTGATGCGCTCGCTCTTCGACCTGACGCCGGCCGAGGCCCGGGTGGCCCAGGGGATTGCGGCCGGCAAGACCCTGGAGGACCTGGCGCTGGCTGGCGATGTGTCGATCAACACCGTCCGCAATCAGCTCCGCCGCGTCCTGGAAAAGACCGGCTGCGCCCGCCAGGCCGAGCTGGCGGCCCTGCTCTCCAGCGTCGCGGTGGGGGCCGGACTGTAGTCGCCCGCCGCGCCATCTGAGTTCCGCCACATTGCCCGTCTAGCTCCACAAGCTAGAGCTTCCGGGGGCGATGATGGACCTGAGATTTTTGGCCGCAGGCCTGGTGGCCGCGCTCTTCGCCTGCGGCTGCACGGAGGCGGCACAGACGACTCAGGCCGCCCCTCCTGCGCCCTTGGAAGGCCAGCCCTACGTCCTGAAGGACACCCAGGTCTGGACCGTGCCGGACCCCGTCTCCGGCCGTGAATATGAGGTCTTTGTCAGCCTGCCGGCCAGCTACGAGGCCGAGCCGCAGCGCCGCTACCCGACCCTCTATGTCACCGACGCCGACTACGCCTTTCCGATCCTTCGCCAGATGGCCCGCCGGATCAATCTGGACGGTCCGGTGATCCAGGACTTCATCCTCGTCGGCCTCTCCTATGCCAAGGGCGAAGGCGGTGCGGCGTCGCGCAGCCGCGACTACACGCCGGTTCCCTGCAATCCGGAAAGCCGCTGTGAGCTGACCCATGGCGGCGGCGACGCCTATCAGACCTATCTGAAGGACGCGGTGTTGCCCTTCATCGAGGGGCGATTCAGGGCTGATCCCGAGGCCCGCGTGCTGCTGGGTCACTCCTATGGCGGCCTGCTGGGCGCCCAGATCCTGTTCACCGACCCGACGATGTTCCGAGCCTATGTGCTGGGCAGCCCCTCGTTCTGGTTTGGCCAGCGCCACATCATGACGATGGAGGCCGACTATGCCCGGGCCCACACCGATCTGCCGGCCGAGGTCTTCATGTATATCGGCGCCTTCGAGACGCCGGGCCCTACCCCGCGCCACGCCTCGCGCTACGACATGGTCGGCCAGATGGCCGCCATGGAACAGGTTCTGAAGTCCCGCGCCTATCCGAACCTGAAGGTGCGCTCGACCGTGCTGGCCGATGAGGACCATCTGACCGTCGCGCCGGCCGGCTTCACCCGGGCGCTACTGGCGGTGCTGCCCGCGCAGCCTTGAGGCAGCGCCGGTCGCCTACACCGCAATCGGCACAGGCCCGCCGGCTTTCAGCCGGGCGGCGTCTCGGGCGGGCGGGGCGCCGAACAGGCGGGCATATTCGCGGGAAAACTGGGAGGGGCTCTCATAGCCCACCTGGAAGCCGGCCGCTTGAGCGTCGGCGGCCTCACCCAGCATCAGGCGGCGAGCCTCCTGCAAGCGGATCTGCTTCTGGTACTGCAGCGGGCTCATGGCGGTCACCGCCTTGAAGTGGTGGTGCAGCGCCGAGGGGCTCATCCGCGCCTCGTGCGACAACCGCTCGATGCTGAAGGGCTGGTCGTAATTGGCGCGGATCCAGGCGATGGCGCGGCTGACCTGGGACAGCCGGCTGTCCGGGGCGCCGATCTGGCGCACGATGCCGGCCTGATCGCCGGTCAGCAGCCGGTAGTGGATCTCCCGCCGGATGATTGGGGCCAGCACCTCGACATCCTGCGGCCGGTCGAGCAGGCGCAGGAGACGGGCCACCGCATCGGTCAGTTCGGGTGTATTGCGGCTGAGATGCAGGCCCCGCGAGGTCTCGGCCCCGGCGGCGGGCGGCCGCTGCAGCATCAGCTCCCGGAGCAGAGCCGGATCCAGATCCACGCGAATACAGAGATACGGCCGCTCAGGGCTCGCCTCCACCACCTGGCCGGTCAGGGGCAGGTCGACCGACACCACCAGGTGGCTGGCGCTGTCGTAATGGAAGGTCTCATCGGCGAGCATCACCACCTTGGCGCCTTGCGCGATAATGCAGACCGCCGGCTGGTGCAGGACGGGCACACGCTCAGTAGGCGCGCCAAAGCGTATGACCGCCAGGCCAGGAACAGGCATGTCGTGCATGCCGTCTTCGGGCGCGTGGCGGGCGATCAAAGAGGCGAGATCATCCATCATGCTTGCTCTCATGGCTCCAGTCTCGTCGCAAGCCGCTCGCCGGCCTCCAGGAGGATCGTGCAAGAACCGCGGAGGACTGGTCTAACGCACGATGCTCCGCCTGACGCATCTCTGGTCTCGCCAAGACAAGGAGACGGCCATGACTGAGATTGCAAACAAGGTGGTGCTGGTGACCGGCGCGAGCAGCGGCATCGGCGAGGCCGCAGCCCGTGAGCTGGCCGCCGCCGGCGCCATCGTGGTGCTGGGCGCGCGACGGGTAGAGCGGTTGGAAGCCCTGAAGAACGAGATCGAGGCGAACGGCGGCAAGGCCATGGTCCGGAGCCTGGACGTGACCTCCCGCGAGGATATGAAGGCCTTCGTCGAGGCTGCCCAGGCGCAGTTTGGCCGCATCGACGTAATCATCAACAATGCCGGCGTCATGCCGCTCTCGCCGTTGGCCGCCCTGAAGGTGGACGAGTGGGACCAGATGATCGACGTGAACATCAAGGGCGTCCTGCACGGCATCGCCGCGGCCCTGCCGATCATGGAGGCCCAGGGCCACGGGCAGATCATCAACATCGCCTCGACGGCCGGACACCAGATCCTGCCGAGCGCGGCGGTCTATTGCGCCACCAAGTTCGCGGTGCGCGTGATCTCCGAGGCCCTGCGCCAGGAGACCGACAAGGTGCGGGTCACCGTCGTCTCGCCGGGCGTCACCACCTCGGAGCTGGCCAGGACCATCACCCATGCCGAGACCGCCGCCTTCATCGACGAATACCGGGAAAAGGCCATCCCGGCCGAGGCGATCGCCCGGGCCATCCGCTTCGCCATGGAGCAACCTCCCGAGGTGGATGTGAACGAAATCATCGTCCGCCCGAGCGCGACGACGGTCTGACCCTTCTTGGTCAGCGCCAGGCGGGGGAACCTTCGCCCTCAGGGCGTGTTAGCAGCGCGCCCATGTCCCGCCTGATCATCCGCCACGAAACCCGCTACGCCTATGAGCGCCCGGTCGCCTTTGGGCCGCACGAACTGCTGGTGCGGCCCCGAGGCGGCCATGCCCTGCGGGTGGTCAAGGGCGCCCTGACCTTCTCGCCCCGAGGGGAGACGCGCTGGCGCTACGACGCCTATGGCAACTGCGTCTGTCAGCTGAACCTGAGCGAAGAGTCCGACCAATTATTCGTACTCAGCGAACTGGAGATCGAGCGCTTCCCCGCCCCCCTGGAGCCGCAGGAGGTGGACGACCCCCATACGGCCACACCCATCGTCTATCCCCCCAGCGACCGGGCGGTGCTGGGTCCCTATATCGAGCCCGCCACTCTGGATCCGGATGGCCTGCTGCTGCGCTGGCTGCATGGGGTCGCGCCGGCGGTGGGCGAGCCCGCCATCGACTATGTGCTGCGCCTCAACCGGGCCATCCACCAGCAGTTCGCCTACCAGGCCCGCCACGAGGAGGGCGTTCAGGCGCCCCACGAAACCGTGGCGCTCGGCCGGGGGACCTGCCGCGACTTCGCCTGGCTGATGGTCGAGACCCTGCGCCGCCTGGGCTTCGCCGCCCGGTTCGTCAGCGGCTATCTCTATTCCCCGGGGCTGGAGAGCGTGCGCGGCGCCGGCGCCACCCATGCCTGGTGCGAAGTCTTCCTGCCGGCCTTTGGCTGGATGGATTTCGACCCCACCAACGGCCTGGCCGAGGCCGCCGATCTGATCCCGGTGGCGGTCAGCCGCACCCCGGCCGAGGCCGCGCCGATCAGCGGATCGATCCTGGGAGATCCGGGGCTGAGCCGCATGGTGGTGAAGGTGGACGTCACCCTGGCCGCCCCCCTGGCCAGCGCCGCCTGAGGCGCAGCTTGCAACCTTGGCGCCCAGTTTTGGCGCGGGCGAGAAATCGGCTTTTCAGGGCGGCGGACTCTGATAGGACGGAGTCATTGTTTTAGCAGATCATAATTTTGGGGAGCCGCCGCGCGACCCTTTGCGACCCCCGCGCGGCTGGGACGCTATTGGAAAAGACAACTGAGGAACCATCGGCCGCCGAAGAGGTGGTCGTGATCCATCCTGACGAAGACGGCAGAAGCCTCGCCGAGCGCGAGATCGAGTACGAAAAGTTCGTCTGGGCCAATCTGAAGCGCAACTATATCGCCCACTATCTGCACGGCATGCTGGGCATGACCGGCTTCCGGCTGGTCAATGCGCCCACCTTCCTGCCCGCCTATCTCTACCTGATTTCCGGCTCCAGCTTCATCGTCGGCCTGGGTTTGGCCCTCCAGCAGGTAGGGGGCATGCTGTCTCCGATCTTTGGCGCCACCCAGATCGAACACCGCAAGCGGGTGATGCCGGCCGCCGTCTGGATGGGCGGTCTGGCGCGGGTCCAGATCCTGGGCATGGCGCTGGCGGGCTGGTTCCTGTCGGGTCAGCCCCTGGTGGTGGCGATCCTGTCCTTCATGTTCATGTTCGGCCTGTTCATGGGCACCCAGGGAGTGGTCTTCTCCCTGCTCATGGCCAAGGTGATCCCCATCAGCCGGCGGGGCCGGCTGCAGGCCTGGCGCAACGCCACCGGCGGGGTGATCGCCGCGGCCCTGGCCTGGGTGGCCGGCAAGTACTTCATCGAAGGCAACATGCTGGGGAACGGCTACGCCACCACCTTCCTGTTCGCCACCATCCTGACCACGGCGGGCCTCTGGGCCCTTCAGGCCCTGATGATCGAGCCCGAACCCCCCACCACCCGGGCCCAGACGCCGTTCTTCGAGCGGCTCAAGGACTTCCCGCGCCTGGTTTCCCAGGACCGTGGCTACATGTTCTTCCTGATCGTGCAGATGCTGGCGATCACCGGTCGGATGGCGACGCCGTTCTACATCCTCTATGTCAGCACCACGATCGAGCTGACCGGGGCCAATATCGGCCTGCTCACCCTGGCCTTCCTGGGGGCCGACACCCTGGCCAACCTCGTCTGGGGGTATCTGGGGGACAGGACCGGGTTCCGCGTGGTGCTGATCAGCTCCCTGGTGATCTGGATCGCTTCGACGGTGCTCCTGATGAATGTCCACGAGGTGTGGGCCATCTTCCTGGCGTTCTGCGGCCTTGGAGCCTCGCAGTCCGGCTACATGATGAGCGCACAGACTATGATCCTGGAGTTCGGGAACCGGGACGACATGCCCATGCGGATCGCCCTGTCGTCCACCGCCTCAGGCGTGATGGCCTCGGCGGGTCCTCTGGCGGGCGGTCTGATGGCCGCCACCTTGGGCTATCAGAGCGTCTTCGGCGCCTCGATCGCCTTCCTGACAGCGGGCCTGCTGCTGCTGTTGTTCATGGTCCGCGAGCCACGAAAGGACAGGCTGGCCTCGCTCTGAAGCCCCGCCTGCCCCCACAGCCGTCAGGCTGGGGCGCCAGCGCCCTGGGCGATCCGCTCGCGGGCCATCTCGCCTGCGACCTCGTGGGTCGGGCGGCGCTCAGCGATGGAGCGGTCGAGCACCGCCTCCAGGGTGAGCATCAGGCGCGCGAGCTTGCCCTCCACCCAGGCAGGGTCAAAGGCTTCGCCAGCGTCCAGGGCGCGGATCTCGCCGGCCACATTGATGATGCCGCCGCCGTTGATCACATAGTCCGGCGCATAGAGCAGGCCGAGGTCGAACAGGGTCTGGCCGATCACCGGGTCGGCCAGCTGATTATTGGCGCCGCCGGCGATGATGCGGGCGCGCAGGCGCGGCAAGGTCTCGGCGCTGATCGCCCCGCCCAGGGCGCAGGGGGCGAAGACGTCGGCCTCGACGTCGAAGATCTCGTCCGGCGCCACGATCATCGCCCCGGTCTGACCGGCCACCTGGGACAGGGCCTCGCGGTTCACGTCGGTGATCACCAGCCGCGCGCCGGCCGCGCTCAGCTTCTGGGCCAGATAGGCGCCCACATGGCCCACCCCCTGGATGGCGACGGTGACGCCAGACAGGTCCCGGTCCAGGGCGCGCCGAACACAAAGGCTGATGCCGCGAAGGACGCCTTCGGCGGTCACGGGGCTCGGATCTCCAGACGCCGCCGCATGGCCTTCCAGCCCCGCCACGAAGCGGGTGTGCCGGCGGGCGTGCGTCAGGTCCTCTGGCGAGACGCCGACATCCTCGGCGGTCCAGTAGGCGCCGCCCACGGCCTCGACAGCCCGACCGAAGGCCTCGAACAGGGCGGGCGACTTCTGGGTCCGGGAGTCGCCGATAATCACCGCCTTGCCGCCGCCCAGCGCCAGGTCGGCCATGGCGTTCTTGTAGGACATGGCGCGCGACAGGCGCAGCGCATCCTGCAGGGCGTCAGCCGAGGTCGGGAAGGGCCACATGCGGCAGCCGCCCGCCGCCGGGCCGCGGGCGGTGGAATGGACGGCGATGATGCAGCGCAGCCCCGTGGCCTCGTCGGAAAAGGCGTGAACGGCCTCGTGGCCATCGAAGTCGGGAGAGTCGAACAGGGTCATGCGCTCACGGGATCGTTGCGTTTGAAACCAATTTCACGGGCTCTAGCCCGCAGGCTGCGCCGTCACAAGCCCGCCGTCGCACGGGGCGGGGCCGGCGTCCAGTCGTCGCCGCCCGGCGCGGTGGGAATGGGCGGCGCCCCGGACGGCAGCGGCGCCTCGGGGTCCTCGATATAGGCCAGGATATCGGCCATCACCGCCTCACCCTGCAGGTCTCGGGTCAGCAGGTGCCAGCCGTCGGCGTAGTAGGCGGAACGATCGGTGGGCTTGAGCCGCGCAGCCGCCTGCAAGGCGGGGCGCTCAGGAATGATCTCGTCATTCTGGCCGTACAGGTAGAGCACCGGGACCTGCAGCCGGGCGATGTCGGTCCAGGCGTTCTCCATCAGATCCACAAGCCCGTAGAGGGTGTCTGACCGCGCGCCCCAGATCATCAGTGGGTCAGCTCCCATGGCCCGCAGTTCGGCCATATTGTCCGTCGGCTTGACTCGGTCGGTGACCCATCCGGGCGGGGTATAGACCTTGGGGCCGGTCATGTGGGCGGCGAACCACAGGGCGGTCTTGAACGGCAGGGGCTGGGTCGACCACCCCCAGACCGCCGGCGCCATCAGCACCAGCCGGTGCGCTGCGGGCGGTCGCTCCGAGGCGAAGGCGCGGATGGCCACGGCGCCGCCCATGCTCTCGCCGGCCACCACCACCAGGGCGTGGGGGTGACGGGCGCGAACCAGGGCGACGATGGTCCGCAGGTCCTCCTTCAGCACCGCCTCATCGGGCCAGACCCCGCGATTGGGTGAGCGGCCAAAGCCCCGCTGGTCATAGGCGTAGGTGGTCACCCCATGCTCGGCCCAGTAGGGGGCGGCGAGGTGGAAGGCGTTGGCGTAGTCGTTCATGCCGTGGACAGCGACGACCACAGCGTCTGGCGCGCCGTCCTGGGCGTCCCAGGTGGTCAGGCCCAGCCGCGCGCCATCGAAGCTCACGAAACGATCGCCGGAGAGGCGTGGGCCCTCGAACCCCAGGGGCGGCTCACCGGCCGTCTGGACCATGAGCGGCGTGCACGCTCCCAGCATCAGGGCGAACAGCAAGGCGGTCAGACGAGTCATGCGCGCAGAAGAGCCTCCACCCTTTGGCGAAGATAGGGCGTGACCTCGGCTTCGAACCAGGGATTGCGCTTCAGCCAGGCGGTGTTGCGCCAAGATGGATGCGGCAGGGGCAGGATAGCCGGCCCATACTCAGTCCAGGCCGCCACGGTCTCTGTCATGGTGGCCTTGCGCGCCGCGCCCAGCGCCCAGGCCTGGGCATAGGACCCCACCAGCAGGGTCAGCTCCACCTTCGGCAACAAGGCCAGCAATTGCGGGCGCCACAGCTGGGCGCAGCGGGTCGGCGGCGGGAAGTCGCCGCCCTTGGGATTGGTCCCGGGAAAGCAGAAGGCCATGGCGGCAACGCCGATGGCCGGGTGGTCGTAGAAGGTGTCCCGGTCCACGCCCATCCAGCTGCGTAGCCGAACGCCCGAAGGATCGTTGAACGGCAGGCCGCTCTCATGCACCAGCCGGCCCGGCGCCTGGCCGCAGATCAGCAGCCGGGTCTCTGGACGTACGCGCACCACGGGCCGCGGCTCGGGCACGAGATCGCCCGCACAGGCCCGGCAGGCGGCGATGTCGGCAAGCAGCGTCTGGAGGCCGTCGATGGCGGGCATGAGCGCCATGTAGGCGCCATCTGCGCCCGACGCCACCGGGCTCAGGGGTGCGACAACCTGTCAGCGTTGTGCGCCCCAGATTCAACTCCCGTTAACCGAGTGTCCAGGGTCGTGCGCGAGGATCAGCGCAGCTTGCGGCCGCCAGTTTTGGGCGCCCAGGCCAGGGCGAAGCGGGTGACGAGCAAATGCTGAAGACGATCAAGGGACGCATGCGGCTCTCCTGGGGGGTGGGCATGGCGTCCATGCTGGCCCTGGCCGGACTGAACATCGCCCTCCTGCGCATGGTGGCGCAGGCCGGCGGCGGTGCGGAGGCCGAACGCATCCTCGGCATGGCCACCGCGATCAGCATCGGGATCGGCCTGGCCACCGTGGTCGGCGTCGTGCTCGGCGCCCTCTACTTCGAAGGCCTGGTGATCACCGCCCTGTCGCGGATGAGCGGCGTCATGCGGCGCCTGGCGGCGGGCGAGATGGTGGAGGCGATCCCCGGCGCTGAGCGCCACGATGAAATCGGCCAGATGGCCGCCAGCGTGGTGGTCTTCCGCGAGAACGCCGCGGCCCGCGCCCGCCTTGAAACAGAGGCTGAGACGGCGCGGGGCGAACTCGACCGCCGCCTGGCCGCCGCCGAAGCCGCCTTCGCCCGGTCAACCGAGGATCAGAAGGCCCTGGTGGAGGCCATGGCGCGAGCTCTGTCGCGTCTGGCCCGGGGTGACCTGGGGGCCCGCATCGATGTGGCCGTGGCGCCGGACTACGAGGCCCTGAAGACCGATTTCAACGCCGCCGTCAGCCAGCTGGAGGGCGCGTTCGGCGCCATCGCCACGGCCACAGGCGAAATCCGCGCCGGCTCCCGGGAGATCGCCACGGCGGTGGACGACCTATCGCATCGCACCGAGCGCCAGGCCGCCAGCCTGCAGGAGACCGCCGCGGCCCTGGACGAGATCACCGTCACCGTGCGCCGCACCGCCTCAGGGGCGCGCCAGGCCAACGGGGCCATGGCCTCGGCCCGCAGCGAGGCCGAGCGCAGCGGTCAGGTGGTCGGCCAGGCCGTCACCGCCATGGGCGAGATCGCCAGCTCCGCCCAGGAGATCAGCAAGATCATCGGCGTGATCGACGAGATCGCCTTCCAGACCAGTCTCCTGGCGCTCAACGCCGGGGTGGAGGCCGCCCGGGCCGGCGAGTCTGGACGGGGCTTCGCCGTGGTCGCCTCGGAGGTGCGGGCGCTCGCCCAGCGCTCGGCCGATGCGGCCAAGGAGATCAAGGGCCTCATCGAGGCCTCCGGTCACCAGGTGCAGAGCGGCGTCGATCTGGTGGGCCAGACCGGCGAGGTGCTGAGCGGCATCGTCGGCAAGGTCACAGAAATCTCGGACGTCATCGCCGCCATCGCCGCCTCGGCCGAGCAGCAGTCGGTGGGCCTGGCCCAGGTGAACACCGCCATCACCGACATGGACAAGGTGACCCAGCAGAACGCGGCCATGGTGGAAGAGGCCAATGCGGCCACCCGCACCCTGGACCAGCACGCCGCCTCGCTGTCGGAGTCGGTGGACCGGTTCCAGCTGTCCGGGGCTGCGACCAACCCGGTCCACGCCCAGCAGGCGCGGCTGGCGGTCCTGGCCGGCGGGCGCTGAGCGCCTATTCCGGCGAAGGCGACTCTGGCGGCGCCAGGACGCCCGGCAGAACCTCGCCGGCCATAGGCAGGCGCAGGCGGTAAACGCCCTTGAACTTGTTGGGATCGGTCGGCTTGCCATGGCGGGTGATCACCAGCCGGCCTTCCCGGGCGAGCCCCACCGAGACGGTGCGCACCCGCGATAGCCAGCGCCGCCAGCCCTCGGGATCGGCGGCCCGGGCCGCCTCCTCCGGCGAGATGGACTTGCCGGGGGCCAAGGGCGTCAGAAGATCAAAGATCGCCGTTTCGATAGGATCGGACATCAACCGCCACGCTTCAGGGTTTCGCGGGCGATGACCACCTGCTGGATCTGACTGGTGCCCTCATAGATGCGGAAGATGCGCACGTCGCGGTAGAACCGCTCGATCCCGTAATCAGCGACGTAGCCGGCGCCGCCGAAGATCTGCACCGCCTTGTCGGCCACCCGGCCCACCATCTCCGAGGCGAAGTACTTCGACGCCGCCGCCTCCATGGTCACGCCCTGGCCGGCGTCGCGTTTGCGGGCGGTCTCCATGGTCAGGGCCTTGGCGGCCAGCGCCTCGGTCTTGCAGTCGGCGATCATCCCCTGGATCAGCTGGAACTGGCTGATGGCCTGGCCGAACTGCTTGCGCTCACTGGCATAGGCCACGCAGTCGGTGATCAGCCGCTCGGCCACCCCGACGCAGACCGCCGAGATGTGCAGCCGGCCGCGGTCGAGCACCTGCATGGCCACCTTGAAGCCCTCGCCTTCGGCGCCCAGACGGTTCTCCACCGGCACCCGGACATTGTCGAAGGTGACGTCACAGATATGGGCGCCCTGCTGGCCCATCTTCTTCTCGGGCTTGCCCACCGAGAGGCCCGGCAGGTCGCGGGGCACGAGGAAGGCCGAGACCCCGCCGCCGCCCGGCTTGGACGGATCAGTGCGGGCCATGACGGTGAACAGGTGGGCCTTGTTGGCGTTGGTGATGTAGCGCTTCGACCCATTCAGCACATAGGCGTCGCCGTCCAGGGTCGCCCGGGTCTGGACCGAAGCCGAGTCCGATCCGGCCTCCGGCTCGGTGAGGGCGAACGAGGTGATGATCTCGCCGGACGCGATGCCAGGCAGATACTTCGCCTTCTGCTCGTCGGTGCCGAACATCACCAGGCCCTGGCTGCCGATGCCGACATTGGTGCCGAACGCCGAGCGGAAGGCCGGGCTGGTGCGGCCGAGCTCCACGGCCACCAGGCATTCCTCCTCCATGGAGAGGTCGAGCCCGCCATACTCGGCCGGGATGGACAGGCCAAACAGGCCCAGTTCCTTCATCTCGGCCACCACGTCGTCGGGCATGGTGTCGGTCTCGGAGACCTGGGCCTCCAGGGGGCGCAGCCGTTCGGTGACGAAGCGGCGGACGGTGTCGATCAGCTGGTCGCGGGTTTCGGCGTCGAGGGCCATGATCTGTCGTCTTTCCTGGAAAGTCTTAGGCTTTGGCCAGCGCCAGGGCCGAGCCCTGGCCCACGCCGACGCACATGGTGGCCAGCGCCCGGGCGCCGCCCCGTTCCTTCATCGCCCGCGCCGCCGTGAGCGCAATCCGCGCGCCGGACGCCCCCAGCGGATGGCCGATGGCGATGGCCCCGCCGTGCGGGTTCACATGCTCGGCGTCGTCGGCCAGGCCCCAGGCCCGGGTGCAGGCGAGCGCCTGGGCGGCGAAGGCCTCGTTCAGCTCGACCACGTCGAAGTCCCGAGGGGTAAGCCCCAGGCGGCCGCAGAGCTTCTCCACCGCCGGCACCGGGCCATAGCCCATGACCCGCGGCGGAACGCCGCCCGAAGCGCCGCCTTCGATCCGGGCCAACGGCTCCAGGCCCAGCTTCTGCACCATCTCGGCCGAGGCCAGCAGCAGGGCCGCGGCCCCGTCATTGACGCCGGACGCATTGCCGGCCGTGACCGTGCCGTCGGGGCGCACGATGGGCTTGAGGCCCTGCAGGGCTTCCAGGGTCGTGTCCGGGCGGGGATGCTCGTCCTTGGAGATAACGGTCTCGCCCTTGCGATCCTTCAGCGTGATCGGGGCGATCTCGCCCTGGAAAAAGCCGCGGGCCTCACCGGCGCCGTAGCGCTGCTGGCTGCGGGCGGCGAAGGCGTCCTGGTCGGCCCGGGCGACCTGATAGTCTGTGGCCACATTCTCGGCGGTCTCCGGCATGGAGTCGACGCCGTAGTCCTTCTGCATCTGGGGGTTCACGAACCGCCAGCCGATGGTGGTGTCGAAGATCTCCGCCGAGCGCGAGAAGGCGCTGTCGGCCTTTCCCATAACGAAGGGCGAGCGGGTCATGCTCTCCACCCCGCCGGCGATCACCAGCTCGGCCTCGCCTACGGCGATCATCCGGGCCGCGGCGATGGTGGCGTCCAGGCCCGAGGCGCAGAGGCGGTTGACGGTCAGCCCCGGCACCGAGCTCGGCATGCCAGCCAGCAGCAGGGCCATGCGCGCCACATTGCGGTTGTCCTCGCCGGCCTGGTTGACGCAGCCATAGATGACCTCGTCGACCTCTTCCCAGTCGACGCTGGGCAGGCTGGCCATCAAGGCGCGGATCGGATGGGCGGCCAGGTCATCGGCGCGCACCTTGGCCAGGGCGCCGCCATAGCGCCCGATCGGGCTTCGCAGACCTGCGCAGAGATAGACGGTCCGGCCTTCCATGGTCACGCCTCGCATCATTCGGTTCAGAGGGGACGGAAACTAGTGACTGCGGCCCGGGCGAGCAAACCCTTCGGCGCCGCCCTGGGGCGAGCGGGCGACGTCCGCAGCGACCCACCGCCACAGAAATCAGGGCTTTCACCCCGCCCCGCCCGGCGGCTAAGGAGCGCGGGGCTGAGAACTTCAGGAACGGGTTGAGCGTATGGACGGCGGCGGCGAAGCGAAAAACGGACTGGTGACCGAAGGCGAATGGGCAGGCTGGCGCACCTGGGAAGGGTCTGATCCCTTCGAGGATCATGCCGGTCCCTTCTATTTCCGCCATGACCCGGACGGCACGCCCCGCTGCGCCTTCCGCGCCGAGCAGAAGCACATGAACGGCGGCGGCTTCATGCACGGCGGCTGCATCATGACCTTCGCCGACTACTGCCTGTTCGTGATCGCCCGCGAGGCCCTGGAGGGCCAGCATAGCGTGACCGCGACCTTGAACGGCGAGTTCGTCGGGGCCGTGCCGCTGGGCGCCCTGGTCGAATGCAAGGGCGAAGTGGTCCGCAACGCCCGCTCCATGGTCTTCGTGCGCGGGCTGATCACCACCGGAGCTGAAAACGTGATGAGCTTCTCGGGCGTGATCAAGAAGCGCGGCCCCCGCAAGTAGGCCTTGCGCCCTGGGCGGGCAGGGCCATGTTCGGGTCCCGCCGTCTTCGTCAGGAGTTCCCATGAGTCCACCCGCCAAACGCAATCTGGGCCAGATCGCCATGGGGGTCGCGCTCGCCCTGATGGCCGGGCCCGTGGCCCTGTTCAAGCTGGTCGAACTCGGCTTCTTCATGACTGGCGTCGCGCCGGGCCAGTGGATGACCGCGGCCGAGCCCACCGCCATGCCGGTCTCCATCGTGGTCATGCTGTTCGCCGGCCTCGTGGCCGCCTATGGGGTGCGGATGGTCTTCCGTGAGCTGCGGTCGCCCAGCGCGTGACTCAGCTTTCGGTGCTCGACCTCTCGCCGGTGGGCGGGACCAACACCCAGGCCCAGGCGGTCCGGGAGACGATCGAGGTGGCCAAGGCCGCCGAGCGCCTGGGCTATCACCGGTTCTGGCTGGCCGAGCACCACAATATCGAAGGCCTCGCCTCCCCGGCCCCTGAGATTTTGATCGCCGCCCTGACCCAGGCGACCTCCACCATCCGGCTGGGATCGGGCGGGGTGATGCTGGTGAACTATTCGCCGCTGAAGGTGGCCGAGGTGTTCATGGAGCTGGAGGCTCTGGCGCCCGGTCGGATCGACCTGGGGGTCGGTCGGGCGCTCGGCGCCGATGGTCGCACAGGCGCGGCTCTGAGGTCGGCCTCATCCGAGGCCTTTCCGCACTATTTCGCGCTGTTGAACGCCTGGCTTCTGGATGCGAGCGGGCGCGAGCCCCTGGGCGCCGATCATCCGGCCAAGGGCATCCGGGCGCACCCGACCGGTCCGAGCCACCCGGACCTGTTCATGCTGTGCTCGTCAGCCGACAGCGCAGCCTTCGCCGGCCAGGCCGGCGTCGGCATGGTGTTCGCTGAATTCATCGCGCGCAGCGACGGCGGTCCGGCTGTGGCGGCCTATCGGCGCGCCTTCACGCCCTCGCCCTTCCGAACCGAGCCCATGGCGGCCATCGCCACCATCGCCCTTGCGGCCGACAGCGAGGCCGAGGCGAGACGCCTGGACGCGCCGCGGCGCGCCTCCACGCTGGCGACCGCAACCGGTCAGCGCCGACGCTTTCCGGTGATCCCCGAGGCTCTGGCCTATCTGGCGGAGCTCGAGGGCCATCCGGAGCTGGCGGCCATTGAGTCGCGCAGCATCGTCGGCGACGGCGAGACGGTGCGCCGTCGGCTGGAAGAGAAGGCTCACGCGAGCGGGGCGGACGAAATCTTCGTCATGGCCTCAGGGCCGAGCCTTGAAGCGCGCATCCGCTCGCTGGAGCTGATCTTGCCGGCCTAGAACAGACCGGCGCGCTGGGCGATCACCACCAGGGCGATGACCACCAGAACCGCCTGGATGATCCCATTGAGGGGCGCCGGAATCGGCAGGAGGCGCACCGCATAAAGGGCCAGGCCCAGCAGCACGAGAACGATGACGATCAGGATGAGCAATGACATGCCATTCAAACCTCTGCCGTGGGCAAAGGTTCCGCCTCTAAGCGCGCAAAAAAGCGTCCTGGTCGAACACCGGTTTCAGTCTTAGCGTCGCCCCATGGCCAGCCTCAACAACACCACCAGCCGCGAACGGCTCAACGACGCCAACCTGGGCAAGCTGCCGGGGCATCTGGGCCTCGAGATCGTCGAGGTCGCCGACGGCAAGGTCGTCGGAACCTTCAAGGTGCGCGAAGATCTGGTGGCGCACACCGGCTTCCTGCTGGCCGGCGCGGTGCTCACCGTCGCCGACATCCTCTGCGCCTATGGAGTCTCCACCGCCTGGCCTGACGGGGCGAACGGCTTCACCACCGCCGAGGTGAAGTGCAATTTCGTCGGCACCCTTCGCGAGGGCGAGGCGCGCTGCACCGCCACCCTGCTGCACGGCGGCCGCACCACCCAGGTCTGGGACGCCCGGGTGGAGGACGCGGCGACGGGAAAGCTGATGGCCGCCTTCCGCTGCACGCAGATCATCCTCTACCCGAGGGCCTGAGCCCTATTCGGCCAGCCTGTAGTCGATGGCCACCACCTGGCGGACGCTGCGCCAGGACTTGAGATCATCGCCGACGACGACCCGGCGGGGCCCTTCCCGTTCCGGCAGGGGACCGCCGTTCACGGTGTCGGCCAGGATGGCGCCGTCCCCGTGCAGGTCCTTGTCGGCCTCCACCGCCGACAGCACCGCGGCATAGCCGTCGGCGCCGCGGACCACGAGGTAGCCGCGCATCGGCGCGCCGTGGGCGCGCATGCCCACCGGCAGACCTGCGGCCCGCATCACATGGGCCAGGGCCGGTCCCTCATAGAGGTCCGGACCCGCCTTGCCCTCGACGCTCACCTGCGCCCGCGGCAGGTCGGCGAGGGCCGCAGCGCTCAGGGTGACCGAGGTCCCGTCAGCCCGGGAGACGGTGAGGTCCTGGGCGGCCGCCGGCAGGGCGAGGGCTGCGAGCAGGCCGAAGAGGAGAAAAGGCTTCACAGGGCGATCTTGACCGACTCGCGGCCCTTCATGGCCTCAAGCCAGCGGTTCACATGGGTCATCTCTTCGGGCGGCTTGAACTTGATCATGCGGGCGAAGTCGATGGAGGCGAAGGCGACGATGTCGGCGATGGTCAGCCGGTCGGCGGCGATCCACTCGCTCTCGGCCAGACGCCGGTCCAGCACCTTCAGGGCGCGGGTTCCGGCCTGGGCGTTGTAGTCGGCGATCACCGGGTTCTGCTGTTCCAGCACCGCCAGGGCCGGATGGCTGTGGCGCACGGCCATCATCAGGGGCGTGGCGACCATCATCTCCACCCGGCGGGTCCACATTTCGATGATCGCCGTCTCCCTTGGATCGCGGCCCATGAGATTGGGCTCCGGATAAACGCTTTCCAGGTAGCGGCAGATGGCCAGGGACTCGGTGATGCAGGTCCCGTCGTCCATCTCGAGCATGGGGACGTTGGCGAGGCCCGCCTTGGCCAGATAGTCCGGCTGCTTGTGGGCGCCTTCCAGCAGGCTGACCGGGACGATCTCGACGTCCTCGATGCCCTTTTCGATCAGGAACAGGCGGACCCGTCGCGGATTGGGCGCCCTGGGGGTGTCATAGATCTTCATGGTCGTCCCTCCGGCTTTGCGCCCAGAGGTGGCGCCGTCACGCCAGGGCGGTCAAGGCGCCCTAAAGGCCAAACAGCTCCCGGGGCATGGCGCCGACCACAGCGGCGGTCATGCAGGTGGCGAGGAAGCCGGCCAGCAGGGCCTTCCAGACCATGCCGATGATCTCCGCCCGACGCTCGGGCATCAGCACGCCCATGCCGGTGACGGTGATCCCCACCGACCCGATATTGGCGAAGCCGCAGAGCGCGTAGGTCATGATCATCCGGGTGCGCTCGGTCATGGCCTCGGCCGGGACGCCGCCCAGCTGGATAAAGGCGATGAACTCGGTGAGCATCAGCTTGACGCCCAGCAGGTAGCCCGCCTGCGGCGCCTCGGCCCAGGGCACGCCGATCAGCCAGGCCAGCGGCGCGAACACCACGCCGAGCACCCGCTCGATGGTCAGGGGCGCGCCCAGCACGTCGGGGAAGACGCTGAGCAGGCCATTGCCGATGGCCACGAAGGACACGAACACGATCAGGATGGCGGAGATGTTCAGGGCCACGGTCAGGCCATCCATCGTGCCCTTGGAGATGGCGTCGATGGAGGAGTCGTACTTCAGCAGTGAGCCATAGTCGGCGAAATAGCCGCCCTGCCCCTTCTTCTCCGGGATCATGATCCGGGCAAGCAACACGCCGGCCGGCGCCGAGACGATGGAGGCCACCAGCACGTGGGCCGCCGCATTGGGCAGCACCTCGCGCAGGATGGTGGCGTAGGCGACCATGGTGGAACCTGCGACCGTGGCCAGGCCCACCACGATCATCAGGAAGACTTCTGAGCGGGTCAGCTTGTCCAGATAGGCTCGAATGACGATCGGGCTTTCGATCATGCCCAGGAAGATGTTCACCGCCACGGCGAGCGCCGAGGCGCCCCCCAGGCCCATGGTCTTCTGGAACACGAAGCCGAAGCCCTGGGTGATCCACTTCAGGATCTTCCAGTGCCAGAGCAGGGCCGACAGGGCCGAGATAACCAGGATCAGCGGCAGGACCTGGAAGGCGAAGACGAACAGGGCGCCTGGATTGGTGACGTCATAGGGCTGTGCGCCGCCGGCCATGTAGCCGAACACGAATTGGGTGCCTTGAGCGGTCGCTGCGGCCAGGCCATCGACGCCGGCATTGATCGCCCGCACCACAGCCCGCGCACCGGGGATCCCGAACAGTCCCAGGACCAGCGCCACCTGAACGGCCACAGCCCCCAGGGCCAGCCGCCAGGGAAAACGCGAGCGATCCTCCGACAGGGCCCAGCAGACCACCAGGATCAGGCCCAGACCCAGCAGGCTCTGGGCGTTTTCCAGTCTGAACATCAAGCCTCCCCAAGCCCGCGCCTCAAGTCGTGGCGGCGTCGCCATGCCCTTGAAGAGCAAGGCCTTGTCCGGCGCAAGGGATGACTGGCTACAGAAAGTCAGGCGCCTCCCCTTGACGCACATTACATTGTACACAATCTAATTGCTTGAGATTGAAAAGGAGCTCCCCATGTCCCCTCTCTATGAAACCAGCGCCCGCGCCGTCGGCGGCCGCGAAGGCCACGTCGAAACCGTCGATGGTCAGTTCAAGGCCGACCTGGCCATGCCCAAGGCGCTTGGCGGCCATGGAAACGGCGCCAATCCCGAGCAGCTGTTCGCCGCCGGCTACGCCGCCTGTTTCGAAAGCGCCGTGCGCCATGTCGCCCGCCAGC
>NZ_JAUYAW010000060.1 GCF_030693405.1 Phenylobacterium sp.
CGCCGACATCGTGTCCACTAAGCCCTAAATGGACACCATGCCGCCCACGCCCGGAACTTAGACTTCAGCCCCCGCCCTCAACAGGCGGTCATCAGCGGACGCGTACACATCAACGTCCGCCTTCTGGAGCGCGGCGACCGCCTGGTCTGTGGAGACGTGCCCGTCGTCCAGAGGAGCCCCGCGGCCCTCTTGGAGCTGCCGGCAGGCACCTTGACCAGCAACCGAAAGGAGGCCCGCGGCCTTTGCGCGGTCGCTATCCGGGGGGATGCAGGCCGCTACCGTTAGGCACGGCGGGGGCCTGTATCAATTGGCCCCCTCGCTTCACGACATCAAACTTGATGGGGCCTAGCCAAATAGCTCGGCATGCGAGCCCAGCCGAACAAGTTCAATCGCCTCCGCCGTCTTCCGGTAGATGAGCACTAGATCAGGCTTTAGGTGACAGTCTCGCGCACCTCTCCACTGGCCTTTGAGCGGATGGTCCTTATAGGCGGCCGGCATCCTGCCACCCGACTGCAGTAGGCTCGTGATGGCTCGCAGGAGGTCGTCGATGTCGTCGGCATGCTGACCGGCCTTCTCGCGCCTATAGTCGCGCTTGAATTGACCCGTATATGAGAGGTTCAACATTACGCCGCTCCGTCATCAGTGGGCGACGATGGCGACGCTCCTGTAGGCAAGGGCGGCAGAGCCCCAAAGACCTCGGCCGCTGTCCTCGCGGGTGGCGGAGGGGCGGGTGGCACCGCGGGTGCGGGCGTCGGAAAGAGGTCCATCGCCCCGACATCAAGCGCCAGAGCAATCAACGCATTATAGCTCGCCTCCATAAGGCCGGTGGACTTGTTCTCGTGATGCCAGCGCAGAACCAGATGCGGATTGTGGATCAAGGCATGGGTCATCGGACCAGCCTTCCCTGCCTTCAAGCTGATGAAGTGGAGCTCTTCCAGCTTCTTCATTCTGCCAGCCCACGTGTGCTCACCACGCTGGCCACCAAAGCCGGACGCAAACGCCATCTCGCTCGGCTTAACCACCTGCACAAATCCATTGTCCCAGGTCGAGCACCAAAGGGTCATGTAGGTGGACGACACGGGGGCGCCCTTCGTCATCTCGTCCATGATGCGCAGGATCAAGGGCATCGTCTTAGGGATGGTTGTGAAGCCTTTGTGAGCCTTACGGTCCCACACGTATGTGCCGGCCCCCGGCCACAAATGGTCACGGAGCGCCAACTGCTTTTTGGCAATTGCCCCGCCTTCTCGAACTGACACCATGGACTGTTCCTTCTGCATCGAGCGCGATCTCAACCCCGCACAACGCAAGAAGGGTCGCTTTAACTCGAGAACAGGATATTTTTAAAACGCAACAAAAACAACAACTTAGGCACTTACTGGCGCAACACGAGTTGCGGGACCACGCACACTCAGGCCCCCGGGACGGAGGATTACATTACATCTCGCCGTTGTGTTTGCAATATTTAATGCACGCGATTCCAACAACATCCTGTTTTTGCTAGTGTTTTCGGGCGCCTTGCTGTGCTGACCTTGTTCTCGATGTCCTGATACGTGCTACTCGTGCTGCCCGTGCTGCCGGATGGTCTGGAAGGGTAGGGGGCCTATGTTTGAACCCTAAGCCTTTTGTAACTACGTTGTGGCTACAGGCTCTCTTGGACCTGGAAGGAATATGGAATGGCCTCGCTTGAAATGGTGCGCGCACGAATCGATGCCGACCTTAAGCGTGAGGCTGCGTCGGCTCTGGCCGACATGGGCCTCACCGTATCTGACGCAATCCGGCTAATGCTGATCCGGGTGGCGACCGACAAGGCGCTGCCCTTTGAGGTGCGGACCCCTAATGCCACCACGCGCGCGGCCCTGGATGCTGCAGTCCGCGGCGAGGTAACGAAGGTCGATACCTTCGATGCCCTACTCGCTGATCTGAACGACTGAACGGGAGGCGGGGTGCAAATGCTCTGCTCAGCGGGTCACGGCTCCGACCCGGACTCGAGCGCATAATCTGGACCCCGTCTGACCTCGCCTTCAACCAGCCCCCAACTGCCGCGCCTTCCGAGGCATCAAGCTCAACACTAATCAGCGCCTCACGGAGTTGCGGGCCAGGTGTCGCGGACGGGTGGCGGCCTGACCGTTTACGAAGCAGGTTCGCGATCCCGTCAACCCACTCGACTGGGGCCTAATAGGCCGCAAACAGCGGACCAAGACGATCCGGTCCATGCGCGACCGCTACCACACCAGCGCCATCCAGGCCCTCCGCGAGGAGGACCGCGAGTTCGACCATGCGGTCGGGGCGGTGGGGCTGCGGAAGCAGCTGGAACGAGACGGCTTCGGCGAGACCGAGATCACGGAGGAGCTTCGGCGGTTCCGTGAGGACGTCTTGCTGGGCTACTGAGGACGTCCAGTATACGGAGGCCCCCACGCAGGTGTTAGATGGGGGCCTCCAAAAAGGGGGCTTCATGGACGACCTCTATCCTTCCTTCTGGAGTTACCTCTTTTGGGGGGTTGCAGCCCTCTTCGTTCTTGCGGGCTTGTGGCCATCCAGTCCCGCCATCCAAGACGGCCCAAAAAGAGGGGAGACCCTTCTAGGGTGCCTGATGGTCGCCGCGCTGATGGTGGGGCTGGGCTTTTGGGCGTTTGGCAGCCGTTCTGAGGACAGCCTGCGGCAAGCCAATATTGCAGTCGCGCGGTCGGAGCGGGAGCTGGCATCGTTGGATGCAGCAGAGCGCGCGGTGTCATCCGGCGAAACCGCCGCAACGTCTACGAGTCGAAATATGAGCTTCGACGCCTGTCTCGCGACAATCGATGTGGCCGCGCGGCAGTTTGGCACGCCAATCAACGTGGTCGATTCCAGCGACGTTCGTATTGTTCGCATCCCGACTAGCGACGGTTCCGTGCTTATCACATGCTCTAGACCAGATCAGAAGATGATCACGACGCGCAGTTCTCAGCGATATTGATCTCTCGGACCAAGCGGTCCTCCGATGCTTTTTGGGTCGCTTATCCGAAACCCCATATACGTAGAGACGAACTAGCCATCCCCCCCGTGGGGGGTAGGGGTTGCCGGGCCGCCTAGGGCCTCTTTGGGGGGCACCTGAGGGCCTCCCCCGGCACACTGGTGTGCCGTCCTGATGCCGGGTTGTTTTGTCCACAGTCTTCGGAGGGCTCCCGGCCGCGCCGGGTCTGCCGTTCGGCTATCCTACTGGCATGCCTGCCCGGTCATCGCCTCCCCTCACACTCAACGCCGTGGCGCGCCTTGGGGGCCGCCTACTGATCGGCTGCAGGTGCGGCACGGCCGTCTGGCAGTCGGCCGCCGACTACTGCCCACCTCTGCGGGCCTGGACGGTCGAGGAGATGGAGCGTGCCGGCATCTGGTCCTGCGGGTGCGGCCAACGTCCGGCCGTCATGGTCTACGCACCGCACGGGACAGGACAGTATCAGCTGGAACGCTGGCGCGGGCCGGAAGGCTGGACACGCCCCGCGTGACCCGTCCGACATGGGTATACCCACAGCGGTCGGAGCCATCGGACACATTTTCTGTCCGATATGGGTTGACCTAGCATTTATCGGTCGATATTGCTTGGAACTCTTAGACCCATAAAGGACACTCCGATGACCGACCGCACTGTCGCTGACGCCGCCCATGCCTTCCGCCAGCGCCTCGCCGCCTGGGGAACGCCCATGGCTCCCGCCGTCCCCGCTGAGGTGCCCACCGCGCTCCCCGTGGGCGGTCTGCTAGCTGGCGTTCACCCCCTCGATGTCGAGGGCGGCCTCGCGCTCTCCTCGGCAATGTTCAAGCGGCGGCTGAAGGCCATGGGTGGGGGGCGCGATGTTGCGCTCTATCGTTCGCCCTTCGATCCGGCTTGAGGCCCCCATGGCGCTCATCGGATACGCCCGCGTCAGCTCGTCGGGGCAGAGCCTCGACGTGCAGACCGAACAGCTCCGCGCCGCTGGGTGCGAGAAGGTGTTCGCCGAGAAGCAATCCGGCCTGTCAGAGGAGGGCCGGGACCAGCTGGCCCTCGCCCTCGACTACGTCCGGGACGGCGATGTCCTGATGGTCACCCGCCTGGACCGCCTCGCGCGCTCTGTGGTGGACCTACGGAGCATCGTGGACCGCCTCACGGCCAAGGGGGTCGGTTTCAAGGCGCTGCAGCAGCAGGGCCTGGACACCACAGGCGGGGAGGGGCGGCTGTTCCTCACCATTCTGGCAGCCTTCGCGGAGTTTGAGGCCGACCTACGGAAGGCGCGCCAGATGGAGGGCATCGCGAAGGCGAAGGAGCGGGGCGTCTATCGGGGGCGGCCCGCCAAGCTGGATCCACAGGAGGTGCTGCGGCTCAAGGGTGAGGGGGTTCGCCCCGCCGAGATCGCCCGCCGCCTGGGCATTGCAAGGTCGAGCGTCTACCGGCTGCTAGGGGAGGGCACGGACGAAACGGGGTGAGGCGTGGACCCCTCCCGCCAGGGTGCCCGTGCCGCCCCTTTCTTCCGAGCGAAAACGGGAGCTGGCGGGTGTCTGCGCAGTCTCAGGGCACCCCTAATCTGGTCAAGGGTGCTGCGCCCCCACCGGCCACGCCATCCGCGCCACCCTGATCGACGGGGAGCCCTGGTTCGTGGCCGCCGACGTCTGCCGGGCGCTCGGGCTCCCGACTGGAGGCTCGGCCGGCGGCGCGACCCGCTACCTGGGCCGCCTCCACGCCGACGAGAAGCGGACGGTTCGGCGGGCTGAGGCAATCTGTTCGCCTGAGCTGTTCGGAGCCAACGCCCCCGCCCTCACGCTGGTGTCGGAGCCGGGGCTCTACAAGGTGACCCTCCGCTCTGACAAAGCGACGGCACAGCCGTTCCAAGACTGGGTGACCCGTGAGGTCCTCCCCTCCATCCGCAAGACCGGCTCCTACGCCCTGGCCGACCACGGGCGCACCGAGATGCCCCTCCCTGCGGACTTCCTGCAGGTCTTCCGCGAGGCCGCGTTGCCGCCCCATTTTACCGCGGCAGAACGCCCGCGAAGTGGGTGCTTGGCGGGTGCGTAGCTGGGGCGGCACGTTCGCTGGAAACGGTCCGAAGACGGCGGCGCACCGGGCGATCGCAAATAATCCCTCACCCTTGGAGACGACGCGCCGCGGGAACGCCGGGGCGACATCCCGGTGGGCAGTCGCGGGGCGGGGCGATTTACTACGCCCCCTTGGGGACCGCGCCGGGTGGGAACTCGCCCACCGACACCGAACCGCCATTTCTCCCCCACCCTTGGACACCACGCCGGGTGGGAACTATGTCCGCTGCGGTCCCTATAAGAGAGCCTAAAGGTAACCCTTAAGAGGAACCACAGAGGGAGATGACGTAGTCATCCCCACTGAAGGTAGACCTCTAGGTTCCCTAGAGACTCCCCTGTCCGCCCTCTGGGGATGGTCTTATCCCACGAAGAACACCCGCAGCATCGGCGCGCTGGCGTCTGAGCGCAGTCGCGCTCTGCCCCGCTTTTGATTTTCCATCCTTGACGTTCACCCGCGGTTTTCCTGCGGGCCAACCTTGTCCGCTCCTTGAGGCTCTCTCAGGGCGCGGGCCTCAACGTAAGCAGCCACATGACCAGCACACAAACTCCGCGGGCGTTGATCGCAACCCCCGCCCATGACGACCGCGGCGGTCCCTGCCTCGCGGTCCCCTTGTGGGGCGCCCTCGGCGACGGAAAGGCCGCCCTTCTCGACGACGACGGCCTGGCCAAGCTCCGCGCGGCCGGCGCTCATTCACTGTCCCTCACCGGCGACGGCCAAGGCCGCCAATACGTGGTCTTCCGCCGCCCCACCGATGGCCGCCTGACGGCTGCCGCGCGGGTGATCTTGGACGCCCCCATCGGCAGCCGCGTCGAGTATCAGAACGGCGACCGCCTGGACCTGCGGGCGCGGTCTCTGACCCTCCGCAAGTATGCGAAGGCCGGGGCAGGCCGGGGCGCGCGCCGTGTCCGCTGACGGAAGCCCTCAGGGCAACCCACAGGCGGCCGAACAGGACCCGCGGGTCGTGGCCGCATACGAAGAGATCGCCGCCGCCCACGGCCCCGAGATCGCCGCTATCGTCGCGCGGCGGTTCGCGGCGGTCGTCGCTGAGGGCTCCCCAGGCATGGTTCGCTATCTCGACGGTCTGCCCGACTACTTCGCGAGGCAGGCGGTGTGGCGGCGCGAGTTTGATCGCTCTAACGCCCAACGCGCGGCCACGTCGCCCACCGCAGCGAAAGCCCGAACCCGCAAGCCTAAGCCGGCGGCAACCACCACCGAGGCCCCGTTTAGCGACAAGACGAGCCCTCGCGCTCGCGTCTCGCCGGATCAGGTCCGCGCAATCCGCCGCCGCCGTGCCGCCGGGGAGACGAGCCTCGCCCTGGCGGCCGAGTTCGGCCTCACCAAACGGAACATCAACCTGATCGTAAGCCGCCAACGGTGGGCGCACGTCGCCGACTAGGCGCGGCGCTCCTCAATCCCCCTTCCCAACCCCAAGGACGACATGACCGACACCAACGGAACCGAGGCCGCCCAGGCCGACACCTTCTTCGACATCAGCGAGGTCCATCAGGCGATTGCCGACCCGCTCTACAAGACCAGCGAACGCTATCGCAGTGAGGTGGCGTCGAAGCTGACCCGCTCTCAAGCCGCCGGCACGGTCGGCCGCATGGGCGAACAGATCACCCACGCCCAACGGACCCACACCGTCAACGCCGTGAACCTCGCAGAGGGCACCTACGGCGGCGCTCAGCCGATGCCCAAGCCTGCACCTCCGCTGTCCAGCATCCACACGTTCTCCAGCCTGGATCAGATCAACGCCGTGATGTCGTCAGATAGCTACCGCGACCCCACCTACCGCCAAGGGGTCGTCGAGCGCATCGAACGGTCGATCCGGGCCGGCACCCTGGACGACCGTGCCCTAGCCCAGGTGGCCGCCTGGCAGGCCGCCGCGCAAGGGGGCCGCTGATATGGCGATGATCAATCCCCGCTATCCCTCTAACCGCGCACCGGACGACCACCGCCTGCTCGACGTCACGCGCGCTGCGGCTGTCTGCGGGTTCAAGCCGGCAACCCTGCTGGCGCTCGCAGAGTGCCGGCGCGGACCCATCCCATACCTCATTGAGGAGGACGGGACGCCGCTCGCCTGGACTACCGAGGGGATCTACATCTGGCGACAGATGTGCAAGGCGCGGGACCGGCAGGCTCAGCAGAAGGCTGCGGCCTGATGGCTGACGAGCCCGCGCGCAACAGCCGCGAGGTGGCCGACATCATCGGCCAGGGCGTCGTTCGCCGGACCTATGTCCACCTCGACGCCCCGCCGCCCATTGAGCGGGCCTATCGCCCGTCTGCGCTGGGCAACCCACCGCCCAAGCAACGGCGGCGCGACCGCGCCTAACGCATCAAGGAGCCAGCATGACACCGAACCCAAAGGACGACCCGCTTGGCTGGCTCCGCGCGACTAGTGATCAACCCTGGCTCTCCACCGCTGAGGCCGCGAAGCAGCTTGGGATCACCCCCGGCCGACTCTGCCGGCTTCGGCGGCTGGGCCGCACGCCTCCCGCGGCGTCCATGCGGGTCAGCCGCAACGTGATACTGTGGTCGTTAGCCGAGCCTTGGCCGCGAACGTGGGGGCAAATCCAGCTTGGCGGCTACCCGAAAACGGCTACGGGGCCAGCCTCAATTCCCGAAGCCGAATGCGCAAAGCCTGATCCGAGACGTCAAACAGTTCAGCCAGCCTCGCCAGGGCCTTTTCTCGTGCATACGCGCGGCGGACCTCGTTAGCCGGCAAGAGGAGCTGCGCTGCAAACCGGTCGGCCTGCCGCTCCATATCGTCACCCAGGTTCGGGCTGCGGTAGAGCGCATTGTCCACTACCTCGTCCACGAGGTCCCGGTGGAGCATGTAATGCGCAAGCTCATGGGCGAACGTGAAGCGCTGCCGGCGTGAAGAGTCGCGACTGTTGATCACGATGCGGTATCCGGCCCGCGCGCGCGCATCACGCACCAGCTTGCCCGCGATGTTCTCTGAGAGGGGTGACCGCTCCACCTCAAGACCAAGATCGGCTGCCATTGCATCGAGGTCCACTGGGACCCGCTGCAAATAGCGGTTAACGACAGCCGCTTCGCCCACATCAGCGAGCTGGATCATCGTTGCCTCCCCGTTTCAACTCGGCAGCCAATTCGTCTTCCGGCGCATCCCCGCCTGACGCACCGGACGTCGAGAGGTAGAGCTGCACCATACCCGGCAGCTCGCGCATGGTAAGCGCTCGGGCCGCATCAGCCGCCGTGGACTTGGCCGTCTCCTCGGCGATGTCTCGTGCGACCTGCTCTGCGGCGATCTTGGCGCTCTCCTTCAGCGCGGTGTAGCCCCACAGCGCGGTCAGCGCGACGAACACCGTGACCGCTGCCAGAATGACCGCAATGGCCGTCAGCAGTATGGTGACGAGGTCTTGATAGCTGAAGCCCTGGGGAGCGCTTTGCAGACCACGAGTGCAGACGAACCAGAGCGCCAGCCCAAACAGGACCGTATTGACGAGCAGAAGCAGCCGATTGCCCCACTCGGAGACGCTCTTAAGAGGCGACTTCACTGGCACTTGGCGGCTCCCCGTAGCCCCACCAACCGCTGGTGTCGGTGCGCCGGGCCTTGTCCTCCGCAGCCTCCTGAACTTCGTTCCAGAGCCTGCAAGTGTCGGCCGCCATGCGCGCAAGCTGCTCGTAATCGAACAGTTCAATCCCATCGCCAAAGGTGATCTCAGCAGTCCGAGGGCGTTTGGCCCGCTGCGGGAACTGCAACATGGACAGCCTCGCGCCCGAAAGGTCGCGTTCAAGCGCGCGGGACTGCTCGTGCATGGCCGACAGTGCGAACCGCAAGCCGCCGGCTGTGTAGGGCCGACGCCGATAATTGACACCGACAACCGAGGGAGCCTCGCCTGCCTGCAGGAGGACGACGTCGGAGCAATAGCTAACTGAAACACCCATGCCGAGCTGAAGCCGACCAAACTCTCTGGAGGCCGCGACAACACTTCTTTCCAGAACCAGCTCGTGGAAGAGCCTAGCCAGCTCCAAGCACGACCGGCGTTCCTCGCCCTTGCGGGACTGAGCGGCCACAGCAGCCAGAATGTCATCAGTCGTCGGCTTCGGCGTTGCGATGGGGAGCGGGAGACCCAGGCCCCAGATTGCCCCCTCTGCCAACCGGACGGGGCGGTATGACATGCGCGCTGGGCCTAAGAGCCCCACCAGCCGCTTCCGCTGCTCGGCAATGGGCAGGGTGGCGATGTTAGCGAGGTCCTCGCTAGGTAAATGGCGCTTCCTGGTCAGGATCCACTCCATCATCCGGGCTCTCGACAGACAGCTTGTGTCGCGAGAATCGTTCGAGGACGAGCATATCACTGATACGCATTCCGCGCCCTGGATTCGTTCTCGCTTCGTTCGAAACCACATCCCAGGGGCCGCCAGGGACGTGAGAAAGAGCGACAAGCTGGCTGGCGCTCAGGCTGCCAAGAGTGTTGACCACTCGCCGACATACAGCGACCGCGCCTGCATCGGACACCGGGGGGACCACCAGAAGGCGGCCCGACGTATAGTCCGACCGAACGGCCCGCCAAGTAATCGGGCTGCTCCCAGCTTCCTTGAAGGCTTGGTAGACGTTGGGGTGAACGGGACCGTGCGTCCAGGCCTCGAAATAGCCGTCCACGAGCGGGGCGCGGTTTGCCGTGAGATAAGCCCCGTGGGTGAAGTAAAGCAGCTTCTGCAGCATCAAGTTAGTGACCACGAGCGCCCGCCCCTCCGCCTCGTCGAGCAGGAGGTTTGCAATAGCGCGGGCGTCGAACTTTGGGTTGTCGTTCACGAAGGCTCCGACTGGCTGCGCGCGCCAGTAGCTTCCGATACGCTCTTTACCGCCAACCACAAGGCCGCAGCGCCCACAAAGTGACACCCATCGGCGGAAGAAACTGTCACCCAGTTTTCGTCGTCGACCAACCCAACCTACTGATTTCGCTTATCTTTAAGTAGCCCCGGGAAGGGTGGTGCCGCCTAGGTGACTCGAACACCTGACCTACGCATTACGAATGCGCCGCTCTACCGGCTGAGCTAAGGCGGCCCGTGGCGACGTTGCCGCGCCAGGGGCGAGGCTTACGTCCGGGCGGGCTATTTAGCGGCTCTTGGCGCGCTCGCCAAGCGCCTGCGTGGTTCACGGCGCGGGGAACAGGACGGGACCCAGGCGGGCCACCCCGAGGCCTGCGGCGATGCAGACGACCGCAAAGGCGATGAGCAGCCAGAACCGCAGGCCAAGCAGTTGTCCCGGGGGGCGGGGGGCGGGGTCGTCCTCGTCTGGATCGCCAGGCGGCGGCGGGGCGCTCACGAGGCCTCGGCCACCGGCGGGGCGGCCCGGTCGATCAGATTCAGAAGGGCTGACTCCAGAGGCACCGGCGCATAGACCCGCGGGCCGATCCGCGCCCGGGCCAGGGGCTTGGCGACGGCCTTGGACAGGCACAGGGCCCGCAGGTCCGGGGCCTGACGCCCACGCATGAGCACGGCCAGCTGGCGGGCCGCCTTCGGGGAATAGAGCAGGGCCGCCTCGGCCCGCAGCGCCTGATTGAGGGCCGCAGCCGGCGGGGTCACCGGCACCGTTTCATAGATGGGCAGGGTGCGGGAGGCGACCCCGGCCTTGGCCAGCGCCCCGGCCAGGTCGCCGGCCGGCTCGGTGGCGGCCGGATGCAGCACCAGCCCGCGAAATTCCTCGGCCCGGCTGGCGATGCCGACGGCCAGCGCGGCCACATCCCCGTCGGCCGAGAGCACCTGGCGAAAGCCCGCCGCCCGGGCGGCCTGGGCGCAGGCCGCGCCCACGGCGAAGACCGGCAGGGCGCGAACCTCGGTGAGCTGGGCGAAGACCCGCACGCCGTTGGCGCTGGTGAAGGCGAGCGCGCCCACGCCGGTGAGATCGGGCGCGGTCCCGGTGACGGGGCGCACCTCCAGAAGCGGCAGAACCAGCGGCATATGTCCCAGGGACCGCAGGCGGGCGGCGGTGGCGGTGGCGCCGGGCTCGGCCCGCGTGATCCAGATGAGGCGCCGGGGGGGTGCGGTCATGGCGCCAGCAAAGCTTGAGCCGCAGGGGCGATGCAACCCCGCAACGACCTATTCCGGCAGGATGATCGCGTCGCCGGCCTCGTCGCGGAGCTCGGCGCCCAGCTTCAGGCCAAGCTCCCGGGCCGCCACCACCGCGTCGGCGGCGCCAGTCAGATCCAGGCCCTCTTCGCGGCGGAAGCGCAGGCGGCCGTCGGGCGACAGGGCCTCGACGATCAGGAAGAGCTGGCCGGCCTTCAGGGTCGCATAGGCGCCGATGGGCGTGCGGCAGGAGCTTTCCAGGGCCGCCATGGCGCCCCGCTCGGCCGCGACGGTGGTGGTGGTGTCCATGTCGCGCAGGGCCGCGAGCCAGGGCTGCCCCTGGTCGGCCTCGCGGGTCTCGATGGCCAGGGCGCCTTGGCCCGGGGCCGGGGGGCGCTCGACGGGATCGATGAAGCTCTTGGCCGCCCCGTCGAGGCCCAGGCGCTTGAGGCCCGACAGCGCCAGGATGATGGCGTCGTATTCGCCGGCCTCCAGCTTGGCCATGCGGGTGCCGACATTGCCCCGCAGGAGCTGGACGTCGAGGTCGGGGCGGGCGTGCAGGCTCTGGGCCTGGCGGCGCAGGCTGGCGGTGCCAAGCTTGGCGCCCTTGGGCAGGTCTTCCAGGGTGCGGGCCTCGCGGCTGAGGAAGGCGTCCCGGGGGTCCTCCCGCTCGGGGATGGCGGCGATGACCAGGCCCGGGGGCAGAACCGCGGGCATGTCCTTCATGGAATGGACCGCGCAGTCGATGCGGCCGTCCAGCATCGCCTCCTCGATCTCCTTGGTGAACAGGGCCTTGCCGCCCACCTCCAGCAGGCGCCGGTCCTGGATCTGATCGCCAGAGGTGCGGATCACGATCAGGGGGGCGACCTTCTCGGCGTCCTCCGGCGCTGCGCCCAGGGCCGCAGCGATACGACGCTGCATCTGGCCGGCCTGAGCCAGGGAGAGCTGGGACCCACGAGCCCC
The DNA here is from genome assembly GCF_030693405.1 of Phenylobacterium sp. Classification (GTDB taxonomy): domain Bacteria; phylum Pseudomonadota; class Alphaproteobacteria; order Caulobacterales; family Caulobacteraceae; genus Phenylobacterium. The sequence continues at coordinate 12,038 of NZ_JAUYAW010000060.1, forward strand.
GATGCGGACGACGGGCGGTTGCGAAGACACGGTGAGCGGTCTACCTGCGATGCGATGACTGACAGCCCGCTGCTACAGGACAGGCGCCTTGGCCGCAACCAGATGACCGATGCCACGACGCTGGGGCTCACCGTCCTGGGCCTGGAGACCAGCTGCGATGAAACCGCTGCGGCGGTCGTGCGCCTGGACGCCGAGGGCGCGGTGCAGGTGCTCTCCTCGGTGATCGCCAGCCAGATCGCCCAGCACGCCCCCTATGGCGGCGTCGTGCCCGAAATCGCCGCCCGCTCGCACGTGGAGGCCATCGACGCCATCGCCGCCCAGGCCATGGGCGAGGCCGGCCTCTCCTATGACGATCTGGACGGGGTGGCGGCCACCGCCGGGCCGGGCCTGGTGGGCGGGGTGATGGTGGGGCTGGCGTTCGGCAAGGCCGTGGCGCTGGCGAGGACCCTGCCGCTAGTGGCGGTCAACCACCTGGAGGGTCATGCGGTCTCCGCCAGACTGGGCGCGGCCGTCCCCTACCCCTTCCTGCTTCTGCTGGTCTCGGGCGGACATTGCCAGTTGCTGGAGGTGGGCGGGGTCGGCGCCTGTCGCCGCCTGGGCACCACCATGGATGATGCGGCGGGCGAGGCCTTCGACAAGATCGCCAAGACGCTGGGCCTGCCCTATCCCGGGGGGCCGGCCCTGGAAAAGCTGGCCGTCGGCGGCGATCCTGAGCGCTACGCCCTGCCGCGGGCGCGCCTGGGTCACAAGGACTGCGATTTTTCCTTTTCCGGCCTGAAGACCGCCGCGGCGAGGATCGCCGAGGGGCTGACCACGCAGGCTGAGCGCCGGGACCTGGCCGCCGCCGTCCAGACCGCCATCGCCCGCCAGCTGCGCGAACGCACCGAGCGGGCCATGGACCTCTACGCGCAAGCCCACGAGGGCGAGGCTCTGCGCTTCGTGGTCGCCGGCGGGGTGGCCGCCAACGGGACCGTCCGTGCGGTGCTGGAAGACGCCGCCCGCGCGCGGGACTTTTCCTTCACCGCCCCGCCGCTCGCCTACTGCACCGACAATGCGGCGATGATCGCGCTCGCCGGCGCCGAGCGGCTGGCGCTGGGGATCAGCGATCCCCTGGACGCCCCGGCCCGGCCCCGCTGGCCCCTCGACGCGGCCGCCGCAGCCGCCAATCCCAGCCACCTCGCCGGCCGAAAGGGCGCCAAGGCATGAGCCAGTCCATGAAACGCGCCGGGGTCATCGGCGCCGGCGCCTGGGGCACGGCCCTGGCCCAGGTCTGCGTCCGCGCCGGTCTTGAAACCACCCTGTGGGCCCGCGAGCCCGAGGTGGTCGCCGCCATCGCAGAGACCGGTGAGAATAGCCTCTTCCTGCCGGGCGTCCCCCTCGATCCCGCCCTAGCTTGCACCAATGACCTGGCGAGGCTTGCCGGCTGCGACCTGATCCTGATGGTCGCGCCGGCCCAGCACCTGCGGGCCGCGCTCACCGCGTTCGCCCCCCATGCCCGGCCGGGCCTGCCGATCGTGCTGTGCGCCAAGGGGGTGGAGCAGGGCTCGCTGAAGCTGATGACCGAAGTCCTGGCCGAGACCCTGCCTGAGGCGGCGGCCGCCGTCCTGTCTGGTCCCAGCTTCGCCGGCGAAGTGGCCCGGGGCCTGCCGACGGCCGTGACGCTCGCCTGTCCCAATGAGGCCCTGGGCAGGGCGTTGGCTGAGGCCATCGCCCTGCCGGCCTTCCGCCCCTACTACGCCCCGGACATGGTCGGCGCCGAGGTGGGCGGGGCGATCAAGAATGTGCTGGCCATCGCCTGCGGCATTGTCGAGGGCCGCGGGCTGGGGCGCTCGGCCCATGCCGCGCTCATCACCCGGGGCTTTGCGGAAATGACCCGAGTGGCCGTCGCCCTGGGCGGTCAGCCGGAGACCGTGGCCGGGCTCTGCGGCCTCGGCGACCTGGTGCTCACCTGTTCCAGCCCGCAGTCGCGCAATATGAGCGTCGGCCTGGCGCTGGGGGGCGGCCAGACCCTGGAGGCGGCCCTGGCCGGCAAGCTCTCGGTGGCCGAAGGGGTGGCGTCCGCGCCCGCCGTGCGCCAACTGGCGGCCAAGCTCGCCGTGGAGACACCCATCTGCGAAGCCGTCGCCGCCATCCTGGCCGGCGAGGTCGAGGTCGATCTCGCTATCGCAAAGCTGCTTTCCCGTCCCCTCAAGGACGAACGCTAAGGACCTGGAATGACCATTTTCGTGCTGATGTGCTTCGACAAGAAGAATGCGCTGTCCGAGCGCATGGCCGTGCGCGAGGCCCACCTGGCCTATATCGGCGAGCATCTGGACCGCGTGAAGCTGGCTGGTCCCCTGCTGGACGAGGCCGGCGAGATGGCCGGATCGCTGATCCTCTATGAAGCTGAGACCCTGGCCGAGGTTCAGGCGTTCAGCGCGGCTGATCCCTACAAGTCCGCCGGCGTCTTCGAGCGGGTGGAGATCTCGGCCATGAAGATCACCCGCGGGGCCCTGGCTTGAGCGGCAACCCCGCCCGACCGCCCGCGGGAACTGATCTCTGCGCGGTTGAAGAGATCACCGAACCCGGCGCCAAGAGCTTCCGCTTCCGCGCCGAGGCGGCCATGTTCGCCGGCGTCGTGGTCCGCGTGGGCGAAGAGATCCGCGGCTATGTAGATTCCTGCCCCCACGCCGGCTGGCCGCTCTCGGCCCTGGACGACCGCTACCTGACGAGAGACGCCCGCCACATCCTCTGCGCGGGCCACGGCGCCCTGTTCACCCCGCTCACCGGTGAATGCGTCGTTGGCCCCTGTTTCGGCGAACGCCTCACCCCCTGGCCGGTGGAGCTCCGCGAGGGGCGGGTGGTGACGGCCTAGGCCGCTTTCGCCAGGGCCTAGTCCTGCCCCGCCAGCTTGTCGGCCACGCGGCCGTGCACGGCTTCGGCTTCCGGGGTCATGATCTCGTCGAAGTCTGACATCTCGTAGAAGGGGCGAATCTCGATCTCGCTGGGGCCGGGCATGGGATTGGGGCAGCGCTTCACCCAGGCCACCGCCTCGTCCATGTCCTTGACCTCCCAGATCCAGTAGCCGGCCACCACCTCCTTCGTCTCGGCGAAGGGGCCGTCGATGACGGTGCGGCCTTCGCCGTCGAAGGCGACCCGCTTGCCCTGGGCGGTGGGCTTGAGGCCATCTCCGCCCTTCATGATCCCGGCTTCCACCAGCAGCTCATTGTAGCGGCCCATGGCCTCCAGCAGCTCGCCGCCGGGCATGATCCCAGCCTCGCTGTCAGCCGTCGCCTTGACGAACACCATCACTCGCATCGCCGCTCTCCTCCTGCTCATCCGAAACAAATTGATGGGAATTGTTCAAAGGACGCCGGTCGCGGCGGCAAGCCGACATCGGACGCGAGGATATTCCGCCTCAGACCTTGGTCATGGAGGCTCCGCCATCAACAAAGAAGGCCGAACCGGTGACAAAGCTGGCCTCGCTGGTGGCCAGGAACAGGGCCGCAGCGGCGATTTCCTCCGGCTGAGCGATGCGCTTTAGAGCATGCAGGCTCTCTACCAGCTTAGCGGCCTCGGGTGTCGGAGCCACCGAGCGGCCCAGAGGGGTGTCGGCTCCGCCGGAGAGCAAGGCATTGGCCCGGATGCCCTGCGGCCCATACTCCGCAGCGATCACGCGCGCGAGGCCCACCAACCCCGCCTTGGCCGCCGCATAGGCGCCCAGTCCCGGAAAGGCGCTGGCGTGACCGACGAAGCTTGACGTGAAGATCAGAGAGCCCCCGCCAGAGGTAAGCATTGCTGGGATTTGCCGGCGGGCGCCCAGGAAGGCGCTGGTCAGGTTGACGTCCAGCACCCGCCGCCAATCGGCCGTATCCATATCCGCCAGCGGCCCGACCGGCCCCGTGGCGCCGGCGTTGTTGAAGGCCACATCCAATCTGCCGAATGTTTCGAGCGCCCGGTCCACGAGGGCGTTGGTGACCGACTCCTCGCTTACATCGCCAAGTACGACCTCAGCGGCCACGCCCCGCGTGGCCAGGGTCGCCGCCAGAGCCTCAAGCGCAGGCGCGCTCCGCGCGTTCAAAACCAGTCGCGCGCCTTCGGCGCCAAAGGCCAGGGCCGCAGCCCGTCCGATACCCGAGCTTGCGCCCGTGATGATAGCCACCTTGCCCTCTAGTCGCGCCATACTCTGTCTCCATTGATTGAATGGCTGGGTCCAATGGGGGAGGCATAGGCGCAGAGGGGACTTGGGTCTGGCGCTTCCCGGACCGGCAACATGGCGGCACGATGGGCCCGCCAGACATGCGACCCTTCCTTAACGGCTTGGCGGCTATGCCATCAGAAGACCTTCGATGGAGCTTCGTCTTGGCTGATCCGATCCGCGCGCTCGCCACCCTGAACGGCCGCTTTGCGCCCCAGTTCGCCCAGACCATGCTCGGCAAGCCGCGGTCCAGCGGCGACGCGGCGGCCTTCGCCGGCCACTGTCAGACCATGGGCTTTGAGTTCACCACCGAGTGGGCCGACAACAACATCCCCTATGTGGCGCCCCTCCTGCGGGACTTCGCCGCCACCCGCGGCCAGATTCGCTATCTGGAAATCGGCGCCTATGAGGGCCGCAACCTGGCCTTCATGGACTGGCTTCTGCCGGCCAAGCTGGACGTCACGGTCATCGATCCCTGGTTCGACGAGGCCCTGAACCCGGAAGAAAAATACCATGCGGTCGAGCCCCGCTTTCACCGCAACATGGGCAAGCTCGGCTTCACCGGCCTTACCACCCACAAGGGCTTCTCCACCTATGAGCTGCCCAAGATGCTGGAGCGCGGCGAGCGCTACGACCTGATCTATGTAGACGGCAGCCACACCGCCTGGGCGGTGATGGTGGACCTGGCCTATTGCGCGGCCCTGCTGGAGGTCGGCGGCATGATGGTGCTGGACGACTACTGGCATGACGAGAGCGAGATCGGCGGGCCGGGCGTCAAGCAGGCGGTCGACCGCTTCCACGGTGTCTTCCGCCACTATTTCGAGATCAGCGCGGTCTACCGCCAGGTGGCCCTGACCAAGATCGCCGAAATCCCCCGCTAGTCTTGATCCCGCACACGGGCCCCGCGGCGCCTGTTTTGCCAGCTAGAGGCGCCTGCTGCGACGCGCGCGCCTGAACTGGGTCATTTCTGGAAACCGACGTTCCGAATCCGCTGGATATCGGACGCCGCCAGGCCTATGGGAAGCGGTGACGGGGGTGGGCGCGTCAGGGAGCTGAGCGTGCTGAAGTTTCGTCGGTTTTTCGACACCGAACATCGTCATCATCACTTTGCGGGGCTGCAGGTCTTCCTGGTCGCCCTGCTGGCGGGCGGCCTGGCCGTAGCCTCGCCCTATATGGGCGGCGAGCGGACCGGGCTGCGTCTGGCCAAGCTGACCGACGGGCAGATCGACGCCGCGGCGCTGGAGCGCCTGGCCGGCGCCATGGACCCGGCCATGCGCAGTCTCGCCGACCGCTTCGCCCCGCCTGAGATCACGCCGGCCTTCGCCCGGGTCGACCGGGAGACCGGTGTGATGAACGCCCTGGACGGTGGCGCGCCGGAACCGGCCATTCTGCGCCTGCAGGACATGGACGAGGGCCAGGCCCGCCTGTGGAACGCGGCCAATCCCACATCGACCCTGCCCAATCCCGCAGCACGGCCGTTCCGCATCTCCGGCGGCTCGCTGCATCAGGCCCGCGCGCTGGATTGCCTCGCCGCGGCCGTCTATTACGAAGCCCGCTATGAGAGCCTGGACGGCCAGCGGGCCGTGGCCCAGGTGGTGCTGAACCGCGTCCGTCATCCGGCCTATCCGAATTCCGTCTGCGGCGTGGTCTTCCAGGGCTCCAACCGCACCACCGGCTGCCAGTTCACCTTCACCTGCGACGGCGCCCTGGGGCGGCCGCCGGAGGCCGAGGGCTGGACCCGCGCGCGGCAGATCGCCGAGGCCGCCCTGTCGGGCTATGTGATGAAGGGGGTCGGCAACGCGACCCACTATCACGCCAACTATGTGGCCCCCTATTGGAGCCCCAGCCTGATGAAGGTGGCCACGGTCGGCGCCCACATCTTCTATCGCTGGATGGGCGGCTGGGGTCTGCCCGGCGCCTTTGGCGGCGCCTATGGGGGCGATGAGTCGGTCGGCTTCCAGGTCGCCGCCCTGAACCGTCTGTCTGGCCCGGGCCTGGTGGAGATGGCCACCCTGGCCGAGGACATGGAGACGCTTGCCCCCACCGGCCTCACCGGTTCGGGCGAAAATGACGCCGCCGATGTTCAGGTGATCGAGGTCGCGTCCATCCAGCACGAGATCGTCGCCCAGCCGGACGCCGTGGTCGCCCAGGCCGAGGGTCTCGTCCCGGCCGAGGACCTGGACTGGGTCGGACGGGTCAAGCGCGCCCCGCCGCGCCTGGCCATCCCCTCCAGCAACGGCTTTTAGGGGTCCGCCCGGCGATCAGGCCGGGGCGGTCTCGGCCGAGAAGGCCGCCACATCCTCCAGCAGGCCGATGGCGGCCATGCGGACCAGTTCGCCGCCCTTTTCCGGGGTCGCCTGGGCCGGATCAGAGCCCATGCGGCCATCGGGATAGCGGGCGCGGAAATCCATCGCCTCGCGGATCGGCCCGGTGGGCGCGATCTTCGGCGCATAGTCGGCGGTCTTGATGGCGTCGGGATAGGCCCACTGGGTGACCGCGATCTCCGACGGCGTCGCATGGCTGCCATGGCCGGTAGGGAACTGGCTGTTGGCCAGGGCGAGGACACCCTTCAGCTCCCACCAGTTCTTCAGCTTGCAGGCAAAGCCCCGGGGTTTCCCGGCGAAGCTCGCCTCGGCATAGAGCTCGGAAAAGGCCGCCTCGATGGTGGCGACGTTCCCCCCATGGCCATTGAGGAAATAGATTTTCTCGAACCCGTGGGCCGAGAGCGACCGGCACCAGTCACCAATGGCGGCGATGAAGGTCGAGGGGCGCAGGGAGATGGTGCCGGGGAAGCCCAGATGATGCTGGGCCATGCCGATATTGAAGGTGGGCGCCACCAGGATGTCGCCGCTCTTCTGCGCCTCATGGGCGATGATTTCCGGACACAGCCAGTCGGTGCCCAGCAGGCCCGTGGGGCCATGCTGCTCGTTGGAGCCGATCGGAACGACCACCGTCTTCGAGCGGGCAAGGAAGCCTTCGACCTCGGACCAGGTAGACAGGTGCAGCAGCATGGGGCGATCTCCGGCGCAAACGGGGGGGTCAACCGACATAGGCCCTCGAGCCTCGGGAGGTAAGCCCCGGCCAGAGCGCGTTCCGATAGTTGGGAACCGGTTATCGGATCAAAACGCGCTCAAGACGCAAGGCTCAGATGCCGGCGTACCACTCGTAGCCGCGATCCTCCCAGAAGCCGCCCCGGCCGCCGGCGATGTGGGCGAAGCTCTCCACCGCCTCGATGCGCATGACGTATTTGGCGTGCTTGTAGCCCAGCTGGCGTTCGACCCGCAGGCGCAGGGGGGCGCCGTGCTTCACCGGCAGGTCCGCCCCGTTCATCTCGTAGGCCAGGATGGTCTGTTCGTGGAAGGCGTCGACCAGGTCGATGCTCTCGTAATAGAGCCCCCGGTCCCCCTCGGCGAAGGCGTCCAGCCGGTCGGCGCAGTGGAAGACGATGTAGCGCGCTTCCGGTTTGAGCACGGCCTCCTCCAGCAGGGCCGAGAGCCTGGCCCCGGTCCATTGGCCGATGCTGCTCCAGCCTTCCACGCAGTCGTGGCGGGTGATCTGGGTGCGGGCCGGCCGGGCGCGCAGGTCTTCAAGGCTGAGGGACAGGGGCCGCTCCACCAGCCCGCCGATCTCCAGGCGCCAGTCGGCGAAATTGCTGGCGACCAGGGTCTGATAGGCGGCTCCGGCCGGCCGCAGGCTGCCATTGGCGCGGAAGTCCGGGGAGATGTCGGCGGGCGTGAATTCCCGCGCCAGCGCCGTGCGCGAGAGGATCAGCCGCTGAGCGGCCATGGTCAGGCCCTCGGCCCGGGCCAGGGTGGCGCGGACGCCGGCATTTCGGCTGACCTGGTCGCAGCCGGCCAGGGTCAGGCCCAATAGGGCCGAGCCGGCGCCGGCCAGCAGGCCACGGCGGGGGATCGAGGTCATAGGTGCGCTCCCGGAACGGGCGGCGGTGTCTCCCCGCCGGTGATCATGGCCCGCAGCTGGCGCAGGGGCCCTGAGGCCAGGACCATGGCGATATGGACCAGGACGAAGGTCACGATGGCCAGGGCGCTGAGGAAGTGGATGGTCCTCGCCGACTGACGGCCGCCGAACAGCTCGAAGGTCCAGGGCCAGGCGGCGTTGACGCCAGGCGACATGCCCAGGCCGCTCAGGACCATCAGGGGCAGGAGGCCGAAGATGACCGCCAGATAGACCAGCTTCTGCAGGGCGTTGTAGCGGCCGTGGGGGAAGCGCAGGGCCAGATGGTCCCGGATCTCGCGTCCCAGGTGGCCCGGCGAAAGCTCCGCCCGGCGCGGGGCGAGATCGCGGCGGAAATGGCCGCTGGCCAGGCCCCAGGCCAGATAGGCCAGGCCGTTGAAGACAAACAGCCAGGCGAAGAAGAAGTGCCAGCGGCGCCCCTCGGCCAGGGACCGGTAACCCGGCAGGGTGGCCCAGGCCGGGAAGCCCCGGCGCTCGCCGTCCGACAGGCCCAGCAGGCCGGTGGTCTCCACCTTCAGGCCGCCCACCTGGGTATAGCCCGCCAGACCCGGGCCCTTGGGTTCAGCGGTCATGGCGACCCAGGGCTCGGCGAAGGTCGAGGCGTGGCCCCAATAGAGGGCCGGATGGGCGTTGAAGATCTGCAGGCCGCTGCCCAGCAGAACCAGCAGCACCAGGGCGTTGACCCAGTGGGTCAGCCGCACCAGGAGGCTGTGCCGCGGCCGGGTCCTTGCGGGTTTGATCGGGTCGTCCAAGGGACCGCCTCCGTCGCCATCTGCCAGACACTACGCCGGATCGGCATGCGGCGTTACAGCGGCGCCGTCGGAACGCCTCGCGACGCCGCACGCTGTCCTGGTTCAACCCCCAAGGGAGACCCCGAGATGAGCGAGCAAGACGCCAAGCGCCACACACCGGTCGAGAACCCGCCGCCCGAGCCGCCGGTGCAGAGCCAGGAGGAACAGGTCGAGCGCACCGGACGGGCGCCCGAAGTGACCGGCCAGACCGAAGGGCTTCCCAAGGACGCCGGCAAGACGGGCGAATCCTGAGCCTTCAGGGCCGTTGGCGCGGGCGGCGGGCGCCCCTAAGGTCCCCGCACGTCGCCCGGCGCCTGGGCGGTCTTGAGCGGGGGGCCTGATGGGCTGGGACGGCGGAACCGAGATCTGGGTCGGCGGGGTCAACACCTGGGAATGCGATGAGATGGGTCATCTCAACGTGCGTCACTGGGTGGCCAAGTCCATGGAGGCCCTGGCGGGTCTGGCCGCTGAGCTGGGCATGCCCGACGCCTTTTCTGGCCTTGCGCCGTCCACGCTGCTGGTCCGCGAGCAGCACATCCGCTTCCTGCGGGAGGCCAAGCCCGGGGCGGCCCTGACCGCCCGGGGCGGGGTGGTGGCCATAGGCGAGGACGAGGCCCGGCTGCTGATCGTCATCCTGCATCCCGACGGGACGCCGGCCGCCACCTTCCAGACCGTGGTGCGTCACGCCACCGCCGATGCGGGCCGGGTCTTTCCCTGGTCGCGGCGCATCCTGGCGGCGGCAGAGCGCCTGCAGGTGGACATCCCCGACTTCGCCGCGCCCCGCTCCATCAGCCTCGATCCCGTGGCCGCCAGCGCCGCCAGCCTGGAGGCGGCCAAGGCTATGGACCTGACCCGGATCGGTCTGGGCGTGATCGGCGCGGCCGATTGCGACGCCTTTGGCCGCATGCGCACCGAGATCGTCATGGGCAAGATTTCCGACGGCATCCTGCACCTGCTGGGCGCCGACCGGGGCCTGGGCGAAGGTCCAGGCTCAGGCGCGCCGCGGATCGGCGGCGCGGCCCTGGAATACCGGCTGGTGCATTTCGCCTGGCCCCGGGCCGGCGACCGGTTCGAGCTGCGCTCGGCCACCGCCCATGTGGAGGAGCGATTCCGCCGCCTGCGCCACTGGATGGTCGATCCCCACACCGGCCGGCCCTGGGCCAGCGCCGAGAATGTCGCCGTGGGCTTCGACCTCGACGCCCGCAAGGTGGTGCGGCTGTCGCCCGAGGCGGTGGACGCCATACGCAAGACCACCCGACCCGAGATGGCGCTTTAGACCGCCACCGCTTCAGTCAGGACCTGGCGCACCAGGTCTGGCCGCTCCATGGGCAGGAAGTGGCTGGTCCCCGGCACGGTCTCGATCCGGTAGCGGCCCGTCGCGGCCAGCATCTCCAGGTGATCGTCGATCCGGCAGGTGGAGCCCTGCTCGGCCCGCAGGATGCGCACCGGACAGGGGCAGGCCAGCGCTGCGGCCCAGGCCTGGTCGTCATAGACGGCGAAGTTGGACGCCTCCCAGGCGGGAGCGCAGGCCAGCTCCACCGCCCCGTCGCCGGTGTCCACAAAGCCCGCGGCCACATAGTCCTCCAGCTGCTCCAGGGACCAGGTCCTGAAGGCGCCGCGCCCCTGATAGGCGGCCACGGCGGCGGCCCGGCTGTCAAAGCGCGCCCGGCGGCGAAGAGCGCCCTGGACCATGGGCGACTGGGCGATGTCGCCAGGCGCCGCCTCGCCCCGATCCGGCATCAGGACGGGATCGAATAGCAGCAGGTTCGAGATCAGGTCCGGCGCCTGGGCCGCAGCCATCAGGCTGGTGGTCGCCCCCATGGAGTGGCCGGCCACCGTGACCGGTCCCTGAACCACATGAGGCAGCAGGGCCAGGAGGTCGTCGCGATAGGCGCCCCAGCCGTTCCGGTTTTCCAGCTCGGTGGGCAGGGCCGTGGCGCCGTGACCCCGCAGGTCGATGGCCAGAGTCCGCATCTGCGCCCCGAGCGGCGTCAGGATCGAACGGTAGGTGGCGGCGTTGAAGCCGTTGGCGTGGCAGAAGACGAGGTCGAAATCCCGGTCGGACGGGCCGAATTCCAGGGCCGCCATCTCGCCGCCCCGGCTGGGCAGAGGAAAGCGGCGGACCCGCGGGGCCTGTGCGACCGTTCCATCCATGGGCGGATCCTTCTCTTCGCGCGATGGGTTCTTGTGGCCCCCATATATCCCGTCCGTCCCCTGACCCAAGGAGAGGTTCGCCATGGCCATCGCCACCATCGGCTATGAGGGCAAGACCCAGGCCCAGATGATCGACCAGCTGAAGACCGCCGGCGTCGAGCTGGTGGTCGATGTCCGCGCCGTCGCCGCATCCCGGCGGCCGGGCTTTTCCAAGACCATATTGGGCGCCAGCCTGGAGGCCGAGGGCATCGGCTATGAGCACCTGCGGGGCCTGGGCACCCCCAAGGCCGGCCGCGACGCGGCGCGCTCGGGCCGCATCGCCGAGATGCGCGCCATCTTCGAGGCCCACCTGGCCGAACCCCAGGCGGTCACCCAGCTGGCCCGCGCCCAGGAGCTGGCGGGACAGAAGAAGATCGCCCTGCTCTGTTTCGAGGCCCGCGCCTGCGACTGCCACCGGGCCATTGTGGCTGAACGCCTCTGCGAAGCCCTCGACCAGCCGATCGAAGACCTCTGAGGGCTTGGCCTTCCCCAACGTCAGGGCCGATGATGGGGGAAACACGCCAACAAGCTCAGGGATACGCCATGACCGCCGCCCAACTGAACGACGCCGACACCATCCCGGCGCTCGGCCCCTGGACCTGTTTCGATGTCGAGATCGACGCCGGCGTGGCGCACATCAAGCTGAAGCGGCCCGAGGCCTTCAACAGCATGATCCGCGCCTTCTGGAACGAGCTGCCGGTGATCGTGCGCGACATCAACGACAATGTCCGGGCCCGCTGCATCGTCATTTCCTCCACCGGCAAGCACTTCTCCGCCGGCATGGACCTTGCGGTGTTCGGCGGCGGCGGGACTTCGAACGCCGATGGCGGCGCCGCGCCCGATCGCTTCATCGCCGCCGAGGGCCAGCGCCACCACATCCGCTGGCTACAGGACTGCTTCAGCTGCCTGGATGAGGCCCGCATGCCGGTTCTCGTGGCCATCCAGGGGGGATGCATCGGCGGGGCCATGGACATGACCAGCGCCTGCGACATCCGCTACGCCACCGAAGACGCCTTCTTCTGCGTGCAGGAGATCAATATCGGCATGACCGCCGATGTCGGCACCTTCCCCCGCCTGTGCAAACTGATCCCCGAGGGCTGGGTCCGCGAGCTGGCCTATACCGGCCGCAGGCTGCCGGCCCAGCGGGCCAAGGAAATCGGCCTGGTCAATGAGGTCTTCCCGACCCACGAGGCCCTGCTTGACCACGTGATGGCCACGGCCAGGGAGATCGCCGAGAAGTCGCCCCTGGCGGTCACCGGCTCGAAGGTGATGATCAACTATGCCCGGGACCACACCATCGCCGATGGGCTGGACTATATCGCTGTCTGGCAGACCGGCATGTTCGCGGGCTCGCACATGGGCGAGGCCTTCAAGGCCAAGGCGGAGAAGCGTCCGGCCGACTTCCCCGACCTGCGCCCCCTGCGTCACGAGATGTAGGTTGGCCCCTACAGGATCAGTTCGGCGCCCCGCAGGTCCGTCCCGGCCAGCTTGGCGCCGGACAGGTCCGCCTCGAGGAACCGCGCCCGCGATGCGTTGGCGCCGCTGAGGTCGGCATAACGCAGGTTCGCCCGGTTGAGGTCGGTGCGCAGCAGGCGGCCCTCGCCGATGGCCAGGGGGCCGAGCTTGGCCTCGCGCAGATCGGCGCGGATCAGGTTGGCCCCGGTCAGCCGGGCGCCCCGCAGGTCGGCGCCCCGCAGATCGGTCTTGCGCAGGTCACAGTCGGACAGATCGGCGCCTTGAAGCTGGACCCCGCGCAGATCCATGCCGAAGAAGATGGCGCCGGGGGCCGGCAGGCCGCTCAGCCGACGGCTGCGCAGGTGGCGCAGGGACCGGAAGTCCGCGCCCGCGAGGCGTGCGGCGACGCCCTGGCGACCTTCGCTGTCGCAGAAGGCTTCATGGTCGGCGATGAGGTCGTGCAGGGGCTGGTCGTCCACATAGAAGACGGTGGCGGGCGCCTTGAGCAGGTCGCTGAGATCGGCGCCGTCGAGACCCGCCGCGGCGAGGTTGGCCCCGGCGACGATCGCCCCGCGCAGGGAGGCGCCGCTGAGATCAGCCCCGTCCAGCTGAGCGCCGGACAGATCGGCGCCGTCGAGCCTGGCGTTGGCCAGTCGCGCGCCCACCAGCACCGCGCCGGTCAGGCTGGCGTCGCGGCAGTCGACGGCGGTCATGATGTCGGTGAGATCGGCGCCCTCGGCCACGGCGTATTCCAGATTGCCCTCGCGGGCCTCCGGCGCCAGCACGCGAAAGCCGTCGGCCCGGGTCTGCATGGCGATGCAGCCCTCGCGCAGGTCGGCCCCGGACAGGTCCGCCCCGGAAAGATTGGCGCCCCGCAGGGTCGCCCCGCGCAGATCGGCCTGGGTCAGCCGCGCGCCCCGCAGGTCGGCGTCCCGCAGGTCAGCGCCGAACAGATTGGCGCGGCTGAGATCAGCGCCCGCCAGGATCGCGCCACTCAGGCGGGCGCCGGTGAGATCGGCCTCGGCCAGCAGGGCGCCTTCCAGATTCCAGTCGGCCAGATCAGCCCGCACCAGATCGGCGCGGCGGCCGCCAGCCAGGCCCTGGACGTAGCGGGCGTGGGCTGCCAGAGCCGTGCGCAGGTAGGACTGGGTCTGGGGGCGCAGATGTGAAGCGGCGGGACTTGCCATGGGCGACCTTCAGATGAGGCCGCCACAGTGGTCTGGCGCGGTTTAAGGAAGGGTTGTCCGCGACCCTCAGGCCGCGACTATTCCTGAGAGTCGCCGGCTTGAGCCCCGCCCTGACCGGCGGCCTGCAGCAGGGCGGCGATCCGGTCGGTGGCGTCGGCGGCCTGGCTCAGCATCTGCAGCGGGCCAGACCCCGGGCGCACGGCGGCGACCATCTGGTTGGCGGCCGACTGGGCCACGGTCACCGCGGTGTTCTGGGCGGTGGTGAAGCCGGTCTTGGTCAGGGTCGAGGCCGTGGCGTCCTGATAGATGAAGCCGTGGACCGGATAGGTGGTGGAGCCGAGATCGCCGATGGAGTCGTACCAGACCTTGACCTGGCTCCAGTCACCCTTGGGGGAGACGTCGATCACGGTGACGTCGCGCTCGATCTGGCCGCGGGTTCCGTTGATTCGCGACCAGTTGGCGTGGGAAATCTGGATCACCCGGTCGGTGAGCACCTGGCTGACCACGGCCACGTGACCCAGGCGCATGGCGCCGGTGGGCTTGAAGCAGAGGACGGCGCCGGCCTGGGGGGTGTTGCCCGTGTCGTACTTGCCAGCGGCCTGTTTCCACCAGGTCCAGGCGTCGCCGAAGATCTGCACGCCGGAAATCATCCGGGCGAACGGCACGCATTGCCAGTAGGTGTCCGCAAAGGCGCTGCCGGCGGGGGCGAGCGCCATGACCGCCGCAGCCGTCATGGAACCAAGGACGAGGCGTGTCCGTTTCATCATGTTGGGCGTAACTCCCCGACGCGAACTGGCGTTAGGGATAGTTTCTCACGCTCGGGATGAAAAGAGGGTTTATGCGCCTGCGACCTTCGGCGCACGTCCTTTCCACAGCCCCGCCCACAGCTTCATGCGCTCGCGGGCCGGTTTCTCGATCAGATGATAAGACAGGGCGGCCAGTGGAATCACGCCCACCAGGAGCACCAACCATATGCCAAGCGGCAGCTGGTCGCTTTCAAGCTTGAGCAGACTGGCGGCCCCGTTGACGAATACAATCTTCCACGGCACGCAGATCATGTAGATCGAATAGCTGATCTCACCGAGATAGATGAGGATCGGCGTGCTCAAGGCCTGGGACCCGTTCTGAGCCAGACGGGCGAGGTAGAAGATCAGCCCCGCGGTCCCCAGCACGATGATCGTATCCGACAGGCCCAGGGTGGCGGCGAACAGGGCGACGGCGCCTGAAATTGCGGCGCCCAGCCAGGCCTGCGACCGGCCGCCGCCGGCCCGCTCCCGCCAGAGGCTGTGCAGGGCGCAGCCCAGGGCGAAGCAGGGAACGATTCGCAGCGCCCCCCAGGAGATCGTCGCCAGGGTCAGGGGATGACCGGCCAGGACCTCGAACCCGGCATAGAGGCCGGCCATGAAGACCGCCGCCAGGGCCACCGCCACCAGGGGCCGGGCCTTGAGCGCCAGGGCCGCCCAGGCGAACAGGGGGAAGGTCAGATAGGCGAACCACTCGGCCGAGATCGACCAGGAGGGATGGTTCCAGCCGGCGACCGGGGCGAACCCCCAGGCCTGCACCAGCAGCAGGTTGGGAAGCAGCGCCTCCCACGACAGGATGTTGGGGTCGACCGCAAAGCCCGCCGCACCGGCCGCCGCCGCCAGGACCCCCATGCCGATCAGTGTCGCCAGATGCAGCGGGTAGACCCGCGCCAGCCGCGCCCACAGGAAGCCGCCATAGTTGAAACCGCCCGCCTCCACCTGGCTGCGATATACGTGACACAGGATGAAGCCGGACAGCACGAAGAACAGCTCTACCCCCAGATAGCCCTTGGCCACGAAGAGCGGCGTGGCCCCCGTCGCCAGGGCCGGCCAGTAGTGGAACAGCACCACCCAGAAGGCGGCGAAGAACCGCAGGGAGGTGAGCGGGTGAATCTGCTGGGCGTCGGTCATGGGGCGGCGGACTCTTGTGGGCCGGCGGGGTCAGGCGCCGGTCTCGGGATTCTTCGTCGCACTCTGGCGCCAGAAGCCTCACCATCGCGTTAGCGCAGCCACGCCCCGCCGGATCAGCTAAGCCTGGGGCCTTCTCCCGGAGAATCACCCATGGACTCAGTTCTTGTCCTGCTTACCGACCCGGTGGCCTGGGCCGCCCTCATCGCACTCATCGTGATGGAGGTGGTGCTCGGCATCGACAACCTGGTCTTCATCTCGATCCTCTCCAACAAGCTGCCGCCCGAGCAGCGCAGCCGGGCCCGGAAGATCGGCATCGCCCTGGCCCTGATCATGCGCCTGGGGCTGCTTTCGACCCTGGCCTTCCTGGTCGGCATGACCCAGACCGTCTTCAGCATTCCCCTGCAGGGTCCGCCGGACCCGGTGCACGGCATGCCGATGTTCGAGATGGACTTCTCCTGGCGGGACCTGATCCTGATCGCGGGCGGCCTCTTCCTGGTCTGGAAGGCCACCACCGAGATTCACGAAAAGGTCGATCCCGAGCCGACCCATGGGGTCCTGGACGTCAAGGGGGCCGTGGCGGCCAACTTCTCGGCCGTGATCGTGCAGATCCTGCTGCTGGACCTGGTCTTCTCCATCGATTCCATCCTCACCGCCGTGGGCATGACCGACCACTTGCCGATCATGGTCGTCGCCGTCGTCTTCGCTGTGGGGGTCATGCTTCTGGCCGCTGACCCGCTGGCGGAGTTCATCGACGGCAACCCGACGGTGGTGATGCTGGCTCTGGGCTTCCTGCTGATGATCGGGGCCACCCTGATCGCCGACGGCTTCGGTTTCCATGTGCCCAAGGGCTACATCTACGCGGCCATGGCCTTCTCCGGCCTCGTGGAGGGGCTCAACATCTTCGCCCGGCGCGCGGCCCGGCGAAAGGCGGCGGCTCAGCCGGCTTTGGGGCATGCATCGCCGACCGGTTCTGATAACGTCTGAGGATTATCTCCGCCCCGGACGTCACATCGGCGCGCCGGGGCGGGCTCAGACATTTGAAAAACCTGGGACGGTCGGCGGATTGACGTCGCGCTGGACCAAAGAATTGGCGGCGCTCGAACGTCGCTTTGGAAACGCGCATTGCAAGAGCCCCCTGTCTTTGACGAGGCGGACAGACGCCTCACGCTCATCTCCGTCCTGATCGTCTTCCTGCTCAGCGCCATGAGCCAGACCGTGGTGGCCACGGCCATGCCGCGGATCGTCTCGGACCTGTCGGGCCTCCATCTCTATGCCTGGGCGACCACCGCCTATCTGCTGGCCTCGACCGTCATGGTGCCCATCTGGGGCAAGCTCGGGGACATCTTCGGGCGCAAGCCGGTTCTGCTCTGGGGAATCGGGGTCTTCCTCACCGGCTCCTGGCTCTGCGGCCTGGCCGGGGAGTTCGGCGACCTGCCCCTGATCGGCGGCGGCATGACCCAGCTGATCACCGCCCGCGCCCTGCAGGGAATCGGCGGCGGCGCGCTCTTCACCATCGCCTTCGCCATCATCGCCGACCTCTATGCGCCGCGGGAGCGGGCCAAGTTCTCCGGCCTGTTCGGCTCGGTCTTCGGGGTGGCCAGCATCTTCGGACCCGTCATCGGCGGCTTCTTCACCGACCACGGGACCTTCGAGGTGGCGGGCCACGTGGTCGAGGGCTGGCGCTGGGTCTTCTATGTGAACGTGCCCTTTGCGCTCGCCGCGGTGGCCATGATCACCCTGAAGATGCCCGCCCTGCCGCCCCGGGGGGAGGGGCGCATCGACTATGCGGGCGCCGCCCTGATCGTGGTGGGTTTCACCACGCTCCTGCTGGCCATCACCTGGGGCGGCAGGGACTATGGCTGGGGTTCGCCCATGATCCTGGGTCTGCTGGCGGTGAGCCTGGCGTCCCTGACCGGCTTCGTCTTCGTCCAGAAGGCGGTGCGCGACCCGATCCTGCCGCTGGAGCTGTTCAAGAACCGGACCTTCAACACCGCCAACGGCGCGGCCTTCATCTACTCCATGGCCTTCATGGGGGTGACCTCCTTCCTGCCCCTCTACATGCAGGTGGGTCAGGGGGTGCCGGCCACCCGCAGCGGCCTGACCATGCTGGCCCTTATGGTGGGTCTGGTGGCCTCCTCCACCATCAACGGCCAGCTGGTCACCCGCACCGGGGTCTATAAGCCGTTCATGATCGGCGGCGGGGCGGTGCTGATCGCCGGCGTCTTCTCCCTCTGCTTCATCGGTCCTGACACCGGCACCCTGGACCTGGCCTGGCGGCTGCTGATCGTCGGGATCGGTCTTGGCCCGGGGCAGAGCCTGTTCGGGCTGGCGGTGCAGAACGCCGTGCCGCCCCATCAGCTGGGGGTGGCCACCAGTTCGGGCCAGTTCGTGCGCCAGATCGGCTCGACCATGGGGGTGGCCCTGTTCGGCGCCATCCTTACCTGGGGCCTGACCTCGGAGCTTGGCCGGCTGTCGGCGGCCGATCCCAGCGCCAGGGTGCAGACCCTGGAGCTGTCGGACCTGCAGCGCATGGCCATGGAGCGGGACGCTGATCCGGATCTCGCCGCGGCCCGGGCCGCCGATCCGGCGACGCGGGCGACCGACCAGATCATCCGCCAGAGCTTCTCCACCGCCGTGGTCTACGGGATCATCTTCAGCCTGGCCGTGCTGCTGCTGGGCTTCCTGCTGATGCTCAAGATCCCGGGCGTAAGGCTGCAGGACCGTGTCCCGCCGCCCTCTCCCGCGCCTGCGCCAGCCGAGGCGCTGGGCAAGCCAGGAGGCTGAAGGGGCGGCGGCCTCAGTCCTCGCTCACCTCGGGCAGCAGCAGGCTGAAGTGGTCCTCGACGGCCTGGTAGCATTCGCAGCAGGCCTCCTCGAGCCCGTCCCGGTCGAGCACCTCCACATGGCCGTGGTGCTGGCGGATCAGGCCCCGGTGCTCCAGGGCCTTGGCCACGCCTGAGACCGTGGTGCGCTGGACCCCCAGCATCTCAGCCAGACTCTGCTGGGTCAGGCGGATGATATCGGTGTCAGACCGGTCGTGGGTGGCCAGCAGCCAGCGGCAGGCCCGCTGCTCCACCGGATGCAGGGCGTTGCACACCACCGACTGCATCACCTGGGCCAGCAGGGCGTCGGCATAGCGGGAAAACAGGTCGGCGATCTCCGGCCGGCGTCGCTTGGCCCCTTCGAGTTGTTCGGTGGCGATGACCAGGACAGGGCCCGCGATCTGCACCACGGCGCGGCCATAGGCCGGCTTGTGGCCGGAACTGACAATGCCGCCGGCGGCGCCTTCGCGGCCGATGCTGGCGGCCTCTACCTCGCGCCCGTCGCGGGTCACCAGCTGCAGGGAGATGATCGCCGAGCGGGTCGGAAAGTGGGTGAGATCCACATCGTCGCCGGGCTCAAAGAGGACCCGCCCCCGCTCCAGGTTCAGCTGGCGCAGGTGTGGGGCGATATCGTTCAGCACCGCGCCGGGCAGGGCGGCCAGCAGGCGGTTGGCCCGGAGGGCGGAGGTGTCGGACACTCCGCCATAGGCGCGGGGATCGGAAGATGACTGACCCATGGACATGGGAAGGAAACGCCTCAGACGGCACGAGGTGGCAGGGAAGCTTCACAGAAGGCCCTACAGACTTGCGCGCGCCGCGTCCGTCGGGCGCCCGACTATTGGTCGCAGGCCAGGCGACTGATCTACAGGAAGCTGTAGGGGTCCACGTCGATCACCACACGGACCGAGCCCGGGGGCCTGACCCGCGCCCGCCAGGCGGCCAGATAGGCTGATAGATCAACCGTGCGATCGGCCCTCACCAGGAACCGCTTGCGCCGCCGTCCTCGGACCAGAGAGAGCGGGGCGTCGGCCGGACCGTAAACCTCCAGCCCCTCGGCGTTGGGGGCGGCCGCGGCCATGTCCCGGACGAAGGCCTCCAGGGCCTGGGGGTTCTCGCTGGAGACGATCACCGCGCCCAGGCGGCCGAAGGGCGGCAGACCGGCCAGCTCCCGCTCGGCCATCTCGGCGGCGACGAAGGCGTCCCGGTCCTGGGCGGCCAGGGCCTGCATCACCGCATGATCGGGGGCGTAGGTCTGAACCAGCGCGCGCCCCGGACGGTCATGGCGGCCCGCCCGGCCCGTCGCCTGGGCCAGTAGCTGATAGGTCCGCTCGGCGGCCCGCAGATCGCCCCCTCTCAGGCCCAAATCGGCGTCCACCACCCCGACCAGGGTCAGGTTGGGGAAGTTGTGGCCCTTGGCGGCGGCCTGGGTGGCCACCAGGATGTCGATCTCGCCGGCCGACATGGACTCCACCAGCCGGCGGGCGGCCTGGGCGTCGAACACGGTGTCGGAGGAAAACACCGCCACCCGGGCCTCGGGGAACAGGGCCCGGGCCTCCTCCTCCACCCGTTCCACCCCTGGCCCCACCGACACCAGGCTGTCCACCGCCCCGCAGTGGGGGCAGGCCTTGGGCTTGGCCATGGAGAAGCCGGTGAGGTGACAGACCAGCCGGCCGGTATAGCGATGCTCCACCAGCCAGGAATCGGTGTCCGGCGCGGTCAGCCGCTCGCCACAGGCCCGGCACAGAACCAGCGGCGCATAGCCCCGGCGGTTGAGGAACAGGAGGGCCTGCTCGCCCCGGGCCAGGGTCTCGCCGACCGCCTCGACCAGGGGGGCCGACAGCCAGCGGCCGGTCTCCAGGGGCGTCTCCCGCAGGTCGATCAGGTCGATCTGCGGCAGGACGGCGACCCCATGCCGGTCGGTCAGCCGCAGCCAGCGATAGCGGCCGGTCTCGGCGTTGCGCAGGGACTCTAGAGACGGGGTCGCCGAGGCCAGCACGACGGCGGCGGCCTCCATCTTGCCGCGCACCACGGCCAGGTCCCGGGCCTGGTAGATGAAGCCCTCCTCCTGCTTGAACGAGGTGTCGTGCTCCTCGTCCACCACGATCAGCTTCAGGTTGGTGAAGGGCAGGAAGAGCGCCGAGCGGGCGCCAACCACGATCGGACAGGCGCTGGTGGCCACCGCCTCCCAGACCCGTCGCCTCGCCGGCGGGGCGACGCCGGAATGCCATTCAGCCGGCATGGCCCCGAACCGCTCGGAGAACCGCGTCAACACCGCCTGGGTCAGCGCGATCTCCGGCAGCAGCACCAGGACCTGGGCGGTGGGGTCAGCGGCGAGGACCGCGGCCACAGCCTCCAGATAGACCTCGGTCTTGCCCGATCCCGTCACCCCGTCGAGCAGGGCGACATTGAAGCCGCCCTCAGAGATCATGGCGCTCAGCGCCTGGGCGGCGGCGGCCTGGCTCGGATTGAGCGGCGCCCGGGGCAAGGTCAGGTCCGGGGTCGGAAAGGCCACAGGCGCAGGGATCTGGCGCACCTCAAGGACGCCCTCGTCAATCAGGCCCTTGATGACGCCGGCCGAAACCTCCGCCTGACGGGCGAGATCGGCTGGCGCGCCGACGAAGCCTGGGATCGCCGCCATCACCTTTTCGCGGGCCGGGGTCAGCCGCGCCGGCGCAGACCCGGTGGCGACCACCTGCTTGACCGGCCGGGCCTTGGGCGCGCGGGCGCCGCGCAGGGCGATGGCCAGCGGCTGGCCGGGCGCGTCCACCGCATAGCGGGCCGCCCACTGGACGAACTCCAGAGTTCCCGGCGGCAGGGGGGGATCCTCCAGCAGCGCCTCCAGAGGCTTCAGCGGCCGATTGCCGCCGACCGCATCGCGCAGGGCGGTCACCACGCCGCGCAGGGTGCGCGGGCCAAGCGGCGCGGCCACCTGGTCGCCCACCTGCAGCCCCATGCCGTCAGGCTCGGCATAGTCGAAGGCCTCGGGCAGGGGCATGGGCAGCAGGACCGAGGCGATACGGCTCATGACCGACGCGCCTCAGCTGTCATCAAGGCGGGGTGGCGAGGACCGGGCGCAGGGGCTAAACACCGCCATTCACTGCGCAGGGAGGCCCAGGCCATGCAGATCTTTCTCGACACCACCGACACGGCCGTCCTGAAGGACCTGGCCTCCACCGGTCTTGTGGACGGCGTCACCACCAATCCGTCGCTGATCGCCAAGTCGGGCCGTCCCATGCTGGAGGTCATCGCCGAGATTTGCGGCCTCGTCGAGGGGCCCGTCAGCGCCGAGGTGGCCGCCACTGAGGTCGAGGCCATGCTGGCTGAAGGCCGCAAGCTGGCGGGCGTCGCCCCCAATGTGGTGGTCAAGGTGCCCCTGACCCGGGCCGGGCTGACCGCCACGGGCGTGTTCACGCGGGAAGGCATCCAGACCAATGTCACCCTGTGCTTCTCCGCCGCCCAGGCCCTGATGGCCGCCAAGGCCGGCGCCACCTACATCTCGCCCTTCATCGGCCGCCTGGACGACCACGGGGCCGACGGCATGGATCTGATCGCCGAGATCCGCGCCATCTACGACAACTACGACTTCGACACCGAAATTCTCGCCGCCTCGATCCGGACCCCCGCCCATGTGACGGCCTCGGCCCTGATGGGCGCCGACTGCGCCACCATTCCGCCGGCGGTCTTCCTCGACCTGTTCAAGCACCCGTTAACCGAGAAGGGTCTTGATCAGTTTATGAGCGACTGGGCCAAGACCGGTCAGTCGATCCTCTAAGACGGCGCACGGACGGCGAAGGACGGAACGGATGGACGGGGCGAGCATCGACGGCGCCATGAGCGCCCACGAGGCCCAGGCGGCCGTCCGGGCCTTCCTGCTGGAAAACCCCGGCGTCCTGCTGTACGATCCGGAGCTGTTGCGCCTGCTCGGCCTGCAGACTCTACCGGAGAATGTGGTGGCCTTCGGGCCCGCGGCCCTGGCCCGGGTCCACGCCGCCCACCGCAAGGAGTCGGCGGTGCGCCGCCAGCTGGAGTCGACCGCCCGGGCCAATTTCGCCGCCCAGGCCCAGACCCATGGGGCTGTCATCGACCTCTTGGAGGCCCGCAACCACGCTGATCTCGCCCGGCGGGTGGACGACCTGGCCCAGCTGCGCTTTGGCCTCTGCTGCGGGTCTGTGGCGCTGGAAGGCCCTGATCGCACCCCGGCCGGCTGGCGGCCCCTGGTGGAGGGGCAGGTGGACATGATCCTCGGTGGGCACCAGAAGCTGACCCGCATGGGGTTCTGGGCCCCGGCGCTCGGCCTGTTCGGCGACCGGGCTGAGGATGTGAAATCCATGGCCCTGGTCCGTCTGGCCATGTGGGAGCCGGCCCGCGAGGGCATCGTGGCCTTCGGCTCGGATGATCCCAAGGGCTTCACCGAGGATATGGGCGCCGAGCTCGTGGCCTTCCTGGCCCGGGTGATCGAGCGCACGGCGGAGCGTTGGCCGGTCCTTTGACCCCCTTGAGCCCCAACGCCCCGGCCGATCAGGCCGTCGTGGCGTGGCTGGCCTATCTGACCCAGGAACGCAGGGCCTCGCCGCGGACGGTGGAGTCCTACGGCGCGGCCGGACGCCGCTATGTCGCCTTCCTGCAGCAGCATCGCGGGGGCGGGCTGACCGTGACCGACTTTGGCGGCGTGCAGACCGCCGAACTGCGCGCCTGGCTCGCCCATCTGCGCCAGGGGGATCATCCCCTCTCCCCGCGCTCCCTGTCTCAGGCCCTGTCGGCGGTGCGGGGGCTGCACCGGTTTCTCGACCGAAGGCTGGGCGTGGCCAATGCGGCGGTCAGCCTGGTGCGCGGTCCGCGGATCAAGCCCGGCGCGCCGCGCCCCGTCACCGAGGACCAGGCCCGCGGCCTGATCGCCGAGCCGGGGCTCGACCCCGATCGGGAGGGCTGGGAGGCCAGCCGGGACGCTGCGGTCCTGACCCTGCTCTATGGCTGCGGCCTGCGGATCTCCGAGGCCCTGTCTCTGAAGCGGTCCGACGCGCCCCTGCCCACAAGCCTGCGGATCACCGGCAAGGGGGGCAAGACCCGCCTGGTCCCGGTCCTGCCGGCCGTAGCCGACGCGATCAGCGACTACCTGGCCGATCTGCCGTTTGTGCTGGCGGCGGGGGATTCGCTGTTCCGGGCCAAACGCGGCGGGCCTTTGAGCCCGCGCCACGTCCAGGCCACCGTGCAGATCCTGCGCGGCCGGTTGGGCCTGCCCGACAGCGCAACCCCACACGCCCTGCGGCATTCCTTCGCCACGCACCTATTGGGCGCAGGCGCCGACTTGCGTTCAATCCAGGACCTGCTAGGCCACGCCTCGCTGTCCACCACCCAACGCTACACCGAGGTGGACGCCGAGCGCCTGCTCGCCGCCTATGCCAAGGCCCATCCCCACGCATGACCTGTCCCGTCCGTCTTCGCCCCGTGATTCCCGGCGACCTGCCGATCTTTTTCGAGCAGCAGCGGGATCCCGCCGCCAACCGCATGGCCGCCTTCGGCGCGGCTGATCCGGAGGACCGGGCCGCCTTCATGGCCCGCTGGGACAGGCTGCTGAAGACCTCCGGCGTCACGGCCCGCACCATCGAGGTGGCCGGGGACGTGGCCGGTCACATCCTCAATCACACCACCGCGGGCTCGCCTTCGGTCTCCTACTGGGTGGGCAAGCCCTGGTGGGGCCAGCGGGTGGCGACCCAGGCCCTGGTCGCCTTCCTGCAGCAGATCGCCACACGGCCGGTGGAAGCCCGGGTGGCCAAGGACAATATCGCCTCGCTGAAGGTGCTGCAGCACGCCGGCTTTGTGATCCGCGGCCAGTCGGCGGCGTTCGCCCCCGGCCGCGGCGAAGAGGTCGAGGAATATGTGATGGTGCTGGAGCCCGAGCCGATGGCCCAGGCGGGCTGAGCGGGCTCTCACGCCGCATATTCCGTCACCCTTGGGCTTGACCCGAGGGTGCATGCACGCCGGCCAACCGAAGTGTTCATGGATGGTCGGGTCAAGCCCGACCACGACGGAGAGAACACGCGGGCGCCACCGCCCTGCGTGCGAGCGTCAGCGAGCCTCGAAGGACACTGGGCCTTGCCTTAAGACTGCATGGTCCAGCCCTCGACGCCCATGGCGGCCTGACGGCCGGCCTCGGAGCGTGTCGGGTGGGGGTGGCTGGTGCGGGCGATGTCCTCGCTGGCGGCCTTGAAGGTCATGGCCACGCAGTATTCGCCGATCATTTCGCCTGCTTGCGGCCCGACGATGTGAACACCGAGGATCTCGTCGGTCTTGGCGTCGGCCAGGATCTTGGCGAAGCCATCGGTCTCGTGGTTGATCTTGGCGCGGCTGTTGGCGGTGAAGGGGAACTTGCCGACCTTGTAGGCGACGCCGGCCTCCTTCAGCTGCTCCTCGGTCTTGCCGACCCAGGCCACTTCCGGGGCCGTATAGACCACGCTGGGGACCAGATTGTAGTCCACATGCCCCGCCTTGCCGGCGATCAGCTCGATGCAGGCGACGGCGTCTTCCTCGGCCTTGTGGGCCAGCATGGGGCCATGGATGGCGTCGCCAATGGCCCAGACGCCCGCCGCCGAGGTCTTGAAGTGGTCGGTCTCAATGACGCCGCGCTTGTCGGTGGTGACGCCGACGCTCTCGAGCCCCAGACCCTCGGTGTAGGGACGGCGGCCGATGGCCACCAGGACGTAGTCGGCCTCCAGGGTCTCAGCCTCGCCGCCGGCCACGGGCTCGACGGTCAGCTTCACGCCGGACTTCGACGTCTCAGCGCCGGTCACCTTGGCGCCCAGCTTGAAGACGATGCCCTGCTTGGTCAGGGACCGCTGGAAGGTCTTGGCGGTCTCGGTGTCCATGCCAGGCGTAATACGGTCGAGGAACTCCACTACGGTCACCTCGGCGCCCAGGCGGCGCCAGACCGAGCCCAGCTCCAGGCCGATGATGCCGGCGCCGACCACGATCAGCTTCTTGGGCACTTCGGGCAGGGACAGGGCGCCGGTGGAATCGACGATGCGCTGCTGGTCGATGGTCACGCCCGGCAGCGGGGTGGGCTCCGAGCCGGTGGCGATGACGATGTTCTTGGCTTCCAGGGTCTGGACCGCGCCGTCCGCGCCGGTGACCTCGACCTTGCCGGGGCCCACGATCTTGCCGGCGCCCTTGATCCAGTCGGCCTTGTTCTTCTTGAACAGGAATTCGATGCCCTTGGTCAGCTGGGTCACGGAGTCGGCCTTCTGGGCCATCATCTGCGACAGGTTCAGCTTCGGCTTCACCTCGATCCCGAGGGTGGCGAATTCCTTGCCCATGGCCGCGTCATACAGCTCCGAGGCGTGCAACAGCGCCTTGGACGGCATGCAGCCAACATTCAGGCAGGTGCCCCCCAGGGTGTCGCGCTTCTCGACGCAGGCCACCTTGAGGCCGAGCTGGCCGGCGCGGATGGCCGCATTGTAGCCGCCGGGGCCGCCCCCGATGATGACGACGTCGTATTGGGACATGGGACTGCAATCCGTAGGTCAGAGGGTCTTAAAGCCGAAGGGGCGCGGTCCCCCGCGCCCCTGGCTGTCTCAGAGGTCCAGCAGCAGGCGCTGGGGATCTTCGATGGCGTCCTTGACCTTCACCAGGAAGGTCACCGCGCCCTGGCCGTCCACCACGCGGTGGTCGTAGGACAGCGCCAGATACATCATCGGGCGGATCACCACCTGGCCCTTCACGACCATCGGGCGCTCCTGGATCTTGTGCATGCCCAGGATGCCCGACTGCGGGGCGTTCAGGATCGGCGTCGACATCAGCGAGCCATAGACCCCGCCGTTGGAGATGGTGAAGGTGCCGCCCTGCAGGTCGTCCAGGGCCAGCTGGCCGTCGCGGGCCTTTTTGCCCATGGCGCCGATGGCTTTTTCCACCCCGGCCAAGCTCATCTCGTCGGCGTCACGGATGACCGGAACCACCAGGCCCTTCTCGGTGCCGACGGCGACGCCGATGTCGTAGTGGTTCTTGTAGATGATGTCCTGGCCGTCGATCTCGGCATTGACATCGGGCACCTGCTTCAGGGCCGCGATACAGGCCTTCACGAAGAAGCTCATGAAGCCCAGACGGACCCCGTGGCGCTTCTCGAACACGTCCTTGTATTCGGTGCGCAGGGCCATGACCGCGCTCATATCCACCTCGTTGAAGGTGGTGAGCATGGCGGCGTTGTTCTGCGCCTCCTTCAGGCGCCGCGCGATGGTCTGGCGCAAGCGGGTCATGCGGACCCGCTCTTCGCGCTCATGCAACTCGCGGGGCGCCGACGGGGCGGCGGCAGGCGCAGGCGCGCTGGCGCGGGACTCCAGGGCGGCGATGGCGTCGCCCTTGGTCACCCGGCCGTCCTTGCCCGAGCCGCTCACCTTGGCGAGGTCGAGATTGTTCTCGGTGGCGATCCGCTGAGCCGAGGGGGCGGCGGGCTTGGCGGCTTCTGATTTGGCCGGGGCCGGCGCAGGGGCGGCTTCAGCCTTGGGTTCCGGCTTGGCCTCGGCCTTGGGGGCCTCCGCCTTGGCGGGCGCGGCGGCCGCGCCGCCTTCGGACATCTTGCCCAGCACCGTGCCCGGCTCGACCGTGTCGCCTTCGCCGGCCAGGATCTCGCTCAACACGCCATCGGCGGGGGCGGCGACTTCCAGGCTGACCTTGTCGGTTTCCAGCTCGACCAGAATCTCGTCCTTACGGACGGCATCGCCCGCCTTCTTGGTCCAGCGCGCCACCGTCGCCTCGGTGACGGACTCGCCCAGGGCGGGGGTCATGATGTCGGCCATAGTGGTAGATTCCTGTTCTTATTCAGTTCTTAGACGAACGACGCCCTAGGCGAAGGCTTCGTTGAGGAAGGTTTCAAGCTCGGCCAGGTGGCGGCTCATCAGGCCTGCGGCCGTGGAGGCCGAGGCCGGGCGGCCGACATAGCGGGCGCGGCGGGACTTCACGTCCAGGCGCTCGAGGGTGAGCTCCAGCCACGGGTCGACGAAGGTCCAGCCGCCCATGTTCTTGGGCTCTTCCTGGCACCAGACCAGCTCGGCGTCCTTGAACCGCTTCAGCTCGGCCGACAGGGACTTCACCGGCCAGGGATAGAACTGCTCAAGGCGCAGGATGTAGACGTCGTCGACGCCCTTGGCCTCCCGGGCCTCCAGCAGGTCGTAATAGACCTTGCCCGAGCAGAGGATCACCCGGCGGATCTTCTCGTCGGGGACGAGGGTGGTGGTGGTGTTTTCGCCCCGCTCGGCGTCATCCAGCAGCACACGGTGGAAGGACGAACCCTCCGACAGGTCGGTGAGCCGTGAGACCGCCTTCTTGTGCCGCAGCAGGCTCTTGGGCGTCATCAGGATCAGCGGCTTGCGGAATTCCCGCAGCAGCTGCCGGCGCAGGATGTGGAAGTAGTTGGCCGGCGTGGTGCAGTTGGCCACCTGCATATTGTCCTCGGCGCAGGACTGCAGGAACCGCTCGAGCCTCGCCGAGGAATGCTCCGGCCCCTGGCCTTCATAGCCGTGGGGCAGCAGCATCACCAGGCCGCTCATCCGCAGCCACTTGCGTTCGCCTGAGGAGATGAACTGGTCGATGACCACCTGGGCGCCGTTGGTGAAGTCCCCGAACTGGGCCTCCCACAGGGTCAGCGTCCGGGGTTCGGCCAGGGAGAAGCCGTACTCGAAGCCCAGCACCGCCTCTTCCGACAGGGCGGAATCCAGCACCTCGAAGTGCGCCTGGTTGGGCGACAGGTTGCGCAGGGGGAAGTAGGCGTCCTCGGTCTTCTGGTCGATCAGGGCCGAGTGGCGCTGGGTGAAGGTGCCGCGCACGCTGTCCTGGCCCGACAGGCGGACGGGATAACCCTCGTCCAGCAGGGTGGCGAAGGCCAGGTGCTCGGCGGTGGCCCAGTCCAGGCCCTCACCGTTCTCGATGGCCTCCCGGCGGGTCTGCAGCACCCGGGCGACGGTCTTGTGGATGTTGATCCGTTCCGGCGCGGCGGTGATCTTGCGGCCAAGGTCCAGCAGCTTCTGCAGCGGCACTGCGGTGTCGCCGCGGCGGTCCTCGGTGGTGGGCAGGGTCAGGCCCGACCACTTGCCGTCCAGCCAGTCAGCCTTGTTGGCCTTGTAGTCCTTGCCGGCGTCGAACTCCTTGTCGAGGAAGTCGGCGAACTCGGCGATCCAGCCGTCCACCTCCTCAGGCGTCACGACCTTCTCGTCGATCAGGCGCTTGGTGTAGATCTCCCGCGTCGACGGGTGGCCCTTGATCTTGGCGTACATCAGGGGCTGGGTCATCGTGGGGTCATCCCCCTCGTTGTGACCGAACCTGCGGTAGCAGAACATGTCGATGACCACGTCCTTGCCGAACTGCTGGCGGAACTCGGTGGCCACCTTGGCGGCGAAGACCACGGCCTCGGGGTCGTCCCCGTTCACGTGGAAGATCGGCGCCTCGACCATCAGGGCGACGTCCGACGGATAGGGCGAGGACCGGCTGTTCTTCGGGCTGGTGGTGAAGCCGATCTGGTTGTTGACGATGAAGTGGATCGAACCGCCCACCCCGTAGCCCTTGAGGCCCGAAAGGGCGAAGCACTCGGCCACCACGCCCTGGCCGGCGAAGGCCGCATCCCCGTGCAGCAGCAGGGGCAGGACATGGTTGCGGCCGGCGTCGGGGTTTTCGCGAAGGGTGAAGGCCTGCTTGGCCCGGGCCTTGCCGATCACCACCGGATTGACGATCTCCAGGTGGCTGGGATTGGCGGTCAGCGACAGGTGGACCGAATTGCCGTCGAACTCGCGGTCCGATGAGGCGCCCAGGTGATACTTGACGTCGCCGGAGCCCTCGATGTCCGTGGGCAGGGACGAGCCGCCCTGGAATTCGTGGAAGATGACGCGATAGGGCTTGCCCATCACCGCGGCCAGGACGTTCAGGCGACCCCGATGGGGCATGCCGAGCACGATGTCGCGGACGCCCAGCGCCCCGCCGCGCTTGATGATCTGTTCCAGCGCCGGGACCATGGCCTCGCCGCCGTCGAGGCCGAAGCGCTTGGTGCCGGGGAAACGGCGGTGCAGGAAGCGTTCGAAGCCCTCGGCCTCGATCAGCTTCTTGAGGATCGCGACCTTCCCCTTGGGGGTGAAATCGATCTCCTTGTTGCGGCCCTCGATCCGCTCCTGCATCCAGGCCTTCTGGGTGGGATCGGAGATGTGCATGTACTGCACGCCGACATCGCCACAGTAGGTGCGGCGCAGGATGTCGAGGATCTCGCGGACCGTGGAGGTCTCCAGGCCGAGCACATAGTCCAGGAAGATCGGCCGGTCATAATCTGACTCGGTGAAGCCGTAGGAGGCCGGGTCCAGCTCGCTGGCGTCGCCGGGCACGATGGCGATGCCCAGGGGGTCGAGATTGGCCCGCAGATGGCCGCGCATCCGGTAGGCCCGGATCATCATGATGGCGCGCAGGGAATCCAGGGTGGCGGCGCGCACCGCATCCGTGGAGGCGGCGGGCGCGCGCTCGGCGACCTTCTTTTCGAGCTTGGCCTCGACCGCCGGCCAGAGGCCGTCCAGGGCTGAAAGCCAATCGGGCCGCGCGGCCGGCGCGTCAGGCCTGACCCAGCCGGGCTTGGCGGCGGCGGCCTTGATCTCCTCGGCGCGCTCATGGAGCGAGGCGAAGAAGGCGCGCCACGAGGGCTCCACCGAGCCGGGATCCTCCGCCCACCGGGCGTAGAGATCTTCTACGAAGGCCCCATTGCCGCCATAGAGGAACGAGGTCTCGGCGAGCACCTCGTTAATCAGACCTGCGTCGTCCGCCATGCTTCCGCTTCCAGACGGTCCGCGAAGCTTCTTGGTGAGAGGAGCCGACGGCGGACCGCCATACGCTTGATTGTGTCAGGCGCCCTTGAGCACCTGGAGCAGGGTTTCGCCGAGTTTCGCCGGAGAAGGCGAGACGCGGATGCCCGCATCTTCCATCGCCGCGATCTTGTCCTCGGCGCCGCCCTTGCCGCCCGAAATGATTGCGCCCGCGTGACCCATCCGCCGCCCGGGGGGGGCGGTGCGTCCCGCGATGAATCCGACCATAGGCTTCTTCTTTGGTGAATTCTTGATGAATTCAGCCGCCGCTTCCTCGGCTGCGCCGCCGATCTCGCCGATCATGATGATCGATTCGGTCTCGTCGTCGTCGAGGAACATCTGAAGCACGTCGATGAACTCGGTGCCCTTGACCGGGTCGCCGCCGATGCCGACAGCGGTGGTCTGGCCCAAGCCCACCTGAGTGGTCTGAAACACAGCTTCGTAGGTAAGCGTGCCGGAGCGGGAGACAACACCCACCGAGCCGCGCTTGAAGATATTTCCCGGCATGATGCCGATCTTGCACTCGTCCGGGGTCAGAACGCCCGGGCAGTTGGGGCCGATCAGGCGGGACTTGGAGCCCGACAGGGCGCGCTTGACCTTGACCATGTCGGCCACCGGGATGCCCTCGGTGATGCAGATGATCAGCGGGATTTCGGCCTGAATGGCTTCGAGGATCGAGTCCGCGGCGAACGGTGGCGGGACATAGATCACGCTGGCTTCGGCGCCGGTCTGGTTGACCGCCTCGCTGACGGTGTCGAACACCGGCAGGCCGATATGGGTCGTGCCGCCCTTACCGGGCGTGACGCCGCCGACCATCTTGGTCCCGTAGGCCATGGCCTGTTCCGAGTGGAACGTACCCTGGCTGCCGGTGATGCCCTGGCAGATGACCCGGGTTTCTTTTCCGATGAGGATGGACATTAAGCGGCTCCCCGAACGGCCTTGACGATCTTTTCTGCGCCGTCCGACAGATCATTGGCGGACACGACGTTCAGGCCGCTCTCGGCGATGATCTTCTTGCCGAGCTCGACATTGGTGCCCTCCAGGCGAACCACCAGGGGCACCTGCAGGCCGACTTCCTTCACGGCCTCGACCACGCCCTCGGCGATGATGTCGCAGCGCATGATGCCGCCGAAGATGTTGACCAGGATCCCCTTCACGCTGGGATCGGCAGTGATGATCTTGAAGGCCGCGATGACCTTCTCCTTGGTGGCGCCGCCGCCCACGTCGAGGAAGTTCGCCGGCTCAGCGCCATAGAGCTTGATAATGTCCATGGTCGCCATGGCCAGGCCTGCGCCATTGACCATGCAGCCAATTTCACCATCGAGCGCGATGTAGGAGAGGTCGTACTTGGACGCCTCGATTTCCTTCTCGTCCTCTTCGGTGGTGTCGCGCAGCGCCACGATGTCCGGATGGCGATAGAGCGCGTTGCCGTCGAAGCTGACCTTGGCGTCCAGCACCCGCAGGTGATCGTCAGCGGTGACGATCAGCGGGTTGATCTCGAGCATCTCCATGTCCTTGGCGACGAACGCGCCATAGAGCTGGCCGAGCAGGGTGGCGGCTTCCTTGGCCAGACCGCCGGTCAGGCCGAGCGACTTGGCCAGGTTGCGCCCGTGGTGCGGGAAGACGCCGGTGGCCGGATCGATGGAGAAGCTGATGATCTTTTCAGGGGTCGAGGCGGCGACCTCTTCGATGTCCATGCCGCCTTCGGTGGAGGCGACCACCGAGACGCGGCTGGTGTCGCGGTCGACCAGCAGGGAGAGGTAGAGTTCGCGGGCGATGGCCGCGCCTTCCTCGATATAGAGGCGGTTGACCTGCTTGCCCTTGGGACCCGTCTGGTGCGTCACGAGGACGCGGCCGAGCATCTCCTGGGCGTTGGTCTTCACCTCGTCGGCGGACTTGACCACCCGGACCCCGCCCTTGGCGTCGGGACCGAGGCCTTCGAAGCGGCCCTTGCCGCGTCCCCCGGCGTGGATCTGGGATTTGACGACCCAGACCGGGCCTCCCAGCTTCGCGGCGGCCTGGGCGGCCTCTTCGACGGTGTGGGCGGCGAAGCCGCGCGGAACCGCCACGCCGAACTCTGCGAGGACGGCTTTGGCTTGATGCTCGTGGATGTTCATGAGGCTGCGATTTGTCGCTGAAATCGTCTCGCCCGGACCGGCGAGTTCTCGGGCTTATAGGCGCCGCCTCCGAGCGTGGCAACCCGCTAACCCGACGTCACACCCCAACGAAAGTGACATGGGCGCCTCAGCCAAAGAATAGGGTCCACATGGTCCGGCCGGGAATGAAGGCGATGATCAGATTGACCGCAAAGGCGCCGTAGAACAGGCCCATCATCGCGCGGCGGTGACGGGCGACGTCGCGGCGCTTGGCCCAGATCACCGCCAGGGGCAGGATGATCAGGGTCCAGCCGGTGAAAAGATGGATCAACGACCAGCGCCCCTGGTTCAGGCTGGTGATGAACAGGGTGGAGACCGCCGTGGTCATGACCAGCGCCACCCACATCCAGCCCGCTGTCCGATGGAAGGTCCGCCCTTTGCGCGCGGTCATCAGCACCGCCCCCAGGACGAGCGCCGCCAGGGCCGTGTAGAGGTGGATTTTGACGACCGGCGAAAGCTTGGCCAGCACGGCAAAATCCGGGGCGTGGGGCCGGGCTGCGGCCAGCTCCCGCCCGATCGCCGGCCAGATCCCCCACATGGCGCCGGCCAGGATGAGGAAGACCACCCCCAGGCTCAGGGCGAAGCCGCGGCCGAAGGTCATGGCGCTCAGGGGCTCAGGCGGGGCTGGCTGTCTTGCGGGGCGAGCGACATGGGGTATCTCCTTTTCGTTGCGGCGGGGCCGCGATCTGAGCGGAGACAAGGGTTGGGACGGACGTGGGGCCAGCGGGGTTTCGTGGAATGACGTCCAGCCGTCGTGAAAAGACGCCCCCGTCCGCTGACGAAACGTCGACGACGCGCCGGCCTCTGGCCTACGGGCCCTATGAGGATCGGGCCGGCTGGCTCCGGGGCCTGGGCCTCGCCCTGGCGGTGGGGGGTTTCCTCGCCCTGTCGGGCGCCTTCGCCGATAAGGACGCCTCCCTCGG
Source organism: Phenylobacterium sp. (assembly GCF_030693405.1). Classification (GTDB taxonomy): domain Bacteria; phylum Pseudomonadota; class Alphaproteobacteria; order Caulobacterales; family Caulobacteraceae; genus Phenylobacterium. Next base: position 45,470 of record NZ_JAUYAW010000060.1, read on the forward strand.
ACGGCGGCTGGCCTATTGGCTACCGATGATGGGGATCGGCGCCCTGTGGGGCGGGTTCATCGCCAGGGCCTTCTTTCCAGACCATGGTGACGAGGACGCGCCCCCTCAGGGGATGTGGCTCAACAGCCTGTGGGCGGCCCTGGCCATGGCCTTACCCTTCACCGGCCTGGTGTGGACGGCGACCTGGCTGGCCTTCGGCCACCAGATCCCCTGGCGGGGCCTGCCCTATCTGTTCGGCAGCGTCTTTGTCCTGTCCCTGGCCATGACGGTGCTGAACACCCTGGTGGAGAGCCGCCGCCAGGCCATGCGCCGGCTCCGGGCGGCGCCGGCGCCCGTCAAGCCGGTCCGGTTCCTGGAGCGGTTGCCGCCGCGCCTGCGCGGCGCCGACCTCCGCGCCATAGAGGCCGAGGACCACTATCTGCGCCTGCACACCTCCAGGGGCCAGGACCTGATCCTCATGCGGCTGGGGGATGCGATCGAAGAGCTGCAGGGCCTCGAGGGCGCCCAGGTCCACCGGTCCTGGTGGGTGGCCCGCGCCGCCATCGCCGACGTGCGGCGGGGCGACGGCCGCGCGGTCCTGACCCTGGCCGGCGGGATCGAGGTCCCCGTCAGCCGCACCTATGCCCGCCTGCTGCGCGAGGCGGGCTGGTACTAGCCGGACTGGCCCCGCCTCGCCCGCCAGGCCGCGCGGCTCTGGCCCCAGACATCGACCGCGACGTCCATGGGCACCGGCAGGCGGGCCTGGCGGAGGATCGCCGATCCCAGCCGCCGCGCCACCGCCTGGGAATTCACATTCACCGGCTCGATGGTGTGGATCACCTCATCCCAGCCCAGATGATCGAAGGCGAAGTCCATGGCTGCGGCCGCGCCTTCGGTGGCGTAGCCCCGGCCCCAGCAGTCGCGGATGATCCCCCAGCCGACCTCGGTCCCGGGCCAGCCGTGGGGCCGCCAAGGCCCCAGCCGGCCGATCCAGCGGCCGCTCTCCTTCTCGATCACCGAGAACATGGAGAAGCCCTCCATCGACCAGGACCCGGCGATGGTCATCATGGAGCGCCAGACCTGGGCCGGGGTCATGGTCCCGCCGATATGGCGGGCGGCCTCCTCGTCGGCGGAAAAGGCGCACCAGGCCTCGAAATCGGTCATGGCCGGCGGGCGCAGGATCAGCCGCTCGGTTTCAAGGGTCGGCCCCGGAGCCAGACCTGTCGCCACAGTGTTTATGCTCATGAGCCTCCCCCCGGTCGCATCGTTCAGCCGCAATTCAGGCGTAAGCGCCCAGCCTTGTCGATACCCGCCCGCCAGATCATAAGGCGCCCGCCCATGAACCTCGACGCCCCAGAGCCCGACATCTCACCGCCTGACATCTCAGCGCCCGGCGGCCCCCCGCCGCGGGATGGCGACCTGAGGCTGCGGCAGGACGCGCCGCCGCCAGGGCGCCGCAGACCGCTGGGCCTGTGGATCGCAGGGGGCGCAGGGCTCGCCGTCGTCGGCGCCCTGGCCCTGGGCCTCGCCCTGCCGGGCGAGCCGCCGGACATGGCCGCGCCAGGGGCCGAGACCCTGGACATCCAGGTGGCCGAGCGCCCCGCCGGGCCCGCCCCGACGCCGGCGCCGGGCGCGCCGCTGGATGTGCTGCCGCAGGACATGGCGCAGGCCGCGCCGCACAATCCGCCGCTGGACCCCGCGCCGCAGCCTGACGCCCCCCTGGCTCAGGCGCCTGAACCGCCCCCCTTCGCCGCCGAAGACCTGCGCCAGCCGGCCAGCCTGGCCTTCTCGCCCAGTTTCGATTGCCGCCGGGCCCGCACCCCGGCCGAGCGGGTGGTCTGCGCCGATCCGGTTTTGGCTGAGGCCGACCAGCAGCTGGCCGCCGCCTATGAGCAGGCCCTGGCCGCAGGTATCCCCGACTGGCGCCTGGAACGGCAGCAGCGCCGCTGGCTCAGGGCCCGGGAAGACGCCGCCCGGGACGCGCCGGCCGCCGTGGCCGAGGTCTACGCCGCCCGCATCGCCGAGCTGCAGGACCAGGCCGCCCTCGCCCCGCCGGAAGAACCGGCCTGGCCGCCGTCCTGGTGAACCCACGAAAAAGGGCGGCGCCGGTCGCCCGGGCCGCCCTCACCTGTAATGCACCCCCACCTCCGCCGTCGCCCTCGGGCTTGACCCGGGGGCCCATGCACTCGGCCGTTCGCCGGTGTTCATGGATGGGCCGGTCAAGCCGGGCCATGACGGTTGGAGGTTCGTCGCCCCTCGATCAGCCGAGCATGTCCTTCACGGTGTCGCGCTCGCCGACCAGCTCGTCATTGGTGATGGCGATCTTGGACTTGGCGAAGTCGTCCATCTCGTAGCTGGTGACAACTTCGTAGGCGCCCGGCGTGGTGGTCTTCACCGGCATGCCGGCCCAGACGCCCTCGGCGAAGCCGTAGCGGCCTTCCGAATTGATGGCGACCGAGTGGATCTTGCCGGGCGTCACCAGGTCGCGGACGTGGTCGATGAGGGCGTTGGCCGCCGAGGCCGCCGAGCTCTGGCCGCGGGCCTCGATGATGGCCGCGCCGCGCTTGCCCACGGTGGGCAGGTAGTCGTTCTTCAACCAGGCCTCGTCGCCGATGACGTCAGCGGCGGCCTTGCCGCCGATCTTGGCGTGGGTGAAGTCGGCGAACATGGTCGGGCTGTGGTTGCCGTAGATGAAGAGGTCGGAGACGTCGTTGATCGAGACGCCGGCCTTCTTGGCCAGCTGGGCGCGGCCGCGATTCTCGTCCAGGCGCACCATGGCGGTGAAGCGATCGGGGCTCAGGCGCTTGGCCTGGCTGGCGGCGATCATGACGTTGGTGTTGCAGGGGTTGCCGACCACCGCCACGCGGGCGTCGTCAGCGGCCACTTCGTCGATGGCCTTGCCCTGGGCGATGAAGATCTTGCCGTTGTCCTTCAGCAGGTCGGCGCGCTCCATGCCGGGGCCGCGGGGCTTGGAGCCCACCAGCAGGCTCCAGTTGGCGTCCTTGAAGGCCACCTTCGGATCGTCGGTCAGCACCATGTCGGCGAGCAGCGGGAAGGCGCAGTCGTCCAGCTCCATGGCCACGCCCTTCAGGGCCTTCTGGGCGCCTTCGGTGGGGATTTCCAGCATCTGCAGGATGACCGGCTGGTCCTTGCCCAGCATCTCGCCCGAGGCGATGCGGAAGAGCAGGGCGTAGCCGATATTGCCGGCCGCGCCGGTGACCGCCACGCGGACGGGGGGCTTCGTGGTCATGGAGAGCTCTCCTGGATAGGGGCCAAGACGTCGTGTGTCGGCGGTCCCGTAGCCCAAGGACCGCCCCTGCGGCAAGGGCGGCGGCTTGCGGCGGGCATGCTCCGGCTCCAGTCTGAGGTCATGTTCGCCGTTGACCCCGCCTTTGTCGCCACCTCCCACCTGCTGCTCGAGCTTAGCCTGTGTCAGGCCAGGCTGCAGGACGACGCCCGCTATCCATGGATCGTGCTGATCCCGAGGATCGCCGGCGCCCGGGAACTGGAGGACCTGTCAGGGGCCGATCAGACCCTGCTGATGGCGGAAATCCTGGCCGCGGGGCGGGCGACGCGCGCGCTCGGCGAGGTCGCCGGACGCCCGGTGGAGAAGCTGAACATCGGGGCGCTGGGCAATGTCACGCCCCAGCTGCACATCCATGTGGTGGGCCGGCGGGCCGATGATCCAGCCTGGCCGGCTCCCGTATGGGGTCACAGCCCCTCCCTGGCCTATGAATCCGAGGCCCTGGCCCGGACCCTGGAGACGGGCCGCGCGGCCCTTCAGGACTCTAAATCATGAAGTCAGAGCAATTTTGATCCGACCGCCGCGTCACACTGATCGGAAAATGCTCTAGCGGCGGCGCATCACTACGGTGCGGGGCGCGCCATCTTCCACCATGTCCCCCGACCACTGGCCGTCGGCCGCGGCTGACAGGGTGATCACGGTGGGCGGGGCGCCCCGCCGCGGCGTGAAACGCAGGGTCACCTGGCCGCTGCGGCGCTCGATGTTGTCGAGGAAGCCAAAGCCGTCCAGGGCGCCGGGCCGGCGGGCGTCGCGCCAGGCGCCTTCCAGGGGGCCCGAGCCCCGATCGACGAAGCGCAGGGCGTATAGGTCCTGGCCCGCTGGGGTGGTCAGGGCCCAGCCGCCGTCCAGCGGACCCTGCAGCCCCTGGGCTGAGTTGTAGGAGGCCCGCAGGCGCTCCTCATAGCTGCGCTCCTCGGCGTTGAGCTGGCCGGCCACCGCCTGGCGCTCGTCCAGGAAGACCGGCTGGGAGGCGATGGTGCGGTCGGGCCGCGGGACGGGCGCCTGAGCCGCCGGGGCCGGTGGCGGCGCGGGGCGGGGCTGCGGGGCCTGTGGGGCCGGGGCTGGCGGGGTCGGCGAAGGCGTCGTGACCGGCGGCGCGGGCGCGGGCGCGGGCGCGGGCGCGCCGGGGTCCGAGTCGGCCGAAGCCGATGTGCGCTTGCGCCTCGCGGTCGAACAAGGGGCAGGCCGGAACGCCGCGCGGACCGCGGTGCTGTGGGTGGAAGACCGTGGCCCGGGTGTGCCGGTCGCCTTGCGCGAACGCATCTTTGAAGCCTTCTACCGCCTGCCCGGCGCCAGCGAGCGAGAGGGTGGCGTGGGCCTCGGTCTGTCGCTGGTCAAGACCATCGTCGAGCGCCACGGCGGGCGTGTGCACTGCGAAGACCGACCCGGCGGCGGAGCCCGTTTCGTGGTGAGTTTGCCGCTCTGACCTTTTTGGTGAATATGACCTAAGCGCTGTGCTGCTTTCGTATTCGAAAACTGACCAACTCCCCCAGATTGGGGATGGCCGAACGGTCTTTCGCACAGCACAATAGGAGCAGTTGCTGTCACAACACCACGAAGAACAGAC